>MLDA01000009.1 GCA_023896275.1 Kocuria rosea subsp. polaris | reverse complement strand
CGAAGCCGAACGAGGTCGCCACGCCGAACAGGGTGCCGACGATCGCGACCGTGTCGATCACGTGCCCGATCCATCCCTCGACCCGCTCGCGGCCCAGCAGCGGCTCGAGCAGCCAGCGCACGGCCAGCGGACGGCCGCGGCGGAAGGTCATGTAGGCCAGGCCCAGGCCGACGATCGCGTAGATGGCCCACGGGTGCAGGCCCCAGTGCAGCATCACGACGCCCATCGACGTGTTCACCGCGTCCGTCGTCTCTGACTCCACGCCGTAGGGGGTCGTGATGTAGTGGCTCAGGGGTTCGGCGACGCTGAAGAAGACCAGCCCGATGCCCATGCCGGCGCTGAAGAGCATGAAAAACCAGGAGGCGATCCCGAACTCGGGCTGCTCGTCGTCGCGGCCGAGCCGGATGCGCCCGATCTTCGAGACCGCGAAGTAGATCGCGAACGCCAGGAAGATGTTGACCGCGATCACGTACCACCAGCCGACGCCGTCGGAAATCGCAGCGTTGAGATCCCCGGTGGCCTCCTCGAGTGCGTCGCCGGCGACCCGACTGAAGACCACCGTGGCGATGAGCAGCGCGAAGATCACAATCGACGCGGGGATGAAGACGGGTTTCAAAATCTTCGATCTGGAGGCGGAGCCCGCCTTATGTTCTGTGGGTGAAGCTGACATAAAGATGCCTCTTTCGCAATAAAATGAATGCTTTTCTGTGGTGTAAGACAATCATCTCCGAATGACATTTCGCCGGGGTTTCAGAAGGCGGCGTGAATCATTTCGTTCGCAGAGGTTACTGGACGCCTCGCGGCTGGCTAAACTCGTCATGCACGAGGAGTACTGCGGCTTGGCACCTAGGTCGGGTGCTTCAGGGGGGAGGCATCGGAGGATTGATTGCGGATGCTCAGCGTTGAAAATCGAGTCGTGATGTGGTGCTGAGCCTATGTGCGCAGATCGGTCAATAGCTCAGGGCCGATAAGTGGTGGCTTGAGAAATGATTCGAAGTGGGACGAGTTCTTGAGTCGTCTATTTCACGCCGGGAAACTGGTGCGGCTACGAATCATTGTGACGGCGGACGGGTGTCTCGTTCCGTCCGCCGTCACCAGCTCGAACTATCCGCGCAGGCGTGTCATTTCCGGGTCGTACAGTGGGTCGTCCACGACGGTGGCGGCGATCCGTCGCCCGAGGTACTCGATCTCGACTGAGTCCCCGGTCTCTACCGACTTCGGCAGCCAGGCGTAGGCGATGGGCTTACGCACCGTGTAGCCGTAAGTCGCGCTCGTCACGTAGCCGCTGGCCACGCCGTCGATGAAGACCGGTTCCTTACCGAGGACCACCGAAGTGCCGTCGTCGATGGTCAGGCAGCGCAGGCGCTTGGTTGCCGCCGCTGCGCGGGCCTCCAGCGAGCTCTTTCCGACGAAGTCGTCGGTCTTCGAGGCCTTGACCGCGAAGCCGAGGCCGGCCTGGTTCGGCTCGTGCTCGCTGGTCATGTCGGTACCGAAGGAGCGGAAGCCCTTCTCCAGACGCATCGACTGGAAGGCTTCGCGGCCACCGGCGATGACGCCGAATTCCTGGCCGGCTTCCCAAATCACGTCCCAGAGCTTGTGCGCGACGTCGGCCGAGGCGTACAGCTCCCAGCCGAACTCGCCGACGTAGGACAGACGCATCGCGGTTACCGGGATGCCGCTGAGTGAGACCTGCTTGGCGTTGAAGTACTTCAGGCCCTCCTTGCTCAGGTCATCGCGGGTGATCTTGTTGATCAGGTCCAGGGCGTATGGTCCCCACAGGCCGATGCAGCAGGTGCCGGCGGTGATGTCCCGCACGGCTGCCCACTTCGCGGGGTCGGCGGCGGTCTGTTTGCGCGCTTCGCGGGACAGGTAGGCCAGGTCCACGTTGGAGTTCACGCCGGCCTGATACAGCTCTTCGGACAGGCGCGCCACAGTGATGTCGCTGGTGATGCCACCGGCTGCATCCAGCAGCAGGGTGTAGCTCACCGCACCCGGCTTGCGCAGCATGCTCGAGGTGGTCAGGCCGTGGAGCAACTGACCGGCGCCGGGGCCGGTGATCTCCAGGCGCTTAAGCGGTGTCATGTCGAACATCGCCACCGCTGTGCGGGTCTTCCAAGCTTCGACCGCGGCGATCGGCGAGTGGAACTTGTTCGACCACTCGTCACGCTCGGGGGCCGCCCATTCGGCCGGCAGCTCGTCGAGCAGTGCGGCGTTGGCCTCAAACCAGTGCGGGCGCTCCCATCCTGTGCCCTCGAGGTAGAAAGCGCCCAGCGCCTTCTGCTGCTCGTGGAACGGGCTGAGGCGAACATCGCGCGGGCTGGTGCGCGGCTCCAGCGGGTGGCGCACGTCGTAGATCTCGACGAAGTTCTGCTTCGACGTCTCCTCGACGTACTCTGCGGTGGTCTGCATGTCCTCGAACCGATTCAGGTCGCAGTCGGACAGGTCTGTTTTCGAGGTGCCCGTAACGAGGAGCTCGGCGACGGCCTTAGCGATACCAGGTGCGTGCGTAACCCAGACGGCCTCGGCCACGAAGAATCCGTCAACCTCGCGGGACTGGCCGACCAACGAGCCGCCGTCCGGCGTGAAGGAGAAGATGCCGTTGAAGCCACGCTGGATCTCGGTGTTGCGCAGATCCGGCAGGATCTCTTTGGTGTCTTCCCACTGCTGGGCGAAGTCTTCCAAGGTGAAGGGCAGCGAGGAGGGCATCTTCTCGCTGGTGATGTCCTCGGGCTTGTAGACCGGCAGAGTGTCCAGATCCACGGGCATCGGGCGGTGCGCGTAGGAACCGATGCCGATGCGGTCGCCCCACTCGCGGTAGTAGAGATCCTTGTCCTGATAGCGCAGGATCGGACGCGAGGCGCCGTTCGGCAGCTCGTTCACTCCGGCCAGGCTCGGTGCCGGGGTGCTCCAGACGAACTGGTGCGCCAGCGGCAGCAGGGGAACCGCGGTACCCACCATCTTGCCGATGGCCGGCCCCCAGAAACCGGCGCAGGAGACCACGATGTCGGCTTCGAAGCGCTCCTCGCCGGCGATGACTGCGGTGACCTTGCCACCGGACTGCTCGATATCGGTCACGATGGTGCGGTCGCGGAATTCGACGCCCGCGGCCTTGGCGCGCTCCATGACCAGCTGGGTTCCCTTGGCGGCCAAAGCGAGGCCGTCACCCGGGGTGAACAATCCGCCAAGCACCTTTTCAGGATTGAGCATGGGGAACTTCTTCAGGCACTCGGCCGCATCGATAACGTCGGCCTCGACGCCGTACGAGCGGTTCCATCCGGCACGACGGTGCAGGTCCTGCAGACGCTCCTCGTTGGTCGCGATCTCCAGGCCGCCGACCGGCAGGAAGGAGCCACGGCCGTCGTCGCCGACCAAGCCGGTCAGCTTGTCGATGGTGTACTGCGCAAACTCGGTCATCGACTTCGACCCGTTCGAGGAGAAGACGAGGCCCGGAGCGTGCGACGTCGAACCGCCGGGGATCCCCAGCGGCCCCTGCTCAAGGACGAGGGTGTTCGTGTGGCCGAGCTGGACCAGCTCGTCTGCGAGGTTCGCGCCGACGATTCCAGCGCCGATGATGACGATCCTCGGTGAGGTGTGAGACACGGTGGACTCCCTAAATTCTTGGTAAGTGGTGTTGATGCTTGGTGGGTTGCCCGATCGCGGGCCACCGGTGCGGTCAGGCGTCGAGCACGAGGTCGGTCTGCGCCGTGGAGCAGCACGGCAGGAACTTGCCGGCCTCGATCTCGCGTGCGCGGATGCCGCCCTGGTGGTGCATGTCGACCTCGCCGGAGAGCTTCACGATCTTGCAGGAGCCGCACATGCCTTCCTGGCAGTTGGCTCCGATTCGGATGCCCGCCTTCTTGGCTGCGGCCAGAATTTCCTCACCCGGGTCGATCCTGACGTTCAAACCGCTTCGGAGGAAGGACATGCTCAGGCTGCCCGCGCCGACGGTTTCGAACGACGACGGCTCTGCAGGGGTCTCTGCGGAGCTGGTCGGTTCGGCCGCCAGGCCCTCCCCGGTCTCGTAGTGCTCCTCGGCGGCGGCGTCGTCGTCCTTCGACTCGACTCCGGCGGCGATCTGGTACAGGTCCAGGGCAGCCGTCACCGGTTCCGGCTCGTGCGCCTCGTCCTGCGCCGCAGCGATCTCCTCGGCGATCTCGCCGGCGAAGGCCACCTCGTCGCGGTATTCGAGCCGCGTGGCCCGGCTGCCGGAGAAGGACTCCATGTGGATGGACGTGTCGTCGACGCCCACCTTGCTCAGGAAATCCGTCGCGACGTCCAGGTACCCCTCGGGCCCGCAGGCGTACACCTGACGGCCGTTGGCGTCGGGAACGACCTCGTCGATCATCTGGGCGGTCAATCGGCCGACCATGCCCTGCCACGTTCCGGTGACACTGCGGTCCCCGAGGGAGTAGTACACCTTGATCCGGGAGTCGACGGACGCGAGGTGCTCCAGCTCCCGGGAGAAGGCGAACGCCCCTGGTTCGGCACCGTGGTAGAGCATGACGACGTCGGCGCGGCCGGGCAGCGAGTGGATCGTGCGGATCATCGACATCAAGGGCGTGACGCCCGCTCCGGCGGCGAGAAACAGGTACCGCGCCCTCCGGTCCATGTCGGGCAGGTGGAACGCGCCGACGGGTCCGAGCATGTCGAGGACCATGCCGGGGCGGACGTTTTCGTGCACCCACTGGGAGACTCGGCCGCCCTCCTCGCGCTTGACGGTGATCGCGAAGGTCCAGGGCTGTGTCGGTGCACTGGAGATCGAATAGCTGCGGTTCACCGGTTCCGCGTCGGGGCCGTCGACGGGGAAGGCGATGTTGAGGTACTGGCCCGACCGGAAGGCCAGCGGCGCGCCGTCGATCCTGCGCAGGACGATCGTGAGCATGTCGCCGGCTTCGGGCACAGTCTCCACGCACTCCGCGAGGAATTCCTGCGGGTACCACGGCCACAGCGCCCGCGCCGCCCCCGCGGGCTCGGGAGTGCTCTGGAACACTCGGTTCCACGGCATCTCCAGCCCGCGAATGCGCTGGACGTCGGGAATCGCGGTGAGGGTCGTGCTGACTGTCATCCGAGGTGCTCCTGCATGCGCTGCGTGTACCAGTTGATGAACGCCTCGACCTGGTACTCGCTCTTCATGTACGGGCCGGGCTCGTAAGCGGGGCTGGCTGCGCCCTGCTGGCACATCTCGACGAAGTTCTTGTCCTGGACGTTGGTCTGCTTCCAGGTGTAGGTCAGCGATTCGAGGTCGTAGTCGACGCCCTCGACAGCGTCATCGGCCACGAGCCACGTGGTGCGCACGAGGGTCTGGTGCTCGTTGATCGGGAACGCGGCGAACGTGATGACGTGGTCCGAGAGCAGGTGGAACCAGCAGTTCGGCTGCAGGTGCATCGAGCACCGACCGAGCCGGAAGTCGCGCAGGTCGCCGAGCAGCTTTTTGGAGAGGCGGCGGCCCGTCGCGGAGAAGGACTCGCCTGCGCCGTCCAGCGGTTCGCGGGAGATGCGGATTCCGGCGATGCGGGTGTCGAGCTCCTCGACGACCTCGTAGGGGAGGCCGTAGCGGTTGCAGCGCTCCTGCAGCGCGGTCTCGGCGGCGACGTTGCGCTGCCATGCGTCCTCGAGGTGCGGGGGGACGAGTTCTTCGGTGAGGCCCCACGTCGGGAACAGCGAGCAGGCGAGCTCGGGGTGGCCGTCGCAGTGGTAGCACTCGCGGTTGTTCTCCATCACGAGCTTCCAGTTGCCCTCTTCGATGAGCTCCTGCTGGAAGGCCACCTTCGCGTTCGCGATCTCGTGCGGGGCCACGTAGGGCTCGAAGATCTTGGAGACCTCGTCGAAGTCTGCGGGAGGCTCGGCGGCCAGGCAGACGAAGACGAGTCCGGCGACGACGCGGCTGTGCGCCCGCTTCAGGGAGAAGCACGCCTTGTCGAAGTTCGTCTCGCCGGGCGACGACGCATGGATCAGCGAACCCTCGGTGTCGTACGTCCAGGAGTGGTAGCCGCACACGAGGTTGCCTGTGGTGCCGGCGGGCTCGGTGAGGACCCTCGCGCCGCGGTGGCGGCACACGTTGTGCAGCGCGTTCACGCCTTCATCCGTGCGGAGGATGATCAGGGAGTAGGGGCCGTAGTCGATGGTGACGTAGTCCCCCGGCTCGGGGATCTCGGCGAGGCTCGCGGCGAACAGCCAGTGCTGCCCGAAGATGCCCTTCATGTCGGCCGCGAAGACTTCGGGGTCCGTGTAGAACGGGGCGTCGAGGGAGTAGCCTGCCCGCCGGTTCTCGAAGAGGGTGCGGACGGCCGCGAACTGATCCTCAGAGCGAGCGGGGCTGACCTTGCCCCGCGAGCTGGTCTTCGTCTTGACGGCTTGAGCCATGGGGATGTCTTCCTCCGGGTCGTTCTGAACTTGGTGGGGCGGGTGTCGCCCAACGCCAGTGTCGCGTCATTGCGAACGGGCTGGTCCATTCAGGTTAGAGCTGCGGAACGTGCGAAAAAAGCATGAATTTGTGGCGAATACAGTGCAGAATATATGCATGATCGATCACCGTCTGACGACCTTGCGGGCCTTCGCCTCCTGCGGGACCATTGCGGCCACGGCGGAACTCACCGGGTACTCCCCGTCGGCGGTCTCTGCTCAACTGCGGGAGCTGCAGAATTCGCTCGGTATGAGACTCCTTGTGAAGGAGGGGCGGGGGTTGCAGCTGACGTCAGCGGGACGTTCCCTGGTCCTCCGGAGCGACGCGCTCGTCGCCGAGTGGGAACGTATCAAGGCGACCGCCATGTCGGAGTCCGGCGAGGCGCCGACCGACTTCGGACTTGGCGGCTTTTCGACGGCGGCGTCGAACCTGCTCGTCCCACTCGCTGCGGACATGCGGCGGACACGTCCGGAGGTTCGCGTGCACGTCGCCGAGGCGAGTCCTTCCCGGTGCCTCGAGTTGTTGGCGGCCGAACGCATCGATCTAGCCGTCGTGGTGGCCACGGAGGCGGAAGCGAGTCTGGGCAGCGATGCGCGTTTTCAAGAGACGACGCTGCTCAACGACCCGCTGGACGTGATGATTCCGGCCGATCACGAGCATGCCGGCCGCGAGTCGATCTCCCTCGCCGAGCTCGCCGGCGAGGCCTGGATTTCAGATGCGGTGGGCACACCCTATCGGTCCCTTTTCGCCGCGGCCTTCACTGCCGTGGGCGTGACGCCGAGGGTCGAGCATGAGGCGACCGAATGGGAGACCGCGACGGCCCTCGTGGGCGCGGGCATGGGTCTCGGGTTGATCCCCCGGTTGGCGAGCCTCGGCGGGGCCGAGAACGTCACGCGCCTGCCAATCTCGGGTCTGGGGCGTCCGACGCGGCGGATTGTCGCGACCATCCGCCGGGGGACAGAAGGTGCGCCGCTCGTCGCGGACTCGCTCGGGTTCCTGCGTACGACGGCGCGGCGCCTTCTCTCCGAGCGCCTGGACGAGTCCACTTAGAGTGTCAACGGTTACGGAGCTCCTCCCAGAGGGCCCTCACGCGGCGCTCGATGTCCTCCGCGACTGCTTCTGCCCCAGCTTCGTCGACCGCGCGCAGGTCATCGAGGTCCCAGTCGGTGTACTGCTTGTCCGGGTAAATCGGGCAGGCGTCGCCGCAGCCCATCGTCACGACGACGTCGGCGGCCCGCACGACGTCGTCCGTCAGCGGCTTCGGGTACAAGCCCTCGGTCGGCAGTCCGCGTTGCTGCATGAGGTACAGGGTGACGGGATGCAGCTCGGCGGACGGGTTCGACCCCGCAGAGCGGACGGAAATCGCGTCGCCGCCGATCTTCCGCATGAGCGCGGCGGCCAGCTGCGACCGACCGGCGTTCTCGACGCACACGAACAGAACCTCCGGCTGGTCTTTCGGGGCTGCGCCCATTGACTGCGCCAGCGCGTGCAGCCGGTCGGCGGCGAAGTGCATCGCCGTCGCCGCAAGGTAGGTGCGCACGCGCGCGGTGCGGCTGAGCGTGGTGTACGACTCGAACAGGTAACGCTCGATCATCTCCGGTGCGAAGATCCCGCGATACCGCGCGGCCAGGTGGTTGACCTCCCGCATGAGCACGTGGCGGTCCTTGTCCGACGTTGGGGTCGAGGGGTTCTGGGCGGGTGTCGCGTTGCTCATGTTGATCTTTCGTTTCGGGCCGGTCGGCGCTAGGAGGCGGCGGGGACGAGGGAGGCGATGAGCTCTTCGATGCGCCGCTTGATGTCATCGCGGATCGGGCGCACCGCGTCGACGCCCTGCCCGGCGGGATCCTCGAGCTTCCAGTCCTCGTAGCGCTTGCCGGGGAAGAACGGGCATTCGTCGCCGCAGCCCATCGTGATGACGACGTCGGAGGCCTGCACCGCGTCGGTCGTCAGGATCTTGGGGACCTCGGCCGACATGTCGATGCCGAGCTCGGCCATGGCCTCCACGGCGGCCGGGTTGACCGTCTCCGCCGGCTGGGAGCCGGCGGAGCGCACCTCGATCCGGTCCCCGGCGAGGGTGGTCAGGAAGGCGGCGGCCATCTGGGAGCGTCCGGCATTGTGGACGCAGACGAACAGGACTGAGGGCTTGCTGCTCATGGGTACTACCTCTCGATCGGTGCGGGGCTGGCGGTGAAGAATTTGCGGGCCCAGAGGGCCACGTAGACGAGGGCTACGAGGATTGGGACCTCGATCAGCGGTCCGACGACGCCGGCTAGGGCCTGGCCGCTCGTCGCTCCGAACGTCGCGATCGCCACGGCGATCGCCAGCTCGAAGTTGTTGCCGGATGCGGTGAAGGAGAGTGTGGTGGTGCGTGCGTAACCGAGCTTAAGCACGTAGCCGATCAGCATCGAGGCGAAGAAGGTGACGAGGAAGTAAACAATCAGGGGCAGCGCGATCCGCGCGACGTCGAGCGGGCGGCTCGTGATCTGCTCGCCCTGCAGTGCGAAGAGGACGACGATCGTGAACAGGAGGCCGTAGAGGGCCCACGGACCGATCTTCGGCAGCAGCTTCGCCTCGTACCACTCCCGTCCGCGGGCGCGCTCGCCGAGGGTGCGCGTCAGGTAGCCGGCGACGAGCGGGATACCGAGGAAGACCAGGACGGAGACCGTGATGGCCCAGATGGAGAACTCGGCGCTCGTCGTCGGCAACCCGAGCCAGTCGGGCAGCAGCTGTAGGTAGAACCAGCCGAGGATGCCGAACATGAAGACCTGGAAAACGGAGTTCACGGCGACGAGCACGGCGGCGGCTTCGCGGTCCCCGCAGGCGAGGTCGTTCCAGATCAGCACCATCGCGATGCAGCGGGCGAGACCCACGATGATCAGGCCGGTCCGGTACTCCGGCAGGTCGGCGAGGAAGATCCATGCGAGGACGAACATGAAGGCCGGCGCCAGCACCCAGTTGATCACGAGGGACGTGACCATGAGCTTCTTGTCGCCGATGACGCGCTGCGTCTCGTTGTAGCGGACCTTCGCCAGTACGGGGTACATCATCACCAGCAGGCCGATCGCGATGGGCAGGGAGACCCCGGCGATCTGCACGGCCTCGAGGGCTTCGCCGAAGCCGGGGACCGCCGTGCCGAGCCCGAGGCCGACGGCCATGGCGGCCACTATCCAGACGGGCAGGAAGCGATCGAGCACGGACAGTTTTGCGACGACGTGCGCGGTCTCGTCGAGCGGCGGGGCGGGGGTGCGGGTGTCGGCCTGGGGCACGAGTGGTTCTCCGATTCTTGTATCGATGGTTATCGATGCATAGCTGGTCAATCATCGCGCCATAGATCGACGGATGTCAATATATGGCGCGGGGTGGCTTACTCGGCGCCCTGCCGGCCGTGCGCGAGGCCGGTCGGGACGCCGATGAGCACCGGCTCCGGGGCGGGACAGCACCCGGCGGTGCCGTCGTCGTCGGCTACTTCCTGTTCGGCCGGGGCGGGTGCGTCGCAGCTGCTGCCGGCACCCGCGGAGCACACGCCGGTCTCCGGGAGCTCGAGTTCGAGGCGCTCGGCGCCTGCGGCATCGCCGGCGAGGGCCGCGGCGATCGAGCGCACCTGCTCGTACCCGGTGGCCATCAAGAACGTCGGCGCGCGGCCGTAGCTCTTCATTCCTACGATGTAGAAGTCCTTCTCCGGGTGTGCCAGCAGGCGCGCGCCGTGCGGCTCGACCGTCCCGCAACTGTGGAACTCCGGGTCGATGAGTGGGCCGAGTGCGCGCGGAGCCTCGACCGCCGGGTCGAGCTCCAACCGCAGCTCGCGCAGCACGTCCAGGTCCGGGCGGAACCCGGTCGCGGGCACGAGCGAGTCCACGGTCAGGACCTCCTCGCCGCCAGACGTACGTGCGAGGACGTCCAGGCGGCCGTCGGCGGGCAGGGTTTCAGTGACGGAGAAAGACGTGCGCAGCTCGATCCGCCCAGTGTCCACCATGTTCTTCAAGCGCGCGCCGAGAGCGCCGCGGGCCGGCAGTCCGTCCGCGTCGCCGCCGCCGTAGACCCGCGCCGGGTCGGCTGCACGCAGTGCCCAGGTGACACGCGTTCCCGGCTCGGCGTCCGCCAGGCGGCCGAGCAGGAGCAGTGTGTTCGCGGCTGAGTGTCCGGCGCCGACGACCAGCGTATGGCGGCCGGCGAACCGCTCGCGATCGGCGCCGAGCACGTCCGGCAGCGCCGAGGTGATCAACCCGGCCGCGCGGGCCTCGCGCTCGCCGGGGGCCTCCAGTCCCGCCGGGCCGACCGGATTCGGCTGCTCCCACGTGCCCGAGGCGTCGATCACGGCCCGCGCGTACAGCGTCTTCTGGACGGCGACGGCGTCGCCGCTGCCCGCGACAGCCGCACTCTCCGCTGCGGTTGCGTCCGCCGCGCCGGTGGCCGAGATGCGCAGCAGGAAAGGCGAGTCGTCCCGTCCCCGCGAGTGCGTCTTGTCGAGCCCGCGGCCGTCGATCCCGGCGCGGGAAATGGCCGTGACCCGGTGGTTGAGGTGCAGGGCGCGGGCGATGGGCGCGGTCGCCGCGAGCGGGGTGAGGTACTGCTCGACCAGATCCGCGCCGGTCGGCAGGCGCTTGGGGTTCGGGGCGTCCCATCCGGCTGCGTCCAGCAGCCTGCGCGCGGCGGCGTCGATATTGTACTGCCACGTCGAGAAGGTCTTGATGTGCCCCCAGGCTGACACGGTCGCGCCGACGGAGGCCCCGGCCTCGAGCACGATCGTCGGCACGCCTCGCTCGAGCAGGTGGGCGGCTGTCGCCAGGCCGACCGGCCCGGCACCGATGACCGCGACGGGAAGCGCGTCGTCGTCGTGCTGGTTCATGGGAAGGGAGGCGGTGGTGACGGCAGTGTCCACGGGGTGCTCCTGTCGCGGGCGGGGCGCGGTCGGCGGCCCGGCCCAGGGGTGGTCGGATCAAGGTATCGACGTTCGTCGATGCCTCGAGTATGATGTAATGCATCGATAACTGTCAATCTTTGCCGGGGGTGCCCGGCGGATGAGGGGAGAAGCCATGGCGGAAGCACTCGCGGAGGTCGCAGAGAAGCCCGTCGACGACGCCTGCTGCCTCCCGTCGGCGGAGACCCCGGGCCTGAGCGCGGCGGAGGCGGCCGTGCTGGCCGCGCGGTTCAAGGCGCTCGCCGACCCGAACCGGCTGCGCCTGCTCTCACTCGTGGCGGCCGGGGAGTCTGGCGAGGCTTGCGTGTGCGACTTGACCGGGCCGCTCGATCTCGGCCAGCCGACCGTTTCCCACCACCTGAAGATCCTCGTCGACGCCGGCCTGCTCGCCCGCGAAAAGCGCGGCGTCTGGGCGTACTACTCCGTGGTTCCCGGCGCGCTCGACGACCTGGCCGCGGTGCTCGGCGGGCCGTGGGCCGCGAAGCGGTAGCGGCCGTGGTCGACGCGGGGCGGCGGGGAGCCGGGGCCCTAGAGGGCGTCCGCGTCCGCGGAGTCGAATCTGCGGACCTCGAGGTCGTCGCCCGCATCATGCGGCACTACGTCCGGAACACCGCCGTCAACTTCGCCGCGGTCGCACCCTCCGTCGCCGAGTGGGAGGCCAGGCGCCACGACCTCGAGGGCCAGCGGATGCCGTTCCTCGTCGCGGAGACGGCCGCCGGCGTCGTTGGATTCGCCTACGCCTCGCCGTGGAGGTCCCGGAGCGCCTACCGGTACACCGTCGAGGACTCCGTCTACCTGGCCCCGGAGGCCACCGGACTCGGCCTCGGCGGCCTGCTGCTGGGCGAGCTGCTGAGCCGTTCGGCGGCGGCCGGCTTCCGGCAGATGATCGCGGTGATCGCCGATGCCGGCGAACCGGGTTCGCGCGCCCTCCACGATCGACACGGCTTCGTCGAGGCCGGGCGGCTCGTAGGGGTCGGCACGAAGAACGGGCGGGTTCTCGACACGGTGCTGATGCAGCGCGCGTTGACTGTCGAACCGCAACAACCGAGCCCCAACACCGATGTCCGCAGCAGACCGATCGAATCAACCGCCACCACCGGAGGGAATCCCATGACAATTAAGCCCGCAGTCCTGTTCGTCTGCTCGAAGAACGGCGGCAAGTCCCAGATGGCCGCCGGCCTGATGAAGCTCGAGGCCGGTGACGACGTCGTCGTGACGAGTGCCGGCACCAAACCCGCCGAGAAGATCAACGGGCTCTCCGCCGAGGTCCTGCTCGACGCCGGCGTCGACATCCGCGCCGAGGTCCCCAAGCCGCTCACCGCGGAGAATATGAGCGCCGCCGGGCTCGTCGTGATCCTGGGCGCCGAGGCGCAGGTCGAGCCGGTCGACGGCGTCGTGATCGAGCGCTGGGAGACCGACGAGCCGAGCGAACGTGGGATCGAGGGGCGGGAGCGCATGGAGCTTGTCCGCGATGACATTCACGCGCGCGTTAAGGAGCTGAAGGCCCGCCTGCTGGGCTAAACGGTAGTCGACTGGTCGACCGGTGCGATCTTCCTGCGCAGCGTCAGCAGCGCCTCGCGGTAGGTCTCGGGATCGAACGTGAGCGTCTCGGCGCCAGCGATTGGCGTCGTCCGCGCCGAGCCGGCAACCGTGTCCTCCCAGCCGAAGCGGGTCCAGGTCACGGCGTCGTCCTGGAGGTCGATTTCGCAGGAGAGGTAGCCGCACGCTTCGTTGCGGCAGATCGGGCAGAACAGCAGGCCCACCCGCTGGGTTCCGGGGCCCTGCTCGAGCCCGAGCAAGTGGTCGATGCGCAGCAGGCCGGCGGCGGGGAACGAGGAATGCAGGTCCGCCATCTCGGCCGGCGCGTCCTGGGCGCCGGTCCAGTCGCGGATCCACCCCTGAAGCGACTTGCCGTCGACCTGGATATTCCAGACCGACTCCCGCATCACGATCGGTTTGCGGCGGCGGAGGACGCCGACTCGCTTCACGCCCCGGCGTGTCACGATCGTCTCCGTGAAGGAGAGCACATTCGGCCCGGCTGTCATCTCCCAATTATCAGCATGATTCGCCCGGACGCGGGCATATTACGACGACGGGTCACACGCGCCGCGCCCGCCCCTTGTCCGGGAACGGGCGCAGCGCGCGATCAGCGGGGCAGCCCGATGCGGGCGTATTTGTGCTCGCGGCCGGCTAGCAGCGACGCCAGCGGCAGCGCCGCGACCTCCGTCAGAGCCGCGGCGACCGCAGCGGCCATATCGCGCGAGAATTCCCGCGGGCGCTCGGCGGCCGGAGCCGGCTCGGGCACCACAGTGTCCACGATCCCGGCCGCGAGCAGCGACGCGGCGTCGACGTGCTGCTCGGCGGCCAGCTGTGCGGCGTGGTCCGTGTCGCGGTACACGATCGCGCTGGCGCCCTCCGGAGGAAGCGGTGAGAGCCACGCGTTGGCCGCGGCGATCGTGCGGTCCGCGGGCAGCAGCGCAAGCGCGCCGCCGCCCGTGCCCTGGCCCAGGAGCACGGAGACGGTCGCGGTGCGCAACCCGATCAGCTCCGTGATCGAGCGGGCGATTTCCCCGGCGAGGCCACCTTCTTCCGCTTCGCGCGAGAGCGCTGCGCCCTCCGTGTCGATCACGGTGACGAGCGGGATCGCGAGCTGCTCGGCGAGGCGCATGCCGCGCCGGGCCTCACGCAGGAACGCCGGACCCAGCGGCTCGGAACGCTCGGGCCGCCGGTCCTGCCCGACGACGACGCACGCGCGTCCGCCGAGCCGCGCGAGGGCCAGGAACATGCTCGGGTCGCGCTCGCCCTGGGCCGTGCCGGAGAGCGGCAGGATGTCGGAGGCTCCGTACTTGAGTAGGTGCCGCACGGAGGGGCGCCGTGTTGCCCGCGTGGCCTCGATCGCCCGCCACACCTCCGCGGGTCCGGCCACCGCGGCGGGTGCGGCGGCAGCGGCGGGCGGGGCGCCGCCGTCGTGCCCCGGGGAGTCGGCAGGGGCGAGGATCCGCAGGGCGCGGTCGACGACGCCGGCGAGCTCGCTCACCGGGACGACCGCGTCGATCAGCCCCTTGGCCTGCAGGTTCTCGGCGACCTGCACGCCGGTGGGGAACGGACGACCGTAGATCGTCTCGTACACGCGTGGGCCGAGGAACCCGAGCAGCGCGCCCGGTTGCGCGACCGTGACGTGGCCCTGCGATCCCCACGAGGCCATGACGCCGCCGGTGGTCGGGTCGCGCAGGTAGACGAGGTACGGCAGCCCGGCGAGCCGGTGGCGGCGCACGGCGGCGGAGATGCCGACCATCGAGACGAACGCCGGCGTGCCCTCCTGCATGCGCGTGCCGCCCGAGGCCGGGCTCGCGAGCACGGCGAGCCCCTCGGCGGCGGCCCGGTCGAACAGGCGCACGAGGCGGTCGGCAGCGGCCAGGCCGATCGAGCCGCCCAGGAAGCCGAATTCGCTCACGGCGACGGCCACGCGGCGCCCATTCACCCGGCCCTCACCCGTCAGGATGGACTCGTCCGTTCCGCTCTTCGCGGCCGCGGCCGCGAGTTCGGCCCGGTACGACGGCGGCAGGTGCCCGGTCTCGGGGGTGCGGTCCCACGAGACGAACGTGCCGTCGTCGAGCACTTCGGCGAGCAGCTCGTGCGCGGTGGTTCGGCGGGGGCGGTCCGCGGCGGTCACCGGGCGACTCCGGCAGGTGCCGCGGCGGCGCGGATCGCGGGCCCGTGCTGGTCCAGCGTGGGTGGCGCCGTGTGCTCGAGCCGTGTGGTCTCGGCGCCATCGGCGTTGAAGAACCGCACGGCCGGGCCCGGCAGGGTGACGGACCCGAGGACCGGGTGGTCGACGTCGACGCGGAGGTGCTGCGAGGCGACCTGCTCCCACGCGTAGACCTCATCGAGCGTGCGGACCTTGCCGGCGGGGATGCCCGCGGCGTCGAGTCGGGCCAGCAGCTCCTCGGGTCCGTAGCCCGCGAACGCCTCCTCGACGATGCGGATGACGTCCTCGCGGCGGCGGACCCGCTCGGCGTTGGTCTCGAGGTCGGTAACGCGGTCGGCCAGGGAGAACGCCGCGACGAAGGACGCCCACAGCTTCTCGCTGCCCACGCTGATCTGCACCTGCCCGCCCGCGCACCGGAAGAGGCCGTAGGGTGCGATCGAGGGGTGGTGGTTGCCCTGGGCGCGGGGCGTCTCGTGCGCGACGGTCGCCCGGGTGCCCTGGAAGGCGTGCACCCCGACGACGGCGGCCAGCAGCGACGTGCGCACGACTTGGCCGCGCCCCGTGCGCTCCCGCTCGGCGAGTGCCGCGGCGACGCCGTACGCCCCGTACATCCCGGCCAGCAGGTCCGCGATCGGGACGCCGACGCGCTGCGGATCGTCCGGGCCGGAGCCGGTGAGCGACATCAGGCCGGCCTCGCCCTGCAGGATCTGGTCGTATCCGCTGCGGTGGGACTCCGGGCCGTCGTGGCCGAAGCCGGAAATCGACAGGATCACCAGGGCCGGGTTAAGCGCGTGCAGCCGCGCGAAGCCGAGGCCGAGGCGGTCCATGACGCCCGGGCGGAAGTTCTCGATGAGCACGTCCGCGTCGGCGACGAGCGCCTCGAGGGTGCGCCGGCCGTCGTCGTCCTTGAGATCGAGCGCGACGGATTCCTTGTTGCGGTTGCAGGAGAGGAAGTAGGTGGCCTGCCGGTCGTCCTCCGGGCCGACGAACGGCGGGCCCCAGCGGCGCGTGTCGTCGCCGACCGTGCTCTCGACCTTGACGACGCGGGCGCCCAGGTCCCCGAGCATCATGCCCGCGTGCGGTCCGGCGAGGGCGCGGCTCAGGTCCAGCACCATGGTTCCGGCCAGCGGGCCGGCGGACTTCACTCCACTCATTCGCCGCTCCGCTCGTCGGTGCCGACCCAGGCGAGCAGTCCGGCGATGGCTGCGCGCGTCGCCGTCGTCAGCGTCGGCTCGAGCACGGGGCCGAAGAACGGCGAGTGGTTCACGGGCAGGTCGTCGTCGCGGTCGAAACCGCCGAACATCCAGTAGACGGTCGGCACGCCGATGGCCGAGCCGAGGTGCCCGAAGTCCTCCGAGCCCATCAGCGGGCCCGAGGCGCGGACGTTCTCCGCGCCGAGCGCCTGTCCGAGGGCCGCCCTCACGCGGGCGGCGGCGTCGGGGTCGTTAAAGTTCTCCGGGAAGTCGTAGAGCTTCTCGATCGTGGGCGCGGGGGCACCAGAGGCGGCGGCCTCGGCGTTCACGATGCGTTCGACGGCGGCGAGAACCTGCTCGCGCACCGGCGGCGTCAGGGTGCGGATGTTGAGCGTGAACTCGGCCCGGTCCGGGATGATGTTCTCCTTCAGACCCGCGTGGAAGGTCCCGATCGTGACGACGGCGGATTCGAGCGGATCCAGCTCCCGGGAGACGATCGTCTGCAGGCGGGTCACCATGGCGGAGGCGAGCACGATCGGATCGATCGCGTGCTGCGGCTGGGAGCCGTGCGACTGCTTGCCGTGCACCGTCACGCGCAGGGCGTCGGCCATCGCCATCGCGGTCCCGCTGCTGATCGCGATCGTTCCCGCCTTCAGCGGCATGACGTGCTGGCCGAGGACCGCCTCGGGTCGGGGCGCCTTGTCCCAGAGGCCGTCGTCGACCATGGCGCGGGCCCCGGCGGCCGTCTCCTCGCCGGGCTGGAAGAGCAGCACGATCGTGCCGGCCCAGCCGTCGCGGGACGCGTCGAGCAGTCGGGCGGCGGTGAGTAGCGCGGTCACGTGGGTGTCATGGCCGCACCCGTGCATGACGGGTACCTCCGTGCCGTCGGCCAGGGTCCCCGTCGCCGTCGACGCGTAGTCGAGACCGGTATCCTCGGCGATCGGCAGGCCGTCGGTGTCGGCGCGGAAGGCGACGACGGGGCCGTCACCGCCCCGCAGGATACCGACGACGCCGGTGCCGCCGCAGCGAAAGTTCTCGATGCCCAGCGCGTCCAGCTCCGCGGCGATGAAGTCGGCGGTGGCGTGCTCCTGCATGCTCAGCTCGGGGTTCGCGTGCAGGTGCCGGTAAAGGGCGTGCATGCGCTCCTGGTCCGCGGCGTCGAGCGGCCGGATCCGGTCGATGGCGTGTGTCATGGTGTTCTCTTTCATCAGTCGCGTTTGCGGGCGAACCAGGAGATCAGCACCGTCGCGGCGACGCCGATCGCTGTTGCGTAGTAGGTGAGGGCCGGGACGGCAGGAATCACGGCGAAGACCAGGACGACGGCGACCGCCAGCGCGATCAGCGTCGGCCGTACCTGCTTGACGGCCGCGATGGCCTGGACCAGGACGGCCCCGACAATCGCGGGCAGAATGTAGAGGCGGGTGACCTCGGTGACGGATTCGGGGATGACGGTGAGCAGCCACGTCCCGAAGATGCCGACGAAGATCAAGAGCGACGTCAGGTGCACCATGGCGGCGCCGCAGATGCCCATGACGGCCGCGAGGTCCCCCTGCCTACTGCCCGGCTTGGCGTCGATGCGGCTCTGCGCGCAAAGAGCTGCTGGTAGCAGTTTGTTGGAGATGTTGCCGATCATGAACGCCTGATACATGGCGGCCTGACCCAGGATCGGGAAGTAGGTGACGGGTTCGACCACGGCGAAGACCAGGAACGTGGCCGCGACGGCCGTATACGCCGTGATGATGTGCGTCAGGGTCACGCCGACGTCCATGAACAGGGCCACGTAGAACGGCCCGGCGAGCGAGATGAGCAGGCCGGCCAGCATCGTGAGCCGGCCCCAGCGGGACGTCGTGCGCTCGAAGGCCTGCATACCGGTAGGGGATTCCGAGATGATGGTTGACATGGGGGTTCCTTCTCTAGGCGCCGGTGGCCGCGTGGGCGAAGTAGGCAAACGTCAGGGCGACGATGATCGAGATGCCGAGGGCCCACTCCTTGATCCAGCCGGCGTTGAGTTTCTTCGCCGTGAACAGGAGCCCGGCCATCATGATCGCGGAGATCACGATCGTGGTGGCGCCGAGCCCGGACTTGGGCAGCTCGGCGACGGTCAGGGTCGTAAAAGCACCGAGGAGAGCAGCCCCCGGGATGAGGGCCATCGCCGCCGGATTCACCTCGGAGAGCTTGTTTCCGCCGCGCTTGAGCAGGGGTGTCAGGATGAGGGTCGCTAGCATCCAGGCGCCGCCGCTGAGGCACATCGCGATGAAAGCGACGGCGAAGACCTGTTGCGTGTAATCGGGGCCGCCGAGGTCGGCGCCGAGTGAGGACGCGGCGATGGAGGCGGAGGCGACCTCCGTCGAGACCGAGCCGATGAGGCCGATGCGGACGAGGACGGCGGGCGTTCCGAAGAGGGCCAGAAGAGCGATCGCCACGATGACGACCGCGAGCGAGGGCCCGACGGAGGCGATCGCGCCGGAGCGGAACGCCCGGGTCAGGTCCTGCTTGTCCAGGCCGACGGACGATCCGGCCGTGCGTGCGGCCTTCATGTAGATCGCCGTCTGGACAAAGATGATGGCGAAGACGCCGAGCGCGCAGATCCACAGGATCGGCGAGTTTGCCACCGCGGCGATGTCGGTGGATGCGCCGCTCGCGGCGACGGCCGCTGAGGTGCTGCTCATGGAGTGTCCTTCCGAAGCGCAAGAAATGTGATGTCCACAACATTCACACCCTCCGGGTCCGGGTTCAATGATTGGCGGAATCCGACCGAGAACTGTCCATATCCGCCACCGACGGCTTTTTTGCCCCGGGTGCTTCCCTGGGGTCGTGACGTCGAACACACTCGAAGGCAGAGAAGGGGTGCCGGCGACATCGACGCTGGTGGACGCCGCCAGAAGATCCGAGGAGAAACCATGACCGAGATGCACGAGAAGTCCGCGACCGAACTCGTGGCCCTGTTGGCCGCTGGCGAGCTGTCTTCGCGTGAGGTGACGCAAGCCCATCTCGACCGCATCGACGCTGTTAACGGCCCCATCAACGCGATCATCACCGTCGACGCCGAGGGTGCGATGCAGCGGGCCGCAGCGGCGGACCGCCGTTTCGCGGAGTCCGGGCCCACGGGTCCGCTGCACGGGCTGCCCATGACGCACAAAGACACCCACCAGGTCGCCGGGATGCGCTCGACGAACGGGTCGCCGGCCTTCGCCGAGCATGTTCCGGACCGCGACGACCTCATCATCGCCAGGCTGCGCGCGGCCGGCGTCGTCGCCACCGGCAAGTCCAACGTCCCGGAGTTCGGGGCCGGCTCCCACACGTTCAACGAGGTCTTCGGCACGACCACCAACCCGTACGCGCCTTCGCGTAGCGCCGGTGGCTCGAGCGGTGGCCTCGCCGCGGCCCTGGCCGCGCGCATTCAGCCGCTCGGCGAGGGCAGCGACATGGGCGGGTCCGTGCGCATCCCAGCGTCCTTCTGCAACGTGTTCGGGTTCCGCCCGTCCCTCGGTGTCATCCCGATGCCGGGAGAGCGGAATGCGTGGGCCTGGCTCGGTCGAGTCGGCCCGATGGCCCGCACGGTCGAGGACATCGAGCTCTTCATGCGAGCGACGGCGGGGCCCGCCGCCGAGCTGCAACTGCAGGCTCCGCTGCAGGCGTCGGCCTTTGGCGGAGAGGCGCCGGCCGACCTGCGCGGCGTGCGGATCGGCGTCAGCCGCGACTTCGGTCTGGGCGTGCCCGTCGAGGCACCCATGCTCGAGGCGCTGGATCGCGCGGTCGCCGTCTTCGAGTCCCTCGGGGCGACCGTCGAGGAGGCGACGATCGACTTGACCGAGGCCGATCGGGTCTTCGGCGACACCCGCGCGATCGACTTCGCCACGGGCCTCGGGGCCCTCGTCGAATCCCGCCCGGACCTCGTCAAGCCTGAAGTCATCTGGAACGTCGAGAAGGGGTGGGCGCTGGACGCCCGGGCGATCATCGAGACGACGGCGGCGGCAACCCGACTGCAGGAGCGGGTCCGCACGTACTTCGATTCCTACGATCTGTTCCTCAGCCCGGGGGCGCAGGTCCTGCCGTTCGACGCGACGCTGCGCTACCCGGGGGAAGTGGCAGGAGTCGAGTCGAAGACGTACCTGGACTGGATGCGGTCGGCGTGCCTGATCTCAGCGACGGGACTGCCGACGCTGGCGATGCCGGCTGGGTTCAGCGATTCCGGCCTGCCGACGGGTGTTCAGCTCTCCGCGTTCCACTACCGAGACCCGCAGCTGTTGCGCATCGCGCGGGTCTTCGAAGCCGCGACGGGGTATGCGCTCAAAGCGCCGCAGGCCTCAGGCGACGGACGGGTCGTTGAGACGGCCCCCGCGTTTGCGGGCACGCACGACCATCGTGATATCGAATGAGTCGACCCCGGAAGCCCACGCGGATTCGGTGACGAACCGGTAGAGCTCTTCGCCGGTCGGGAGGGTGACGTCGACGACGATCTGCGAGCTGCCGGCCAGGGCCGCGGCATAGCGCACCCGGGAGTCGCGCCGCAGTGCTTCGCCGATGCCGTCGATCTTCCCCGGGGCGATGCGCAACCACACGAGCGCTTCAAGTGGCAACCCGGCTGCGGCCGGTTCGACGAGCAGGCGCAACTGCACAGCCTCGTTGCTCAGGATCCATTCCACCCGGCGCCGGGCCGTGGTCTCCGAGACACCCGCCCGGCGCGCGATCTCCTCGTAGCTCATGCGCGCGTTGGCCACGAGGCAGTCCACGATGTCCTTGTCCTGCCCGGAGAGGGGTAGGTCCACGAGGGGAGCCTTGTCACGGGCTGGATGTGCCCCGCCGAGAGCCTCAATCTCCTGCTGCGTCAGGACGCCGATCCGCCATGAGCGGATGGTGCGGAAATACTTCAACACCGGCAGCGTCTCCGCGTGCGCGATGCCCGGGGTGGTGGCCAAATCGACGGAGACGAGGTGTGCCAGTTGTGCGTGGGTCGTGAGGATCTCGGCAACGACGTCGGTCGAGCCGGTCACCATATAGGAGAAGCTCGTGTCCGCCCGCGTCGCCAGTGCCTCGGACGTTACGGGGGCGGACCCGGGAGCACACCGGGCACGCACCAGCAGGGAGGCAGGGCGCGAGCGGATTCCGACGGCGGCGATGCGGCCGCTTGCCAGTAGTTCCGTGCCGCGGCGGGCCACCGTGCGCTCGTGCTCGTCGAGCGCCTGAGAGACGGTACGCCACGAGGCCCGCGGGTTGATCTGCAGCGCGGCGGCGATACGGCGTTCGAGGTCGTCGAGGACTTCCATGCTGTGCTCTCCCTCCCGTGGCCGCACTACCACTGGAAGCCTAGCGGACGACCGCCAGGCCTTGCCGTGGCCATCGCCTCCTAGCGTGCGCCGCGGGTGCGCACGGCAGCGAGAACCTTCTCCTCCGCGTCCACGCCCGGGGTGATGCCCGCCGGGACGCGGAAGAAGAACGCGGCGCCGAGCGCCCACCACACGGCGAAGATCAGCCAGGGCTCCCACGAGAGCGAGGCCGGCATGCCGGGCATGTAGAGGCTGAACAGGGCTGCAGTGAGGATGACGGAGACCCACCCGATCATCTCGCCTCCTCGGCCGCTACCACCGATGCGCAGCGGGCGGTCCATCCCGGGTTCGCGTCGTCGCAGCACCAGGAACGTCACGGAGACCAGGAAGTAGGCGACGATGATGCTCGGTGCGCCGGAGTCGACGAGCCAGCCGAGCATCTGCGCACCGAAGAACGGGGCCAGCATCGAGATGCCGCCGATGAACATCAGTGCCTTGTACGGCGTGCGGTACTTGGGGTGCAGGTCGGCGAACCACTCGGGCAGCATGCCGCTGCGCGCCAGCGAGTAGATGAGGCGCGAGGCACCGAGCAGCAAAGAGTTCCACGAGGTGAGGATGCCGGCGATGCCACCGGCGATCATGACCTTCGACATGAACGCAGAACCGAACATCGCGCCGAACGCGTCCGCCGTCGCGATGTCGGCACCGGCGAGATCTGCGGCCGGCATCGCCGTCGACGTCGTCAGGACCACCATGACGTACCAGGCGGTCGCGAGCACGACGGACAGGACGACCAGCGCGCCGATCCTGCGCGCGGGGATGTTGACCTCCTCAGCGGACTGGGGGATCACATCGAAGCCGATGAAGAGGAACGGAACGGCCACGAGCACCGCGAAGAATCCGGCCATTCCGCCGCTGAAGAGAGGCTGCATGTTCTGCGCTTCGCCGCCGGCAAACGAACCGAAGATCAGGAGCAGTCCGATGATCAGCAAGAACAGGACCGTGAACGTTTGGACCACACCGGCCTGTTTGACGCCGCGGATGTTGATCCACGTCAGGGCGACAGCCGCCGCCACCCCGACGAGCGCCCAGGTCAGATGGACCTCGAATCCCGCGACCGTCCACAGCGGGATTTGGCTGACGCCCGGGAAGATGTACTCGACCGTCCGGGGCAGGGCCACGGCCTCGAACGCCACGATCGTGACGTAGCCGCCGGTGATGCCCCACGATCCAATGAACGAGGGCCGCGGACCGAGTGCCCGGAGGATGAAGTTGTGCTCGCCACCGGCCTTCGGCATCGAGCCGGTGAGCTCGGCATATGTCAGTCCGACAACAGCCATGATCCCGCCGCCGACGAGCATCGCGGCCGTCGCACCGAGTGTTCCGGCGCTCTCGAGCCAGCCGCCGGTCAGCACCACCCAGCCGAAGCCGATCATGGCCCCGAACCCGAGTGCGAGGGCGTCGATGTTTCCGAGGGACTTCGCAAGCGTCCGTGGCTCGGTACTGCTCATGGGGTGACCTTCCGTTCCGACCTGCGACGACGCGTCGTCGTCGACCGTGGTTCATGATGGAGATAGATCTTCGCACTCCGGCCGTCGGCGCCCGCGCCCACACTCGCTGCCGACGGGATTATTACGTGCAGTCAGTAGAATTGGCTGACCGCCCGGTTCCGCGCGGGACCGAGCAATGCCGAAGGACGATGACCATGAGCGACACCTTGCCCTCCTGCCCTGAATGCGACGGGGCGTATACGTACGAGATGGGTGCCCTGTTGGTCTGCCCGGAGTGCGCCCACGAGTGGAGCCCGGCGCCCGAAGCGGCCGCCGCAGCGGAATCAGTGGTCAAGGACGCGGTCGGAAACGTCCTCGCCGACGGTGATTCGGTCTCGATCGTCAAGACCATGAAGGTCAAGGGAGCGCAGAGCGCGCTCAAGGCCGGCACGAAGGTCCGGAACATCCGGCTCGTCAACGGCAGCGGCGATCACGACATCGCGGCCAAGGTGGACGGCTTCGGGCAGATGGAGCTCAAGTCGTCCATCGTCAAGAAGATCTGAGGAGTCCGGACGTCAGTGCGGCAGCGCGATGCCGTGCACGCCTTCGTGCGCCAGCCCGTCCGCGAGCAGCGACGCCAGGCACCGCTCCAGCTGGTCGGCTTTCGCGTCCGTCGCAAGCACGACGTCGGCCCGCACCAGTTCCTCTCGGCCCACCGGGGAGTCGGCTTCACGCAGCACGGCCATGAACGCGCCGCGGACCTGCCGGTCCGTGCCCGCCCACGGCTGGCCTTTCGGCTGGTAGTGCGGGGCCGGCTGACCGGCCTCGATCCACGCGCACGACGACGCTACCGGGCACGCGTCGCACTTCGGGTTTCGCGCCGTGCACACCAGCGCGCCCAGCTCCATGACCGCAGCGTTCCAGCGGCACCCGAGTACACCGTCGTCGTACTCGCCCCATGGGCCCGGAAGCCGCGGGTCCTCCGCGTCGCGCGGCGGCATGAGCGCCGCCGCGAGGCGCGCTTCGGCGGCGGTGTAGCTGGGTTCGGGCAGGGCATTGCCGGTGATGGCGCGGGCGTGCACGCGGCGGATGTTGGTGTCGACGACGGTTTCCGGGGTGCCAAAGGCGAAGCACGCGATCGCCGCGGCGGTGTAGTCGCCGACTCCGGGCAGTGCGATGAGCTCGTCGAACGTCTCCGGGACCTCGCCATTGTGGTCCTCGACGATCCGCTGTGCAGCGGCGTGCAGGCGCAGGGCCCGCCGTGGATAGCCGAGCTTGCCCCACGCGCGCAGCGCCTCGCCGGACGGTTCGACGGCGAGGTCGGCCGGTGTCGGCCAGCGCTCCATCCACTCGTGCCATACCGGCAGCACGCGCACGACCGGGGTCTGTTGCAGCATGTATTCGCTGACCATCACGCCCCACGCGCCGGCTTCGGGGCGCCGCCAGGGCAGGTCGCGTCCGTGGACGTCGAACCAGTGGGTTATCTGCGTGTGCAGCCGGTGCAGGTCGGCGGGGGCGGGGGGTGTGGTTGTCTTCTGCACCCGAATACCCTAACGCGGCGCGCGTTCCGCGCTCACCGGCCGCGCGGTTATACGCTTGCAGCATGCCAACCCCTCGTCGTCGACCCAGCCCGGCCGTCTACCGCCGCCGGCGCCTGGTCGTGCTGCTCGCGATGCTCGTTGTCGTCGGCCTGATCGTCTGGGGATCCATCGCCGCGGTCGGTGCGCTTCGCGCGGCGACGACGGCGGACCCTGACGTGACAGCGACCTCGCCTGAAGGCGGAGGGGGCGATGACGGATCGCCGTCCGCCGGTGACGGTCCGGGCGCCTCGAAGAGCCCGGAGTCGACGAAGGAGCCGACGAGCTGCAGCCCGCGCGACGTCGTCGTGAAGGCCTCGACTGAGCAGCGGAGGTATGGGCCCGAGGAGAACCCGGTGCTGGTCATGACCGTAGAGAATTCGGGCGGATTCGACTGCGAAGTCAACGTCGGCACAGGGGAGCAGGAGTTCCTGGTCACGAGCGGCAAGGACACGGCGACGTCCACCGCGGACCGCATCTTTTCGACCGCCGACTGCCTCGCGGATCCGGCGGATCTGCACATCACCTTGAAGCCCGGTCAGCAGGAGACGGCCCGTTTCACGTGGGAACGCGTACGCAGCGCACCGGGCTGCCAGGCCGTGTCGGCGAAGCCGCGCCCCGGCACGTACCTCTTTCAGGCGAAGCTCGGGAACCGGGACTCCAACGTCGCCGTCTTCGAACTTCAGTAGTCGCCGCCACCCATTGACAGGCAAGTGAGAGCTTGCATATTCTCGGGTCATGGCAGGAGACGTCTTCAGGGCCCTGGCGGACCCGACCCGCCGCTGCATCTTGGACGAGCTCGTCGAGCGCGACGGGCAGACGCTCTTCGAGCTGTGCACCCGCCTCGTCTCCAAACATGGTCTTGACCTGTCCCGGCAGGCGGTCAGTCAGCACCTGGCGGTCCTCGAGGAGGCGGACCTGGTGCGTACCCGGCGTAGCGGCCGCTACAAATTCCACGACCTGAACACCGAACCACTCGAGCCGTTGGCCACCCGGTGGCTGCGACCTCGTAAACCCGAGGGAGAATCATGAGAATTCATCAGTTGAGCGTCTTCGTCGAGGACCAGGCCGCGGCTCTAGGTTTTTACACGGACGTCCTCGGGTTCGTGAAGCGGCACGACATCCCGCTCGGCGCCGACCGGTGGCTCACTGTCGTCGCTCCGGACGTGCAGGACGGGCCTGAGGTCTTACTTGAGCCCAATCACCATCCTGCTGCACGCCAGTATCAGGAGGCGCTTGCCGCCGACGGCATCCCGGTGGTCTCCTTCGCGGTGGACGATGTGGAGGCGGAATTCGAGCGGCTCAAGGCTTCGGGCGTCGAGTTCATCCAGGATCCGCTGACGAGGGGCCCGGCCACGACCGCCGTCTTTGACGACACCTGCGGCACTCTCGTGCAGATCATCCGCGTGGATTAGTCGGAGTTGGCGTCAACGGCGTCGCTCGGTTGGGCTCGCCGGACCTCGACCTGTTCCAGCGTCCCTGACCGCTTGCTGTCGCGGCGGCCCCGCGGCTCCCGATGCGCTGCTGCGGTTCCGGTGGGTTCACCAGGGTGGTTCGTCGTCTGCTGCGTTCCACCGTCGCCGGCTTTCTTCGGCGGCTTCTTCGAGGCTTTGCCCCGCGTCCGGGTCCCAGCGGGCCGGGACGCCTTCTTCCAGCGCGAACGGCCGTGAGGCCTCCGCGTTCCAGCGGGCCTCGAACTCTCTTTCACTCGCGCTCGGGTTCCAGCCCGGCGGGCTGTTTTCGTCGCTGCCGCCCGCGCCCGTCTTCGGACCCGTGTCTGGTCTCGGGTCCTCGTCTAGGACTGGTCTCGTGTCCGGGGCAGGGCCCGGTAGTGGGTTCGGTTTCGGCGTCCCCTCGGCTTCGGATACGGCTGGCGGTGGTGGTTCGGGCCGGTGATGCCTGCCGCGGCGAGTGAGCACGTTGACTGCTGGACGGTATGCGCCGGCCGGGTCGTACCAGGGTGGTGCTTTCACGTGCGGGACTCCGCCGGTGATGCGGATCTCCCAGCCCGAGTTCTCGAGATGATGGTGGTGGAACCAGCAGAGCAGCACCCCGTTGTCCGTGTGCGTCGGACCATCCTCGGCGTGGGCGTGCACGTGGTGGATCTCGCACCACGACGCCGGGATCGTGCACCCGGGAATGACACAGCCGCCGTCACGGGCCGTGATCGCCCGGCGCTGGTGGGCGTTGAAGACCCGCTCCTTCGAACCCAGAGCCATGATCCGCCCAGCCGAGTCGAAGAGGACTTTCTGCACGGCCCCGGCACACGCGATGCGGTGACCCACCCGGGATGGTGCGGGGATGTCGATGCCGTCCAGGGTCGCGCTCCCGGCCGAATCTAAGAGGTCTTCGGCGGTGACGTGCACGAGCAGGGTCGCGGCGTCCCCGCCCAGAGTTGGGGTCTCCGCGGCGCGGGCGGCGGCGGTGAGGATCGAGGCGAGCACGTCATGGCGTCTCTGCGCCGGCGTACGCTCATCCACCACCACCGCAGGCCCGGAGGTGGAGCCGGACTCAGGAATGGTGCCGGCGTGCGCGGCTGCAGCATCCTCAGCGTTCTCAGCGCCGGCGCCGGTGTCGTTTTCGGAGTTCGGGCCGGTGTCGTGGGTGCGGGCCGCGGGATTCAGATACGCGGAGAGCAGCCGGGTGAGTTGGGCGGCGGTTTCGGGCATCAGGTTCCCGCGGACCGGGATCAGCCCGTCGCGGGCGGCACCCAGGCTCAGGCCGCGGCGTGCGGTGGCACGGGCGGCCTCGGGATCGGGGCCGTCCTGATCCAGGTGCGCTTCCCAGGCCTGGGAGTGGATCTTGACCTCCGCGAACGTCGCCGCCGGCATCCCGCAGGTGCCATTGCCGGTGGAGCCGTCCGGGCCGCTGCTGGGGGTGTCGTGGTCTTCGGCTGCCGGGTCCTCGCCGGCAGTGTCCTGTGTCGCGGGGTCTCGTCCGGTGGCGGTGGCCACGAGCGCCGCCTCGGCCGCGGCCGCCGCGCCCGGATCGGCGCGCGGGCCGACGCGGGTGAGCATCCCGGTGAGCAGCTCCGCAGTCTCGATGCCGAGGCTCCCGGCGTGCAGGGCTTCCGCGATGTCCGGGAACCTTGCGGGAAGTTCTTCACCCGTCAACGAGACACCGGCCCGGGTTCGCGCGTCCAACCCGGCCCGGCGGCGGACTTCGCGTCCCGGGGCGCCGGTGAGGCGTTCGAGTAGCTCACTCCCGGTCCGGCACCCGTACCGGGCCGATAGCCGGTCCTCGCCCCGACCTTTACTCGAACGGTCCTCGATCTCCCCGGCCGTGCGGACGCGGAGGGCGTCGACGAGCCGGCCCAGGGCCTCGACCGCGCCCGCTGCGTGCACGAGATCCGCATCCCTCAAGGACCCGACCTCCGTGCAGAGCCCCCGCACGCGTTCGGCGGCCTCGCTCACCCGGCCCGCGGCGCCGGAAGCGGCGGCGGGGCTCTCGGAGGGGTGCGTGATGGCCATGCCCCCATCTTAGTACAAGGCAACGATCGGCGGTAGATGGATGTGGATAAAAGCGAAACTGTATTCGAGTTTGTGGAAAAGGAGTGCGCGGCCCTGATGATGGTGCCCCCGAGGTCCGGAGCGAGGCGACGGGGTGTTGCGGGCTGCCGCGGGGAGTTGTGGTGGTTGTCCCGCGGTCAAGAGAACCGATCGAGCAGGCTGGACTCGGCGACCTTCGAGAGATTCTCGCGCACTGTTCGGGCCCGCTGCTCGCCGATGCCGTCGACATGCATCAGGTCGGTGATGTCGGCAGCCATCAGTTCCTGCAGGTCGTCGAAGTTCTCCACGAGGCGACCGGCCACCGCTCGCGGCAGAGCCTTGATGCCCGCAAGCAGGCGGTGCCCCTTCGGGCGCAGCGGCGACTCGAGGGTTTCGGGATGTGTGCCGCAGCCGAGGACCACGGCAATCTTGGTGAGGTCGATGATGTCTGCCGAGGAGAAGCGGCGCATCTTCGAGAGCGCGGAGTCGATGGCCTCCGCCGTCGTGCCGTTCTTGGAGTAGTCCTTGAGCAGCACGTCGCTGCCGGGGCCGAGGCCCGCGGTGAGCTCGTCGAGCTGCAGCGAAAGGAGGCGTCCGTCGACGCCGAGCTCGAGGACGTACTGCGCGATCTCCTCCGAGATGCGGCGGACCATCTCCTGGCGCTGGAGAACGACGGCGACGTCGCGGACGGTGACCATGGCCTCGATCTCGAGGGAGGAGAGCTGGCTTGTGACCTGGTCCAGCCGCATCCGGTACCGCTCGAGTGTGGCCAGCGCCTGGTTGGCTTTCGCGAGAAGCGGCTCGGATCCCTCGAGGACGTGGCGGATGCCTTGGACGTAGATCGCGATGGTCTGCATCGACTGCGAGACGGAGATGACCGGGAAGCCGGTCTGGATGGCGACGCGTTCGGCCGTGCGGTGGCGGGTGCCCGATTCCTGCGTGGGGATCGTGTGATCGGGGACCAGCTGGACGCCGGCCCGGAGGATGTTCGAGGGGTCCTTGTCGGTGACGATCGCACCGTCCATCTTCGCGAGCTCGCGCAGCCGCGTCGGTGAGAAGGCAATGTTGATGTCGAATCCGCCGGAGCAGATCGAATCGACCGTCTTGTCGAAGCCGAGGACGATCAGACCGCCGGTGCGCCCACGCAGGATTCGCTCGAGGCCGTCGCGCAACTCGGTCCCGGGGGCGATACGGGCCAACGTCGCGCGCAGCGCGTCATCGGGGCTCTTGGTCATGTCAGGTCCTCTGCGGCGGAGATGAGTGTTCAGCTCAGTTTATGCCCGGTACGACGGCGGCGCGCTGGTGCGTTCGGTGAGGAGTGATGAGGCCCGGAATCTGCGGTCGGCAGACCTACTTCTTCGGGAAGATGACCTGCATGGCCTCGGCGAGAGTGGTGACTTCCTTGACTTTGAACCCGCTGGGAATGCCGGTGAGTGGTTCCGGGCTGGGCGGCACGATCGCGTGGCTGAAGCCGAGCCGTTCGGCTTCGTGCAGGCGGCGTGAGATTTCGGGCACCCGCCGTACCTCGCCCGAGAGCCCCACCTCGCCGAAGGCGACGAGCTTCCGGGACAGGGGCTGGTTGGCGTAGGCGCTCGCCAGCGCCAGCGCGGCGGCCAGGTCGACGGCCGGCTCGGTGAGCCTGACACCGCCGACGGTCGCGACGTAGGTGTCCCGTTCCATGAGGTGTACGCCGGCGCGCGTCGTCAGGACGGCCACCAGCATCGACATGCGTGAGCTGTCCAGCCCGGTCACCGAGCGGCGGGCCTGACCTCCGCCGGTGGGGGAGACGAGCGCTTGGATTTCCGCCAGGAGGGGCCTGCGGCCCTCCAGTGAGACGGTCACGCACGTGCCCGCTACCTGCTGCTCGGTGCCGGCGACGAATAAGCCGCTCGGATCAGCCAGGCCGATGATGCCGTTCTCGGTCAGGTCGAAGCAGCCAACCTCGTCGGTGGGGCCGTAGCGGTTCTTGATCGCGCGGAGCAGGCGCAGCCGGGAGTGGCGTTCACCGTCGAACTGGCAGACGACGTCGACCAGGTGCTCGAGCAGGCGAGGTCCCGCGATCGAGCCCTCCTTGGTCACGTGGCCGACGAGGATCGCGGTCATGTCCCGCTTCTTCGCGGCGCTGATGAGGGACGCCGCGACCTCGCGCACCTGAGTCACGCCGCCGGCGGCCCCGTCCACCTCAGTGGAGGAGAGGGTCTGGACGGAGTCGACGATAAGCACGTCCGGCGAGAGCGCTTCGACGTGCCCGAGGGCCGTCGCCAGGTCGGTTTCCGCTGTGAGGTGCAGGGTGTCTGCGATGGCACCGATGCGCTCCGCCCGCAGCTTGACCTGCGCGGCCGATTCCTCACCCGTGACGTACAGGACGCGGTTGCCGCTGACGGCCGCCCGCGAGGCGACGTCGAGCAGCAGAGTCGACTTGCCGACGCCCGGTTCGCCGGCGAGGAGGATCACGGCCCCGGGCACCAGCCCGCCGCCGAGCACGCGGTCGAGCTCACCGACGTAGGTGGGCCGGAACTGCGCGGCGGAGGCGTCGACGTCGGCGATCACCGGGGCCGGCTTTGTGACTGCGGCCGCCTGGGTTCGCGCGCCGACGGGGCCGTTGTCACCGATGGTCCCCCACGCCTGGCACTCGCCGCAGCGGCCGACCCACTTCACCGTGGTCCAGCCGCACTCGACGCAGCGGTATCCCGGGGTCTTGCCGCGTGATGATGTCTTGCTTGCCATGGCCCCGACTCTAGCCGCTGGGGCCCACGTTAAAGCTTCGGCAGGTAGCCGCGGGCTTCCTCATGGTCGAGCCCAGCGGCCTCCAGCAGGTCGACGGTCATGGGCCGCAGGATCATCACGAGCGACTCGCATTCGAGGCCCGTGACACCGAATTCGCGCGGATCCAGCTCGGCCGCGCACGCGGCCAGCTCGACCCGCGCCGCGTGTTCCGCCCGGGACCGCGCGGCCGCGCTCGTCTCCGCGATCGACGCCCTCAGCGGGGTGATCGCGTCGGCCAGCGCGTCGAAATATGCGGACAGTGCCTCGGCGTCGGCCGTTCCGACGGCACCGTGGGTGATCGCCGCGGCGAGCCGGCGCGCGATGACCCGCGCGTTGCGCACGGCGAGGTCCGTCTGCTCGGCGACCCGCGCGATCCGCTTCAGTTCGCCGCGCTGCCCGCGATACGCGGGCGACATCGTCGCGATCTCCTTGGCCCCGCGCAGCATGACGGGCAGTTCGTCCACGCGCTTCTGCGTGCCGCGCGCCCGCACGAGGGCGTGCCAGGCGAGGGTCGAATCGAAGGTACGCACCGCCGTCGCACTCTCGCGTAGGACCGCAGCGAACTCGTCAAGCAGGCTCTCGAGCTGGGTCGCGGGCTCGTGCCGCGGGTTGCGCGGGGTCAGGACGGCGATCAGCAGCGCGAAGAGGCCGCCGACGACGGCGTCGGCGCTGCGCGTGAACACGCCGCCGTCCGGCGCTGGCAGGAGCACCACGAGCAGGGACTGGAGTCCCAGCTGGGTGCTGAAGATCGTTCCGGAGTCCAGGAACCTCGCGATGATCAGGGAGATCAGCACGACGACGGCGGCCTGCCACAGTCCGGAGCCCACCGCGTGCACCAGCAGGTCACCGACGAGGATTCCCAAAGTGCAGCCGCCCGCGACTTCGAGGGTGCGGCGCAGGTGCGTATCGTGGCCGAAGCCGAGGGCGATCATCGCGCTCGTCGCGGCGAACAGCGGCCCTTCGTGGCCGAGCAGTTCCTCAGCGATCCAATAGGCGCCCACGGCGCACACGGTGATCTGCACGATCTTCCACGCCGAGGACTTCACGCGCAGCGCGCCGACCAGTGCGCGGCGCTTGGTAAAGCGCGCGCTGCGGCCTAGATGCTCTGTCAGTCCCACGCGTATAGTCTCGCATGCAGGTCTTCCTTGTGATCTCCGTCTCAGATAGTGGAAGATGCAAGTGCCGTTAACCTTCCGTTCATCTTTAACGGTCGGTGCCTTTACCTCAGGGGCCTAGTTTCGAGAGCGGTCCTGATTAGAACCCAATCATCCAAGGGGAATGCACGTGAAGAAGCTCAGCTTCGCCAAGTCTGCAGTAGTCCTGTCCGTTGCAGCACTGGCACTGTCCGCCTGTGGCGGCTCGAACAACCCGGCGCCCAACGGCACCGATGGCGGCGGTTCCGGAGTCTCAGGCACCCTGACGGGTGGTGGCTCCTCGGCGCAGGAGACCGCGATGACCGCTTGGATCGACGGCTTCAAGTCCGTCGAGGCCGGCGCGACAGTGCAGTACAACCCGGTCGGCTCCGGTTCCGGCCGCGAGGGCTTCATCGCCGGCCAGTACATGTGGGCCGGTTCCGACGCCGCCATGGACGACGAGGAGATCGCCTCCGCCGCTGAGACGTGCGGTTCCGAGGGCATCGTCCAGCTGCCCGCCTACATCTCCCCGATCGCCGTGGCCTACAACCTCCCGGGCATTGACGAGAACATCAAGATGGACGCCGAGACCATCGCCCACGTCTTCGCTGGCGAGATCACCAACTGGAACGACGAGGCCATCGCTTCCCAGAACGAGGGCGTCGAGCTTCCGGATCAGACCATCACGGTTGTCCACCGCTCGGACGACTCGGGTACCACCGAGAACTTCACCGAATACCTCGAGGCCGCCGCCGGCGACGCCTGGGGCGAAGAGGCCGACGGCGCGTGGCCGTCCGCCTACCAGGCGGAGAACGCGCAGGGCAACTCCGGCGTCGTCGGCCTGGCCACCCAGACCGAGGGCTCGATCGTCTATGCCGAGCTCTCGCAGATCGGCAGCCTCGGCACCGTCGACGTCAAGGTCGGCGACGACTACGCCGCGATCACCCCGGAGGCCGCCGCTGGCGCCGTCGAGAACTCGCCGCGCGTTGACGAGGCCTCGTCGACGAACCTCGCCGTCGAGATCGACCGCACCTCCACCGAGGCCGGCACCTACCCGATCGTCCTCGTCGCGTACAACATCTTCTGCACGACCTACAAGGATCAGGAGACGGCCGACCTCGTGAAGTCCTTCGCGAGCTACATCGTCTCCGAGGACGGCCAGGCGACGGCTGGCGATTCCGCCGGCAGCGCCCCGATCTCCGCCGCCACCGGCGAGCAGAGCCAGGCCGCGATCGACGAGATCACGGTTGCAGAGTAAGCATCTAGCGTCGCAGTACACCTGACGCCGCCCCGTTCAGCCGCCGACCGCAAACCGGTTGGCGGCTGAACTGGCGTCATCGCCCCCTCAAGTCACTGCTCTAGATGTCAAGGAGACAATTCGTGAGCACCACCACCGAGCCGAGTTCCCCCCTCGGCCAGAACACAGCCTCCGGCCGTTTCGGTGACAAGGTCTTTTCTTCGCTGAGCCTGACCGCCGGCGCGCTCATCCTGGCCGTCCTGGCCATCGTCGCAGCGTTCCTCGTCACCCAGTCCATCCCCGCCCTGACCGCCGGCGAAGGAGAGCTCTCCGGCGGCAACGCGAACTTCTTCGAGTTCGTCTGGCCGCTGATCGTCGGCACCATTATCGCCTCGACCATCGCGCTGGTCATCGCGACCCCGGTCTCCATCGGCGTCGCGCTCTTCATCTCGCACTACGCGCCCCGCAAGCTTTCGCAGGCCATCGGCTACGTGATCGATCTGCTGGCCGCGATCCCCTCCGTCGTCTACGGCGCATGGGGTATGGCCTTCCTCGGCCCGGCCGTCGTGCCGATCTACATCTGGCTGCACGAGAACCTCAGCTTCATCCCCTTCTTCTCCGGGCCGCCGTCGATGGCCGGCCGCACGATCCTCACCGCCGGCATTGTCCTGGCCGTGATGGTCCTTCCGATCATCACGAGCCTCTGCCGCGAGATCTTCGTTCAGACCCCCAAGCTGCATGAGGAGGCCGCGCTGGCCCTCGGGGCGACGCGCTGGGAGATGATCAAGATGGCCGTGCTGCCGTTCGCGCGCGCCGGCATCATGTCGGGCATCATGCTCGGCCTCGGACGCGCCCTGGGCGAGACCATGGCCGTGACCCTCGTGCTGTCACCCGGTGCGTTCAACTGGAGCCTCATCAGCACGGGTAACGCCACGATCCCGACGGAGATCGCCCTGAACTTCCCGGAGGCCTTCGGCCTGCGCCAGTCCGAGCTCATCGCGGCGGGCCTCGTCCTGTTCGTCATCACGCTCGTGGTCAACATGATCGCCCGCTGGATCATCAGCCGCCACAAAGAATTCTCGGGAGCGAACTAATGAGCACCAACGTGAAAACCGGGATCGAGAACAAGGGCCGCTCCCGCCTGACCGTCGGCCAGAAGCCGAAGTGGACGTGGATGGCGTGCCTGGCCGGCTCCGTCGTCGTCGCGGCCGCGATCATGGCCGTGGCGGGCTTCAACGTCGCCGGCTGGGCCGTGCTGACCGCCGTCTTCTACGTCGTCTCGATGTATGTCGCGACCCGCGTCATCGAGGATGGCCGCAAAGCCACCGACGGCCTGTGGACCAACCTGATCGTCGGGGCGTTCCTGATTGCCCTGCTGCCGCTCGTCTCGGTCATCTGGACGGTCCTCGCCAACGGTGTTCCGGGCCTGCTGAACCCCGGCTTCCTGGCCTCCAACATGGAGGGCGTCACCGGCGCCACCGATCAGCAGTACTTCGCTGAGGGCACCGTCATCGGCGGCATCAAGCACGCGCTGATCGGCTCGCTCATGATCACGCTGACGGCGACGCTGATCTCCGTCCCCGTTGGCCTGCTGACCTCGATCTACCTCGTCGAGTACAGCCGCGGAGGCTGGTTCTCCAAGGCGATCACCTTCTTCGTCGACGTCATGACCGGCATCCCGTCGATCGTTGCGGGTCTCTTTGCTGCCGGCCTGATGGGCATGCTCGTGGGTCTCGGCAACAACGTCATGGGTTTCTCCGCCTCGGTTGCGCTGTCGGTCCTGATGATTCCCGTCGTCGTGCGCTCCACGGAGGAGATGCTCCGCGTGGTGCCGAATGAGTTGCGTGAGGCGTCCTACGCGCTTGGTGTGCGCAAGTGGCGCACGATCCTCAAGGTCGTCATTCCGACGGCGATCTCCGGCATCGCGTCCGGCGTCACCCTGGCCATCGCCCGAGTCATCGGCGAGACCGCGCCGATCCTCGTGACCGCCGGCGTCGCGATCAACACGAACTGGAACATGTTCCAGGACTGGATGATGTCCCTGCCGGTCTTCATCTATCGTCAGCTGATGAACCCGACGTCGCCCGGCGTCCCGGATCCGTCGATCGAGCGTGCCTGGGCTGCGGCCCTGGTGCTGATCCTGATCGTGATGCTGTTGAACCTGTTCGCCCGAATCATCGCCAAGGCCTTCGCTCCGAAGAAGTCCGGCCGCTAAGCTCCCCTCGAGACTTTTACAAAGGAACATCATGTCTAAGCGCATCGACGCCATCGACCTGAACGTCTACTACGGCAAGTTCCGCGCCGTTGCCGACGTCAACATCAACATCGAACCGAAGTCCGTGACCGCCTTCATCGGCCCGTCCGGCTGCGGCAAGACGACCTTCCTGCGCACGCTCAACCGCATGCACGAGGTGCTTCCGGGCGCCCATGTTGAGGGCAAGCTGCTGCTCGACGGCGACGACATCTACGCCCCGGGCGTCGACCCGGTCGCCGTCCGCTCGAACGTGGGCATGGTCTTCCAGCGCCCGAACCCGTTCCCGACGATGACCATCCGCGAGAACGTGCTGGCCGGCCTGAAGCTCAACGGCAAGCGCATCTCCAAGGGTGACGCTGACTCGATCGTCGAGAAGTCCCTGCGCGGGGCGAACCTCTGGAACGAGGTCAAGGACCGTCTCGAGAAGCCGGGTTCCGGTCTCTCGGGTGGCCAGCAGCAGCGCCTCTGCATCGCCCGCACGATCGCCGTCGAGCCCGAGGTGATCCTTATGGACGAGCCGTGCTCGGCCCTGGACCCGATCTCGACGCTCGCCGTGGAGGACCTGATCAACGAACTCAAAGACCAGTACACGGTCGTCATCGTCACGCACAACATGCAACAGGCGGCCCGTGTCTCCGACAAGACGGCGTTCTTCAACATCGCGGGCACCGGAAAGCCGGGCAAGCTGATCGAGTACGCCGAGACGTCGCAGATCTTCAACAACCCGCAGGACAAGGCGACCGAGGACTACGTCTCCGGCCGCTTCGGATAAGTCCGCGGGCTCCAAGGCTTCCCTGCGGTTCCGGATGGACGCCGCAGGGGGTGGGCCCTGAAGGGGGAAACTTCAGGGGATCTTGAGGGGGATCAACGGCGGGTGCCGGCTTCGTGCCGGCGCCCGCCGTTCCGTTTTCTCTGGTGTCCTGACGCTCAGCCCAGGACCGGGTGCATCGCCAGATAGAGGAGCCAGCCCAGGCCCAAACAGATGAGGGGCCCGGTGAGCCAGTAGCTGGTCACGCGCAGGACGTTTGCCCACATCACGGACTCGAACCGTTGGTTGGCACCGGCGCCGACGATCGAACTCGTGACCGCCTGGGTCGTCGACAACGGCAGGTGCAGGATCAGGGCGCCGACGAAGAGCAGGGCCGCCGAGACGCCCTGGGCCGTCGCGCCGCGCAACGGGTCGAAGCGCACCAGCCGGTACCCGATCGTGTGGGTGATCCGCCAGCCGCCGCCGAGGGCGCCGAGGCCCATGCAGACGGCCGCCGTCAAGGGCGCCCACCACGGGATGGAAGTGGTCGTCTCCGTGCCGGTGTAGATCACGAAGGCGAAGGTGAGCAGGGCGGCGTTTCGCTGTCCGTCCTGCAGGCCGTTGCCCAGCGAGACGGCGAGTGAGGTGACCGCCTGCGCGCCGCGGCTGACCCGGGTGACGCGCGACGACGTCGAATGGCGCATGAACCACGTGGCCGGGATCGTCACGGCGAAGGACACGATGTACGCGACGATCGGGGTCACGATGGTCGGGATGAGGACGCCGCCCAGGATCAGGAGCGGCACACCGATCGGGTCCTCCGGGTGCAGCAGGGCCGAGGCGAGCAGCGCGCCAGCCAGCCCGGCGAAGAGCGCGTGCGTCGACGAGTGCGGGATGCCGCGCAGCCAGGTCCAGAGCAGCCACGCCGTCGCGGAGATGATCGCCGCCAGCAGCAGGCCGAGCCCCGATGCGGGGGAGTGGTAGTGGAAGGAGGCCCGGTCCAGCAGCGCCAGGGAGAAAGTCGTCGAGAGCAGGGTCCCGATGAACGCGAAGGACGCGGCCCCGACGACGGCGATGCGCGGCTTCAGCGCGCCGGTGCGGACCGCGCCGGCGATCGCGTTCGCGACGTCGCGGAACCCGTTGAGGATGGTGAATCCGCAGGCTCCGGCGATGACCAGAACAAAGACGAAAGTGTCCATTGAGGACTAGGACTCTTTGACGAGCACGCGGCCCAGATGATCAGCCACGGCGTGCAGGCGCGTGCTGGCGGCGAGCATCTGGTCGGCGACGGCCCGGTGACGGATGATCGTCGACGAGCGCTGGAGGTCTGCTGTTTCGCCGACCCAGGCGTGGTGAGTGCGGCCGACCCGCTTGTTCAGACGCATGAGCTGCAGCCACGTGTCCTCGAGGTCGTCCAGCCGGTCCAGGCTGCCGAGTGCCGACGTCGTCAGGGTCGCCTGGCGGCCGACGAGCTCGAGCTGGTCGGCGGCGCGGTGGGAAATCCACGTGAGATCCCCGCTGGTCATGAGCTCGCCGACGCTGCGCAGCTCGCCGACGGTGTCGTGCAGCAGGCGGGAGAACGTGTAGAGGTCCTCGCGGGGGACCGGGGTGACGTAGCTCGTGCGCAGCTGTGTCAGGAGCGCGTAGTGGGTGTCGAGCGCCTTCATCTCGGCCCGCTCGAGGGCGTCGAGCTGCTCCTGGTTGTCCTCCGTGAGGACGCCGAGGATCTCGGAGAGTACCTGCACGCAATCCTGGATGTTGGTGCAGAGGTCGCCCAGCAGCTGCAAGCCGCGGGTCTCCTGAGGGAACAGACTGAATTTCACTGGATAAGACCGCCGAAGGGGGACGAGACGAGGGGACCAATCGGGCAACATCATACGCGCCGAAGATGTCCCGCCGCCGCGGGGGCGGCAGACTGCATGCAACCCGCTACAGGGGCGATCGTCTGGGGGAAGTGGAGTGAACGGCGCCGAACCGGGAACGCCTCTCGGCGGAAGGCCGCTCGAAGCGGCTTAATGTTGAAGCCCGGGGGTCACCGCAGTCCGGCGCCGATCTCCAGTCTTCTCCTCTGCGCGCCACGTGTCAACATTTCGGCGGGATCAGTCGAGTTCTCCGCGCCGCCACATCTTCGCCGAGTACTCGAGATCTTCCGCGGTCTTGATGAGCTGGCCGGCGTCGCGAGTGAGCCGTCTCGCGTGCTTGTCGTTGCTGGGCTCGAGGTCGTGTGCGTGTTCGGCCTGCCCGAGGGCGATGACCCGGCAGAAAGCGGCCGTCCGCTCGAGGGCGACGTCGAACTCGCCGTCGAATGCGCCAGAGAGGATCGAATCCGCCATGGCCCGGAGTTCGTTCGCTCCGGGCGGTTCGGCGGCACCCGCCACGGCATGCGAAACCTGAGCGGTCCGGCGGCCAGCCGCGAAGTATGAGGCCATGCGGTCCGGATCATTGACGACGGCGGCGCGCAGCGCGTACAGCCTCCAGAGGGCGCCGGGCAACGAATGCGCGGGGCTCTCGGACCAGAGCTCGGCGACCGCCTCAAGACCCTCCTTGTCGGCGAGCTTTACCAGGCGCTCCGTGACCTGCGGGTCTTCCGAACCGCGGCCGTGGTGCACCAAGGCCTGGGCGGCGAGGTGCGCAGCCTCCGAGACCCGCGCGGGATCCGGGCCGCCGGCGAACGGCTCGAAATCAACGGGCGCGAACGGCTTCGGCTTGTGGTGCCGGAAGGATGCGGCCTGGTCCTGGCGTGCTGGGTTCGCGTTCATGCGGCTCAGGATACTCCCGTGGCCGGATACTTGCGATGGGTGGGGGCGAGGGGGCCCTCGGGAAGGGCCGAAGCGACCGGGTGCGCGCGTGCGGTAGCATGGATCGCGGTTCTTTTCGAAGGACCACGGGCCTTTAGCTCAGATGGTAGAGCATCGGACTTTTAATCCGCTGGTCGCGGGTTCGATCCCCGCAGGGCCCACCGTTGACGCCCTGGCCGGAACCGTTTTATGCGGATTTCGGCCGGGGCTGTCTGTTTCTCCGGGCCGCGATTCCCGCGGCGTCATGAGCCGCGACACCTGGGGCCGGGCGGTTTATTCTGATGCGGTGATCCCAACGCTTGAAGGCCGCGCCGCCGAACTCCTGCACGCCATCCGCACCCGCGTCGTCGTCGCCGACGGCGCCATGGGCACGATGATCCAGGAGGCCGAGCCGACCCTCGACGACTACGAGCAGCACGAGGGTTGCAACGAGGTCCTCAACGCCACCCGCCCCGACATCATCGCCTCGGTGCACGACGCCTATCTCGAGGCCGGCGTCGACGCCATCGAGACCAACACCTTCGGCGCCAACTGGTCCAACCTCTCCGACTACGGGATCGACGACCGGATCCGCGAGCTGGCCCGGGCGGGCGCGGCGCTGGCCCGGGAGCGCGCGGACGCCTATACGACGGACGAACATCCCCGGTGGGTGCTCGGCGCGATGGGGCCGGGCACCAAGCTGCCTTCGCTGGGCCACACGACGTACGTGCACCTGCGCGACACGTTCGCCGAGCAGGCCGTGGGACTCATCGAGGGCGGCGTGGACGCCCTGCTCATCGAGACCAGCCAGGACCTGCTGCAGACCAAATCCGCGGTCAACGGCTGCCGCGCCGCGATCGAACAGACGGGCCGCGCGGTCCCCATCATTACCTCGGTCACCGTCGAGACCACGGGCACGATGCTCATGGGCTCCGAGATCGGCGCCGCACTGACGACGCTGCAGTCCCTCGGCGTGGACGTCATCGGCCTCAACTGCGCGACCGGGCCCGACCTGATGAGCGAGCACCTGCGCGTGCTCGCGCATCACTCCGAGACGCCGCTCGTGTGCATGCCGAACGCCGGGCTGCCCGAGCTGGGCCCCAAGGGCGCGGTCTACCCGCTCCAGCCGGCCGAGCTCGCGGCCGCGCACGCACAGTTCGTCAAGGAGTTCGGCCTCGGCCTGGTCGGCGGCTGCTGCGGCACGACGCCGGAGCACATGCGCCAAGTCGTCGAGGCCGTGCGCGGTCAGCAGCTGCCCGAGCGCACCCCCGAACGCCAGAACGGCGTCGCCTCCCTGTACTCGCACACCGACCTCTCCCAGGAGGCCTCTTACCTCGCGATCGGTGAGCGCACCAATTCCAACGGCTCCAAGGCCTTCCGCGACGCGCTGCTCGAGTCCCGGTGGGACGACATCATCGACATCGCCCGCGCCCAGACGCGCGAGGGCGCTCACCTGCTCGACGTGTGCGTCGACTACGTGGGACGCGACGGTGTGACGGACGTGCGCGAGGTCGTCTCGCGCCTGGCGAGCGCGTCCACGCTGCCGCTCGTGATCGACTCGACCGAACCCGAGGTCATCCGGGCCGGGCTCGAACTCGTCGGCGGCCGCGCCGTCGTGAACTCCGTGAACTTCGAGGATGGTGACGGCCCCACGTCCCGCTTCCAGCGCATTATGCCGGCCGTGAAGGAACACGGCGCCGCGGTCATCGCGCTGACGATCGACGAGGAGGGGCAGGCGCGCACGGCCGAGGGCAAGGTGCGCATCGCCTCGCGCCTCATCGACACCCTGGTCGAGCAGTGGGGGATGCGGGTCGACGACATCATCGTCGACGCACTCACCTTCCCCATCGCGACCGGCCAGGAGGAGACGCGCCGCGACGCCATTGAGACGATCGACGCGATCCGCCGGATCACCACCCGCTACCCGGGTGTGCACACGACCCTCGGCGTCTCCAACGTGTCCTTCGGCCTGAACCCGGCCGCGCGCACCGTGCTGAACTCGGTGTTCCTGCACGAGGCCACGGCGGCCGGGCTCGACTCGGCGATCGTGCACGCGGCGAAGATCCTGCCGCGCACCGCGATCCCCGACGAGCAGTGGCAGGCCGCCGAGAACCTGGTCTGGGACCGGCGGGAGTACGACGACGAAGGAAACCTCACGCACGACCCGCTCTCCCACCTGCTAGAGACCTTCTCCGGGGTCGACTCGGCCGCGCTGCGCGATCAGCGGGCCGCGGAGCTCGAGGCCCTGCCCGTGGGGGAGCGGCTCGAGCGCCGCATCATCGACGGCGCCCGCAAGGGGCTCGAGGCGGACATCGATCTGGCGCTCGCCGACGGGATGGCCGCGCTCGACATCGTGAACACGCACCTGCTCGGCGGCATGAAGGTCGTCGGCGAGCTCTTCGGCGCTGGCGAGATGCAGCTGCCGTTCGTGCTGCAGTCCGCGGAGGTGATGAAGGCCGCCGTCGCGCTGCTCGAGCCGCACATGGAGCGCGTCGAGGGTGAGGAGGACGCCACGAAGGGCGTGATCGTGCTGGCGACCGTGCGCGGGGACGTGCACGACATCGGCAAGAACCTCGTAGACATCATTCTCACCAACAACGGTTATACGGTCATCAACATCGGCATCAAACAGCCGATCTCGGCGATGATCGATGCGGCCCAAGAACACAACGCCGACGTCATCGGCATGTCCGGGCTCCTCGTGAAGTCGACCGTCGTGATGAAGGAGAACCTGGAGGAGCTGGCCTCCCGCGGCCTAGCCGAGAAGTGGCCGATCCTGCTCGGCGGCGCCGCCCTCACCCGGACGTTCGTCGAGGACGACCTCGCCTCGCAGTTCCCCGGCGTCGTCCGCTACGCCCGCGACGCGTTCGAGGGCCTGCGCCTCATGGAACCGCTCGTCGCCATCGCGCGCGGAGCCGACCCCGATTCCGTGGGACTTCCAGCGCTGAAGAAGCGGCGGCACAACGTGGTGACCGTGACGCAGACGCCGGACGAGGAGCTGCCGGCGCGCTCCGACGTCGTAGGTGACAATCCCGTGCCGGCGCCGCCGTTCTGGGGCACGCGCATCGTCAAGGGCATCCAGCTCGGCGACTACGCTGCGTTCCTCGACGAACGCGCGACGTTCATGGGCCAGTGGGGACTCAAACCCGGGCGCGGCAAGGACGGCGCGTCCTACGAGGAGCTCGTCGAGACGGAGGGCCGGCCGCGCCTTGCCGAATGGCTCGAGCGCGTCGCCACGGATCGGATCATGGATCCCACGGTCATCTACGGGTACTTCCCGGCCTGGTCGGAGGGGAACGACGTCGTCATCGCCCACCACGGTGCCACGATGGGCGGGATCGGGGCGCCCGACGGCGGCTCCGGTGGCGAGCCGGGCACCGAGCGGTTGCGCTTCACGTTCCCGCGGCAGCGCCGCGACCGGCACCTGTGCGTCGCGGACTTCATCCGGCCGCGCTCCTGGGTGGAGGAGACGGGGCAGTTCGACGTCTTCCCGGTGCAGCTGGCGACGGTCGGCGACGAGGTCTCCGGGCACACGGCGAAGCTCTTCGAGGCCAATCGCTACCGCGAGTACATGGAGCTGCACGGGCTGTCCGTTCAGCTCACGGAGGCGTTGGCGGAGTTCTGGCACTCGCGGGTGCGCGACGAGCTGGGCTTCGCCGGCGAGGATCCGACCGAGATCGACGGCATGTTCAAGCTCGACTACCGGGGCTGCCGGCTCTCGCTCGGTTACCCGGCCTGCCCGGACATGGAGGACCGGCACAAGGTGGTCGAGCTGCTGCGCCCCGAGCGGGTGGGCGTCACGCTGAGCGAGGAGCTGCAGCTGCACCCGGAGCAGTCCACGGACGCGTTTGTGTTGCACCACCCGGAAGCCACGTACTTCTCCGTGTAGGCCGCGGAGGGGATGTCGACGGAGTAAGTGGTGCCGACGCCCGGCGCTCGCGAACTACTGCACCGCGGCGAACAGCCCCATGACCTCGGGGCCCATCTCCACCTGCGTGAGCAGGACCAGGAACGACCCGTCGGGGTCGGCGTGCATCGTCGTGCCCAGGCCGCCCGACCAGCCGAACCGGCCGGCGTGCGGGCCCGAGGTCTGCACGGAGACGCCGTAGCCCCAGCCCGTGCCGTCCCAGAATCCGGGGAAGAAGCTCTCCGGCGTCTTGGCCGCTGCCGAGACCTGGTCGGCGGTCATCTCCGCGATCAGCTCCGGCTCGACGAACTGGTGCCCGTCGTGGCGGCCGCCGGCGGCGAGCATGCGGGCGAAGCTCGCATAGTCGCGCGCGGTGGAGACCAGCTCCGAGTGGCTGATGTCGAAGGGCGCAGGCGCGACGTAGAACCCCGCACCCGCCGGTTCGACCTCGACCAACTCCGACCCGTCGTCGTGCCGGTAGGCGGCGGGCAGCCGGTGGGCTGTCTCCCGCGGGACGGTGTATCCGGTGTCGCCCATGCCGAGCGGTTCGAAGAGATCCTGGCGCAGGTGTTCCTCGAGGGACCCGCTGGCCGCGCGCGAGAGCAGTATGCCGAGGATGCCGAAGGAGTGGTGGTACCGCCAGCCGGTGCCGGGCTGGAAGGCGAGCGGCAGCTCACTTAGCGCGTCCAGCCATTCCTGGGCGCCGAGTTCGAGCGGCTCCTGGCCCGCTTGGGTGCCGTTGGCGATCATCGCCTCCTGCAGCGGGCAGGGTGAGGTCATCATCCCGAAGCCGGACGTGTTGGTCAGCAGGTGCCGGATCGTGATCGGGCCGTGGGCGGGGACGGTGTCGGCGAGCGGAGATTCGGGAGTGCGCAGAACCCGGGGGTTCGCGAGTTCGGGGAGCCACGGCTCGACCGAGTCTTCGAGCCGCAACCGCCCGGCCTGGACGAGCCGTAGCGTGGCGACCGCGAGCACGGGCTTCGTCATCGACTGGATGCGCACGATCGCGTCCACGGGCAGGTCGCCGGCCGCGATATATTCGGTCGGTCCGTCGGCGGTGCCGAACGCGGCGAGGGCGCCGGGGGCCGTGCCCCGGGCGACGTGTTCTTCCAGGACCTGCTCGAGTCGGTTGGTCATGACCCGATCGTAGCCGGGCGCCCTACGCGCGGACAGGTGCGGTGCTCACCTCGTGCGCGCGCTCGAAGCGCTCGACCAGCGCCACGACGCCGGCCGCGAGCGGCAGGAGCACCAGGTTGCCGAGCAGCATCGTGCGCAGGAACGGCAGGCCGGCGACGTAGCTCGCGAGCAATCCGTCGAGCCCGGCAGGATAGAAGGTCCCGCGGCCCTGCAGCCAGACGCCGAAGTTGGTCCACAAGTAGAAGCCGATCGAGCTGCCCGCGCCGAAGATGACGGCGGTGGCGACGCGGCGGGCGCCCGTGCTGTGCTTCGTGCACAGCGCTCCGAGGCCGATGAGCAGCCATGCCGACCACGTGAACACGAAGATCCACGAGTTGGACAGGAAGACGTCGCTCACGGCGACGACCGCCAGCGGCGCAAGCGCCGCGAGGCGGTGCCGCAGCAGGCCCGCCGCCGCGAACGCGGCGAAGGTCGAGAGCTCGAGGTTCGGCGGGGCGCCGAGGTCGTTTTTGACGAGCCGCCACACGATGGCCGCGGCCACGAGCAGCGCGGCGGTGACGGGACGCCACCACCTCGCCGCGAGGTCCTCGATGCTCAGGTCGCGCCGCCGGTTCGGGGTCATTCGAACGTGTCCAGCTTCCACTGGATCTCCTGGCCGTCCTCGGTCTCGAGCGAGCCGGCCCCGACCTGCGCGAATTCGCCGTCGACGTAGAGGGCCCAGAATTCCTTCGCGTCCTCGTCCGCGACGCGGCCGTTGATGCCGGTCACGAACGCATTCTCGCCTTCGCCCGACACCTCCGCCTCGGGGTCGTGTTCGAGCAGGAGCTCGAGCGCCGTCTTGCCATCCTCGCCCTCGTAGGCGAACGTCTCGTTCGCGCTCTCGCCGGCGGGCGCGCTGGCGGCTTCCGACGCCGCGGGCGACGTTGTGGTTCCGGGTTCGCCGGTTCCGCCGGAGCAGCCGGTCAGGAGGGCGAGGGACAGGAGGCCTGCGGCCAGGGCGGCGGCGTGGCGCTTCGGGAGCGTGCGGAAGTCTGTGGTCACGCCGTTAATCATGCTGTATGGCCAAACCCGTCGACAAGCAGTGTTTCGTGTGAGTCCCCGTGCGACGGAATGCGTCGCGCCCGGGCGTCGGCGGCGGTTGCCGGTTTCAGACCAAGGTTCTTCGCCGACACCGAGGAAAACCCCTGGCGTACGGTAGTGCCATGGACCACGGCAGGCAGGGACGAGCCGCGCGCGGAGTGTGCGCGGCCGCCGTCGTCCTGGCCGTGGCGGCCTGCGCCGCCCCCGCGCCCGCCCCGTCGACCGCGTCGGGCGCGGCCTCCGCCCGGGCAACATCGTCGGCCCCGGCCGGCGTAGTCGAGACCATCGCGACCGGCTTGGACGCCCCGTGGTCGATCGCGTTCCACGGGGACGTGCCGCTCGTCAGCGAGCGGGACACCGCCCGCATTCTCGCGCTGGACGACGACGGCGGCACGCGCCACATCGGCACGGTGGCCGGCGTCGTGCCGGAGGTCGAGGGCGGGCTGCTCGGCATCGCGGTCCACGACAGTCACCTGTACGCCTGCTCGACCGGCGTGGAGGGCAACCGGATCGAGCGCTACTCGCTCGAGGGCGAGGGGCGTGCGCTCGTGCTCGGACCGGCCGAGACGGTTCTCGACGGCATCCCGTCGGCGCAGCACCACAACGGCGGCCGGATCGCGTTCGGTCCGGACGGGATGCTCTACGCGACCACGGGCGACGCCGGTGAGGCGAGTGCGGCACAGGACCGCGGCTCGCTTGCCGGGAAGATCCTGCGGATGCGGCCCGACGGCGGTGAGCCCGGGGACAACCCGTTCCCCGGTTCGCTCGTCTACAGCTGGGGGCACCGCAACGCCCAGGGGCTGGCCTGGGACGACGACGGCGCGCTGTACGCGAGCGAGTTCGGTCAGAACACGTGGGACGAACTGAACGTCGTCGAACCGGGTGCCAACTACGGATGGCCCGACGTCGAGGGGGCTGCCGGCCGCGAGGAGTTCGTCGACCCCGTCCAGCAGTGGCGGCCGGCTGAGGCCAGCCCGAGCGGCATCGCGATCGCCGGCGGGCAGATCTACATCGCGAATCTGCGCGGTGAGCGGCTGCGTGTGGTCCCGCTGGGCGATCCGGCCGCGGCGGACGAGCAGCTGGTCGGCGAGTTCGGGCGCCTACGGGACGCGGTGCTCGGCCCGGACGGTGCGCTGTGGGTGCTCACGAACAACACCGACGGGCGGGGCGATCCCGACGCCGAAGACGACCGCGTCCTGCGCATCGACCTCGGCGCGGATTAGGTGCGTCCGCAGCGGGTCGGAACCCGAACTACTCGAGGCGGCGCTTCTCCGCTTCCTCGAGGCGACGGCGCTCCTCTTCGCGCTCCTTCTGCTCGCGCTCGATCTCTTCCTCGTGAGGCGTCTTGTTCGACATGGTCTCTCCTCCTGGACGGCGGGTTTTCCGCGCGGGTGCTGCATGCTGAGTCAGCTGGTGATTCGAAGGCTAGCAGCAACCGTGCGCCAGCAGAATGGTGCTCCTCGGGCATTCGCAATCCTGCCGCCATGTCCGTCCGGTGGGACAGCGCGAGTTGTCCCCGCGGACAATGTGGCTGCCGTCGAGTCCGGCTTCGGTGCCGTAGCTGATCCTGCTGGTGGATCCGATGGGCGCGATGTTCATGAAGGGTGTCGCGTGATGGAAACGCGCGTGGGGGTGAGCTGCCCCGCGGCCAGCGCCGCGAGTGCGAGCGCGAATCCCGCGAGCTGGACGGGAGTGAGGGCCTCGTCGGCGAAGACTGCGCCGAGGGCGGCGGCCACGAGGGGTGAGAGCAGCCCGAGCAGGGCGGTGGCGGTGACCGGAAGCCGGCGCAGTCCGCTGAACCAGAGCGTGTAGGCGAGCAGGCCGCCGAAGAGGCCCAGCCAGAGGTATCCGGCGGCACCCAGCGCGTCGATTCGAGTGGGGATGCCCTCGAGCAGGAGCGCGGGTGCCAACAGGACCAGTCCGCCGGCGGTGAGCTGCCAGCCGGCGAACCCCACGGCGCTGACTCCGGGCGGGCGGCCCCACCGCTTAGTGAGGACGACGCCGACGCCCATCGAGGCAGCACCCGCGATGCCGGCGGCCACGCCGATCGGGTCGAGGGCGGCGCTCGGGCCCAGGACCACGAGGCCCACGCCGACGACGCCGACGATGCCCCACGCCAGCCGCCAGCGCGAGAGGCGTTCGGAGAGGACCAGTACGGCGAGGAACACGATCAGGATGGGCTGGGTCGCCCCCAGTGTGGCGGCGACGCCGCCCGGAAGTCGCTCGGCGGTCAGGAAGAGGAGGGGGAAGAACAAGCCGATGTTGAGCGTGCCCAAGACCGCAGCCTTCCACCACCAGTCGCCGACGGGTAGCTGGCGGGCGATCAGCAGCGCCACGATCCCCGCGGGCAGCGCGCGCATCAACGCGGCGAAGAGGGGATGCCCGGCGGGGAGGAGCTCGGTGGTGACGATGTAAGTGGTGCCCCACACGGCCGGCGCCAGGGCGGTCAGGAGGGTCAGCCCGGCGCGGGATGCCCCGGGTGCCGCGGGCGCGGATGGCGGCGGTGAAGCGAGCGCCGAAGCCGGCGGGACGGGTGTCGAGGTGGTCATGAGACCACTGTGCGGCCGAGACTATTCATGAGTCCAACACATAATTGTCATCACATCGATCATGATTCATGATTGCTGGATGGAACTCCAGCAGTTGCGTTATGTCCTGGCCGTCGCCGAGACCCGCAATTTCACCCGCGCCGCCCAGCGGTGCTTCGTGGTCCAATCGGCCCTCAGCCGCCAGATCAAGGCGCTCGAGGGCGAGCTCGGCCTTCAGCTCTTTGCGCGCTCCAGCCGCAGGGTAGAACTGACCCAGGCCGGCGCAGCGTTCCTGCCCGCGGCACGGGCCGCGCTGGAGGCGGCAGACCGGGCCGTCGCGGACGCCTCCGCCGCGGCGGGCCGGCTCCGCGGCACCCTGACGATCGGGGTGATCCCCACCGTCACCGCCCTCAACGTGCCCGCCGCGCTGGGCGCGTTCCGGGAGGCGCACCCCGACGTGCGGATCAGCTTGCGCGTCGGCGGCAGCGACGAGTTCATGGCCGACGTCGCCGCGGGCTCCCTCGACGTTGCCCTGCTCGGGCTGTCCGAATCCCTGCCTCCGCGCCGCGTCGCCAGCGCGGTTCTCGCGCGCGAACGCCTCGTCGCCGTCGTCCCGTCGGATCACCGGCTGGCGGCACGACGACGCCTGGGCCTGGGCGACCTCGCCGACGAGCCGTTCGTGGACTTCCCGGCCGGCGCGCCGGGTCGGATCCCGTCCGATGCCGCGTTCGCCGCCGCCGGTGTCCGGCGCGAGGTGGCCTACGAGGCGGCCGGGCTCGACATGATGCTGGGGCTCGTGCAGCAGGGCCTGGCCGTCGCCCTGCTTGCCGCGGGCGCCGTCGCCGGGCGCGCTGGGCTGGCGACGATTCCGCTCTCCGACGGTCCGGTGCGCGTTCAACACCTGGCGTGGAGCGATTTCAATCCGAGTCCGGCGGCCCTCGCCTTCGTGGAGCTCGCCCGCGCCCAGGCCGAACCCTCGTTCCCTTCCTAGACTTCACGTCGCCGTTGTAGACCGCCCGCCCCGCGTAGGCGAAGATGGACCTGATGAGCGCAGACACCGCGGGCGAACGGCCCTCAGATGAGAGCCCCGGCACCGCACACCCCGGAACGGTCGCGGAGGTCTTCGCCGCGTTCCTGAAGCTGGGCCTGACGTCGTTCGGCGGTCCCGTCGCCCACCTGGGCTACTTCCGCGAGGCGTTCGTGCAGCGCCGCCGCTGGCTCTCCGACGCGGCCTACGCCGACCTCGTCGCGCTCTGCCAGTTCCTGCCGGGTCCCGCCTCGAGCCAGGTCGGCATGGCGCTCGGGCTGCAGCGGGCCGGGATCGGCGGGTTGATCGCCGCGTGGTTCGCGTTCACGATGCCCTCCGCGATCATCCTGGTCGCGTTCGCGTTCGGGGTGGCATCCTTCGGCGACGCCGCCGGCACGGGCTGGCTGCAGGGCCTCAAAGCCGCGGCCGTGGCCGTCGTCGCGCAAGCCGTGCTCGGCATGGCCCAGACCCTGACCCCCGATGCGCGCCGGGCCACCATCGCGGCGGCCGGCGCCGTCGTCGTGCTGCTCGTCCCGCACCCTGCCGTGCAGGTCGCCGTGATCGCCGCCGGAGCGCTCGTCGGGCTCGCGTGGTTGCGGCCGGGCCCCATGGACGACGGCGGCGGGCTCGGCATCCGCGTCAGTCGCCGGGTCGGGGCGATCGCCCTCGCGATCTTCGCCGCGCTGCTCGTCGGCCTGCCGATCGCCGCGGCGGCGACCGGCGACGCCGCGCTCAAGCTCGCCGACACGTTCTACCGCGCCGGCGCCCTCGTCTTCGGCGGCGGCCACGTGGTGCTGCCGCTGCTCGAAGCCCAGACCGTGCCGAACGGTCTCGTCGCGCACGACACGTTCCTCGCCGGCTACGGCGCCGCCCAGGCCGTGCCGGGACCCCTGTTCACGTTCGCCGGCTACCTCGGTGCCAGCACGACGACGTGGCCCACCGGGGTGCTTGGCGCCGCAATCGCGCTGCTGGCCATCTTCCTTCCCGCCGCGCTGTTGGCGGTCGGGGCACTGCCCTTCTGGGACCGGCTGCGCCGTGCGACGTCCGCCCGTTCCGCGCTCATGGGGGTCAACGCGACTGTCGTCGGCATCCTCGCGGCCGCGCTCTACGACCCCGTCTTCACCCAGGGGGTGACCTCCACGGCGTCGCTCGCGGTGGCGATCGCCGTGTTCGTGGCCCAGCGGGCGTGGAACGTGCCGGCGTGGGCCGCGGTCATCGCGGCCGGCGTCGTCGGCTTCTTCGTGCTCTAGGGGCTGCCTGCGCGGAGCCATTGTGCGGGGCGGCGCGGCTAGTCTGGCACGTATGGAGGAAACCTTGAGAACCGCGACCGAACGATCGCTGCCCGAACCGCCTCGCCGAGCCCCCGACATCGACGACGACTTCGGCGCGCCGGCGCTTTGGCGTGACCTCTGGGTCGATCACTACCTGCCGCACTGGACAACGCCGGAGCGCTCGGCTGCCCGCTTCGACCTCGACGGTGACGGCATCCGGCTGCGCATCGACGAAGACCAGCCCGACTGGCGGCCCGAGGATGCCCCGCTGAGGGTCTCGAATCTGCAGACCGGGGTGTTCTCGGGCCCGGTGGGGTCGGACCGCGGCACCCACCGGCACCGCCCGGACGGTCTGCTGGTGCGCACCGAAACGCCCGAACAGATCCTGGCGGCGCCGTCGGCCGGCCGGATCGACGTGACCGTCAGCGCGTCGCGGGACGCCGGCTGCATGCTGGCCGCCTGGCTCGTTGGCACGGAGCACGTGGACGCGTCCCAGGCGGGCGAGATCTGCGTGTTCGAGATCGACGCCTCGGCGATCGGCACCGCGAGCACGGTGGCGCGGGCCGGGGTCAAGGCGCACGGCGACGCTGAGCTGCGCACGGACATGAGCGACGTCGTCGTGCCCCTCGACGGTTCTCGACCCCACACGTGGACCGTGATCTGGGGCGGGGGCGAAACCGTGATCGGCTGCGAGGGGCAGATCGTCCGGCGCGTGGATCAGGCGCCGGACTACCCGCTGTTCCTGATGATCGACCTCTTCGAGACCGATCCGCCGCAGGGGGTGTATCCCAAGAGTGCGCGCGTGCACCGCGTGCGCGGGTGGTGGGACGAGGTGGCCACTGAACCGGAATTGGACCTTCGCTAGGAGGCCAATCTGCCGGATCGTTGACTCTCGACACCATTCGCCGGGCCGCACAGTGGCCCCGGACTTCGGGAGCTCCACATGGAACTGATCGTCTTGACCGTCATCGCCGCGTTCCTCGGCGTGCTCTTCTATCTGGTCGGCCGGTTCGGGGCGACGGGCGCCGACGCGGAGAGCCGCGTGCCGGCAACCATCGCGCGCGGGTGGCGGATGCTCGCCGAGTGCGGGCGCACGCCGCAGATCCCCGGCTCCGGCCGGTAGCGGCCGATGCGGGTCGGGTAGCGCCTATCTGGCTCCCGGCTCGGCTCGGGCGACGACCTTGAACATGGGTGCACCCTGGGCCGGCAGCAGTTCGAGCGCCCACGCCCGCGCCGCGATGTCCGTGCCAGAATCCGTCCGGTACGCCGCGACGGACAGGAGCCACCCCGGCGTCCCGGCCGTCTGGGCAAGGGTGGCTTCGGCGGCGGAGAAGTCGGAGAAGACCACGAGCACGTCGGTCCGCGCATTTCCGCCCGGGTGCGCACAGGTCAGAGCCTCATCTGTCCGGGTCGGCGCACCACCGGCCGTCGCGGGGGCCTGCGGCGTAGCTCCCCGGGCTTCAAGCCGCGCCCCGCGGAACAGGTGGCTGTGCGAGGCGTGCAGCAGGACGCCCTCCGCGTTCGGCACCTGTCCCATCGCCTACCCCTGCAGGGCGGGTGCGGGGAAGCGGCTGGCGAGCACGGCGGGCTCGAAGGAGATGACCACCCGGCCGCGTGCGTCGTCGTACGCGACCTCCGCGTCTACCTCGTAGACGTCGCGGATCAGCTCAGGGGTGAGCACCTCGCGCGGCGTGCCGCCGGCGACGACCGATCCGGCGTGCAGCACCACCAGGTGATCGCAGAACATCGCGGCCAAGTTGAGGTCGTGCATCGCGACGACCGTGGTCATCGGCAGGCGGGTCACGAGCGTGAGCAGCTCCAGCTGGTGCCGGATGTCCAGGTGGTTGGTCGGCTCGTCGAGCAGCAGCTCGCGCGGTTCCTGCGCCAGCGCGCGCGCGATCTGCGCCCGCTGGCGCTCGCCGCCGGACAGGGTGTGCCAGAGCCGGTCGGCCTTATCGCTCAGGCCGGTCTGTTCCAGGGCGCGTACGACGGCGGCGCGGTCGGCGACCGCGTCCCCGCCCCACGTGCCGCGGTGGGGGATGCGGCCGAGGCGGACCACGTCCTCGACGAGGATGTCCATGTCGGTCTGCGCGTGCTGGCTGACGACCGCAACCGTGCGCGCGATGTTCCGGCGCGGGATCGAGGACAGAGGCTCGCCATCCAGCTCGATCGCGCCGGCGGAGGGCTTCGTGACGCCCTGCATGAGGCGCAGCAGCGAAGACTTGCCGGAGCCGTTGGGGCCGAGGAGGCCGACGGTGGCTCCGGGCTCGGGATGCAGGGTGACGCCGTCGACAATGAGCGTGCCCTCGCGCGCCCAGCTGACGTTCTCGGCGGTGAGGCTCATGCGGCCCTCCTGCGTCGGGCGAGCAGCGCGATGAAGACCGGGACGCCGATCAGCGCGGTGCCGACGCCCACGGGCAGCGGGGTGGGTGCGAAGACGACGCGGGAGCCAGCGTCGACCCAGACCATGAAAATCGCGCCGAGGACCGCCGTCGCCGGCACCACTCGGGTGTGCCGCGAGCCGAACAGCAGGCGTGCGGCGTGGGGCAGCACGAGGCCGACGAATCCGATCGCGCCGGCCACGCTCACGAGGGTGGCCGTGATGAGCGCGGTCATGAGCAGCAGGAGCAGGCGCACTCGGCGCACGTTCAGCCCGAGCGAGGAGGCGACCTCGTCGCCGAACGCGAACGCGTCGAGCGCGTGCGCGTAGCGCAGGCAGATCAGCGTGCCCGCAGCGACGACGGCCAGGCACAGGCCGACGTCGTTCCAACGCACGCCCTCGAGTGAGCCGAGCAGCCAGAACATCACGCCGCGGGTCTCGTCCGAATCGGCGAACGCGAAGATGATGAGCGAAGTCAGGGCCGCGAAGAGCTGGGTGCTGGCGACGCCGGCGAGGACCACGCGGTCGTTGCCGCCGCCGGCCATGCGGGCCAGCCCGAGCACGAGGGCGAAGGCGACGATCGCACCGATGAACGCGCCACCGGAGAGGCCCAGTCCCGCGCCGCCGAGACCGAGCACGCCGATCGCGACGGCGCCCGTGGACGCGCCGGAGGACACGCCGAGCACGTACGGGTCGGCGAGCGGATTGCGCAGCAGGGACTGCATGATCGCCCCGCACAGGCCGAGCCCGGCGCCGCATGCGGCGGCGACGAGCGCACGCGGCAGCCGCTCCTGCCAGACGATCGCGTCTTCGGTCAGGCGGACTGGGATCTGGGCATTGGCCAGGTGGTTGAGGACCACGTCGCGGACGTTCACGAGGGAGACGTCGGCGGGGCCGAGCGTGATCGCCACCCCGACCGAGAGCACCAGCAGCGACAGGCCGGCGAGCGTGAGGGCGGTCGCCACGAGGATCCGCTGTGCACGACGGCGGCCGCTCGCCGCGGGTACGGCGGGCGCCACGTGCGCGCTGGTCGTGATGGTGCTAGTCAGCGTCCTGTTCCTTCCAGAAGTCACCGATCTTCTCGAGGCCGTCGACGAGGCGGATCGAGGGGTTCATCTCGGCGCCGTGCAGCGAGATGTAGCGCTCGTTCTTGACGGCGTCGAGGTTCTTGGTCAGCGGGTCCGACTCGAGGAAGTCGATCTTGTCCGCCAGCAGGTCGCCCGGGAAGCGGTTGCGCTGCAGGTCGCCGAGGACGAGCACGTCGGGGTCCCGCTCGACGACGGTCTCCCAGCCGGTGGCGATCCAGTCGTCCGGAGTGTCGGCGAAGACGTTCTCCATGTCGGACATTTCCGCGAGCAGGCCCGGCGAGCCGAAGGCGCCGGCGAAGTACGGGGTGGTCGTGTCGGCGAACCAGAAGGCGACGGTGGCGCCGTCGGCATCCGCACCGTCGAGTGCGGCCGCGGTGCGCTCCTCGAGGTCGGCGACGAGCGCCTCACCGCGGGAGGGTACGTCGAAGACAGCCGCGAGCTCGCGGATCTCGGTGTAGAGCGAATCGATCTCGAGGAGCTCGGTGCGGGTGCCGCCGCCGTTGATCGTCATATCGCCCTCGCAGTCCGTCGGGGAGAGGTATGACTCGATGGCGGTCTCGGCGAAGCGATCGCGGGTGGCGATGCCGCCTTCCTCGTTGAAGTGGCGGCCGAAGGAAGCGGTGATGAAGTCGGGGTCCGCGTCGAGGACGACTTCGTAGCTCGGCGCATTGTCGGACAGGCGCGGAACCGACTCGTCGATGTCCTCGAACTCCTCCAGGATCGGGTCCGTCCACGACGCCGTGCCGGCGATGCGGTCCTGGAGCCCGAGCGAGTAGAGGATTTCGGTGGAGTTCTGGTCCAGGGAGACCACTCGCTCCGGCGGGGCCTCGACCGTGACCTGGGCGCCGCAGTTCTCCAGCACGAGGGGGTACTCGGTGGCCCCCTCTCCGCCTTCCGTCGCGGAACCGGAGGCCGGCGAATCGGGCACGGGCTCGGACGCGCCGCATCCGGTGACGGTGAGGGCCAGGGTCGCCGCGACGGCAGCCCAGGTGGCGGAACGAAGCTTCATCTACTACTCCCGTGAGTTCTCGGATCCGGACGGAAGTGCCGCCCCGGGGAGCAAGTTTAGCCTGCCCTAACTTTATTTGAGAACCGAATCGTCATGAATCGCGACGGGTGTGTTCGGCGCGACAGTGGCGGCCCGGCGGGAGGACCGGCGGCCCGGGAGGCGCAGTGGGCCTGCGGATCCGATCAGGACGCCCGAGACGATCATCACGCCGCCGATCAGCTCGCCGATGCTCGCCTTCTCGCCGAGCACGAGCCATGCCGCGCTCATGCCGAACACGGGCACGAGGAGGGTGAAGGGTGCGACGACGCCGGCCGGATGGCGGGCCATGAGCCACGTGAAGACGCCCGAGCCGAGCACCGTCCCGATCAGGACGGTATAGGCGAGGCCGGCCAGGGCCGCAAGGCCCGTCGGGCTGCCGAGTCCGGTGAAGGACGCGGCGATCGTGGCCGGCCCCTCGAAGTGAAGGGACAGGGCGAGCATCGGCACGGGCGGGACGACGGACATCCACAGCGTCAGGTGCAACGGGTTGGTTGGGCGGGCCCGACGGTTGCAGATATTGCCGATCGCCCACCCGAAGGCGCCGGCCAGGGTTAAAAGGAAGGGCAGCAGGCTCGCCGACTCCCAGCGCTGCCAGCCGACGACCGTGAGACCGCCGACGGCGATCGTGATGCCGGCGATGCCGAGCGGGGCGATCCGCTCACGCAGGAAAACGGCCCCGAGCAGGACCGTGAATGGTGCGGATGCCTGCAGCACGAGCGAGGCCAGCCCCGCAGGCATTCCGATGGACATGCCCCAGTAGAGGAAGAGGAACTGGAGCGTGCCGAAGCCGAGGCCGTAGCCAAGCAGCCAGCGCTTCGGTACGTCGGGGCGCGGGACCAGCAGGATCGTCGGGATCGCGAGTACTGCGAAGCGCAGCGCGACGAGGAAAAGCGGCGGAAAGACTTGGAGGGAGGCGTCGATGGCGATGAAGTTCAAGCCCCACATCAGGGCGACGGAGGCGGCAAGCAGGCGGTGGCGTGGCGGCATGCATCCATCCTCACGAGCAGTTTCATTTAGCACAATCGACAATTATTGAATCTATTGTGTAGGTTGCCTTCATGGAGTTCCGTCACCTCGAATTGCTGCGCGAATTCGCGGACCGCGGCAGCATCACCGCCGTCGCCGAGGCCACATTCCGGACGCCGTCGGCTGTCTCCCAGCAGCTCAAAACCGCGCAGCGCGAGGCCGGCATGACGCTCGTCGAGCCCCACGGCCGCGGGCTCCGGCTGACTGAGGCGGGCCGCCTCTTCGCTGCCGGAGGGGCCGACGTCGCGGCAGCCCTGGCCCGCGTGGAGGCGAGGTGGGACGCGTTCCGGGGCGAGCCGGCCGGCGTCGTCCGCATCGCCTCGCTGCCGAGCGCGGCGACGTTTCTGATGCCCCCGGTGCTGGCGTCGCTGGCTGGCGGTGCGATCGATGTCGTCGTCAGCGACTACGACGTCGCCGAGGCCGAGTATGCAGACCTTGCCGCCGACAACGACATCGTGATCGCGCACAGCCTGACGAGCGCTCGGCCGGCCGGGACGCGTGGGGAGGCCGTCGTGCCGCTCGCCCGCGAACCCCTCGACGTGGCGATGAGCTCCGCGCACCCGCTCGCCGCGCGGGCGCACGTCACCGCCGCCGAGGCCGCTGGGTGTGCGTGGATCGGGGTTCCGGTGGGGTACCCGTTCGACACGGTGCTCGAATCCTTGCGGGCGGTGACGGGCGCCGACCTAGACGTGCGCCAGCGCATCCGCGACAACCGCCTCATCGAGGCGCTCGTCGCAGACAGCGATCTCGTGGCGATCCTCCCGCGGTTCACGACGCCGTCGGGCGCCGGGCTCGTGCTGCGCGAGCTGCGTGGTGTCCCCTCCCGGCGCCACGTCTGTGCGGTCATGCGGCCGGACCGGGCCGAGCGGCTTGCGGTTCGGGCCGTCCTGGACGCACTGCGTGCTGCCGGGTCCGCAGCCGAGGAGAGGGGGCATCGCTGAGTACTGGGCTAGGGCCCCGCCTCCACGAGTTCGACGCCGGCCGCGGCCAGCCACGCGCGGGCCTCCGCCGGGGCGCGGCTCGTGATGACCGTGTCGAGGGCGCCCGTCGCGCACACGGCGAAGGTGGCGGTCATGCCGAACTTCTCCGGCGTCGTCACCGCGATCACGCGGCGCGCTGAGGCCAGCGCCGCCTTCTTGAAGTCGGCGTCCTGCATCGTGGAGGCCGTGAGTCCCGATTCCTCGTCCCATGCGCACACGCCGAGGATGGCGACGTCGGCCCGGAAGTCCAGCACGTCGCGCGCCGCGCGGTGGCCCGTCCACGAGAGTTCGTCGCCGTTGAGCTCCCCGCCCGGAGTCACAATGCGCGTTCCGGGCCGCTCGCCCAGGGCGGCCGCCCCGTGGATCGAGAGGGCCATGGCCGTGACCTCGCGGCCCGCGAGGGCGCGGGCGACGGCCGTGCAGGTTGTGCCGTCGTCGATGATGACGCTCGACTCGTCCGTGACGAGGTTTGCGGCAGCCGCCCCGATCCGCTGTTTCAGTCCCGTGTTCGTCTCGAGTCGCAAGGAGTAAGGCAGGCGGGTCCCCCGCGCCGGCAGTGCGACGGCCCCGCCGTGGGTGCGGCGCAGCACGCCCTGGAGGGCGAGCTCGTCCAGGTCGCGCCGCAACGTCATGGCCGAGGCGCCGGTGGCGCGGGCGAGGTCCGCGATGCGCGCCTCGCTCGAACCGCGCACGGCGTTGATGATCGTTTTATGCCGAATCGCACGTTGCATGTGTTCGATTTCATCGCAAGACTGCTGCGTATGCAATCCTCGCCCTCGCTGCGCCGCGCGCGCGTCTCCGCCATGTTGGCCTTCGCCACCAATGGTGCCTTGCCCGCCACGCTGCTCGCCCGCTACGCCGAGGTCCAGGACCTGCTCGGCGTCGGTGCCGGTCTCTTCGGCCTGCTCGTCGTCGGCGCCACGCTCGGCGGGGCCGGCGCTTTCAACCTGCCCGGCGTCGTCCTGCGCCGCTTCGGGATGCGCAACACGACGACGGTCGGCACCGTGTGGGTGGCGTCCGCCTTCTTCCTGGCGACCGTCGGCATCGTCACGGGCCAACCGTGGCTCTTCTTCGTCTGCCTGGTGCTCGCAGGCGCCGGCGACGCGTGTGTCGATGTCGGGCAGAACGCCCAGGGACTGAAGGTTCAGCAGGCGTACGGGCGCTCCCTGCTGAACTTCATGCACGCCGGGTGGAGCATCGGGGCGGCGGCCGGCGGCGTCGTCGGCACGGTCATGGCGATCCTCGGCGTGCCGCTGTTGGCTCACCTTGGCCTCTGGGGCGTGGTCTGCATCGGGTCGATGTGGTGGGCCTCCCGCGGGTTCCTGACGGACGGGACGGTCGCAGCCGACGACGCCCCGGCCGAGTCGCTGCGCGGGCGCCACGTGATGAAGGTGCTGATCCCGCTGGCCCTCGTCGCGCTCGCCGGCATCAGCGTCGAGGAGATTGGCAACAACTGGTCCGCGATCCTGCTCGCCACCGAGCGCGGAGTGCCGCTCGCGTCGGCCGGCATCGGACTGAGCGTCCTGCTCGGCGCCCAGTTCGTCGGCCGCCTGCTCGGCGACCGTTTCATCGACGCGCTCGGCTCGCACCGCGCCCTCCTGATCTCCCTGGCGACCGTCGCCGCCGGCCTGCTCGCCGCCGCATGGGCGCCGAACGCCGCGACGACCCTGATCGGGCTCGCCCTCGCCGGCCTGGGCTGCGCGGTGACCGTGCCGGTGGCCTTCGCCGAGGCCGACGCCGTGCCCGGGCTGCCGCCGCACGCGGGCGTGACCTGGATCAGCTGGGCGATGCGGGCCGCGACGATCACGCTCGCGCCGACCATCGGCGGCGTGACGGCCCTGGCGTCGCTGCCCGTTGCGCTGACCGTGGTGACGGGCATCGCCGTCGTCGCGCTGGTGCTGCAGCTCCGGAAGCGGCCGCGGCGGATCAGCTGAGGCCCAGGCCGCCGAGGGCGTTGAGGCCCAGCAGCAACCCGAGGATCCCCACGATCCACCCGACCGTCGCCCCGGCGTGCCGGCTCAGCAGGGCCTCGAGGCGTCGCAGCGGAGCATCGACGAGCCGGTGCGCGACGAGTCGGCCCGTCAGGACCAGGCACGCGGGCACCAGCATGACCGCACAGTAGAACAGGATCAGCGCCGAGCTGCCCGGCCAGGCCGGCCCGGTCCCGGCAACTAGGCCGATGCCCGCCAGATAGGGCAGCAGCGTCGGCAGCTCGAGGCCCACCGCGACGGCGGCCAGCCCCATGAGCGCGCCGAAACCCCCTGCGCCCGATCCGACGGCGCGCTGCCGAAACCGGTTCATCCGTCCCACGGTCCCGCGCCGTTCCTCACGTTGACGCTTGGCCTCCTTCCCGGCTGCCGTCATCGGGTCGATCCGGAAACTGTAGGCGAGCAGACCCGCACCCGCCGCCAGCTGCGCTACCAGGAACGGGGAGGACTGGCGGGCCCCTTCGAGCCACTGGACGACGCCGTCGCCGACGAGCGTCAGCACGCCGAGCAGGGCGATGCCGATCGCCGCGTAGGCGCCGCCGACGACGGCAAGGTAGGCGAGGATCCGGCCGCCGCGCAGCCGACCCGGCGCTAGAGCCAGCCAGAGCGGGATGAGCAGTGTGCCAAAACTCGTGGAATCGAGCAGGGCCAGCAGGACGAGCACACCCAGTAGCGGCGCATCGGAATCACCGCCGAAGAAAGCAGTCAGGTCGACATCGGTCATGACGACATCCTCGCCCAGTCCTTTCGCGTGCGCATCGGCCCGAAGGGGGAGGCGGCCACCCCCGGTCAGTCTTAAGACGGAGGCCGCGGCCCGGCCGCCCGTGGTCGAATAGAGGCATGGCCACCCTGCTGTCCAGCAAACACCTGCACACCGTCGTCACGCTGACGCTGTCCAGCCTGCTCGTGGCCGCCGGCTGGACGGGTCTCTTCCATTTCCCTTGGTGGCCAGCGGGCGAGCGGCCCGCCGCGGCGTGGCACCTGGTGCCCTTGGCCTTCATGGTCCTGCCGATGCTCGGCAAACACCGGCGGCCCGTCGCCTCTCTCGTGGCGGCCGCCCCGATCGTCGTGGCGGACCTGGCGTTGGGTGGCAGCGTCGGGATCTGGCTGTGCGTGGCGGACCTGATCTACCACGTGGGGCTCCGGGCGTCGCCGCGGGCCGTCCGGATGGTCGCGCTCGTTTTCGCGCTGTGCTGCGCGGCCGTCGTCGTCGCGTCCGGGGCGGCCCAAGGGCTGCAGGCGGCGGTCGGCGCGGGGGTGACCGTGGTGGCCCTGCTGCTGATGCCGCTGTGGTGGGCGGCCGAAGTGCGTCGGGGGTACCCGCTGTGGCCGCAGGCGTACGCGCGGGACGCACTGGAGGCGGAACGGAACGCGGCCCTGAAGGAACTGCACGAAAGCGAGCGTCACGCCGCGATCGAGGCGGAGCGGCGCGGCATGGCCCGAGAGCTGCACGACACCGTCTCGGCGGAGATCTCCGCGATCGCGCTCACGGCGGGAGCCGCGCTCGCCGGCGGCGCGGACGAGGCGCGGGACCGCCGGGCCCTGGGCACGATTCGAACCGCGAGCGTGGCTGCCCTCGAGTCCCTGCGGTCGATGGTCAATCTCCTGCGGGGTTCGGAACGGAGGGAGACTGCTGCGGACCTGCTGGCCGAACCCGGTCCGGACTGGGACGAAACGCTCCGCCGCGCCGAGCGGCTGGGCCTGGACGTCGTCCACCGTGGCCGCCCGCCCGCAGGCCTGCCTCCACGCGTGCGGCATGCCCTGACGCGCGCGGCGGGCGAGGCCCTGCACAACGCGGCCAAACACGGGACCGGGGACGCCGTCGTCGTCGTCACCGCGGACGCGGAGAAGGTCTCGCTCTCGGTGGACAACGGGTTGGCGGAGTCCGGCGCGGTTATCGCGGGCGGGACAGGCCTGATCGGGATGCGCGAGCGCGTGTCCGCCGTGGGTGGTGTGATGACGGCAGGCCCCGCCGGGGACGGGGCCACGCGATGGCGAGTCGAGATCGAAGTGCCCAGTACGACGGCGGCGCCCGGTGGGGGCGCGGCATGAGCGGGGCGGCGATCCGGGTGCTGATCGCAGATGACCATGCGAGCGTGCGGGCGGGCCTGCGGTTGCTGCTCGGCATGGCGGGGGACATCGAGGTTGTCGGCGAGGCGGCCGACGGGGAGGTGGCGATCGCGCAGGAGCGGGCGCTGCGCCCCGACGTTGTGCTCATGGATGCGCGCATGCCCGGCGTCGATGGGGTCGAGGCCACCCGGCGCATCGTCGCCGCGGGCGGAGCGGAGGTGCTGATGCTGACGACCTTCGACCTCGACGAGATTGTCTTCGGCGGGCTGAAGGCGGGGGCGGCCGGGTTCCTGCTCAAGACGGTCGAGCCGCAGGACCTGTTCGACGCGATTCGCCGGGTCGCTGCCGGCGACGGGGTCGTGGCACCGGAGGTCACCCGTCAGGTGCTGCGGCAGTTCGCGGCCGCCGCGGAGCCGGAGCCGGAGCCTGACGCGGGGGACGTCGGCCTGACGCCGCGGGAGACCGAGGTCCTCCGGGGCCTCGGGCGCGGCAGGTCGAATGCGCAGATCGCGGCCGACCTGACGATTTCCCTGGCCACGGTCAAGACCCACGTCTCGAACGTGCTCGCGAAGACCGGGACCTCCACCCGGATGCAGGCGGCGATCCACGCCCGCCGTGCCGGCCTGGTCTGAGCGTTCCTACTTCCAGAGCACGCCCTCCTGCTCGTGCTCGTCGATGCGGTACCGGATCATCCGCGTGAGCAGGTCGACCGGCAGCGGTTCGTCGTAGGGGAGGCGCAGGGAGCCCTTGCCGGTCTTTTGGTCGGCCAGTTCTTCGCCGAACGCTTCGAGGGTGCTGGGGGTGAAGACCATGTTCGCGTGGGTGGTGTGCCCGGAGAACGTGAAGAGGATGGTCCCGCTCGAGTGGATGTAGGCGGGCTGGTTCCAGCGCACGTCCTCGACGGCGCCCACCGAGTCGTCGCGGCAGAGCGCCCGCAGATCCGTCAGCATGGTCAGCGCTGTCCCGTCGAAGTCCGCCAGGTATGTTGCGACGTCGTCTATTTTTGCCATGGGACGATTCTGGATCCGCCGTAGGAGTATGTCGAGACCTGCGGGCGAATCGGGCGTAGCCTGTCGCCATGAGCTCCTTCGGCCAGAACATCCACTTCATCACGCTCTCCACACCGGACCTGAACGCGGCCCGTGGGTTCTACGTCGACGGGCTCGGCTGGGAGCCGCTTCTCGACGTGCCCGGAGAGATCATCTTCTTCCAGTTCGCCCCGGGCTCCGTGCTGGGCCTCTTCGACGCCGCCAAGTTCGGTGAGGACCTCGGCGGCGCTACGGCCGTGCCCGCCGCCGGCGTCACGCTCGCCAGCAACGTGGGCACCCGGGGAGAGGTGGCCGACGTCGTGCGCGCCATGGAGGCGGCCGGCGGCCGCGTGCTGACGCCGCCGGAGGACGGTCCGTTCGGCGGAGTCTTCCATGCGCACGTGGCCGACCCCAACGGGGTCGTGTGGGAGATCGCGCACAACCCGGGGTGGCGCGTGAACGACGACGGCCGGGTCGAGTTCTTCGATCCCGCCGGCTGACGTCCCGGGCGGATCAGGCGATGAGGACCTCCGCGGCCGCCTCCACCGAGTCGACCAGGTGGATGTGCCCCTCCATGCTTCGCCCGGCGGCGAGCGAGCGCAGCAGCGGCCACGCTGGGAGTTGCTCGGTCCAGTACTGGCGCCCGACGAGCACCATCGGGGCGAGCGTGTCCTCACTTGCGTAGTAGTTCTCGCACGCGTCCTGGAAGATCTCCTGCACCGTCCCGCCGGCTCCGGGCAGGAAGATGATCCCCCGGTTGCAGATCTGCAGCAGGATCGCCTCGCGCAGCGCGTTCCGGAAGTACTTCGCGATCGCCGTCGCGAAGAGGTTGGGCGGCTCGTGCCCGTAGTGCCACGTGGGAATGCCGAGCGACTCGCCGGGCGCAGCCGCCACGGCCGGGTCCCGGAGCACTTCGCGGGCCGCTTCCGCCCAGGCGTCCACGGACGGGTGGTACGACGGCGTCGCCGCCACCGTGCCCAGCGCCTCGCGCAGACGGTCCTCACCCAGCGCGCTGAGGCGGGCCCCGAGGTTGGCCGCCTCCATCGCGCCAGGGCCGCCGCCCGTGGCGACCGTGAACGTTCGGCCGAGGAGGTGCCCTAGGCGGGCGGCGTCGTCGTACGTCTTTTCCCCGCGGGAGGCCGCGTGGCCACCCATGACGCCGACCAGGGAGCGGCCCGCACTCCACTGGTCGAGGGCGGCGTCCACGGAGTAGTCGTGCAGGGCGCGCGCCATTGTGGAGCGCGGGCCCCGCGCCGTCTGCTGCCAGGCGAAGGCGCGCCCGTCGAGGCTGCGCGAATAGACGTCGTCGTAGAGTTCTCCGGCCGTGTAGAGACTCGAACGGTGCACGTTGATGGGGGCGTTGGCGACCTTCGGTAGGACCAGCGCGCCGCGGCGGGCGTGCTCCGCGGCGACCTCGGGGTCGAGATCGCAGCCGGCGAAGGTCGTGCGGCCCGTCGCGCAGGTGGAGAGCGCGTCGCCGTACCCGCGCAGGTCGAGCCCGATGAGCCGCCAGCCGGTCAGGTCGCGGATTCCGGAGGTGAGGCGACGGTTGAGCTCAGCGAGCGAGTCGACCGCGACGAATCGTCCGCGAGCGGGTTTCATGTCGTCTCCTTGGTCTCTTTCGGTGGCTTTTTGTCCGTGCGATGGAACTGATTGCGAGTCAAGCGGGGGCAAAGTCACGGAACATATCGATCACGCAACAATGGATGTCTTTCAATGTATGGCTCACCTGAGCGGCTGCTGAGAGCCTACCCACCTCAGAGGGCCGGGGATCCGCATGATTCGGGGGAAGTCGCCTTTGGTCCACTTTTCATCCACAGGCGAATTGCTTCACAAGAAAAACCCACAAGGCACGCTGACCCCTGTCGCAGCACATTTCGGTCACCTACGCTGGTCCCATGCGTTCACTTAAGCGGGCGGCCTTTGCCGTCGTGACGACCGTCGCCCTCGTGGCGTCCGCCGTCATGCCCGCGCACGCAGCGACCTTCCCCCCGGCCGACCATCGTCTGTCGCAGGAGCAAACCGTGGACTCTGAGACGAGCGAGTCGGCTGTCCGGGTCGCGACCTACAACGTATCCCTCTTCGGCGACGCCGAGGGCTCGCTGATCGGCGACCTGACGAGCCCGAACAATGCCCAGGCGCAAGCGGTGGCCGAAATCATCCAGCGCACGGCCCCTGACGTCCTGCTTCTCAACGAGTTCGACTACGACGCCGACGGGACGGCCGCCGATCTCTTCCACGACAACTACCTCGCCGTCTCGCAGAACGGCCAGCCCGCGCAGGACTACCCGTACACGTACGTCGCACCGTCGAACACGGGTGTCCAGACCGGTGCCGATCTGAACCAGGACGGCACGATCGGCGGAGCCGAGGATGCTTTCGGCTACGGGGCGTTCGAGGGCCAGTACGGCATGGTCCTCTACTCCAAGTTCCCGATTCTCACCGACGAGGTCCGGACGTTCCAGAACTTCCGCTGGGCCGACATGCCGGAGAACAACCTGCCGAGCGACTATTACGGGGAACTCATCAGCGGGGTCCTCCGCCTGAGCAGCAAGTCCCATTGGGATGTTCCCGTCGACGTGGACGGCCGCACCGTGCACCTGTTGGCCTCCCACCCGACGCCCCCGGCGTTCGATGGGCCCGAGCAACGCAACGCCCGCCGTAACCACGACGAGATCCGTTTCTTCGCCGACTACGTCACGGGGGGCGCGGCGGCCGAGTACATCTACGACGACGACGGAGGAAAGGGCGGCCTGGCCGAAGACAAGGACTTCGTCGTCCTCGGAGACCTCAACGCGGACCCGCAGCGTGGCGCCTCCTACGACAAGGCCATCATGAGCCTGCTCGCCCACGAGAACATCGTCGACCCGAAGCCGAGCTCGCGCGGCCCGGTCGCCAATGTGGGCCCGACCCTCGAGGCTTTCCTCCTAAGGGAAGCGCCGCGGTCCGAGGACTATCGCTCGCGCTCGCTGCGCACTGCTGACTTCGGCGGCTCCACCGGCACGATGCGCGTTGACTACGTGCTGCCGTCCGCGACCCTCGACGTGAGCGATTCCGGAGTCTTCTGGCCGACACCGGGGCAGCCCGGCGCGGACCTCGTCGGAATGAACCCGGCCCGCAGCAGCGACCACCGGCTCGTCTGGGTCGACATCGAGACGCGCTAGCGCGCCCCTGCCGATCCTGGGGGCGCTGCCCTAGAGTGGCCTTGTGAAGGAAAAGCTCCCGGACGTCGTCCTCGGTCCCGACGGTAAGCCTGTCGCCGGCCTGCAGGGCGCCATCATCAAAACCCTCGGCGTTCAACGCCCCCTCGTGCTTAAATACCTCGAGTACCTGCGCCGCAGGCACCCCGGCGCGAGTGCACACGAGCTCGCCCGCCTCATCGAGCGCGACTACCGCATCGCCGTGACCGGCAGCGGGGCCGCCGTCGGCGCCACCGCCGTCGTCCCCGGGATCGGCACGGCGACGTCCCTCGGGCTGTCGGCGGCCGCTACGGTCGGTTTCCTCGAGGCCAGCGCCTTGTACGCGCAGTCGCTCGCCGAGCTGCACGGCATCGCCGTCGAGGACCCCGACAAGGCGCGCGCCCTCGTCATGGCGGTCGTCATGGGTGACGAGGGCTCCTCGATGATTTCCGCGCTGACCCACCAGGTCGCTGGCCGCGGGGCCGGCCCCATCCAGGGCTGGGGCGCCGTCTTCGGGTCCTCCAGCCAGCGGGGCCTCTGGGGCGGCATCGCCGCCAAAATGCAAAAGAAATTCCTGCGCCGTGTCCTGGCTACGCAAGGAGCATCGACCCTTGGGCGCCTCGTGCCGTTCGGCGTGGGCGCGGCCATCGGCGGCGTCGGCAATCATCTGCTCGGAAAGAAAGTCATCTCGGCCTCCAAATTGGCCTTCGGAACGCTGCCCCAGACGATCCCCGCGGAGGTCGTCGACCAGGCCGCGGAACGCCGGGCCGTCGAGGATGTCGAGCGCGAGCTGGAAGCCGAGCGTCGTCGTCGTGCCGGCGAATAGCCGCCGACTCTCGTCCAGAACTCACGCGACGTTCGCCCCGTCTTCACGTACAGGTCGGGCGGCGACGCCCCCGGTGAACGTACGGTAGGGGCATGTACACGGTTTACGCGCACCGCGGCTCCAGTGGAATGTACCCGGAACACACACGGGCGGCCTACCTTCACGCGCTCGCCGAGGGCGCTGACGGAATCGAATGCGACGTGCACCTGAGCGCGGACGAGGCCCCCGTCTGCTTCCACGACTCCACCCTCGAACGGACCACCAACGGGTCGGGGTCCGTCGCGTCGAAGACGCTCTCCCAGCTGCGCCGGCTCGACGTCGTCTCCTGGAAGGGCGTGCGGATTCCGGAACAGTACGGCGCCGGCAGCGAGCAGGTCGTGACCCTCGAGGAACTGATCGACCTCATGCTGCACGCGCGGAGGCCGCTCGGGCTGGCGATCGAGCTGAAGCACCCGAGCCCCTTCGGGCGGCGACTCGAGGAGTCCGTCTTGACCGTTCTGATGCGCAAGGGGTGGGACCCGGAAACCTCCCGGATCGGCAATATCAAGGTCTCCCTCATGAGTTTCGACCCGGACGCGATCGACTACCTGCTCGACACCGTCCCGGGATACCACCTGTGCCAGCTGATTTCGGTCCTCGACGAGGACAAGGCGCGCGGGCTCGGCCTGATCACGCGCAACGCGGTGCGATATCTCGTGCGCCGGGTACACCTCGGCGCGCTGAAACACCTCGACGCCGGTGCGGCGGGCATCGCGGGACCGGGCGTCGCGTACGCCCGCGAGCACCCCGAGGCCGTGCGCCGGTGGGTCGCACGCGGGCTGCGCGCGCGGGTCTGGACCGTCAACACCGAAGAGGACGTCGAGTTCCTCGCCTCACTAGGGGTGACGGAGTTCACCTCGGACTGGCCGGGGCGGATCAGGCAGTTTCTGGACCATAAACTGGAGGCATGCGCCTAAGTTCCCTCACGCCCGCGATGCGGATCGCCCTCTCGGTGTCCGTGGCCACGGGCCTGTACGGGATCTCGTTCGGCGCACTGTCGATCGCGGCTGGGCTTGACCTGTGGCAGACCATGGCTCTCAGTGCCCTGATGTTCACGGGCGGCAGCCAGTTCGCGTTCATCGGCGTGCTCGCCGGCGGCGGCGCCGGGGCGGCGGCCTTCGGAGCCGCTTCCCTGCTCGGGGTGCGCAACGCGATTTACGGGATGCAGATGAACGTGATGCTGCGCCCGCGGCGGGCCCGCCGGTTGCTGGCCGCGCACGTGACCATTGACGAGTCCATCGCGGTCGCCGCTGGCCAGACCGAGCTGGGTGAGGCCAAGCGCGGATTCTGGTGGGCGGGGCTCGGCGTCTTCACCCTGTGGAACATCTTCACCGTTTTCGGTGCCGTACTGGGCGACGCGCTCGGCGACCCCGCCGCTTGGGGACTCGACGGCGCGGCCGTGGCGGCGTTCCTCGCCCTGCTGTGGCCGCGGCTGAAGAGCCGCGACCCGATTGCCCTCGCCGTCGTGGCGGCCTTCGTGACGATCCTCGCGGTCCCGGTCGTCCCCTCCGGGGTTCCCATCATGATCGCGGCGATCGTCGCCGGCGTCTGGGGGTGGCTAGGGTCCGGTCGAATGACGACGTCGGCGGATGCCGAGACCCAGTCCGAGGGGGAGCGCGCATGAGCGATTCGACGAGCCTGTGGCTCTGGGTGCTGGCCGCCTGCGCCGCAGCCTACGCCATCAAATTGGTGGGATACCTGGTGCCGGCGAAACTGTTGGACAACCCGCGCATCGTGCACGTTGCCGGCGCGGTCACCATCGGGTTGTTGGCGTCACTGACGGCGGTGAACACGTTCGCCTCCGGCTCCGGAATTGCGTTCGATGCCCGGATCGGCGCGCTCGTCGCGGCGGCCATCGCCCTTCTTCTGCGGGCGCCGTTCCTCGTCGTCGTCATCGTCGGGGCTGCGACGGCGGCCGGCCTGAGGCTGCTCGGAGTCGGCTGAGCTTCTGCCAGAAAATGTGATCTGAATCTCCGGCTCACATGTTCTATGTCACATGTCTTTCACAATTTGGGGTTAGGCTCGGGGTGGGCCCGGTCGCCACAACCAGCGACGCGGACCCAGACCCCCTCCATCACGGGGTCGCCGCGACCCGCTTCGCCGGAGCGCGGTGGATCGACTCGACCTACAGGAGATGCCATGACCATCGATGGCCTAAACACCACCGGCTCGCGTCGGCCGCGTCGCCGGATTGCGGCTCTGACCGCGACCCTCGCGATCGGCGCGCTCGCCCTCTCTTCCTGCGCCGAAAGCCAGCGAGGCGATGACAACGCCGCCGAGGGGGACGTCGACTCGACGTTCATCTTCGCCGCCTCCGCCGACCCCGCCTCGCTTGACCCGGCGTTCGCCTCCGACGGCGAGTCGTTCCGCGTCTCCCGCCAGATTTTCGAAGGGCTCGTCGGCGTCGAAGCCGGAACGCCGGACCCCGAGCCGCTGCTCGCCGAGTCCTGGGAGCAGTCCGACGACGGGCTGAGCTACACCTTCCAGCTCAAAGACGGCGTCACGTTCCATGACGACACCAGCTTCAACGCCGAGGCCGTGTGCGCGAACTTCGACCGCTGGTACAACTGGGAAGGCGTCCAGCAGGCCAGCTCGGTCAGCTACTACTACAACTCGCTGTTCAAGGGCTTCGCCGACAGCCCGGAGAACGCCGTCTACGAGTCCTGCGCAGTGGACGACGAGCTGACGGCGACCGTGAACCTCCGGGAACCGTTCGCCGGGTTCATCGCTGCCCTGTCGCTGCCGGCCTTCGCGATGCAGTCCCCGACGGCCCTCGAGGAGTACGACGCCGACGGAGTCTCCGGCACCCCCGAGGCGCCGGTCCTCTCCTCCTACGCAACGGAGCACCCGGTCGGCACCGGCCCGTTCGAGTTCGTCTCCTGGGAGAACGGACAGCAGATCGAGCTGACCGCCTACGAGGACTACTGGGGCGAGCAGGGCCAGGTGAAGGACATCATCTTCCGCGTCATCGACGACCCGACCACGCGCCGCCAGTCCCTGGAGGCCGGCGACATCGACGGCTACGACCTCGTCGCCCCCGCCGATACCGCGTCCCTCGCCGACAAGGGCTTCAACATCATGGCCCGCGACCCGTTCACGATCCTCTACCTGGGCTTCAACCAGCAGATCGAGGAGCTCGCCGACATCAAGGTCCGTCAGGCGTTCGCGCACGCGATCGACAAGGACGCGCTGATCGCGCAGACCCTGCCGGAGGGCACGAAGCCGGCCATGCAGTTCATCCCCGACTCCGTCAACGGCTACAACGACAACGTGACCGAGTACGAGTACGACCCCGAGAAGGCGAAGGATCTGCTCGCCGAGGCCGGCTACGAGGACGGCTTCGAGATCGACTTCAACTACCCGACCGGCGTCTCCCGTCCGTACATGCCCACCCCGGAACAGGTCTTCTCCAACATCTCCGCGCAGCTCGAGGAGGTCGGCATCACGGTCAATCCGCAGCCGAACAAGTGGAGCCCGGACTACCTCGACCGCATCCAGGGCGGCCCGGATCACGGCATCCACCTGCTCGGCTGGACGGGTGACTACAACGACACCGACAACTTCGTCGGCGTGCACTTCGGGACAGTCAAGGAGGACTTCGGGTTCGAGAACCAGGAGCTCTTCGACAAGCTCGCCGAGGCCCGCGGCATCCCGGATGTCGAGGAGCAGACCCCGCTGTACGAGGAGATCAACGCCGACATCGTCGATTTCCTCCCGGTGCTCCCGCTCGCCCACCCGGCCCCGTCGCTCGGCTTCAGCCCGCGCGTCGAGTCCTATCCGGTGAGCCCCGTCAACGACGAGGTCTTCAACCAGATCGTCCTGTCCGAGTAATCGCGCCCCGGCGCAAGGAGTGAGCACGACGGCGGCCCGCCCGACGTCGTGCTCATTCCTCCTGATCCGCTCATCTGGAGAGGACGCACGTGTTACGTACGATCGGCAAGCGACTAGCGTTGCTGGTTCCCACGCTCTTCGGCCTGTCGCTGTTGTTGTTCCTGTGGGTTCGCAACCTGCCCGGCGGCCCCGCGACGGCCCTGCTCGGCGACAAGGCGACGCCCGAGGCGGTGGCCCAGGTCAATCGGCTCTACGGCTTCGACAAACCGTTCATCGAGCAGTACCTGACCTACATGGGCAAGCTGCTCACGGGCGACTTCGGCGTCAGCCTGCGCACCGGCCGGCCCGTGCTCGACGAGTTCGCCACGCGGTTTCCGGCCACGCTGGAGCTGACGGCGATCGCGCTCGTGTTCGCGGTCGGGCTCGGCATCCCGCTCGGCTACTGGGCGGCCAAACACGTCGGGCGCTGGCAGGACCAGTTCTCGGTCTTCCTGTCGCTCGGCGGGGTGGTGATCCCGGTGTTCTTCCTGGCGTTCATCCTCAAGTGGATCTTCGCGATCCGGCTCGGCTGGTTCCCGACTGACGGGCGGCAGAATCCGCGCATCAACGCCACCCACGTCACCGACTACTACGTGCTCGACGGATTCCTGACGCAGGAGTGGGATGCGGCGTGGGACGCGTTCATGCACCTGGTGCTGCCGGGCGTCGCGCTCGGCACCATCCCGCTGGCGATCATCGTGCGCATCACCCGCGCCTCCGTGCTCGAAGTCGTGAACGCGGACTACGTGCGCACGGCCCGGGCTAAGGGCATCAGTGCGAACCTGATCCGCAACCGGTTCGTGCTGCGCAACGCGATGCTGCCGGTGACGACCACGATCGGCCTGCAGCTCGGCCTGCTGATCTCCGGCGCGGTGTTGACCGAGACCGTCTTCGCGTTCAACGGGATCGGGCGGTTCCTGCGGGATGCGATCTTCTATCTCGACTATCCGGTGTTGCAGGGCTTCATCATCTTCATCGCGGTGATCTACTCGCTGATCAACCTGCTGGTGGACGTGTCTTACAACCTGATCGACCCGAGGGTGCGTGTGCAATGAGCCAGAATCTTCCTCCCGCCGCTGGCGGCGGCCCGGCGCCCGTGCCCGGTACGACGGCGGCGGCTGGCGCCGAGGCGCTGACCGGAAAAGCGCCGCAACCCGAGGGGCGCGGCACCAGCGTGTGGGGCGAGGCCTTTATCCGGCTGCGTCGCAACCCGGCAGCGATCGTCGGTGCGGTGATCGTCACCGCGTTCCTCCTGGTGGCGGTGCTGGCCCCGGTCCTGGCGCCGTTCGGCGGCGAAGAGCTGCCCGGGCGTCGGGACATCACCCCGACGCACATCCCCGGGCCCGGCGAGGTGGAGGGGTACGTCCTCGGCCTCGACCGGTTCGGTGGCGACGTGCTCTCGAAGCTGATCTGGGGTGCACAGTCATCGCTCATGATCGGCATCGTCTCCACCGCGTTCGGTCTTGTCGGCGGCATGATCTTGGGCCTGCTCGCGGGCGGCTTCGGCGGGTGGGTCGACAACGTGATCATGCGCTTCGTCGACATCCTGCTCTCGGTGCCGAACCTGCTGCTGGCCGTGTCCATCGCCGCGGTGCTGGGCCAGGGCGAGTACGCGATCATGATCGCGATCGGCGTCTCCGCGGTCCCGATCTTCGCCCGCCTGCTGCGCTCGTCGATCCTGGCGCAGAAGGGCTCCGACTATATTCTGGCCGCGCAGACCCTGGGCCTGAGTCGGCGCACCATCACGATGAGCCACCTGCTGCCGAACTCGGTCGGTCCGGTCATTGTCCAGGCGACGTTGACTCTGGCTACGGCGGTCATCGACGCCGCGGCCCTCTCTTTCCTGGGTCTCGGCGGTGGCGTGCCCTACGAGGCCGAATGGGGCCGCATGCTCACCTACGCCCAGGCGGAGCTGAGCATCGCCCCGCAGCTGGCGTTCCTGCCGGGCATCTGCATTGCGGTCACCGCGCTCGGGTTCACCCTGCTGGGCGAGTCCCTGCGTGAGGCGCTGGACCCGAAGTCCCGCGCCCGGTAGAACCCACGTCGTCGTTCTGAGCGAAAGATCGTCCGGTTGATCGTCCAGAACGACGACGGAACCGCGGCCAACGGGATCGGCGCGTCGTCGGAGCGATCTGTCGCTACCGCTCGGCGACGAAGCGCCGGGTGACGGCCATGTCCCGGTCGCCGAGGCCGGCGTCGACGATCTCGGCGAAGGTCTCGTGCAGCGCCGGCAAAAGGGCGGCCCGGGTGGCGGTGGATTCGGCGACCTCGAGCCCGCAGCCGAGGTCCTTGAGCAGGTACTTGGCGGCGCCCGACGGGCTGTCGTCGCGGCCGACGAGCTTGTCCTTGCGGGTGTCGAGCAGGCGGGAGGACGCGTAGCCGTGGCCGAGCAGGTCCCACATCTGGCCAACGTCGATGCCGGAGCGTTCGGCCAGGACGGTGGCCTCGCCGAGGGCCAGGATCGTCGCGCTGACGACCAGCTGGTTGCACGCCTTGGCGACCTCGCCGGCGCCGAGCGGGCCGAGCCGGACGGGCGTCCCGCACGGGGCGAGTGCGCGGGTGGCGCGGGCGCAGTCGTCCTCGGTTCCGCCCATCATGATCGACAGGGTGCCGGCGATCGCGCCGTCCTCCCCGCCGGAGACGGGCGCGTCGACGAGGTGCACGCGCCCGCCGGTCGCGTCCGCGAGGCGCCGGCCCAGCTGCTGGATGCCGGGTGCCGAGCACGTGGACCCGACGACGACGAGGAGGGGATCGGAACCGTCTGCGCGGTCCGCTGCCCCGGCAGCGAGGCCGGCGGGACCGTCCAGCAGCTCGATGACCTGCGGGAGGTCGGGGACCATGAGCAGCACGACGTCGCACGCGCGAGCGAGGGAGGCTGCGTCGTCGTGCCAGTCGATGGCGGCGGCAGGGGAGCCGAGGAGGCGCTCGGTCATGACCTCGTTGCGTGGTCGGCGGGCCGTGACGGCGGCGCGGCCGTGGCCCGCGGCGAGATGGCGGGCCATCGGGGCGCCCATGGCGCCGAGCCCGATGACGCCGACGAGTGGCGCGGTGCGGTCCTGATGCGTCATTTCGGTGGGACTCCTTCGGGCGAAACAATATACCGGTGGACATCATAGTGAACCCTGTTCAACAGGTTGTCCATAGCGATAGGCTGGTGGCAACAGAAAGGATATCCACCAATGAGTTCTGCACCACAAAAGCTACGGGTGGCCATCGCGGTCGACCTCCCGGCTGAGAATTGCCGGCTGATCGAGCAGCTTGAGCCCCGCGTCAGCGTGCTCCATCGGCCCGATCTGAACCGACCGGCGCGCTGGGACGGCGACTGGGAAGGGGAGTCCGACTTCACTCGCACGGCGGCGCAGGAGCAGGAGTTCGCCGAGCTCCTTGCGGGTGCCGATGCATTCTTCGGTATTCCCGACGTCGATCCGGCACTGCTGTCGCAGGCCGTCCGCTCGAATGCTCAGTTGCGGTGGGTGCATACGACGGCAGCCGGCGGCGGCGCGCAGGTGCGTGCGGCGGACCTCGCCGCGGCGGAGCTCGAGCGGGTCGCGTTCACCACGAGCGCTGGCGTGCACGGCTCGACGCTCGCCGAATTCGCACTCTTCGGCGTCCTCGCAGGTGCCAAGGACTTGCGCCAGCTTGAGCGCGACCAGGCGGAGAAGCTGTGGCCCACCGAGCGGCGGTACATGCGCCACCTGGACGAGATGACGGTCCTTGTCGTGGGCCTCGGCGGCATCGGGGCGGCGACCGCGGCCCGGTTCGCTGCCTGCGGCTCCACCGTGTGGGGCACCTCCCGCAGCGGGCGCCCCGTGGAGCACGTCGACCGGGTGATCCCGCTCGAGGAGCTCACCGCCGCGGCGGGAGAGGTCGACGCGATCATCGTGACGCTGCCGGGGACGCCGTCGACCGAGAAGCTCATCGGCGCCGACGTCTTCGCCGCCGTCAAGCCCGGGACCATCCTGGTCAACGTCGGCCGCGGAACGGTCATCGACGAGGAGGCCCTCCTGCCCGCGCTCGACGACGGATGGATCGGGTTCGCCGCCCTCGACGTGTTCGCGACCGAACCGTTGCCGGCGTCGAGTCCTTTGTGGGAGCACCCACGGGTCCTCGCGAGCCCGCACACCGCCGCTCTGAGTCGGCAGGAGGCGCGGCGCATCGCAAAGCTGTTTGCCTGTAACGCGACACGTTTGCTCGACGGCGACCCTCTGCTCAACCGCGTCGACACGGTGGAGTTTTACTGATGGCTCAGGAGAACGGGGAAGTAGCGGCGGGTTCCGGTCGCCCGCCGCGGGATCCTGCTCCGGCTGTGACCCGGGCGCTGGGCATCTTGACCTTGCTGGCAGATGCGGAGGGCAAGCCGCTGTCCCTGAGCGAAATCTCCCGCGGGCTGGGGCTGGCCAAATCTTCGTGTGCGAATCTCTGCCAGGCGCTCGAGGACGGCGGCATGATTCGCCGAGTCACCGAGGGCTTTGCGCTTGGCCGGCGCACTGCCGAGCTCGGCGGTGCGTTCGCCGTCCAGTTTAACCAGGTCCGTGAGTTCTTCGGGCTCGTCGCGGCCTCGCCGACTCTGCACACCGAGGTCGTGCAAATTGCCATGCTCGACGGCGCCGATACCTTGTATCTCGCCCGGCACGAGGGTCGCGCCCCCTATCGGTTTGGGACCCCGCTCGGGTCGCGACTGCCTGCGGTGTTCACCGCGGCTGGCAACGCGCTCCTCTGTGGGCTCGGAGACAACGAGCTCGAAGAACTCGTGGGCGACCGGCTGCCCGCGAACTCCGGCATCGACGGGACCGAGATGACGTTGACCGGGCTGCGCGAACGTCTCCGGGAGGCCCGGCAGCGAGGCTACGCCGTCGACGAAGGGCATTCGACCGTAGGTCTGTGCGGCGTCGCGGTGCCGCTACCGGCCTGGGCGCCGGGAGATCCGCCGCTGGCGATGGGTGCGGCCATTCCCGCCGATCAGGCTGGCCCCGTCAGGCTGGCGGCGGTTGGGACTGCGCTCCAAGAGGTAGCGGCGCGCCTCGAGAACCCCTGGAGGGCGCGCACGGCTCGGAGCTGAGGCGCCGCGGAGCCGTTCTTCGAAGCGGAACGTTTGGGCGTGGGGTGGATTGGCATGGCGCCGGTCCACCCCACGTCTTTTTGTTGCGCGGCTGTTCTGGCGCGTTCCAAGAGGCCCCAATAATTCGTCGTCCAATATGTTGTACACCGTTCGCGGAAATGGTAACTTCTTTCAACGAGCACTTCTGTGACCCCCATCACTTACCGAAGGAGACCCCGTGCAGACACCGCCGACCGCTGGCGCCGCTGAAGACCAGGCGGACTACGATGACAATCTCCGGCGCGCCACACTCGCGTCCAGCATCGGCAGCGCCCTCGAGTATTTCGATTTCGCCCTCTACGGGTTGGCAACGGCGCTGATCTTCAACGTCCTGTTCTTCCCTCAGGAAGACCCGGCGATGGCGACGGTGGCCGCCTTCGCAACTTTCGGCGTCGGCTTCGTCGCGCGGCCGTTCGGCGGGCTCTTCTTCGGGGTCCTCGGCGACAGGCTCGGCCGCAAGTTCGTGCTGGTGGTCACCATCATCCTGATGGGTGGCGCGTCGACGCTCATCGGGGTTCTCCCGACCTACGACCAGATCGGGTTCTGGGCCCCGGCCCTCCTGGTGCTGCTGCGGCTCCTGCAGGGTTTCGGCGCCGGTGCCGAACAAGCGGGGGCGACCGTGCTCATGGCGGAGTACTCGCCCGTGGGGCGGCGCGGATTTTTCTCCGCCCTGCCGTTCGTCGGGATCCAGGCGGGAACCCTGATGGCCGCCGTCGTCTTCTCCCTGCTCACGCTGCTGCCGCAGGAGGACCTGATGTCCTGGGGTTGGCGCGTGCCCTTCCTCGCCTCGTTCGTGCTGATCGTGCTGGCCGTCCTGATCCGTGCCCGGCTGCGCGAAACGCCGACCTTCGTCGAGCTCGAGAAGCAGGAACAGATCGCGGACAAGCCCGTGCGTGAGATCTTCCGCACCGGCTTCCCCGGTGTCCTGGTCGGGATCGGGTTGCGGATGGCCGAGAACGGCGGGTCCTACATGTTCCAGACCCTCGCGCTGAGCTTCTTCGTCGCCGTGGTCGGCTCCGATGCAGACAAGGGCATTCTGACCTGGGGCGTGACGCTCGGCGCGTTGATCGGCATCTTCACCGTTCCGCTGTCGGGGGCACTGTCCGACCGGTTCGGACGTCGGGCCGTCTACCGGTTCGGGTCGGTCTTCCTTCTCTTCTACTCGTTGCCGGCCTGGTGGGCGCTGACGCTCGGCAACCCGTACCTGGCCGTTGGCGTCGTTGCGATCGGTATAGGCATCGCCGTGAACAGCATGCTCGGCCCGCAGTGCGCGATGCTTCCAGAGCTGTTCGGAAGCCGCCACCGGTATCTCGGGGTGGCGATGGCCCGTGAGCTCTCCGCGGTGCTCGCCGGCGGATTGGCCGGCGTCCTCGGCGCGTACCTGATTGCCGTGACCGACGCGAACTGGCTGGTTATCGGCCTGTACATGACCGGGCTGGCAGCCATCACAACGGCCTCCACCTTCTTGGTACCGGAGACCCTGCGCCGGGACCTGACGCGGACCGACGACGCCGTGAAGGTCTCCCGCGTCGAAGCGGGCGACGACGTATGGCTGGGCGGCAGCCACGCGGTCGCCGCCGGCGAGGTGGCGGCAGCGACGACGTTCAGCGCTGCAGGTGAGCGGGAAGAAGGCCGCCGTGAGCGCGCGGGGGCATCCCGATGAGTCCGGGAGGTGCTGCGTTCGATCTCACGGGGCGCACCGCGCTCGTGACCGGCAGCTCACGCGGAATTGGCCGCCGCCTCGCGGCTGGCCTCGCGGAGGCCGGGGCGACGGTCGTCGTCCACGGCCGCGACCCGGACACGGCGCAGGCCACGGCCGACGTGATCGCTCACGCGACGTCGAACCCCGTGCACGCGGCGGCCTTCGACGTGACAGACGAAGCCGACGTCGACGCGGGCCTGAGGCGGATCGAGGACGCGATCGGGGTTCCGGACATCCTGGTCAACAACGCGGGTATGCAGCGGCGTGCGCCGCTGACGGAGTTCTCCGTGGCCGACTGGGACACGCTCCTAGCCACCAACCTCACGAGCGCGTTCCTCGTCTCGAAACGCGTGTCCTCCGGGATGATCAGCCGCGGCAGCGGGCGGATCGTCAACATCGGCTCGGTGCAGTCACAGCTCGCACGCCCGAACATCACGCCGTATGCGGCCACCAAAGGGGGGATCGTGATGCTCACCAAGGGGCTCTGCGCCGAGCTTGCCCCGCACGGCATCACGGCCAACGCGCTCGCGCCGGGCTATTTCAGCACGGAGCTCACGCGGGCCCTCGTCGAGGACGAGGCGTTCTCCGCGTGGGTCGCCGCGCGCACGCCCGCAGGCCGGTGGGGCGACATCGACGACCTCGTGGGCCCGCTCATCTTCCTTGCCTCCGATGCGTCCCGGTTCGTCAATGGCCAGGTCCTGTACGTCGACGGCGGAATGACCGCCGTCGTCTGAGCCCACCACGAGGTCCCGGAGAGGGCATCCATGACACGGAATCCAGCCATCGTGGCCCGAGCGGCCGGCGATCTGCGCGTCGAAGCCGCCGCCGAGCCCCGCCCGGCGGCCGATGAGGCGGTCGTCGAGATCGCCTACGGCGGTGTCTGCGGCAGCGATCTGCACTATTGGCAGCACGGGGCGGCGGGCGCCTCGGTCCTCAAACGCCCGATGGTCTTGGGCCATGAGGTGGTCGGAACCGTGCTGGCCGGCGCTGCGGACGGCACCGGCCCCGCCGCCGGGACGCCCGTCGCCGTGCACCCGGGCACCCCGCACGACGACGGCGCCACCGCCTGGCCCCGGCACCGGCCCCATCTCGCGCCGCGCGCTACCTATCTCGGGTCCGCGGCGCATGACCCGCACACGGAGGGGGCGTTCCAGCGGCGTGTGGCCCTGCCGGCTCGAATGCTGCGGCCGCTTCCGGATGGCCTGACGCTCGAGGGCGCGGCTCTCGCCGAGCCCGCGGCCGTGGCGTGGCACGGAGTCGAGCGGGCGGGGGACATTGCGGGCAAGCGGGTCGCGGTTGTCGGCTCCGGGCCCATCGGCCTGCTGGTGGCTGCGGCCGCGTTCCGCCTCGGCGCTGCCGAGGTCATGGCGACCGACATCGCGCCAGAGGCGCGGGAACGAGCCGCCCGGCTGGGAGCCCGCGCCCTTGACGCCCGCGACGGCGAGGCGATTGCGAAGCTGGCGGCCGACGTCGTGCTGGAAACGTCGGGGACCGTGCCGGGGCTGCACGCCGCCGTTGACGCGGCGGTGCGAGGGGGCATCCTGGTGCTGGTCGGGCTGCAACGGCTCGGCGATGTCGACTTTCCGGCCGCGCGGGTCATCACGCGCGAGCTCGATGTCCGCGGGTCCTTCCGCTTCAACAACGAAATCGGCGCGGTCCTCGAGTCCCTGGCCGACGGCTCGCTCGACGTTTCCGGCGTCGTCACCCATGTCTTTCCCGCCGAACGCGCGCTCGAGGCCTTCGAGACCGCGCGGGGCCCCTCCTCGGGAAAGGTCCTGCTCGACTTCGGGGCGTGACCTCAGGTGAGCGTCGCGCCCTCCAGTGCCAGCAGGAAGCGCTTGCGTTCGGCGCCCCCGGCATAGCCGGTGAGGCCGCCGCCGGCGCCGAGCACACGGTGGCACGGAACGACGATGCTCAGGGGGTTGCGGCCCACGGCCTGGCCGACCGCCTGCGCCCCGCGCGGCGAACCGACGGCCCGCGCGATCTCGCCGTAGGTCGTTGTGGTTCCGCGCGCGATGCCGCGCAGCTCGTCCCACACGGCCTTCTGCCGGACCGTGCCCGGCGGGCCCAGGGGAAGGTCGAAGCCCTCCGCGCGGCCGGACGCGTAGGCCGCCAACTGCGCCGCGGCGGCGTCGAGCAGGGGGTCCTCACCCTGGCCGACGCGCTGGCCGAGCCGCTCCGGCGCCGGCGGGTAGCGATGATCGGCGAACCAGATTCCGGTGATGCGCCCAGCGTCGGCCGCGATCGTCAGGGCCCCGATCGGCGTATCCGCTAGTTCGCGCAGGTCGGCGATGAGGTGTTTCATGCGGCTCCTCCGGGTGTCGTCGATGCTGGCGTCGCGGCCCACAGGTGCGCCGCGGCGTAGGAGCGCCACGGCCGCGCGGCCTCGAGCTCCGCGGCGAGATCGGCGCGGCTTTCAGCGAGGCCGAGCGCCCGCGCGTTGTTGGCCAGAGCGGCATCGCCGCTGAGGTCCACGTCGGGGTCGCCGAGCGCGCGCAGCCGGGTGTAGGCGATCGTCCACGGGCCCACGCCCTTGAGGGCCGCGAGCCGCTCGACCAAGTCCGCGTCGGCCGCCGTCGGGTCCTCGGCGAGCAGCGCCAGCACGCGCTCGATGGTCGCCCGGCGAGCCGCCGGCCCCCGGTACCAGTCGCCCAGGTGCGCGAGCGCGGCGCCCGCGCTCGGGAACGGGCTCAGCTCGGAGGACGACGGCGGCGCCCCGCTGTCGTGCTCGCTCCCGGGCGGTGCGGAGCCGGCTCGCGCGGCGCGGACCGCGGCGGCCATGAGGTGTTGACCTGCGGCCACCGTGATCTGCTGGCCGGTGACGGCGCGCAGGACGGCCTCGTGCAGGGTCGGGATGCCGGGGATGCGGGTGCCCGGACGCGCCGCGACGAGCGGGCGCAGCCAGGCGGTGCGGGACAGCGCGGACTCGATGCCGGGCAGGTCGGCGTCGGCGTCGGTGAGGCGGCGGGCGGTGGCGACGGCCGCTGGGAGGTCGCGGGCGTCGTCGAGCGTGATCCGGGCGCGCAGGACGCCGGACGGGTCCGGGCCGAGGCGGAGCAGGCCGCGTCCGTGCGCCAGGTCGAGCGCGCGCTCGTAGACGCCGGCGTCGATCCGGTCCATCCCGGCGATCGTGCGTGCGGCGAACCAGCTGCTCAACCCAGCCCAGTTGAGCCCGCCGCGCACCGGCAGGCGGGCGCTCAGTGCGACCGGTGCCGCCGCCACGCGGGTGGAGGTGGCGCCGGTGTGCCGGGTGGCTGCGCGCAGCTCGCCGGCGGACCGGCCGAAGACGGCGCGGATCGTGTCGTTGAACTGCCTGATGCTGCCAAAGCCGGCGGCGAACGCCACGTCGGTGACCGGCAGGTCGGTGGAGGCGAGAAGCCGGAAGGCGCCGCGGGCGCGTCGGGCACGGGCATGGGCCAGCGCGGGGGCGCCGGTGGCCTCGACGAGCGCCCGGTTCAGCGTGCGCACCGAGACGCCCAGGCGGGAGGCCAGTGCGGGGACCGTGGGTGGGCTTTCGACGGCGGCAGGCGCGGTGGCCACGCCATCGCCGGAGTCCAACGCACCGTCGCCGATCAGGGCGAGGGCGCGGCCGGCGAGCGTCGCCGTGGGGTCCCACGCGGGGGAGCCCGGCAGGGCCTCGGGGAAGCAGCGCAGGCACGGCCGGAAGCCGCGAACCTGCGCCTCGGCCGCGGTGCGCAGGAACGTCACGTTCTCCCGCTTCGGGGTCGGGGCCGGGCACGAGGGGCGGCAGTAGATGCCGGTCGTGAAGACGGCGGTGTAGAAGGCGCCGTCGAAACGGCCGTCACGGGCGTCGATCGCCGTGTACTTGGCGTCGAACGGCAATTCCTCGAACGTGGTCGCACCGCCGGTCATGGTCATGGGTTCATCCTGCCGTACGTGCGCGATCCGCGCTGGCGGGATTCGGTCACGGACTTCGGGCGGACGGGGCGATGGGGAGCGCCCCGTTCGCCGCGTCGCGGGCCTGGGTCGGCCCGGGTCAGCCGGCGGTGATGCGCAGAGCGTTGTTCCAGGGGTCTTCGAACGTGAGTGTGCGCCCGTCGTCGTACCAAAGGACCGAGCGGGACGTGAGCCGCTCCCGCAGGGCGCCCATCGCGGCGGCGTCGGGCACGGTCAGGTCGATTTCGCCGAGCCCGAGCGAGGGTTCGCGTCCGGTAGCCCCGCGCGAATTCCACGTGTTGGCGGCGAGGTGGTGGTGGTAGCCGCCGACGGAGAAGAACACGGCGCTGTTGCCGATTGTCGCGGTGACGTCGAATCCGACGACACCCGCATAGAAATTGCGCGCGGTCGCGACGTCGCCGACCTTGAGGTGGACATGGCCCACCTTCGCGCCGCCCCCCGAGGGCTCGGCGAGGTGGCGTTGCAGGTAGCGGCGCGGGTCCAGGTACACCGTGTCCATGGCGACGCGATCGCCGTCCCACCGCCAGGTCTCGCGCGGGCGATCGAAGTAGAGCTCGACGCCGTTGCCCTCGGGGTCGTCGAAGTAGAACGCCTCCGAGACGAGGTGGTCCGACGCGCCGAGGAAGCGCCCCGCGGGCCACGAGGCGACGCGCTGGACCGCGGCGGCCAGGTCGGCGCGGGAGGCGAAGAGGAGCGCCGTGTGGAAGAGGCCGGCTGCGCCGTCGGGCGCGTGCCGCAGGGAAGGGGCGTGCTCGAGGATCAGTGCGGGGACGCCGTGCCGGCCGAGGATGGCACTCGGGCCGGTCTGGTCGATGACGTCGAGCCCCACACCCTCGGTGTAGTAGCGGATCTGCGCGTCCAGGTTGCCGACCTTGAGGGTCACGGTGCCGACGTCGCTGCCGGCGTCGAGGCGGTCCAGGGTGTCCATCGCCGTGCTCATGTGCTTCAACTCCAACCTGTCGCGGACCGAATCAGTCCTGCCATTTAGTTGAAGGAACAAGTAAATTGCGGGATTCATTCCCGGGGAGGGTCTCTCGCGAGGCAGGTCTTCGCTAGCTGTCCTCGTCGTCGGGCCATGGCAGGGATTCGAGCTCCGGATACAGGCTGTCGACCTCGTCCTCGTCCCACTCCTCTCCGGAGGGCTCCTCGGCATCGCCGGCTGATGGGCTCATCGGGTAGTCCGTGAAGAGGTCGCGGCCACCGCTCGCGCGCTCGTACGCGTCGGCGCTAACGTAGGCGATCAGTTCTGCATCGAAGCTCTCCGCGGAGATGCTCGCACCCCCGTCTCCGAGAGTGTGCGGTTCCAGCCGCACCGCGTCGTAGTAGTGGCGTCCCTGTCCGACGACCCAGGTGCGGAAGTAGTCGAAGCAGTCGTCGGAGCATCCTCCGTTGAGAACATAGGCCGCGCCCCAGAGGTCCCATGTGTACAAGTCGCTTTTCTTGGACACGAACGCTTCGTCGAAGGAGGCGATCTCCGCCGGGGACAGCTGTGCAAGTATTTCTTCGAGTGCGACTATCTGTCCTTCGACGCTGCCGTCCGACGCGTCGAGTGAACGGTCGATGATGTCCCAGAAGCGGGCATCCTCCAACGGTTCGGCCGCGGTGGTCGGAGCCGATGCCATCTTCGCCGGCTCGGTCGGCGCGGCTGAAGGTAGAGGGGATGGGGAGCTGCCTCCCCCGACGGGCGTCCCGCCGCATGCGCTTGTCAGCGTGGCCAGTACTGCGAGAACGATGGCCATGCGCCATTTCGCGCCCCGGGCGCCGCGCCGTTTGAGTGTGTCCATGGGATCCTCCTGAGCCAGTGCGCCCGAGGATGATCGGATCGCGGTGAGAGGTACTCTACCGGCCAGGCGCGGCGTTTCGGCCGGGTGCTCCAGTCCGCGGTGGGTCTCAGCTCAGGCCGCGTCACCGTCGAGGTCGATGCGCAGCTCGTTGCCCGGAATCGAGGCCAGCAGCCGCCGCGTGTAGGGGTGCCGCGGGTTCGTGAAGATCTCCTCGCTCGAGGCCGCCTCCACCAGCTCGCCGTCCTTCATTACGCACACGAAGTCGGAGATCAGCCGCACAACGGCGAGGTCGTGCGAGATGAAGAGGTAGCTGAGGCCCATCTCGTTCTGGAGCGAACCGAGCAACTTGAGGATCTGGTCCTGCACCAGCACATCGAGCGCGGACACCGGCTCGTCACACACGATCAGCTCCGGCCGCAACGCGAGCGCCCGCGCAATCGCCACGCGTTGCCGCTGACCGCCCGAGAGTTCCGACGGGTAGCGGCGCAGCATCGACACCGGCAGCGCCACCTGCTCCATCAGTTCCTGCACCCGTGCCCGCCGCTCGGCCGGGGTGCCGCGCTTGTACGCCTTGAGTGGCTCCTCGATGATCCGGCCGACGGTGAACATCGGGTTCAGGGACGAGTACGGGTCCTGGAACACGGGCTGCACGCGCTGCCGGAAGTCATCGAGCGCCGCCTTGTCGAGCGTCGCAACGTCCTGCCCGTCGAAGAGCATCGTCCCGCTCGTCGGGTCGATGACCTTCAGCAGCATGCGCGCCGTCGTCGTCTTGCCCGACCCGGACTCGCCGACGATCGCGACCGTCGACCCGCGCGGAATCTCGAGCGAAACGTTCTTCGTCGCGTAGAAATCCTCCCGCGATCCGCGCCGCTTGTAGACCTTGGTCAGGTCGCGGATCTCCACGATGTTGTCCGCCGCCTCCGCGGGCACGTCATCGGGTACGACGTCGGCTGCGGCCTTCGCGCGTTCCTCGAGGTCCGCGGTGTAGGCCCCGGGCAGCAGGCGGGCGGCCGCCACCGAGGGGGCCGCCGCGACCAGCGAGCGCGTGTAGGGGTGCTGTGGGTCCTCGAGCAGCTGCTTGGCGTTGCCCGCCTCGACGACGTGGCCGCGGTGCATGACGACGAGTTCCGAGGCGCGCTCCGCGGCCAGGCCGAGGTCGTGGGTGATGAGCAGGACCGCTGTGCCGGCTTCTTCGGTCATCTGCTGGATCTGATCCAGGATCACGTGCTGGACGGTCACGTCGAGGGCGCTGGTCGGCTCGTCTGCGATGAGCAGGCGCGGCCGGCAGGCGAGCCCGATCGCGATGAGCGCGCGCTGGCGCAGGCCGCCCGAGAACTCGTGCGGATACATCTTCGCGCGGGCCTTGGCGTCCGGGATGCCCGCCGCCTCGAGGGTCGCGACGACCTTCGCATCGACGTCTTTCTTCGTTGCCATGCCATGGGCGAGCAGGGTCTCGGCGACCTGGGTGCCGATCTTCGAGACGGGATTCAGGTTGGACATCGGGTCCTGCGGCACCATGCCGATGTGCTTGCCGCGGATCTTCTGCAGCTCCGACTCGGGCAGGCCCAGGAGCTCGCGCCCGTCGAGCCGGACGCTTCCGCGGACCAGGGCGTTCGACGGCAGCAGTCCGATGGCGGCCATCGCCGTCGTACTCTTTCCCGAACCCGATTCGCCCACGATGGCGAGGGTGCGGCCCGGCTCCAGCGTGAGGCTCGCGCTGTGGATGGCGGGAACCTCGCCGTGCATGGTCTTGAAATCGACGGCCAGGTCGGAGATCTCCAGCAGGGGTGCGGGCTGCGAATCGGTCATGGGTCCATCCTGCCTCAAACTTGTGGCAGATATGTTTCACGTCACATCTGGCGCGCCGCGAAGGTCGACTGCGGAGGCCGGTTGCGTGCCGCTCAGGCCGTTGCGTTGCCGGAGGAGATGCGACCCAGCCAGTGCCGGAGTAGGTCGGCTTCAGGGGCGGAGAATCCCTCCGGGGCCAGGGGCAGGGTGGCCAGCAGCGCGCTGGCCTGTTCCGCCGGTCCGACATTTGCCGCGGGCGCTGACAGGCCGGTGATCGCCGCGATCGTCGCCTCGCGCATCGCGGCCGACAGGGCCGGATCGGGGGTCTGCGTGATGATCTGGCGCAGCGTGACGCCGATGTTGGCGGCCAGGACGTGGTCCGTGGCCTGCTGCGGATCGACGCGCAGACGCCCCTGGGCGTGCGCCTGCTCCATGAGGCTGAGCAGTGCCCGGGTCGGCCGATCCTCGGCCGGACTACGGCTTCCCGGGGCGACCTGCCCGTACATGAGCGCGTAGAAGGCCGGGTTCTCCAGCCCGAAGGATACGTGCAGGTCCCATCCGGAGCGGAGGTTCCGCAGTGGGTCCGGGTCGGGTTCGCCCTGCGTCTTCAGGGCCATGTAGAGGTCGAAGCCGTGCTCGACGACGGCGCTCAGCAGGCCCTCCTTGTTGCCGAAGAAGTGGTAGAGCGTCGGCATCTTGACTCCGACGCGCTCGCAGATGGCGCGCAGGGGGACGTCCTGGCCCGGATGGGCCGCGATGAGGTCCGCGGCGGCCTCGAGTAACCGCTCCCGTGTATCGGTGTTGCGCGTTCCTGTCATATCGCTATAGTAGCAATATAGCGCCGATATACGTCGGTGGATCGATGGGATAGGAAGGGCTCACCATGACTACGCATGACCTGAAAGATCGAGTAGTGCTCGTCGCCGGAGGCGGCAAGAACCTCGGGGGCCTCGTCTCCCGCCAGATGGCTGAGGCCGGGGCCGATGTGGCCATCCACTTCAACTCGGAGTCCACCCGAGCCGAGGCGGAAGAGACGCTGGCCGCCGTCGAGGCCGCCGGCCGGCGCGGTGTCCTGCTGGACGGGGATCTCACGGTTCCGGCCAACGTCGAGAAGCTCTTCGCGGATGCCGAGGAGGCGCTCGGCCGCGTCGACGTCGCCGTCAACACGGTCGGCAAGGTGCTGCGCAAGCCGATCGTCGAGACCACCGAGGACGAGTACGACTCGATGTTCGACATCAACGCCAAGGCCGCCTACTTCTTCATCAAGGAGGCCGGACGCCGACTGAACGACGGCGGCAAGATCGTCACGATCGCCACGTCGCTGCTGGCGGCGTTCACTGACGGCTATTCCACCTACGCGGGCGGCAAGTCCCCGGTCGAGCACTTCACGCGCGCCGGCGCGAAGGAGTTCGCCGCTCGCGGCATCTCCGTCACGTCGATCGCCCCGGGCCCGATGGACACGCCCTTCTTCTACGGGCAGGAGACCCCCGAGCGCGTCGAATTCCACAAGTCGCAGGCGATGGGCGGCCAGCTCACCCAGATCGAGGACATCGCCCCGATCGTGCGCTTCCTAGCGACCGAAGGCTGGTGGATCACGGGCCAGACGATCTTCGCCAACGGCGGATACACCACGCGTTAGGCTCGTTTCACCCGAGGAGAGGATAGATCATGAACGCTGTACCCGAACCCGTGGCGTCCTTCATCGACGCCGTCAATCGCAACGACGGCGACGCCTTTCTGGACGCGTTTGCGCCCGACGGATTCGTCGACGACTGGGGCCGGATCTTCACCGGCCGCGAGCAGATCAAGGCCTGGAGCGACGTCGAATTCATCGGCGCGCACGGCACGCTGGCGGTCGAGGAAGTCGACGCCGGCGAGGAGACCATCGAGATCGTCGGCGACTGGCGCAGCCAGCACGCCAACGGACGATCCAAGTTCACCTTCGCGGTCGCTGGCGGGAAGCTCGCCTCCATGACGATCCGCGAGGGCTGACCCCGCGTTAAACACGTGTGGCCGCCACCCTGACAGGGGTGGCGGCCACACGCTTCTGGTCCGCGGGACGGTGCCCGCGATGCGCCGGGCGGGCCGGCGACCGACTACTTCTTCAGGTCGAAACGGTCCAGTTCCATGACCTTGACCCACGCGGAGACGAAGTCGTTCACGAACTTGTCGGCGGCGTCGTCGGAGGCGTAGACCTCGGCGACGGCGCGCAGCTCGGAGTTGGCGCCGAAGACCAGGTCGACGCGGCTGCCGGTGAGGCCGGTGTTGGACGTGTAGGTCCGCTCGTCCTCGGAGGCGGTCCACTCGATGCCCAGCTCGAGCAGGTTGACGAAGAAGTCGTTCGTCAGCGTGCCCGGCGTGGTCGTGAAGACGCCCAGATCCGAGCCGTCCCAGTTGTTGCCCAGCACGCGCAGGCCGCCGACGAGGACGGTCATCTCCGGTGCGGAGAGCTTGAGCTGGTTGGCGCGGTCGATCAGCAGGTACTCGCTCGGCAGCTTGAGGTAGCCCGAGTCGTGGTTGCGGAAGCCGTCGGCAACCGGCTCGAGCCACGCGAACTGGTCGAGGTCGGTCTGCTCCTGCGTGGCGTCGACGCGGCCCGGGGTGAACGGAACCGTGACGGACTTGCCGGCGGCCTTCGCCGCGAGCTCGATGCCCACACCGCCGGCGAGGACGACGACGTCAGCGAAGGAGACCTTCACGGCGGCGGTCGCGTTGAACTCATCGGTGATGTTCTCGAGCGTCTGGAGGACCGGCTTGAGTGCGGCCGGGTTGTTGGCCGTCCAGTTCACCTGCGGCTCGAGGCGGATGCGGCCACCGTTGGCACCGCCGCGCTTGTCGGAGCCGCGGAAGGTCGAGGCGGCCTTCCATGCGGTGGAAACGAGCTGCTCGACCGTCAGGCCCGACTCGGCGATCTTCTGCTTGAGGGCGTCGATGTCGGCTGCGCCGATGACCTGCTGCGGCGCGGCCGGAAGCGGGTCCTGCCAGATGAGGTCCTCGGCCGGGACCTCCGGGCCGAGGTACAGCGGCTTCGGGCCCATGTCGCGGTGGGTCAGCTTGAACCAAGCGCGGGCGAACGCGTCGGCGAACGCGTCCTGGTCGTCCTTGAAGCGGCGGGAGATCGCTTCGAAGCCTGGGTCCATACGCAGGGCCAGGTCCGAGGTGAGCATGCGCGGCTCGCGCTTGCCCTCCGAGTGGGCCATCGGCACGAGGCCGTCGCCGCCGCCGTTCTTCGGGCGCCACTGCTTCGCGCCGGCGGGGGACTCGAAGAGCTCCCACTCGTAGGCGAAGAGGATGTGGAAGAACTCGTTGTCCCAGCGGGTCGGGTGGTAGGTCCAGGTGACCTCGAGGCCGGAGGTCAGGGTGTCGTCCCCGTGGCCCGTGCCGTACTCGTTCTTCCAGCCGATGCCCTGGTTCTCCAGCGGTGCGGTCTCCGGGTCCGGACCCATCTTGTCGTCCGGGTGCGCGCCGTGGGTCTTGCCGAAGGTGTGACCGCCGGCGATCAGGGCCACGGTCTCCTCGTCGGTCATGCCCATGCGGGTGAAAGTCTCGCGGATATCGCGGCCGGAGGCGATCGGGTCCGGGTTGCCGTTCGGGCCCTCCGGGTTCACGTAGATCAGGCCCATCTGCACGGCGGCCAGTGGTGCCTCGAGGTCGCGGTCGCCGGTGTAACGCTCGTCGTCGAGCCACACCTTCTCCGGGCCCCAGTAGATGTCCTCATCCGACTCCCAGACGTCCACGCGTCCGCCGCCGAAGCCGAAGGTCTTCAGGCCCATGGTCTCGAGCGCGACGTTGCCGGCGAGGATGAAAAGGTCGCCCCACGAGATCGACTGGCCGTACTTCTTCTTGACCGGCCACAGCAGGCGGCGGGCCTTGTCGAGGGAGACGTTGTCCGGCCAGGAGTTCAGCGGCGCGAAGCGCTGCTGACCGCGACCGCCACCGCCGCGGCCGTCGTGGCTGCGGTAGGTGCCGGCGGAGTGCCACGCCATGCGGATCATGAAGGGGCCGTAGTGACCGAAGTCGGCGGGCCACCAGTCCTTGGAGTCCGTCATGACGTCAGCCAGATCGGCCTTGACGGCGGCCAGATCCACGTTCTTGAAGGCCTCGGCGTAGTCGAAGTCCTCACCCAGAGGGTTCGTGACCGGCTGATCCTTGGCGAGGATCTTCAGGTTCAGCTTGTTCGGCCACCAAGTGCTGTTGGTCGAACCGGCCGTCGGCTGCGACACGGCGCCGTGCATCACCGGGCACTGGCCGACGGGAGTTGCGGTTTCAGTCATGACAAACCTTTCGGAATTGCTTCAGGGGGCGTTGGTTGTGGCGGAGCATGCGGGACACAGACCCCAGTAGATGACCTCGGCTTCATCGATGTCGAAGCCGTGGCCTTCCGGAGCGTGCAGGCACGGAGCTTTGCCTTCGGCGCATTCGACGTCGACGACGGTGCTGCACTGTCGGCAGACCAGGTGGTGATGGTTGTCGCCCACCCGTGACTCGTACCGTGTCAGCGACCCCGCGGGCTGGATGCTGCGCAGCAGCCCGGCTTGGGTCAGGGCCCGCAGGGCGTCGTACACGGCCTGCCGGGAAACTTCCGGGCGGATCGCGTGGACGGCACCCAGGACGGTGTCCGTGTTCGCATGCGGGTGTGCCTCGACGGCCTGCAGTACCGCCACCCGGGGGCGGGTGACGCGCAGGCCAGATTCACGCAGCTGGTGCTCGTGATCGGTCTCGGTCCGCATGCGCCCAATCTACCCCTTATCTGGACACAGTCAAGATTAGATGCGGATTCGTCGACGATTGTTCGCCGAGCGGTCATTCCGCGGGCTCCGGCCTGCGCCCGCGCGGTATGACGACGGCGACGCCCGTCCAGGCGCCGCCGTCGTCTCCGTTCCCCCTCAGGGTCGCGGACTTTGGCCTCAGGGGGAACCCGGCGACGACCCCGCGCGCACCTAGGCCTTGGTGCCGGAGAGTGCGATGCCTTCCACGATCTGGCGTTGCGCCACCGCGAACACGATCAGCAGCGGGGCCGCTGCGAGGGTCGTCGCGGCCATCAGAGCGGTCCAGTCGGCACCGAACTGACCCTTGAACTGGTTGACGAGGATGGGCAGGGTGAAGTTCTCGTCGCTGTTGAGGAAGATCAGCGGCCCGAAGAAGTTGTTCCACGAGCCCAGGAACATGAAGATGCCGAGCGCCACCAGCGGGGTCCGCAGCAGCGGCAGGATGATCGTCAAGAAGATCACGAAGCGGTTGGCACCATCGATCTCCGCGGCCTCCTCCAATTCCCGGGGGATGCCACGGATGTACTGCCGCATGAGGAAGACGCCGAAGGCGCTGAAGAGGCCGCCGGGGACGATGAGCGCCCAGTGCGTATCGATCCAGCCAATCCAGCCCATGATGATGTAGAGCGGGATGACGGTCAGCTGCCCGGGCACCATCATGGTCGCCAGGAAGAGCATGAACAGCGGCTTGTTCCCGCGGAACTCGATCCTCGCGAACGCGTAGGCCGCCATGGCGGAGGTCAGGAGGGCGAGCGCCGTGGACGTCACGGCAATGTAGGTGCTGTTCCAGAAGCCGCGTAGGAAGTCCGCCCCTCCCAGTGCCTTGCTGTAGCCCTCGGTGGTCCACATCTCGGGGATCAGGGTCGGGGGCTGCTGGAAGATCTCCGTGAGCGGCTTGAAGGACGAGAACATCATCCAGAGGAAGGGCACCGCCATGATCAGCGCGGCGATCCCCAGGAAGATGTGAAGGGCGATCCTGGCGGGTCGGAGGGGGCGGGTGGGCGCCGAGGCGCGGGTCTGGTTCAGGGTTGATGTACTCATTCGGCGTAGTGCACCCACTTCTTCTGCGCGGCCAACTGGAGGGCAGTCACGGCCAACAAGGTCAGGAACAGCAGGAAGGCGAGGGCCGAGGCGGGCCCGAACTCGAACTGCTGGAAAGCGATCACGACGATCTCGTAGACGATCGTCCGGGCCGCGTCGGGGGCGCTGGTGCCCATGAAGACGTAGATGTAGTCGAAGACCTGGAACGAGCCGATGATCGAGGTGATCGAGAGGAAGAGAATCGTCGGCGATACCAGGGGGATCGTCACGTGCCACATCTTCTTCCACTCGCCGCAGCCGTCCAGCTCCGCTGCCTCGAGGTAGGACTTCCCAATGCTCTGCAGGCCCGCCATGAACATGATCAGGGTGTAGCCGAACCCTTGCCAGATCCCGACGATCGCGAACGCCGGGATGATGAACCGGGGATCCTGGAGCCAATTCGGCGCATCCAGGCCGATGCCGCGCAGGGCGCCGTTGATCGGGCTGATCTCGGGGTTGAACAGGTAGAGCCAGATCGTCGCCACCGCGACGCTCGAGGTCACGACGGGAGCCACGAACCCGAGCCGGTACACGGAGGTCATCCGCCCGGCCTTCTGCGTCATTACCGCGAACAGGAACCCGCTGATGAGCAGGCCCGGGACCTGCAAGACGGTGAACCACAGGGTGTTGAGCGCGGAGGTCTGAATCCGCGGGTTGGTGAAGATCTCGGTGAAGTTTCCCAAGCCGGCGAACGACATCCCTCCGAAGCCGTCCCAATTGCTGAAGGCCAAAAAGAGCGCGAAGAACAGCGGGCCGATCAGGAAGACGATGAGCCCGGTCAGCTGTGGCGCGAGGAAGATATAGGCCGCGATCGTATCCTTGCGTCGGCGGCGCGATGTCTTTTTCACGGGTCGAGCGGGCCCGGCCAGTTTCGGCGGCGCCTGTACGACCGCCGCGGGGGCCGCGCCGGGGGCGGTCATCAGGCCTCTCCGCCGCTGTTGATGAACTTCGCGAGCGCCGTGGCGAAGGACTTGGCCGTCGTGGAGTCGTCCTTGAGCAGCTTGTCCGCTACGTTGCCGTATTCGCTGGCGACCTTGGCGTTGGCCGTCACGGTCAGCGGCAGCGTCGTCGCGTGGGCGGCGATCTCGTTGAAGAAGTGGGCGTGCTCCGGGATGCCGTCCTCGGTGACGACGTCGTCGAGCCCCGCAATCGACGGCACGGCGTTTCCGCCGCCGGAGAGACGGGCGCGTTGCCCGTCCGGACTCACGTAGTTGGCCACGAACTCGAGGGCCCCCTCCGGGTTCCTGGCCTTGGCATTGACGGCGATGGCGGCTGCGCCGAGGGGGACCGACATGAAGTCCTTGCCCGAGGGGGAGGGGTGCGGGGCGACGTCGAAGCCGAAATTCAGGTCCATCAGGTTGGGCAGGACCCACCGGCCCATGTTGAGGAACGCCATCTGGCCGGAGAAGAACAGTGCATCCGCGCCCTGACCCTGCGGCAGTGCTCCCGAGAACGTCATGTTGCCGGTGCCGAACTGCTCGAACATCCACTCCAGGCCCTGCAGGCACTTCGCGTCGGTGTCGAAGACCGCCTTGCCCGCGTCGTCGAAGGGCGTGCCACCATAAATGGTCATCCAGCCGTACCAGTCGAACCACCAGGAGCCGGAGGCCAGGCCGCGCTTGCCGGCGGCTTTGACCTGGGACAAGACGTCCTCGAGCGCGTCGGGAGTCCAGGTGCCGGCCTCGAACTGCTGGGCCGGGTTGACGTCGACGCCGGCCTCGGCGAGGACGTCTTTGTTGAACCACAGTGCGGCGGGGTTGCAGTCCACCGGGAGGCCGTAGATCTCGGGGCTGCCGACCTCCGGGCGGGTCCAGCCGAGCAGGTTCTCGTGGAAGTCTTCCTGTTTGATCGGGGAATCAGCGCTGGCGAGGTATTCGCTCAGGTCGATGACCTGCTCGCTCTCGATCAGCTTGGCCATCTCCGCCTCGCCCACGTAGAACGCGTCCGGCGCTGCGCCGCCCGCCAACTGCGCGAGCAGCTTCTGCTGATAGTCGCCCGTAATCGCCTGGAACTTGGTGTCCAAGCCGAGCTTCTCACCGAGTTCCGCGGAGAACGCCTTGTGCTTCGCGGCCTCACCCGGGTTGGTCCAGGACGACCAGACGAGGCTGCCCCCATCGGATGCGCCGTTTCCGCAGGCGGACAGGGCCGGGGCGGCGGCGAGGCCCGCCGCGCCGAGCAGTCCGGCGCGGATGAGGGACCTGCGGCTCAAGGCGGCTGAGGTGGCGGTTTCTGGAAGCATGATCGATCCTTTCGAGCATCGCCCCGCGGCCGGATCGTCCGAGGGAGGGCGCCGGCGAATGGGGGGGCGAAGGGGGGTGATGATTAGAGATAGGACTTAAATTTAGATCCTAACTATAGGATCGCCCAGGCCGGCGTGTGCGTCAAGTCACAATTTAAAGATGTCGCGCCGCCGATGGCGCCGACCGCTCGCGCCCGCTCGCTTTAGGCTGAGGCGGGCGGGAGCGTCAGGTCGAGGGCGTTGTCCTCCACATAATCCAGGGCCCGCCGGACGGCGCCCAGCTCCACGTTCATGCCTTCGAGACTTGAGGTGGCCAGGCGTGGCGGCGTGGACGTCAGCTGCGGCAACCGCTGGGCGATGGCTGGCAGGAGAGCCTCGGCCGCTCCGGCGGTCCCGCCGTCGAGAACGACGACGGAGGGGTTGGCGAAGGTGCTGATGATGGCCACGATGATGGCCATCCGGTCCGCCAGGCGCGCGGCGATGTCGCGCGCGGCGGCGTCCCCGTCCGCGGCGGCGGTCAAGATCATCTCCGGCGTCAGCCGCTCCGGATCTCCTTCGCACAGTTCATTCAGGAACGGGGCGCCGCCGGAGAGGGTCTTGCGGCCCCAGGCGGAGGCCGTCGGGTTGATGCCGAGGGTGTCGCCCACGGCTTCGACGCGGTCCAGGAATCCGAGTTCGCCGAACCCGCCGTCCCGGCCGCGCAGGAGGCGACCGCCTTCGATGACGCCTGTGCCCAAGCGCTCGCCGGCCAGCAGCACCACGAGGTCGTCGATCCCCTCGCCGGCGCCTCGCCAGCGCTCGGCTACGACGGCCAGATTCGCGTCGTTCTCAACTTCTATGTGCCATGCGTACCTCGTCGCCAGTGTGCCGCGGACGTCGAAGCTTCGCCAGAAGAGCTGTGCTGACGAGACCTCACCGGCGGGGCCGACGGGCGCGGGGACTCCGATCGTGGCAGCGAGGACGTCGCTTTCCCTGATGCCGCCGTCGTGCAGCACCTGCCGCACGCCCTGGAGGAGTGCGGCACCCCAGGCCTCGGAGTGGCCAACGGTCTCCTCGAAGGATCCCGCGGGGCCCGGCACCACGGCGCGTGCGCGGATCTCGCCCAGCAGGTCCGAGAGGACCACGGTGATGTGGCCGTACTCGAGGGCGACGCCGACGACGTGGGCTGCCCGGGGGAGGAGGCTGAATCGACGCGCCGGACGCCCCTTGGTGCGGTCCTCGCCCTGGCGTTGGGCTTCGACCTCGCGCACCCAGCCCATGGCGACGAGGTCGTTGGCGACCGATATTACCGTGGCCCGGGTCAGCCCGGATGCTGCCATGAGTTCCGTGCCGGTCATGACGCCCGCACCGCGTAGGACCCGCAGGATCACGCCGGCATTGACGCGGCGCAGCAACTGCGTCGACGGTGCGGCGACATCCACTGGCATCCTCCTTGGTCTGATGGACTCATCCTATGTGCCCGAGTAGATTCCTATGATAAATTTAGGTCCTCTCTAAAACTTTAAGTCCCGAATGGAGTACAGGAACATGACCAGCACCACCGCCAACGACGCCGACTGGTGGCGCCAGGCCTCCGTCTACCAGATCTACCCGCGGAGCTTCGCTGACGCCAACGGCGATGGCATCGGCGACCTCAAGGGCATCACGTCCAAGGTCGGCTACCTGCAGGAGCTGGGCATCGAGGCCGTCTGGCTCAGCCCGTTCTACCCCTCGGAACTCGCCGACGGAGGCTACGACGTCGCCGACTACCGCGACGTCGACCCCAAGATCGGCACCCTGGCCGACTTCGACGAGATGACCGCCGCCCTGCATGCCGCGGGCATCAAGGTCATCGTCGACATCGTCCCGAACCACACCTCGGATCAGCACGAGTGGTTCCAAGAAGCCCTCGCCGCGCCCCAGGGATCCGACGCGCGCGACCGGTACATCTTCCGCGACGGCAAGGGGGAGAACGGCGAGCTGCCGCCGAACAACTGGACCTCGATCTTCGGCGGACCCGCCTGGGAGCGCATCACCGAGCCCGACGGCACGCCCGGGCAGTGGTACTTCCACCTCTTCGCGAAGGAACAGCCGGACCTGAACTGGGACCGCCGGGACGTGCGCGACGATTTCCTGAAGACGCTGCGCTTCTGGTCCGACCGCGGGGTCGACGGCTTCCGCATCGACGTCGCCCACGCCCTGACGAAGAACCTGGACGAGGCCTACGACGCGCTGAGCACGATCCTGGGTGACTGGAGCCTGTTCGAGGATGGGCACCACCCGATCTGGGACCGCGACGAAGTGCACGAGATCTACGCCGAGTGGCGCGAGGTCTTCAACTCCTACGATCCGCCGCGCACCGCCGTCGCCGAGGCCTGGGTCCCGAAGCCGCACCGCCGCGCCCGCTACGCGTCGCCGGAGAGCCTGGGACAGGCCTTCAACTTCGATCTGCTCGTCGCTGACTTCGACGCTGCGGAGTTCCGCAAGATCATCTCCGAAAACCTGGAGTTTGCGGCCGAGTCCGGCTCGTCCACCACGTGGGTCTTCTCCAATCACGACGTCGTCCGCCATGCCACCCGCTACGGCCTGCCGAGCGTGACGGGCAACCTCAACGACGGATTCTCGGGCGGCAACAACGGCAAGCAGTGGCTGCTCGACGGCGGCGACCCGGCCGCCGTCGACGTCGAGCTCGGCCTGCGCCGGGCGAAGGCGGCCACGGCCCTCATGCTGGCCCTGCCCGGGTCGGCCTACCTGTACCAGGGGGAGGAGCTCGGCCTGCAGGAGGCCGGGCAGATCCCGGACGCGGACCGCCAGGACCCGGCGTTCTTCCGCAACCCCGGCGTCGACATCGGGCGCGACGGCTGCCGCGTCCCGCTGCCGTGGGAGCCGACCGGCTCCGCGCTCGGATTCGGCACGGGCACCGCGCACCTGCCGCAGCCGGCGTGGTTCGCCGACTACGCCGCCAGCGAGCAGGAAGCCGACGCCGGCTCGACGCTCGCGTTCTACCGGCGGGCCCTCGCCCTGCGCGGCGAGCTGCAGACCGAGGAGACGCTGGCATGGGAGGAGACCGGTGCGGCGGACGTGCTGCACTTCAGCCGCCCGGGCGGCTGGCACGTCGTGACGAACTTCGGCGCTGAACCGGCGGAGCTGCCGGCGGGCGAGGTCCTCCTGATCAGTACCCCGCTCGTCGACGGGAAGCTCCCGGCGGATTCGACCGCCTGGCTCAAGCGGTAGCCTCCTGACGAGGCGAGCGAGACGGCGCCGCCCACCCCGCGGGGTGGGCGGCGCCGTCGTGTGCTGGGCGGGTTTGTGCAGGGCGCGTCCGTCCGCAGCAGGTGGGCCCTGCTACCGCGATCCGACTTCCGCGATCTTGCTACTGGGCGCCGGCGTTGATGAGCGACTCGGCCTCGGCGGCCAGCGCCTCGGCGGACGCGTGCCGCGAGTCGAGCACGTGCCGCGGATCCTTCCACAGCGCGAGCTGGAAGCGCCGCCGGTTCAGCGAGATCCAGGTGGGGGCGCCGATGAGGGGATCCTCGACGCGTTTGCGCTGCTGCAGGCGCATGCGGTGCACCGTCGGGTCGGAGCAGACGACCTCGAACCACAGCAGCTCCGCACCGGTCCGCTCGGCCAAGCGCTTCCACTGCCCGCGCGCCTCGGCTGTGTCGTTGACCGCGTCGATCACGACGTCGAGCCCGTTGCGCAGCTGCGGCTCCGCGGCCGCTTCGACGGCCGCGTACGCGGCGTGCCCGGTTGGCTGCCGCTTCTGCTCGACGCCCGCGGAGACGATCGCCGCCTCCAGCGGGTCCACGCCGAGCAGGACGGCGCCGAGGCGGGAGGCGAGGGCCTCCGCCGTCGTCGACTTGCCTGTGCCGGGCAGGCCGGCGAGGGCGATGAGTCGGGCCACGGGATCACCCTCTTCTCACTCGGCGGGTGGACAAGACGACGACGGAGCGGCAGCCTCGTCATCTGCGACGATTCTGCCACGCCGCGCGCCGCCGCGGCAGTGACCTGCGGCTAGTCGCGCAGGGCCAGGTCCGGGCGGACCCGGCCGGTGGCGCCGACGAGCAGTCGGTAGCCGACGAGGAGCAGCGCGATCCAGATGCCGCCGACGATGAGGGCCGCCCGCCCGGCCGGCGTGAACGCCAAGATGACAACGATCAGGCCCATGAACGCCAGGCCCAGGTAGTTCAGCACCGGCCAGAGCGGGGCCGCGAACCCGCCCGGCTCCTCACCGTTTCGCGCCATCTCACGGCGCATGTTGCAGTGCGCGAGCAGGATCGACGCCCACGTGAACACGGTCGCGAAGGTGGCGATCGAGGCGACGATCAGGAACAGCTGGTCCGGGATCCAGAGGTAGACGAACAGGCCGACCACCAGGCAGAACGCGACGATCGCGACCGGCTGGACGGGCACGCCCGCCTTCGAGACCCGCGTGAACGACGCCGGGGCGTGGCCCTGCTCGGCGAGGCCGTACATCGTTCGGGACGCGGCGTAGGTAATGGAGTTCATCGCCGACAGCGCAGCGGAGAGCACCACGGCATTGATCACGTGCGCCGCCCCGGGGATGCCGAGCACGGCGAAGACCTGGACGAACGGGGACTCGCCAGAGCCGATCTCGGTCCACGGGATCAGCATGAGCATCACGCCGATGGTGAGGATGTAGAACACGAGGATGCGGATCGGGACGGTGTTCACGGCTTTCGGGATCGCGCGGGCCGGGTCGTCAGCCTCGCCGGCGGTCATGCCGAGCGTCTCGACGCCGCCGAACGAGAACACCACGATGCCGAGGCTCATGATGATGCCCCAGACGCCGAACGGCGCGAAGCCGGAGTGCTCGAAGAAGTTGTGCGGACCGGGCGTGAAGCCGCCGAGGCTGACGCCGCCGATGACGAGGGCGAGGCCGCCGACGATCATGGCGACGATGGTGACGACCTTGATCAGGGTGAACCAGAACTCGAGTTCACCGAAGACCTTCACGCGCATGAGGTTCAGGCCGCAGATGAGCACGAGCGCGGCCACCATCCACACCCAGCCGGGGGTGTCGGGGTACCACATCTTCATATACATCGCGGCGGCGGTCATGTCGGCGATCGCGACGATGATCATCTCGAACGCGAAGGTCCAGCCGGTCAGGAATCCGGCGGTCGGGCTGATGTATCGGCCCGAGTACTGTGCAAAGGAACCGGCGACGGGGTGGCGGACCGCCATCTCCCCGAGGGCGCGCATCACCGCGTAGACAGCGCAGCCGGCGATCAGGTAGGCGATGAGCACGGCGGGCCCGGCCGCCTGAATGGTCTCCGACGAGCCGTAGAACAGGCCGGTGCCGATCGCGGAGCCGAGGGCGATGAAGCGGATGTGCCGCAGCGAGAGTTTGCGTTCGAGTTCGTTGGCGGACGGGTTCGGACTCGTCGTCGAGCCCGCGCCGTGCTCGTGCACGGTGGTCTTGCTGGAAGTCATATCGGTCCTGTTGTCTCATGCCTGGCCGTAACAATGTGAGGGTGCCATGGCTGGGATTGCCCCATCGGGGCAGCGTCCAGTGTTCCACGGTGGTGAGCCTTCCGTCACATTCGGGCCCGTGACGTCGTATGAAGCCCCGCGCTCGCGTGCTCCACGTGTGGCGCGGAGGCGCGCCGAGGTGGCAGGGTTGAGACCATGATCGTCGCCTTCTCCGTAGCCCCCATGAACGCCCAGGACGCCGACGGGTCCGTGCACGACGCCGTCGCCGCGGCCGTCCGCGTGGTCCGGGCCTCCGGCCTGCCCAACCGGACGTCCTCGATGTTCACCGAGATCGAGGGTGACTGGGACGAAGTGATGGACGTCGTCAAGCGCGCCACCGAGGCGGTCACCGCCGCCAGCGACCGCGTCTCGCTGGTCCTCAAGGCGGACATCCGCGCCGGGCACACCAACGAGATCGAGGGCAAGGTCGACCGGCTCGAGCGCGCGCTCGCCGAAGGGGACCCCGCCTGATGCCTCAGCACAGCTACGTCGTCCGCAAGGCGGCGGCTGAGGACATCCGGGGGACCCTCGAGATGAAGCTCGCCGCCTGGCGCGAGACCTACTCGGACCGGCGCCCCGAGTCGTTCTTCGCCGCCGAAGAGGCCCGCCGCGAAGAGCTCGTCGCCTGGTGGACCAACGGTCTGGAGGCCGGCGCCGAATTCTGGATCGCCGTCGACACCGACGGCGAGATCGTCGGCTGCGCCGGCGGGGCCCCGGTCACGGAGGACGATGCCGACACCGGTGCCGGCCTTGAACTGCAGATGCTCTACGTGCGCTCGTTCGCCCAGGGCACCGGCCTCGGCGAGCAGCTGATGGCGACCGTCATCGGCGACGAGCCAGCTCTCGTCTGGGTACTCGAAGGTAACGGCCGGGCCATCCGGTTCTACGAGAAGCACGGTTTCGTCGCCGACGGCCGGGTCGAGGCGCTCGCCGACGAGGGCGGCGGGCTCGACTGGACCGGCCTCAACGAGATGCGCATGGTGCGCGGCGCGGCCAACCGGGCGCGCGCGGTCCGCGCGGCAGGCTAGGCGCCGGCGTGGGCGGACGTCGTCGTACGCAGAAGGCGAAGGGCGGCGCGCGGAACGCAAGCGAGACCGTCAGCGCGGCCGTGGCCGGGCCCGTCGAGGGCGAGTTCGAGATCGACACGGGTCTCGCGCGGCTCGAGCGCGACCGGTACAGCAGCACGGGATGGGTCCTCTACGTCAACGGCGTGCCGTCCTCGCACGTGGACCTGGCCGAGCCCGCGCGCCTGGACTTCGAATACATGCGGTGGATCGCCGCCCTGATGCGGGCGCGCTTCGCCCCCGGGGACTTCGGCGAGCGGAAACTGCGTGCGCTGCACCTGGGCGGGGGCGCGTGCTCGATGGCGCGGTGGGTGCATGCGACGTACGAGGCCCGGCAGGTCGTCGTCGAACTCGATGGCAGGCTGGCCGAGTACGTGCGCGACTGGTTCGACCTGCCCCGGGCGCCGCTGCTGCGCGTCCGGCAGGGCGAGGCCGGCGCGGTGCTCGCCTCGCTCACCGAGAACACGCGCGACGTGGTCATCCGGGACGTCTTCGCCGGCGATGCGACCCCGGCAGCGCTGACCGGGGAGGCGACGGCGCGGGAGGCCGATCGCGTGCTGGACGCGGCAGGCCTGTACATCGTGAACTGTGGCGACGGCCCGGATCTGGCGAACTTTCGGCGTGAGGCCGGCGTGCTGTGTTCGGTCTTCGCGCACGTCGTGGCCGTCGCGGACCCGGCGATGTTCAAGGGGCGGCGGCGCGGGAACGTGATTATCGCCTGCTCGCAGGCTCGGGTCGTGGCGGATGCGGCGGCCGCGGGCATGCGGCGCGAGCTGCTCGGCGGGGGAGTGCCCGCGGCGTACTGGGACGAGGACCAGGTCCGCGGCTTCGCCGGTTGACGGGCGGATGTGTGCGAGTCGCCCCGTTTTCGACGGGGTTGACACGGACCTAGGCCTTGAACGCCCTAGTCAGCAGACCGTGTTGAGGTCGTCGCCGCGCGAAAACGGGGGGATTCGCACATCTGTGCCTGTGGCGAGGATCTCCCGGATGGTTTCGATGACGGAATCGGCCCCGTTCAGGACCTGCGAGGCGCTGAATCGAATGGTCCGGTAGCCGGAGCGGGCCGCTTCCTGATCTCGACGCATGTCGTGCTGCCAGGCTGTCCGGTTCCCGTGCCACTGCCAGCCGTCGAGTTCGACGATCAACCGACCTGCGACGAGGAAGTCCACCCGGCCGATGCCCGGTAGCTCGACTTGTTCCCGGAAGTCGAGTCTCGCCGCGAGCAGCCCCGCGCGGACGACCACCTCGATGGGGGAGTCGGCCACTCCGCGGACGAGGGCCAGACACTGACGAGCGATTCGGCCGTGGCGGTTACCCAACCGGGCGTGGAGGTCGTCGAGGGTGACGAGTCCTCGGACCAGCGCCGATTCAACGATGACTGCTGATTCGACGGGTTCAAGACAGCCAGCGGCGTGGAGGCACATCTGCGTCGGATCCACGACGAGCGTCGCGGCGATGGTGCTGCGGTGTCGCACTACTGCGAATCTACAGGGTCCCAACGGATGACCGTGGGGTGCCGCCAAATGGAGTCCGGACGGCGTTGTCAGCACCCAACCGCCGGTGAATTCGGCGGCCGATACGCACGTCAACGCGGCAGCCAGACGTAGGGCCTCCATCGCGTTGGGATGCAGTCCAGGATCCGCGATGATGTCCGCCCGCGGGCGAGGGTAGTTCGAGAATGCGGCTTCGATCCGGCGCCGCGAGAGCCCGCGATCCGCGAGGTCGCGTCGGGTCAGAGCGCCGCGTTGGCGCAGGAGGTCGTCGAGGTCCACGCGCCGATTCTGCCGCTTGCTCTAGCCGGCGGCGGACCCGCGGTTTGCATGTGTGGAAGCAGCGGAGAAGCCGGTGCGCTGTGGACGCCGAGTGGGCGCTGCAGATCCGGGCGTCGCGTCGCGGCCCGTGAGGCGCGCTAGGCGATCGCCTGTTCCAGCACGCCGATGCCGAAGAACAGCACGAACGCTGCGGCAACAACCCACATGAGCGGGTGGACCTCCTTGGCACGGCCCTGGACGGCCCGCAGGAAGACGAAGGACACGAAGCCCGCGCCGATGCCGTTGGCGATCGAGTACGTGAACGGCATCAGGGTGAAGGTCAGGAACGCGGGCAGGGCGATGCCCCAGTCGGTCCAGTCGATCTTCACGACCTGGGTGATCATCATGAAGCCGACGACGACGAGCGCCGGGGCGACGGCCTCGAACGGCACGAGGTGGATGAGCGGGGTCAGGAACATCGCCAACACGAACAGGATGCCCGTGACGATCGAGGCCAGGCCGGTACGGGCACCTTCGCCGATGCCCGCGCCGGACTCGACGTAGATCTGGTTGGAGGAGACCGAGGCGCCGCCGCCCGCAATCGCGCCCGCGGCGTCGACGAGCAGCACGCGGTTGACGTTCGGGATGTTGCCCTTCTCGTCGACAGAGCCCGCCTCGTTGGCGAGGCCGACCATCGTGCCCATGGCGTCGAAGAAGATCGAGAGCAGCAGGACGAAGGTCAGGAGCACGGCCGCCGTGACGCCGAGGGTCTGGAACGCGCCGAAGACCGAGATTTCGCCGATGAGCGACAGGTCGGGGGACGCCCACTCGGGCATCGCCGGCACCACGAGGGACCAGCCCTGTGGGTTCTCGGCGCTCGAGCCGATCCCGAAGGCCAGCTCCAGAGCGTTTGCCAGCGCCGCGGAGACGACGATGCCGATCAGGATCGCGCCGCGCACCTTGCGGATCACGAGGGCCGCCGTCAGCAGGAGCCCGACGACGAAAACGAGGAGGGGCCAGCCGAGCAGCTCGCCGTCGAAGCCCAGGCCGACGGGCACGGTCGTGCCCGCGGCGTCGGCCACACGGCGGACGAAACCGGCGTTCACGAGGCCGATGAGCGCGATGAACATGCCGATGCCGACGACGATCGCGGTCTTCAGCGACGGAGGCACGGCGCGGAAGACCGCCGTGCGGAAGCCCGTAAGGACGAGGATCATCATGGTCACACCGGCGATGAGCACCAACCCCATCACCTCAGGCCACGTCAGGCCCGGATTGGTGGCGACCGTGATCGCGAGGAAGGCGTTGACGCCCAGCCCCGTAGCCATGGCGAACGGGTGCTTCGCCCACGCGCCCATGAGGATCGTCATGATGCCGGCGACGAGGGCGGTCGCGGCGGCCACTCGGGCCGGCCCCAGCTCGGCCCCGGTCGAATCGGCCCCGGAGAGGATCAGCGGGTTCAGCACCACGATGTAGCTCATCGCGAAGAAGGTGGCGATGCCGCCGCGGATTTCCCGCGAGAAAGACGAGCCGCGCTCGGAGATCATGAAATAGCGGTCGAGCAGACCGGCTCCCGCGTTCTGCGTGGGTACTCCAGTTTTGTGCATGGACCTATGTTATGGCTCGTACTTTTGCGTTGTAGACCACACGTGGGGAAAGGTGAACAATGTAACTACGGCGTTTGCCATCCACGAAGGAGTTGGACGATGACTGAGTACCCCAGCGAAGGTGACACGGGCCCGGACCGCGCCGAAGGCGTGGTGGGCGGAATCGTCGTGGGCGTCGACGGTTCGGAGGCCGGACAGTGTGCCCTGAAATGGGCGGCTGACGAGGCGCGCCGCCGGGGCCTGCCGCTCAACGTCGTGACCGCCTACACGATTCCGGTGTTCGCGGCGTCCAGCATGGACGCCGGATACGCGACTCTGGACGACGACGTCATCCGCGAAGGCGCGCAAGAGGTCCTGCGTGACGCGATTCATGGTCTCGACACCGCTGGAATCGACGTCAAGCTGCTTCTCGAGTCCGGCGACCCGGCCGGTGTGCTGCTCGACCTGAGCGAGAGCGCGGACCTCATCGTGGTCGGCACGCGCGGCCGCGGCGGCTTCGTCGGGCGCATGCTCGGCTCCGTCAGCTCCGCGCTGCCGGCCCACGCGAAGTGCCCGACCGTCGTTGTCCCGCAGTGCGTCACGACCGTCCCAACGGATGCACCCGAACGGCGCGACGTCGTTGTGGTGGGTGTGGACGGATCCGAACGGGCGCGGCACGCGGTGCTCATCGCGGCCGAGCGGGCGACCGAGCGCGGCGTGCCGCTGCGCGTGGTGTGCGGGATCCCGCCGGTCAGCGGCGCGCTGGCCTGGATGCCGGCGACCGTCGATCAGGAGGCGCTCGTGGCCGACATTCAGGTGCAGCTCGGCAACGGAGCGCGCTGGCTCAACAGCCATTTCCCGAACCTCGAGATCGAGACGGAGGCCGTGAACGGCCCGCCGATCGAGATGCTGCTCGAGGAGTCCGCACGTTCGCGCCTCACGGTTGTGGGCACGCGCGGGCGCGGCGGCTTTGCGGGCATGCTGCTCGGATCGACGAGCCAGGGCGTCCTGCATCACGCACGCGGCCCGGTCCTCGTGGTCCCGGACCGCGACGATCCGCGACTGCACAACCGAGCGGAATTCGATACGCCGGCCACGTAGGGCGTGTTGCTAAAAGGGGTCTACCGGAAGCAGGTCCGCGAGACCTTCCCGTCCCGCTGCGGTGAGACGCACGGCGCGAGTGTTGGATGGAACGAGTTCGACCCATGCGTTCTCCTTGAACGTCGCGAGCAGCATGTCGGCGGCCAGCCCGGCTAGGTGCTCGCGTCGTTCCGTCCAATCGAGGCACGGACGAGTGAGAGCCCGCCTCGGATGCTTCGGCAGGTCGATCCCGAGAGAAGCCAACCAGGCTCGTCCCGGCTGGGTGAGCGAGAAATCGGACTCGATGAAGCCCTTCGCGTGCATGCCGTCGGTGAGTGCAACGCCGAGTTTGCCTGCGAGATGGCGGTAGCAGGTACGAGCATCCCTGATAGCGCGGTCACGATGTTGGGCGTCGAGCGACTGCTTGGCAGGCCGGACGCGACCGGAGAATGCTGCGAGGGACTCGACTAGGTCAGCAGCTTGGGTGCCAGCGAGCCGGAGGTAGCGGTGTCGTCCCTGCCGCACTTCTTCGATGAGACCAGCGTCGAACAGTTTGTCGGCGTGCTCGCTCGCTGACGACCGAGCGATGTTGGCGGCCTTGGACAGTTCAGTGAGCGTCCATGCCCTTCCGTCAAGCATGAGTAACAGCATCGACGCGCGAGCTTCGTTGGCGAAGACGGCGGCCGTTGCCGCCAATTCCGGGCTACTCGTCCCCTCCATGCCGAGAATTTTATCGCCAGCATTGTTCGGTCCAGCCCGAACAGTTCGCACCACAGACTGGACCTCATGAACTCGACTCTGGCGATCGAACCCTCCGTGTTCTACTTCGGCACCCCCGTGGCCCTGCTCACCACGGCGAAGCCCGGCGATGAAACGGCTAACATCACGCCCATCTCCTCAGCCTGGGTTTTGGATGACACTTACGTCTTGGGACTGAGCAACTTGGGCCAAGCGGTGGGCAATCTACGCGAGAACGGCGAGCTGGTTATCAACCTGCCCGACGCCGGGCTGTGGGAATCAATCGAGAGGATCGCCGAGACGACGGGGACTGCTGAAGTCCCGTCACTCAAGCGGGAAAAGTACAGGTATGAGCCGGACAAGTGGACGCTCGGCGGGTTCACTCCACGGCCAAGCGGGATCGTACTGCCCCCGCGGATCGCCGAATGCCCCGTCCAGATGGAAGCTCGTGTCACGAACATGACGCCGTTGGACGAGGAAGGGAACGCCACCATCGTCCATGCGAAGGTCCTGCGCACACACGTGCATCAGAAGCTAGCGGTGCCGGGAACCTCACACGTCGACTTGGATGTCTGGAAGCCGATGTACTACACGTTCCGGCACTACTTCTCGCAAGGCGAGCGGGTCGGGGTCAACTTTCGAGCGGAGCAGTGAACAGTTCGGATCGGGACGTGAGGCAGGCCTTGATTCAGGCTTGCTACCAGACCCACTGGAGAGTCGCGGTGAGGCCGATGGCTGCGTGGTAGCGGACGCGCTGGGCGTCACCGAAGTCGATCGGCCGACCGGGATGCCTGCGGCGGTGGGCGATCTGGTCGTCGCGTTCTGGGATCCTCGCACAGATGTCCCGTTCCCGCAGGCATGCTCGGTTCGTCTTTGAGGGGTAGCCTTTGCCATCGCAGACCGCGTGGTTCTAGGTCGCCAACCCGCCGCGGGAGCGCCCGAGCACGTGATCAGGTGGCTCCGTGCTGATGCACGCGCACGATCGACTGGACTTTCTCGAGCACCCGCATCCAGACGACGTGTTCGGCCAACCGCTTGGAGTTCTTGTCGGCCGTGTTCCAGTTCCCGAACCCCTCAGGGACATCCAGCCACGGCGCACCAGCCAGGTAGCGCCACGCTCTCGCCTCGACCAGCATCCGGCGATCCTTGGGCGGTCAGCCCGTCGCCTTCTCCACCGGGAACTACGGGCCAATCACAGCCCGAGCCTCTTCGGAGCTCCTGGTACGCGCCACACTTCAAGCGTCGCGCGCGCGTCGCCATTGTCCCTTGTGCAACATGGCCCAGGCGGCGGCGAGGAGGGCGCTGCGCGAACCTGGGAGCTGACAAGGAATGTCGCTTATTTAGGGGTTCGGGCGGCGCCCTCTGTTGTCTTTGCTCGGCGTCTGCCCTAAGAATGGGCTTATGACAGCGCTGATGAGGTCGCTTGAAACCGCCGTCCCTTCCACCGTCATGGTCCAGTCCGTGGTGCGCGACGTCTTCGCGGCGCAGCCCGGCCTGACCCGGCTCGGCCAGCGGCTCGTCACCGCGGCGTTCGACTCGTCCGGCATCGAGACCCGCTACACAGCGGTAGACGAACTCACGCTCGAGCAGCGGGCTGAGGACCCGGTCTTCTTCGATGCGGCGAAGCTGGAGATCCTGAGCCCGGGCACTAAAGCGCGCAACGAGGTCTACGCGGAGGCCGGTTCGGTCCTCTTCGTCGACGCCGCGCGGCGGGCGCTTGACGCAGCGGACGGGATCGGACCCGACGACGTCACCCACGTCGTCACCGTCTCCTGCACCGGCTTCTTCAACCCGGGGCCGGACTACAAGATCGTCCGCGAGCTCGGCCTGCGCCCCGCCGCCCAGCGCTACCACCTCGGATTTATGGGCTGCTACGCCGCCTTCCCGGCGCTGCGGGCGGCCAAGTCCTTCTGCGACGCCGACCCCGACGCCGTCGTCCTGGTCGTGAGCGCGGAGCTCTGCTCGTTGCACGTGCGCAGCTCGAACGACCCCGACACGATCGTCGGCACGTCCCTCTTCGCCGACGGCGCGGCCGCGGCCGTGATCTCCGCGCGCCCGGACCTCGCCCCGCCGTCGCGCCCGCATCTCTCACTCGACTTCTTCGAGACCACGCTTACGCCCGTGGGGGAGGAGTCGATGGCGTGGAACATCGGCGACGAGGGCTTCGAGATGGTGCTCGGCAATTACGTCCCGCACATCATCGACGACCACATCGTCGGCGCGCTCGCCCCGCTGCTCGAGCGCGACGAGACCTTGCGCGGACTCGACTACCACGACATCGAGCACTGGGGCATCCACCCGGGCGGGCGCAGCATCCTTGACAAGGTCCAGGCGCGCCTCCGGCTCGGCGACGAGCAGCTGGTTCCCGCGCGGCAGACCCTGCGCGACTACGGCAACATGAGCAGCGCGACCGTCATGTTCGTCCTCAAGAACATCCTCGAGCTGCCCGACGCCGCGGCGAACGACGCCGGCGCGTCCGTCGAAGAGCGGCCCGCCGGGGCGTCGCGGGTCTGCGCGATGGCGTTCGGGCCGGGCTTGACCGTGGAGACCGCACTCTTCACCAAGGTCACCGCCTGAATGGACTTCCTCGCCCGCCGGGATGCGCACGCCGTCGAGCAGATGGACCGGGCCGACTGCGATCCCGTCCGGCTCGCGAACACCTACCGGCAGTTCAGGCTCGTCAACGCGGCGGTCTCCGGGTGGCGCCGCACGTGGGTGCGCCACATCCGCCCCGCGCTCGCGACGACGCGGACCACCACCCTGCTCGACGTCGGCTCGGGCGCCGGCGACATTCCGCGCGCCTTCGCGCGCTGGGCCGCGCGCGAGGGGCTCGCGCTCGAGATCACCGCGATCGATCCCGACGAACGCGCCGACGCTTTCATGCGCTCGCTGCCGCCGGTGCCTGGTGTGAGCCTGCGCCGCGCACACACTGCCGACCTGGTCGCCGAGGGCGCCCGGTACGACGTCGTCACCTCCAACCACCTGCTGCACCACCTGGATGCCGCGCAGTTGGCCGGGCTGCTGGCTGACTCGGAGGCGCTCGCCGACCGCCTCGTGGTGCATAGCGACATCGCGCGCACCCGCGTCGGCTACGCGCTGTTCTCGGCCGCCACCCTGCCGCTGCCGGCCTCCTTCATCCGCGAAGACGGGCTGACGTCGATCCGGCGCAGCTACCGGGCGGACGAGCTGCGCGAGGCCGTGCCCGGCGGGTGGCGGGTCGAGCCCCAGGGTCCGTTCCGCCATCTCCTGATCCGCCGTGGGTGAGAGAGTCGCCGTCGTCGGCGCGGGGCCGGTGGGGCTCTTCGCCGGCCTCCTGCTGGCGCGGGCCGGGGCCGACGTCGTCGTGCTGGAGCGGCGCGAGCGGCGCAGCGGCCACTCCCGCGCGATCGGCATCCATCCGCCGGCGTTGGCGGCACTCGAGTCGGCCGGGGTTGCTTCCGACTTGCTCGCCGCGGGTGTCCGTATCCCCGGCGGGGAGGCGCGCTGCGGTGGTCGACGGCTCGCGGAGCTGTCCTTCGCAACGGTGCCGGGGCCGTACCCGTTTGTGCTCTCGGTCCCGCAGGCGGAGACCGAACGGATCCTCGAGCGCCACCTCGAGCGCGCCGGCGCGGATCTACGCCGCGGTGTGGAAGTGATGGGGCTCCGGCAGAACGCGGCCGGTGCCGTGCTGCGGACGAGCCGTGGCGAGATCACGGCCGGGTTCGTTGTGGGGGCGGACGGTGCGCGGAGCGCGGTCCGCGACGCGGCGGGGATCGCGGCCCCGGTGCGCACCTACCCGGACGCGTACGTCATGGGTGACTTCGGTGAGCACGACGACGGCGGGGCCCCCGACGCGCGCGCGGTGCTGTATCTGGAGGCCGAGGGCGTCGTCGAATCCTTCCCGCTGCCCGGCGGGACGCGGCGCTGGGTGGTCCGGACCGGCCGCCGCGTGACGGAGCCGGACGCAGGCTCCCTGGTCGCGGCGGTGCGCCGGCGTACCGGTGTGGTTCTCGACCCGGCATCGAACTCGATGCTCAGCGCCTTCGGCGTGCGCCGCCGCATCGCGGAGCGGTTCGTCGCCGGTCCGGTGGCACTGGTCGGGGACGCTGCCCACGAGATCAGCCCGATCGGCGGGCAGGGGATGAACCTTGGCTGGCTCGACGTGGCGATGCTTGTCCCGCGGGTGGTCGAACAAATGGGCGGGCACGACGCCGGCCGCGGCCTCGCCGTCTACAGCGCCGCCCGCCGCCGGGCGGCCCAAGTGGCCGCGCGGCAGGCTCACCTGAACATGGCGCTTGGCCGGTCGGTGCCCGGCCCGCTGCTGCCTGCGCGCAACCGGCTGCTGAGCGCGGTCGCAACTCTGCCCAGCGTGCACGACGCCGTCGCGCGCACCTTCACGATGTCGCCGCGGCGGAGTCGCTGACTTCGGACGATCAGTAGCGAACGCCGTACGAGTGGATGTTGTTGACCCAGCTCAGCGGCGTCACGGAGATGCCGGCGCTCGGGTTGCGGGCGTGCACGACTTGACCGTTGCCCAGGTAAATGGCCACGTGGTAGAAGGAGCTGCCGCCGTTGGAGGTGGAGAACACGAGGTCGCCGCGCTTGAGCTGGCTCAGCGGGACCTTGACGGGCGCGGAGTGGTACTGCTGCGTCGACGTGCGCGGCAGCGAGACCCCGCCCTGCCGGAAGGCGGACTGCGTGAACAGCGAGCAGTCGAACTGCCAGGGCGGGTTGCCGCCGTAGAGGTACGTGTAGCGGTTGTCGTTGGCGATGTTGAGGGCCCACGAGATGGCCGGCTCGTAGGCCGAGCTTCCCGAACCCGGCGCGGGCGCCGGTGCGGGTGCCTGAGTGGGAGCAGGCTTCGGCTTCGGCTTGGGTGCCGGTGCCGGAGCGGCAGTCCGGGTCGGCGCGGGAGCCGGCGTCGCCGTCTTGGTCGGCTTGGGCTGAGGGGTCGCGGTCTTGGTCGGGGCCGGCTTCGGTGCGGCCGTCTTGGTGGGGCTCGGCTTGGGTGTTGCCGTCTTCGTGGGGGCCGGCTTCGGCGTCGCGGTCTGCGTCGGTGCCGGGGCAACTTCGGGGGCGGGTGCCTGCGTCGGAGCCGGAGCCGGAGTCTTCGTCGGCGTCGGGCGCGTGATCACGCTGGGAGCCGGCTCGCTGTCGGGGACCGCCGGCGGAGGGGTCGGCACCGCTGGTGCCTCGGCGGCGGGCTCGGGCACGGCGGCGGGGGCGATCTCCGGAGCCTGCTCGCGGGCCTGCGCAAGCCGCTGTTCGCGCTCCTCAGCTTCGCGGGCCTCGATGCGCTCGGCCTCTTCGCGGGCGGTCGTCTCGCGGAGCGTGGCGAGCTGGCCGACCAGTTCGTCGCGGCTGCGTTCCTGTTCCGCCAGGGCGGCCTCGTAGCTGGCCTGCTCGCGTTCGGCCTCTTCGAGCGCGGCCGCGCTGATGCCGGCGGCCTCCTCGGCGGCCTGCTCGCACGCCGCGGCGTAGTCCTTCCACGCCGACCAGAGGTTCGCGGCCTCGTCGGCCGTGGCCAGCGTGCGGGCGCGGTTGGAGGCGAGCGCGGTCATGGTGGACGTCTTGTAGAGGACGTCGTTGGAATCGCTCTGGGTCAGCAGCGCGGACACGGCGGGGTTCACCCCGGCGTTGCGGTAGAGGTCGCCGGCGAGCTGGCCGACGGCCTCCTGGCTCTCCTCGTAGTACTTCTTGGCGGCCTTCGCGTTCCGGCGGGCGTCCTCGGCGGCGGCGTTGCGCTCGGCGAGGACCTCCTGCGCGGCGGTCGCGGACTCCTGGTCGCTCAGAGCGGCGACTTCGGCCGCGGCGACGCGGTGGCTGGCGTCGAAGATCAGCGACTCGACCCGCTCGATCATGGCCTGCAGCGCGGCGGGGTCCTCCTTCGCGGCCTTGACCTCCGCCGTCGTGGGCAGCTTGGCTGCCGAGGCGGGCGAGGCCGGGAGTGAGGTGCCGAGAAGCGAGGCGAGCTGCCCCGTCTGGGGGGACGCAGACGCCGTCGTACCGCTGAGGGAGGCGCCCGCAACGAGGGCGAGCGCGCAGAAGGCGACGGGCAGGGAGTGCCGCTGGGCCATGGATGATCCTCACGAATGAGTGCAGATGCGGGTCCGGATCCGTCCCCGAGCTCGGGTTCGGCGGGGCGCACCGCGGTGGCGCACCAACTGTGAGAATAGGGCACCTGGCTCCCATGAGCAACAGGATTCACATAAACCCCACTAATCACATTCGTGTCATTCCTGCGGGGGAATATACGACGACGTGGCGGCAGGTGCCGCGGCATCGTCAGTCGTGCAGGGGGTGCTCGTGGCTGGAATGCTCCGCGGGCTCGAGCTGGAAGGTGCAGTGTTCGGTGTCGAAGTGCGTGCCGAGGCACTCGGTGAGGGCGTCGAGCACCTCGTCCGTGCGTTCGGCGGAGAAGTGGGCGGCGTCGAGCACGATGTGCGCCGAACACACCGGCACGCCCGACGTGATGGTCCACGCGTGCAGGTCGTGTACGCCCACGACGCCTTCGACCGAGAGGATGTGCTCGCGCACGGCGTCGAGGTCGACGTGCCGCGGAGTGGCCTCCAGGAGGACGTCGACGACTTCGCGCATGAGGGACCAGGCGCGCGGCAGGATCATGGCGGCGATCGCGAGGGAGGCGATCGGGTCGGCCAGCCCGGATCCGGTCAGTGCGATGACGATCGCGGCGGCGATGACGGCGAGCGAGCCGAGGGTGTCGCCGAGGACCTCCAGGTAGGCCCCGCGCAGGTTCAGGCTCGCCTTGCGGCCGCTGTGCAGGATCGCGAGGCTGATCAGGTTGGCCGTGAGGCCGATGCATGCCGCGATGAGCATGGGAGTGGCGGCGACGTCCGCCGGTTGCCCGAAGCGGCCGATCGCCTCGATCGTGATGACGACGGCGATGACCACGAGGATCGTCGCGTTGGCCAGCGCGGCGAGCACCTCGGCCCGCTGCCAGCCGAACGTCCGCTTCGACGTGGCGGGGCGCGTCGCGACCCAGGCGGCCAGCAGCGCGATGCTGACGCCGGCCGCGTCGGAGAGCATGTGCCCGGCGTCCGCGAGCAGCGAGAGGGAACCGGAGATCACCGCGCCGATCAGCTGGGCGACGACACCGAGGAGGGTGATGATGACGACGGCGACGAGTTTGCGCCGATGCCGTCCCGTCGCGGTGCCGCCCGACAGTCCGTGGCTGTGCCCGTGGTCGTGACCCATCAGCCCCACCCGAGCTTGTGCAGGGTTTCGTCGTCGATCCCGAAGTGGTGCGCGACCTCGTGCACGACCGTGATCGTTACCTCGTCGACGACCTCCTCCTCCGAATCGCACATCGCAAGGATCGGCTCCTGGTAGATGAAGATCCGATCGGGCATGGGGACTTCGCCCCAGTCCATGCCGCGCTCGGTGAGCGGGACGCCGTCGTACAGTCCGAGGAGCACGGTGTCAGGGTCTTCGCCCGGTCCCGGCTCGTAGCGGTTCTCGATGAAGATGGCGACGTTATCCATGACGTCGCGCAGGCGCTCGGGAATCTCGTCCAGTGCTCGCGTGACGGCGTCCTCGAACGCGTCGTCGTCCATCGTGTAGGGCATGGGTCGACTCTAGCTTTTCGTCGCGGGCGCGGGCATCCCTGCGGGCCGCGGGGACCGGTTTGGCGTTGCGCGCGGGCGTGCACTATAGTTTTACTGGTTCGCTGCACGGCTAAGTCGCGCGGTGGATGTGAGGCCCCCATCGTCTAGTGGCCTAGGACACCGCCCTTTCACGGCGGCGACACGGGTTCGAATCCCGTTGGGGGTACTGAGATCTAGATCACGCAGAACCGATTTGCGCAGGCAAAATCGACTCTGATAGTGTTTAGATCTTGTGAGCGGAGGTCATCTTCGCAAACAACACTGGCCCTGTAGCGCAGTTGGTTAGCGCGCCGCCCTGTCACGGCGGAGGTCGCGGGTTCAAGTCCCGTCAGGGTCGCTGAGATGTTCCGGCAACGGAAGATCGCGGTGATCATCAGTGATGATGCCAGGCTCTGTAGCTCAGTTGGTAGAGCGTTCGACTGAAAATCGAAAGGTCACCGGATCGACGCCGGTCGGAGCCACCAGCTAGAAAAGCCCCCAGAAGGATTCCTTCCGGGGGCTTTCTCGTGCCCGGGGTCAGGCGCGCGGCGAAGCGGTGCTTTCGCGGATGACCAGCTGAGTCGGGACCAGGGAGGTGCCCGTGGGGTTCTCACCCGTGCGCAGGTGCTCGAGGACGCGTCCGACGCAACGGCGCCCCACCTCGGCGAAGTCCTGGTGCACCGTCGTCAGCGGTGGTGCGTAGTTCGCCGAGTCGGCGGTGTTGTCGAAGCCCACCACGCTGACATCGCCGGGGACGTCGCGACCCGCCTCCCGCAGCGCTCGGTAGAGGCCGAGGGCCATCTGGTCGTTGGCGCAGAAAACCGCGGTGCAGTCCTCGATGAGCGCAAGCTCGCGCCCCGCGGTGTAGCCCGACTCGCTGCTCCAGTCGCCGCGAACGAGTGGGGGGACGGGGCACCCGGCATCGGCCAGGGTCTGTTGCCATGCCCGGGCGCGCCGCTCCGCGGCATACGAGTCGTCCGGTCCGGCCAGGTGCCACACGGTTTCGTGCCCGAGGTCCAGAAGGTGCCGCGTCGCCCGGCGGGCGCCGTCGGCCTGGTCGGTGTCCACAACCGTGTAGGCGTCGCCCGCGTCCGAATCGACAACGACGACGGTCGGCACGCCGCGCGGGAGCACTACCTTGGCGCGGTCGAGGAGGTGGACTTCCATGATGGCGATGATCGCGTCGACGGCAAGTTCCTCGAGGCGCGTGAACGCGCTTTCGACACCGCGGTGGGTCGGCGGCCCGACCGGGATGAGAGTCACCGCGTATCCGGACTCGGCGGCTGACGTGGCGATGGCCTCCACTGTGCGCATGTTGCCGAGGGGTGCCAGTGAGAACGTGAGGATGCCGATTGTTCGGAACGAACCGAACTTGAGCGCCCGTGCGGCACTGTTCGGACGATAGCCGAGTTCATCCATGGCCGCGAGCACGGCCGTGCGTGTCGCGGGCAAGACGCCCTCGAATCCGTTGGAGACCCGCGAAACCGTCTGCGACGAGACGCCGGCGTGACGGGCCACGTCAGCCATGGAGACGTGGCGTCGAAGGCGGCTGGTGGAACGTCCCGAAGTCATGTTCCCCAGATTACCCGGAGCCAAAACAGTTGCGTACGTCACATTCGTGCGTATGATGTTTGCGTAAACATCTGGCTGTTGATCCGTTTCCTTCGAGTGGTGGCGGTGAGCAATTCGAGGAGAGAACGCATGAGCACCACGTCGTTACCGGCGCCAGCAAGTGCTGCAATACCTAGCTCACCGGTGACGGGGAAGGGGACGCCGCGTCGGCCGGCGGCATTGGCAAGGCGCTGGACCGGGTGGTGCTTCCTCGGCCCGTTCATGCTGGTCTTCGTCCTAGTGTTCATCGCACCGGTCGTCTACTCCCTGTACCTGAGCCTGTTCCACACGCAGATGGTCGGCGGGACACAGTTCGTCGGCTTCGACAACTACCTCCGCGCATTCACCGACGGCGCGTTCTGGGCCGGTCTCGTCCGGGTCGGTCTGTTCCTGCTGATCCAGGTGCCGATCATGCTCGCGATCTCGCTGCTCGTGGCCCTAGCGGTCGATAGCGGCCGCCTCTACGGACGCGACTTCTTCCGCATCTCGATCTTCATGCCCTACGCAGTGCCGGCGGTGGTCGCCAGCCTGATGTGGGGATTCATGTACGGCACCCGCTTCGGGCTCGTGGGAAACCTGAACGACTTCTTCGGGTGGAACCTGCCGAACCTGCTGAGTCCTGACCTCATCATGCTGTCGATCGGCAACATCGTCACGTGGGAATTCGTCGGCTACAACATGCTGATTTTCTACGCGGCTCTGCGGGTCGTGCCGGCCTCGCTGTACGAGGCGGCGGCCATCGACGGTGCCGGCCAGTGGCGGGTCGTCGCGGCGATCAAGATCCCCGCGATCCGCGGCGCCCTGGTCGTGGCGACGATCTTCTCCATCATCGGCAGCTTCCAGCTGTTCAACGAGCCGGCCATCCTGCAGTCCCTGGCTCCGAACGCGATCTCGTCGTCGTTCACTCCCAATCTCTACGCCTATTCGCTGTCCTTCGCGGGGCAGCAGCAGAACTACTCGGCCACGATCGCGATCATCATGGGCGTCGTGACGATGATCGTCGCCTACGTGGTCCAGCTGCGCGGCATGAACAAGGAGGCCTGATCATGGTCGCGACACCGACCCTCCGCGTCCCCGCGCCCCGGCGCAGCCGGCTCTCCACACCGTCGAACCCCCGCCGCAGCCCGCTGCTGACGGTCCTGACGGGTGTCGTCCTGCTGTATTCGCTTGTTCCACTGTTCTGGCTGCTGATCAACTCGACCAAGACCCAGCGAGACCTTTTCTCGACCTTCGGGCTGTGGTTCGGCGGAGAGTTCTCCCTGTTCGACAACATCGGCCGCGCCCTGACCTACGACGACGGCATCTTCGTCCGCTGGCTCGGGAACACCGTGCTGTACGTTGTCGCCGGAGCGGGCGGGGCGACCCTGCTGGCGGTGCTCGGCGGCTACGCGCTCGCCAAGTTCGACTTCCCCGGCAAGAAGGCGGTCTTCGCCGTCGTGATCGGGGCCGTTGCGGTGCCCGGAACGGCCCTGGCGGTTCCGACGTTCTGGATGTTCAGCGCCATGGAGCTGACAGATACGCCGTGGTCCGTGATCATCCCGTCGCTGATCTCGCCGTTCGGCCTGTACCTCATGTGGACGTTCGCGAGCCAGGCCATCCCCGGGGACCTCATGGAGGCGGCACGGATCGACGGGGCCAGCGAGTTCCGGACCTTCTGGCAGGTCTGTTTGCCGCTACTGGCCCCCGGCACCGTGACTGTCCTGCTGTTCACGATGGTCGCCACCTGGAACAACTACTTCCTGCCGCTGATCATGCTGCGCGATCCGGACTGGTACCCGCTCACGCTGGGGCTGAACCAGTGGAACTCGCAGGCGGGCACGGCCGGCGGCGAGGCCATCTTCGACCTGGTCCTGACCGGATCCCTGCTGACGATCATCCCGCTCGTCATCGCTTTCCTGTTCCTGCAGCGTTTCTGGCAGTCCGGTCTGGCCGCTGGCGGCGTCAAGGAATAAGACGACTCACCACGGAACCCACCCTTTCAACGAGGAGAGAACACCATGACCCACACCCGCAGCAACCGCCGTCGCTGGGCCGCCGGCCTGTCCGTCGCCGCCGCCGCAACCCTCGCCCTGTCCGCCTGTTCGGGCGGTGCTGATCCAGACGAAGCGGCCGCCGAAGGGGGCGAGCTCACCGTCTGGGCGTGGGACCCCACCATCGAATACGTCGCCGAGGCCTATGAGGACGCCAACCCCGAGGTCACGGTGGACGTCGTCAACGTCGGCACGGGCAACGACCACTACACCGCGCTGCAGAACGCGGCCAGCGCCGGCAGCGGCGGGCCCGACCTCGCCCAGGTGGAGTATCAGGCGACCACCCAGTTCATCCTCGGTGAGGCCCTGGCCGACCTGACGGAGTTCGACGCCGGGGAACTCGCCGACGAGTTCGCCCCCGGGCCGTGGGCCGGTGTCAGCTCGGACGACGCCGTTTACGGGCTCCCGCTCGATTCCGGTCCCATGGCGCTGTTCTACAACCAGGCCGTGTTCGACGAGCACGGCATCGAGGTACCCGCGACCTGGGATGACTACCTCGAGGCTGCGCGCGAATTGCAGGCAGCCGACCCCGACGTCTACCTCACCAACGACACCGGCGACGCCGGCCTGACGACCTCCATCATGTGGCAGGCCGGGGGCCATCCGTTCACGGTGGACGGCACCAGCATCGGCATCGACTTCGGCGACGAGGGTTCGCAGAAGTTCGCCGAGGTGTGGCAGCCGATGATCGACGAGGAACTGCTCGCGCCGATCAGCTCGTGGAGCGACGAGTGGTACCAGGGGCTCGGCGACGGCACCATCGCGTCCCTGGTGATTGGCGCTTGGATGCCCGGGAACCTCGAGGGCGGCGTCCCGGACGCCGCCGGCGACTGGCGGGTCGCGCCGATGCCCCAGTGGGACGACGCCGGCTTCGCCACCGCCGAGCAGGGCGGAAGCGGCATGTCGGTCATGTCCGACAGCGACCAGCAGGCCCTCGCCTACGACTTCCTGGAGTTCGCCGCCGTCGGCGGCGGCAAGGACCTGCGCGTCGAGGACGGCGTCTTCCCGGCGACGACGGCCGACCTCGAGGCCCCGCAGTTCCTGGAGCGCGAATACGAGTACTTCGGCGGACAGCAGATCAACCAGGTCCTCTCGGAGTCGTCCGCGGCCGTCGTCGACGGCTGGAACTACCTGCCCTACCAGGTCTACGCGAACACCGTTTTCAACGATTCCGTCGGTCAGGCCTTCGTCAGCGACACCACGCTCGAGGAGGGGCTTGCCCGCTGGCAGGACACCCTCCGGGCCTACGGCGAGGACCAGGGCTTCACGATCGAATAACGCACTCTCCGCGGATCGTCCCCAGTGACAACCAGGGGACGATCCGCGCCCCCCTGCGCCCGGCGTCGAACCGGGCCCCATCATGAGGAGATCAATCCATGACCCACCGCTGGCTGCGCCGCCCGGCAGGCGCCCCCGACCGCCTGTCCTTCGGGGCCGACTACAACCCCGAGCAGTGGCCGCGCGAGATCTGGCGCGAAGACGTGCGCCTCATGAAGGAGGCCAACGTCGACGTCGTGTCCCTGGCGATCTTCTCCTGGGCCCGCATCCAACCCGCCGACGGCACTTGGGACTTCGAATGGCTCGACGAGATCATGGGCCTGCTGCACGCCAACGAAATCGGCGTTGACCTGGCGACCGCTACCGCATCTCCGCCCCCGTGGCTGGCCATGAAACACCCGGAGATCCTGCCCGTCACGGCCGAGGGCCGAACCCTCTGGCAGGGCGGGCGCCAGCACTGGCGGCCCACCTCACCCGTGTTCCGCCGCTACGCGCTCGAGCTCGTCGAGGCGATCGCCCGCCGCTACGCCGACCACCCCGCGCTCGTCGCCTGGCACGTGAACAACGAGCTGGGCTGCCACAACGCCTACGACTACTCCGACGACGCCGCGTCCGCCTTCCGCCACTGGTTGCGGAACCGCTACGGAAACGTCGACGCCCTCAATCACGCGTGGGGCACGGACTTCTGGTCCCAGCGCTACAGCGATTTCGAACACGTGCTGCCGCCGCGGGAGGCCGCGTCCTATCCGAACCCGACCCAGCAGCTGGACTTCGCCCGTTTCAGCTCCGACGCACTGCGTGCGCACTTCGTCGCCGAGCGCGACGTCCTGCGCCGTTTCACCCCCGACGTGCCCGTCACGACCAACTTCATGGTCATGGGGGAGACCAACTTCGCGGACTACGCCGCGTTCGCCGGCGAGGTCGACTTCGTCTCCAACGACCACTACCGCCAGCCCGTGGCCGCCTCCCGCGACGAGCTGTCCTTCTCCGCAGCCTGGGTCTCCGGGCTCGCCGCCGGAGAACCATGGTTCCTCATGGAGAACGCGACGAGCGCCGTGAACTGGCAGCCCGTGAACCGCCCCAAACGCCCGGGCGAGCTGGCGCGGGACTCGCTGGCGCACGTCGCGCACGGCGCGGACGCCGTCTGCTATTTCCAGTGGCGCCAGTCCGCCGCCGGCGCCGAGAAGTATCACTCGGCCATGGTGCCGCACGCCGGTGAGGACAGCCGCCTGTTCCGCGACGTCGTCGCCCTCGGCTCTCGCCTCGGCGAGCTGTCCGCGGTGGCCGGCAGCCGGCGCGCGCCGGCCCGGGTCGCGATCCTCGCCGACTGGACCTCGTGGCGCGCCAGCGAGCTCGATTCCCATCCCACCGACCGACTGCGCTACCGCGAGGAGGCGTTCGCCTGGTGGCTCGCGCTCGTCGATGCGGGTGTGCGCGCCGACGTTGTGCACGCCGGGCAGGAAATAGGCGGGTACGACGTCGTCATCGCGCCCGTGCTCTACAGCGTTCCGGACGCGCTGGCCGAGACGCTCGCGGCGTACGTCGCCGGCGGCGGCCACCTGGTCACCACGTACTTTTCGGGCATCGTCGACGAGAACGACAGGGTCCGGCTCGGCGGCTACCCGGGCGCGCTGCGGGATCTGCTCGGCATCCGGGTGGAGGAGTTCCGGCCGCTGCACGCGGGGGAGACGGTGGCGATCGGCGGTGTCGACGGCGCGGCGGTGGATGTCTCCGGCGCCGGCGACCTGTGGAGTGAAATCGTCGACGTCACGGGTGAGGGTGTGCAGGTCCTCGCGCGATTCGAGGACGACGACGAGCTCGCCGGATTGCCGGCCGTGGCCCGCCGGTCCCACGGCGGACACGCCGGTTCGGCCAGCTACATCGCCACTCGCCTGGAAGCCCGGGCGCGGGCGGGGGGCCTCAGGGCGCTGCTTGATGCGGCCGGCGTCGTTTCCGAGCTGCCGGAACCGCTGCGCGGGCGCGTCGAGATGACCGTTCGGCGCGGCCCGGAGGCCGACTTCGCCTTCCTGATCAACCGCACCGACGACCAGCTGCCGCTGCAGGGAATCGACGGCGAGGTCCTCGGCGGCGCGGGCGCGCCCGGGGCTCGCGGCACGCTCGCCCCGCGGGAGGTGGCGGTACTGGTGCAACGGCCGTGACGCGGCGGTAGGCTGAGAGCGTCGCACGTGAGGTGAGACGCAGCATGTTTCGAAAGGCATGGCAGCAATGGACTCCGACCAGCATCCGCCCCAGGCGCCCGGCCCGGGGGACGGTGTGCCCCCAGCAGGGCCGGCTGTCCCGTCGCCGCCTGCCCAGGCGCCGCAGATCGGTGGCGCCACGCAGGTCTCCGAGGCCGCCGTCGCCCGGGTCGCCGCCGCGGCGGCCCGGTCGGTCGAGGGCGTGCACTCGCTCGGCACCGGGGCCGGCCGTGCGCTCGGGGCGCTGCGCGGGCGCGTCTCCGGTGGCAACAGCGAGTCCACCGTCGGGGTGAGCGCGGAAGTGGGCCGCGAGGAGGTCGCCGTCGACCTCACCCTCGTCGCCGAGTACGGCCGGCCGCTGCACGCGATCGCCGACGATGTGCGCGCCGCCGTGTTCCGCTCGGTGGAGGAGCTCACCGGCCTGCGCGTCATCGAGGTCAACATCGAGATCGGCGACGTTCACGTCGCCGCCGACAGCGCGCCGGGCCCGGCGACCGGGGCCCTCCCGACCACTCCGCGACCGGCGGAACCGATTACACCGGATGGAGAACGCGCGTGAACTACATGCAACTTTCCCCTGTCGCCCTGTGCCTGCTGATCGCGGCGGCCCTCGGCTGGGCTGCCTTGGAGCACGGTGCCGCCGGGTTCATGCTCATGGGCGTCTTCCTGGCGATCGGGCTGGTCATCGGCCGCCTGGCCGACGGGCGCATCGACGCCCGCAAATTCTGGGACCTGCTGACGGGACGGCGGTCGTCCTCGTGACAGCCCCCGCCCAGCTGCCCGGACACACACGCGTCACCACGCAGGCGCTCGCGAGTGCCGCCCGGGTCATCGCCGCTGAACTTTTTGCCGTTCCGGCGGCCCGCATCCACGTGGACCTCGACGACGACTACGGCGACCTGTCCATCGCACTGAGCCTGCCCCTGCCGCTGACGCCGCCGGCGTCGACTCCGGGCATGAGTGTGTGGGACCGCGCGGTGAACGTGCGCGACGCTGTCCGGCAACGGTTTGTGCACGTGACGGGGTCGCAGGTGAGCCGGGTCGACGTCCGCGTGACCGGCGTCGTCATTGACGGTGCGGCCGACGGCCGCGGTGTCGGACGGAGGGTCGGATGAGCCGGCTCAGGCCTCGCGACGGTGACCGCGAGCGATACTACATCCAGCGCCGGCAGACGCATTCGGCGAGATCGTTCGCCTCGATCCTCGCCGGCGTGCTCGTCGCGCTGATCTGCCTCTACCTCATGTTCGAGGCCGCGGTGAAGTCCATCGGCCAGGAGGTGTGGATCAAATCCCCGGAGCAATGGTGGGCGTGGCTCGCGGCCCTGCCGCACGAGGCCAGCCGCGGACTGTTTGGCGCGGTCTCACTGGTGGTGCTGCTGCTCGGATTGTATTTTCTCTTCCAGGGTCTGTTGCCCGGTCGCAAGGCGCGTCGGGCGATCGAGAACGACCGCGCGATCGTCATCGTCGACCACGAGGTCCTGGCCGCGACCCTCGCCCGCCGTGCCCGCACCGAGGCGAACGTCAGCCCCGAGCAGGTGGTGGTCGCCGTCGCGCACGGTCACGTCGACGTCCAGATCCGGCCGACCTCGGGCGTTCCCGTCGACGCGGATGCGATCAGCGCGGCCGTCGCGGACGAGCTCGCGGAGAACCTCATCGATCCCGTTCCGCCCGTGACCGTACGTGTCGCTGACACCGGCGTCGTCGGACAATAGAAGGAGCGCCGCTATGAACCAGACTCCCCGCGGACTGAACCGGACGCTCCTGATCGTGATCGGGACGCTCTTCACGCTTGCTGGCCTGCACGGACTGCTGCTCCTCTCCCTGCCGGCCTACGCCGACGGGTGGCACCGGGTCGCCGCGGACGTGCACCACGCCGTCGCATCCGTCCTCACCGCCACAACCCTGCCCGGCCAGCGAGACTCGTGGCTGTGGATCGTCGTCGCGCTCGTGATGATTGCGCTCGTGCTGCTCATGGCCGGGTGGATCGCGGTGCAGGGGCGTGGGCGCACCGGCATCTTCGCCCGCGGACAGGATCTGGCCACCACGCACGACGCCGCCGGCACTCCCGGCACCGTCTCGATCAGCGCCGCCGCGCCCGAGCAGGTCATGAAGGCCGCGCTGGCCGGTCGCAGCGATCTGGTCTCGGTGTCCGTGACGACGTGGGAGCCGGTCGCGTTCGGCCGGAAGGACGATCCGACGTGGCGGGGGGACGGTGCCGGACTGCAGATCAAGGTCCAGCCCCGGCTCGGGGCCGGTCCGCGGCGGATCGCCGAGGACATCGCCGAGTCCGTGCGGCGGATGGACGCCGCACTGGGGCAGCAGGGGCCGGTCGTCATTCACCTGGCCTCAGGGGCGCGAACGCGCATGTCGCGGGCCGAACGTGTGCGCTAGCTCCGACTCGACCAGAAATGGAGCACGAGTGAAGTTCGAACGTTTCTCCATGTGGGCGACTGCTGTTGGCTCCGTCCTGCTGCTGCTCGCGGCCAGTTTGTTCCTTCTTTTGTATGCCGTTGGCCCGTGGGAGAACCTGATCCTCTGGTTGTCTCTGGGTAGTGTTGTCGCACTCCTGGCCACAGCGCTGGTGATCATCGGGGTGGTTCAGTCGTCTGCTTCTAAGCCAGCCGTCTGGGGCCAGATTCTGGCGTATCTGATCCCTACGGTGCTCGTGGTCGGCGCTGCGCTCTCGGAGATTCGAGATCTACTTGACGGTGGATTTAATTCGATTGGCGCCGTCTTGTTGATCTGGGCCGGTGCATGGCTGATGGGTCTCATGGCGGTGGTGGCTCTGGCGACGGTCATGTTCACGTTGCTCGGCCGGAGGCGCGCCGCTTCGCTTTCACCGTGAATTAGTGCCCTCCGGTAGGCTCTGGCGCATGCCTGAAGAGACGACGTATCCCGTCCGGACCGACCGCGGCCGGGGCGGCCTGCTCGCCGTGGCCGGCGCGGTCCTGCTGCTCGCGCCCGCCTGGTTCCTGCTGAACGTGTTCTTCGCCGTGCAGGCGGACCCCGCCGCTGAATCGAACGCGCCTGCATGGATGCTGGTTGTGCCGGTCATGGTCCTGTCGTTGGCTGGCCTCGTCGTCACGGCTTTCGGCGTGCGCCGGGTTGCCTCCAGCCGCCTCTCGGCGATCGTGCAGACATGCTGTTACGCGGTCCCGGTGGCGATCGTCGTCGTCGGGTGCCTCATCGACCTCCACGCGACCTACGTGGCAGAGTACGACGGCGGCTTCGGCGGCCTCCTGATCGTCTACGCCGGCTGCGTCCTCCAGGCGGTGCTCGCCGTGGTGGCCTTCACGACCGCCACCTACGTCTACGCCGCCGCCCGGAGGCCGCGCGTCAGGCCGTGAGCCAGACCGCCGCGTTGGGGGCCAGGGTCTCCGCGTCGCCATCGTTCGAGAGCGCCGACTCCTCGCTGACCACCAGGACGCCCGCCCCGGCAGGCAACCGGAAGGGTTCGCCGGAGAGGTTCGCGACGACGTGCACCTTGGAGTTGCGGTAGGCGAGGATCCCGCGGTCGGGGTCGTTGAGGTCCGTCCACTCGATGGAACCCGTGCCGAGACCGAGCTGCGAACGCAGCGAGATGGCCTGCCGGTAGAGCTCGTACGTGGAGCCGGCGATGTCGACCTGCTGATCCGCGGCGTAGCGCGCGAAGCTCTCCGGCTGCGGCAGCCAAGGTTCGCCGTCCGGGTTGTCGCCCGAGAAGCCGTAGCCGTCGGAATCGGCCTCCCACGGAATCGGGACCCGGCAGCCGTCGCGGCCGCGTTCGGCGCCGTCCGTGCGGAAGAAGCTCGGGTCCTGCCGGAGGTCGTCCGGCAGCGTCGTGTGCTCCGGCAGGCCCAGCTCGTCGCCCTGGTAGACGTACGCGGAGCCGGGCAGGCCGAACATGATCAGCGACGCTGCGCGGCCGCGGGCGAGCCCCAGCTCCTCGTCCGGCTGCTCGTCGCCGGCCGCGATGCCCTTAGGGAACGACGTCGGGTCGGAGAGCCCGTAACGCGAGCTGTGGCGGACGGTGTCGTGGTTCGAGAGCACCCACGTGGCCGGGGCATTCACGGCCGCGGCCTCGTGCAGGGTCTCCACGACGTTCGCGTGAATGCGGGACGCGTCCCAGCCGGCGAGCAGGAAGCCGAAGTTGAAGGCCTGCTGCATCTCGTCGTCGCGCACGTAGCGGAAGATCCGACTCATGGGCTCGACCCAGGCCTCGGCCACCATCATCCGGTCACCGTCGTAATCCTTCAGGACCCGGTGCCATGCCCGGTAGATGTCGTGCACGCCCTCCTGGTCGAAGTACGGGGGAGTGTTCTCGCCGGACGGGGCCATGTTGCCCTCTGCGCCCGACTCGCCGTCGAAGTGGTCCCCGGCCACTTCCTCGTTCTCGTTGCCGGCCACCATGGCGACCTTCGCCGACCAGTCGGGCAGTCCCTCGGCCTTGACCATGCCGTGGGCGACGTCCACGCGGAAGCCGTCGACGCCGCGGTCCAACCAGAAGCGCAGGACATCCTCCATCTCGGCGCGGACCTCCGGGTTCTCCCAGTTGAGGTCGGGCTGCTTGGTGTCGAAGAGGTGCAGGTACCACTGGCCCGGGGCGCCGGTGTCCTCGACGCGCGTCCAGGCGGGACCGCCGAAGATCGACTGCCAGTTGTTGGGGGGCTCCTCGCCGTTCTCGCCCTTGCCGTCGCGGAAGATGTAGCGGTCGCGCTCGAGTGAGCCCGGGGCGGCGATCAGGGCGGACTTGAACCACTCGTGCTCGTCGGAGGTGTGGTTCGGGACGAGATCGACGATGATCTTCAGGCCCAGGTCGTGGGCCTCGTGCAGCATCTCGTCGAAGTCGGCGAGCGTGCCGAAGCGCGGGTCGACGTCGCGGTAGTCGGCGACGTCGTACCCGGCGTCGGCCTGCGGGGAGGTGTAGAACGGCGACAGCCACACGGCGTTCACGCCGAGCTCGGCCAGGTAGTTGAGCCGCTCGGTCACACCGATCAGGTCACCCATCCCGTCGCCGTTTCCGTCGGCGAAGGAGCGCGGATAGACCTGGTAGATGACGGCATCGGACCACCAGGAGGAGTGGGGGTTTGCGGCTTCTGCTGGGCTGGCTGCGGGCACGGAAGTCATGGTGTTTCCCCTCGCGTCAATAGTGTGATTCGCGCAACTGCATGCGACTGCCGCCAGTCTAGTTGGAACGCGCGTGCTGGCGCACCCGGACCCAGCGGTTGGTCAGGCGGCGATATGCCGCGGCCGCGCCGAGCATATCCCCGTCGCCGAGCGAATCGATGCCGATGCGCAGGTCCTGCGGCGACTCGTCCGGCCAGACGTAGTCGGCGAGCAGGCCGTAATCGAGCTCCACGATGGAGTCCTCGTGGAAGCTCCCGAGCCAGTCGCCCAAGGACGTGAGCTCGTCGAGGATGTCGAGCTCGGGGGCGTTGATGGCCAACGACGCCGCAGCGACCCGCGCGCGCTCGAGCACCTGCACCGCGGGCGCGGCGAGCCGCACGCTGAGCAGCGAGTGCTCGTCCTCGTCGATCTCCAAGTGGTCGTCCTCGCGCAGCGCCACGAACCAGGCCAGCGGCACGCCCCAAACCGACGTGCGAGTGTGCAGGTGGGCGACGTCCTCGGCGAAACGGTCGGGGTCGGTGCGCTCGGCGTTCGCCGTCCGGGACGCCTCCGGCATCACCATGGCGAGCACCTGCGGGCGCATGAGGTCATCGAGACGTTCGGCGGAGATCGTCGCGCGGGTCTGCAGCTGGTCGGGGCAGAAATAGGGCGCCGTCGCGCCGTCGGGGCCGGGGTAGTGCAGAACCCGGTACTGCTCGACGCCGGAAGAGGGGAACGGGTCGGAGATCTCGCGCATGATGCGTTTGAGCGCGGCCTCGGCCAGCAGCCGCTCGAGCTCTGCGCGCGGCGTGCTCCGCTGCTGGGCGATCAGACGCTGCGCGTCGTCGTCGTACGCCCGCAGCGGCTCGAACACGCGGAGGTGCGCCGCCGGCGGCAGCCGACGCCGCGCGGACACCGTCTCCTGACCCTGTCCCCCGTCCGTCATCCTCAGCCCAGCTCCACCACGACCGGGGCGTGGTCCGATGCGCCCTTGCCCTTGCGCTCCTCGCGGTCGATGTAGGCGTCGCTCACGCGCTCGGCGAGGGCCGGGGAGGCGAGGACGAAGTCGATGCGCATGCCCTCGCGCTTGGGGAAGCGGAGCTTGGTGTAGTCCCAGTAGGTGTAGACGCCCGGGCCCGGGGTGCGGGGGCGGACGACGTCGACGAAGCCGGTGTCGAGGAAGGCCTGGAAGGCCGCGCGCTCGGGGGCGGAGACGTGGGTCAGACCGTTGTCGACGAAGTAGTCGATATCCCAGACGTCGTCGTCCTGAGGGGCGATGTTCCAGTCGCCCATGAGCGCGATCTGGGCGTCCGGATTCTCCTGGAGCCAGCCGGCGGCCTGCCGGTTCAGGGTGTCGAGCCAAGAGAGCTTGTAAGGCATGTGCTCGTCGTCGAGGGCGCGGCCGTTCGGAACGTACAGGCTCCACACGCGGACGCCACCGCACGTTGCGGCGATCGCGCGCGGTTCCTGGATCGGGTCCTTGCCGCCCTTGCCGAAGGCGGGCTGGTCCACGAAGGTGCGCTCGACGTCGTCGAGTCCGACGCGGGAGGCGATCGCGACGCCGTTCCACTGGTTCACGCCGAAGTGCGCAACCTCGTAACCGTTGAGCTCGAACAGCTCCCAGGGGAAGTTGTCGTCCTTGCACTTGGTCTCCTGGATGGCCAGGACATCGGCATCGGTGCGGCGCAGCCAGTCTTCGACACGGTCGGCGCGGGCGCGCAGCGAGTTCACATTCCACGTAGCAATCAACACGGCTCCAACCTATCAACACCTTCGGCCGTCGGGATGTGTCGGTGTCGTGCGCCGCTCAGCCCGGCGACGAGGGGTTGACGGATCGGTTGGTTGGTGGTTTGGTTAATTACATGAGTAATGAACCTAGCAACCGCATCGGGAGAGGGGTGGGCCGCCATGGATGACTCGAGGCCGATCTTCCTGCAGGTTGCCGAGCGCATCGAGGCCGGCGTCCTCGACGGGACCTACGCCGAGGAGGCGCAGGTCCCCTCCACCAACGAATTCGCCGCGTTCATGCGCATCAACCCAGCAACCGCAGGCAAGGGCATCAACCGGCTCGTCGAGTCGGGTGTCCTCTACAAGAAACGAGGGATCGGCATGTTCGTCGCCCAGGGCGCACGCGCGCAGCTGCTCGAAGCGCGGCGCGCGAGTTTCGCAGAGCAGTACATCGAGCCGCTGCTTCGGGCGGCCGCACACCTCGACCTCGGCTCCGACGAGCTGGTCGGAATGATCAAAGAAGCCACCCATCAAACCACGGGAGAACCGCGATGAGCACCACGAACGTCGTTCAGGTCGCGGGCCTGGACAAGAGCTACGGCAAGACCAGTGTCCTCGAGGGACTCGACTTCAACATCGAGGAGAACACGATCACGGGGCTGCTGGGGCGCAACGGCGCCGGCAAGACCACGATCATGTCGATCCTGGCAGGGCAGGAACCCAAGAGTGGCGGGCGCGTGAGCGTCTTCGGCGCCGACCCCTTCGAGAACGCCGACGTGCTGGCGAACATGTGCTTCGTCCGCGAATCCCAGAAGTACCCGGAGGATTTCAAGACCTCGCACGTGCTCAAGACGGGCCCCTGGTTCTTCGAGAACTGGGACGCCGCCCTCGCCGACGAGCTTGTCGAGGTCTTCCGGCTGCCCGTCGCCACGCGCATCAAAAAGCTCTCGCGCGGGCAGCTCTCGGCGGTCGCGATCATCGTCGGCATGGCCTCTCGCGCTCCGCTGACGATCTTCGACGAGCCGTACCTCGGCCTCGACGCGACCGCGCGCGGCCTGTTCTACGACTCCCTGCTGCGCGACTTCATGGAGCACCCGCGCACCATCCTCATGTCCACCCACCTCATCGACGAGGTCTCGAACCTCCTCGAGAAGGTCGTCGTCATCGACCGCGGCCGCAAGGTGCTCGACATGGGGGTCGACGAGGCCCGCGACGCCGCCTTCACCGTGGCCGGACCGGCCCAGGCGATCGAGTCCGTTGTGCACGACCGGAAGGTCCTGCGCACGCAGACGCTCGGCGGGCTGGCGTCCGTCACGGTCGACGGCGCCGCCGACGCGGACATCCGCGCCCGTGCCGCCGCCCACGGCGTCGAGATCGGCGCGGTGGGCCTCCAGGACCTCGTCTCCGCGTACGGCCTGATCGACGATCCGGCCGCCGCGGCCATCACGGGCGCGCCGCCCGCCCGCCACCACGTCGCCACCGAGGAGGTCACGCGATGAGCACCGCCACCATTCACACCGACACGCCGACCCGACGCCGCACGGGCTCGCTGTCCAAGATCGTCCGCCTGCACTTCGTCGACCGCTCCCGCATGATCGACGCACCGTTGATGATCATGGCGGGCGTCGCCGTGCTGATCGTCGCGGTCATGCTCGTCCTGGAGGGCTTCACAGACGTGCCGCGCGCCGAGCTGTCCGAGGGCTTCCGCTACAACCAGGCCGCGCTCTGGTGCCTCAGCGGCTACATCATGAACGTCGGTGTCATGGCCTACGCGCGCACCATGCCGTACGCGATGGGCCTCGGCGCCACCCGCCGCCAGTACTTCTGGGGGACCTCGATCGCCCTCACGCTCGAGGCCGTCATCATCGCCGCGATGATGACCACGTTCCTGTTCTTCGAGAAGATCACGGGGCACTGGTTCACAGGTGCGCGCATGTTCGACACGTTCCTGACCGGTGACGGCGACTACGTGAACATGTTCGTGGTCGGCTTCGGCATCTCGCTCGCGATGCTTCTGCTCGGCAGCTTCTTCGCCGCGGTCTACATGCGCTGGAGCTCCGCGGGAGTCATCGGCTCGATCGCCGTGATCGTTGTGCTTTCCCTCGCAGCTGTTGCCGCGGTGCTCGCCCTGGATCTCGACGTGGCCGCCGCGTTCGCGACGTTCCCGTTCGGAAAGATCGCGGGCATCCTGGTGCTGGTCTCGGCCCTCGCCGCGCTCGCCTCGTGGGGCGTCATGCGCAAGGTGCCGGTTGGCCGCTGACGCGGCACCAGTTCAAGGCACGACGACGGCGCCCGCCACGCGTCGTCGTCGTTCTGGGCGGTGCGTGGCCCGATCCGTCGCTCAGAACGCCGACGCGGCGAGGGGCGGCCGCATCGGGATGGGCCGGGCGCGGGTCAACGCGACTCGATCACGCGGATGGCCAGCTGGAGGCGGCTGTCGACGCCGAGTTTGGCGAAGATGCGCGCGAGGTGCGTCTTGACGGTCGGAAGCGAGAGGAACAGCGTCCGGGCGATCTCCGTGTTGGAGAGGCCCTGGGCCACTCCTTCGGCGACCTCGCGCTCGCGGTCGCTGAGGCCGGCGAGAGTGTCCTCCCGGGCGACCCGGCGGCCGTGCCGCGTCGCTACCGAGACGAGGCGGTCGAGGACAACGGGGGAGACGGTTGTCGACCCGGCCGCGGCCTGCAAGATCGCGGCGACCAGCGCCCGGGGCGGCGTGTCCTTCAGGAGGAATCCGCACGCGCCGGCCTCGAGGGCGTCGAGGATGAACTCGTCGGTCTCAAAAGCCGTCAGCATCACTACCCGGGGCGGGTGTGCGACGCTCTGCAGCCTGCGGGTCGCCTCGATTCCGTCGAGTCCGGGCATGCGAACGTCCATGAGGACGACGTCCGGGTTGAGCCGGCGGACCTGTTCGATCGCCTCGGTGCCGTCGGCGGCCTCACCCACGATCCGGATGCCGTCGGTGCGGTCGAGGATCAGTCGCAGTCCCGCCCGCACGAGGTTCTCGTCATCGGCGAGCAGAACCCCGACGGGAGTGTTCAGCTCTGCCATGGCAGCCGCGCCTCCACCGTGAATCGGTCGTCGCTGGCGTCGATGTCGAATCGGCCGCCGAGCAGCTCGACGCGCTCGCGCAGGCCGATCAGGCCGAACCCGGGTGCCGTTGCCTCGGCGGGCTTCGCGATCGCCGCGTTGCTGGCCGCCACGAAGATTCCTTGCGCGGGACCACCGGCCAGAGCCAGCCGCAGCGGTTGGCCCGGTGCGTGTTTGCGTGCGTTCGTCAGACACTCCTGCACGATCCGGAAGAGCGCACGGATGGTGACGTCCGACGGCTGCGTCCCGCCGGCGCCGTCGAGACCGGCGTCGGCGGTGAGTTCGACGGGGGTCCCGGCCGCGCGTGCGGTCGAGACCAGTCCCTTGATCGTCGCCATGGTGGGCGGCGGCGTCGTGCCCGTCCCGTCATCGCGCAGAACGGTGAGGACGGCGCGTAACTCTTGCGACGCGCTGCGGGCTGTTTGCTGCAGGAGGTCCGACGTCCGCCGGATCGCCTCCGCGTCCAGATCGCTCCGGTACTCCAAGGCGCCGGCGTGCAGGGAGATCAGGCTCAGCTGGTGCGCGAGACCGTCGTGCATTTCCCGGGCGATCCGGGTGCGTTCGGTGGCGCGGGCCTGTTCGGCATGGGCTTCGCGTTCACGGCGGGCGCTGGCCGCCTCCTGGCGTAGCGACCGAATCAGCGACCGGCGGGAGCGCCGCCCCCAACCGATCAGGCCGACGACGCCGATCACCACCACCATGATCGCCGCCAACTCCCAGAAGGGCACCTCCTCAGGGTCGACGACGGTCGAATAGACCCAGCCCGCGACGAAGCTCAGTGCGGCCGCCATCGGGAACCAGAAGCGTGGCCTGCGCGCGGCGAAGGAGCCGAGGACGATCAGGGCCGCCGGTGCGGCCAGGTTGGACACGGTGGTCGCCGCGACGACGACGAGACCGGCTACCAATGTCCGCGCCGGGTGCGGATGCGGCCGTTCGTCGTCGAGGGGCAACAGGGCGACGGCGAGCAACCCGACGGCCACGAGTCCTGCCGCGACGTCAGCGGCGAAGAGGAGGAAATACCGGTCGGATTCGGCTGCCGGTAACGAATCGGGGTCCTCGGGCAGCGCGATGCCCAGTAACAGCACGGACAGCAGCGCTCCGACGACCAACGCGATGGCCACCGTTCCGGCGACGCGCCAGGCCGGACGGCGGAAGGAGGTCAGCATCTGCTCAGTCTAGGGACGAGTAGGGAACCGCGGTGTCCTCCATCGGTATGAATCTCGCCGTACGCCGAGACGCCGACGCGCCACGGGGCACAGCTGGTCAGCGCCACCAGGTGTCGAAGATCGTGACCGGGACCGTGCGCTTGTGGCGGGTGGTGAGGTAGCGGCGTTCGAGCTTCTCGGCCGTGGCCTCGTCGATCTCGCGACCCTCGAGGAAATCGTCGATCTCGTCATAGCGGATGCCCAACTCGTCCTCGTCGGTGCGACCCGGCTGATCGTCGAGCAGATCCGCCGTCGGAGTCTTGGACCACACCTGTTCGGGCGCGCCCAGGTACTCGGTCAGCTGCCGGTTCTGGCGCTTGTTCAGGCCGAAGAGCGGCAGGATGTCCGCGCCGCCGTCGCCGAACTTGGTGAAGAAACCGGTCACCGACTCGGCGCCGTGGTCCGTGCCGATGACCAGCAGGTTGCGCTCGCCGGCCAGCGCGTACTGGGCGGCCATGCGCATGCGGGCCTTCGAATTGCCCTTGTTGAAATCGGAGATCGCCCGACCCGTGGTCTCGGCGAACTCGGCCTCCAGCCCGTCGACGGCGGGCTTCACGTTGAACGTCCACGTCGTGAAGGGCTGGATGAACTCGAGTGCGCGCTGGGCGTCGTCCTCGTCGGCCTGCACGCCATAGGGCAGGCGCACTCCGACGAAGTCGGCCTCGTGTCCCTCGGCTCGCAGCTCTTCGGCGGCCAGCTGGGCGAGGCGGCCGGCAAGTGTTGAGTCCACGCCTCCGGAGATGCCGAGCACGAACCCGGCGGTGCCGGTCGCGAGCGCATAGTCCTTGAGGAACTGGACGCGGCGGGCCACCTCCTCGGCCGGATCGATCTGGGGCTTAACGCCCATTTCTTCCACGATTTTCGCCTGCAACTCACGCATGGCCTCAGCATACCGGCGCGACGCCGGGCAGTGTCGAGGAAGCCGGGTGGGCGAAACGAGAAATTCATCTGCAGGTCTTGGCACGTTCTCGATGAAATGCTTGGATTGAAGCATGATTCGGCCCCGTTTCGGCGGGGCACGTCGTTAGGACAGGCCGCCATGACCACTTCTCGGTCCACACCGCGCACCCCCGAGCACCCGGCCCCTGAGCATTTCCTGCTCCACCTCAGCGACACGCACCTCCGTGGCGGCGACATCGCACTGGGCGGAACGATCGACGCCGCCGCCCGGCTGCAGATGGTTTTCGCCGACCTCGAAGCTGCCGGCTGCCGGCCCGAGGCGCTGCTCTTCACGGGCGACTTGGCTGACAAGGGCGAACCCGACGCTTACGCGAAGCTGCGCGCGATCGTCGAGCCCGCCGCCCGCCGCATGGGCGCGGATGTCATCTGGGCCATGGGCAATCACGACGACCGCGGGGCGCTCCGTGCGGGCTTGCTCGACGAGTTCCCCAGCGCCGCGCCGCTCGACACGGTGCACTGGCTGGGCGGGCTGCGCGTCGTCGTCCTCGACACGTCCGTCCCGGGTGCCCATCACGGCGCACTCACGGGCGATCAGCTCGACTGGCTCGCGGCCGAGCTCGCCACCGCCGCCCCGGAGGGGACCTTGCTGGCGCTGCACCACCCGCCCGTCCCGAGCGTGCAGCCGCTGGCGATTCTCGTCGAACTCCGCGGGCAGGCCGAGTTGGCTGAGGTTCTCAGCGGTACGGACGTGCGCGCGATCCTGGGTGGTCACCTGCACTATTCGACGGCGGCGACGTTCGCGGGCGTGCCCGTCTCGGTCGCCTCGGCCACGTGTTACACGCAGGACCTGGCTGCCACGGTGGACGTCGAGACTGGGATCCGCGGCACCCGCGGTCGCGACTCGGCCCAGTCCTACAACCTTGTGCACGTCTACCCGGACACGGTGGTCCACTCGGTGGTCCCGGCCGCGGGCGGGGAGAATTTCGGCGAGATCCTGTCGCCGGCGCAGGTCCAACAGGTGCTGCTCGAGCACGGGATCCAGTACGACGGCGGCGCGGAGGTCCCGGCGGCGCGCCGCAGAAGCCCACGGCGCCAGCACGCGCAGCACTAGCTGCCACTCGCCCGGGTGCTTCCCCGGGCAGGACCCGACCGGAGCCACCAGTCGTCACTAATTGTCGTCGTGCGCGGCTTTTCCAGCAGTGAGTGACGACTCGATGGACCCATGCAGCGATTAGTGACGAGTCGATGGCGCAGACCAGCGCTCAGCGACGACTCGCCGGCGCGCCATTCAGATCACGTGCGCCAGTTCGCGCCGGTCGCAGGTCGCCGACGCCAGCAGTGAGCGCATCACGACGAGGACCAGGACCAGCGCGGCGCCGCCAATGAAGCACGCGCAGAGAGTAAGGAGGATGCCAGGGCCACCCACGCCGACGATGAACAACAGGTGCGTCATGACGAGGCACGGCAGCGCGACGGCTGACGCCGCGCTGTAGACCAGCCCGTCCACCCACCGGATCGAGCCGCCATCGAAGATGCGTTCCGTGCTGGCCAGCGTCAGCAATCGCCAGACCAGAAACAGTGCGATCTGGAGGCAGAGCAGCGCCAGGATGCCGGCCACTGAATACGGAACGACCAGATGGCGCACCTCCCAGTGGGATGAGCCCATGCTCGAGGCCAGGCCCGGCGTCAGGATCTGGGCCACGAAGACTCCGGCGACGAGGGCCACGAGGACGGCGCGCAGGGACACAACCACTACTTTGCTCATCAATTGATTCTCGATAGATAGCGAGCGAAAGTCAATAGGCGTTCGTGGGCTCGTGGCGCCTAGGTCTCGGCGCGCTCCCACGGCGCGGCGATCGGGAAGTATTTCTCGAGGAAGTCCGTGACAACCTCCTGCCGCTGCTTGGCCGAGACCTCCGGGAAGGAACCGTCGTTGAGGCAGAAGAAGTCCTGATTACGCTTGCGCAGCAGCTTCGAGAGGCTGTCGAGCCCGGAGAACATCGTCGTATCGACGTACTTTACCTTCGCCCCGACCTTGGTCACGGCCCGCCCGGTCAGCAGCGCGTAGTAGTGGTAGAGCGAGTTGGTCACCGAGATGTTGTCCTTGGCACGGAAGCGGCTCGCCGCGGTGGAGACGAACTCCTCAGCGAAGGTCTCCTCCATCTCGTGCATGACACTGCGCCGCAACGGGGCGGCTGTGTGTTCGAGATGACGGGTCGTGATGCGCCCGAAGCGGTCGTGCAGCAGGCGCCGGTTCACGCGGGCCGCGTTCTCGAACCCGGAGCGGTCCAGGTGGTTGTCGCCGAGCCCGATCCGGGTCTCGGCCTCGATGAACTTGGTGACGCCGCCGGGGGAGAAGAACATGTCCGGCCCGAGCGGGCGCCCGAAGAACATGTCGTCGTTCGAGTACAAGAAGTGCTCGGAGAGGCCCTCGATGTGCTGCAGCTGCGCCTCGATCGCCTGCGAGTTGAACACGGGCAGCACGCTCGGATCCCGAAAGTGGTCCTCGGCCCGCACAATGCTCACGCCCGGGTGCTGCGCATCCAGCCACGCCGGCACCGGCGAATCCGTGCAGATGTACACGTGCCGGATCCAGGGGGCGAACATATGGATCGATCGCAGCGCGTACTTCAGCTCGTTGATCTGCCGGTAGCGCGCCTCGTCGTCGTCGCCCTCGCCGACCACCACGTTCTCCATGAACGAGGCGCGGTAGCGCTGGAAGTCCGGGTCGTTGCCGTCCACCCAGGAGAAGACGATGTCGATCGGGAAGTCGATGTCCGTGGCGTGGTCGGCGAACATGTTCTCGATCGTGTGCCATACGCGGCCGTAGCGCTGGACGGTGCCGCGCACGGCCTCGTCGGCGGGGATCGTGCGCCGGGTCAGCGAGTTCTCGATGGGCAGCTTGACGGTGCCGTCGTCGTCGAACTTCCACAGCTCGACCTGCACGCCGGTGCCCTGGCCGTAACCGAGCCCGCCGACGGGTTCGACGCGCGGCCGGTAGAGCCGGAACATGCGCGCCTTGGAGCTCAGGCTCAGCTTCCCATCAGCGACCAGCAGGGCCTTGTCGCGGCGCGTGTCGACGCTCAGGGAGTAGAACGGCTCGTCCGCGCAGGCGGTGACCAGCGCGGCGCGCAGCCGCTGACGGTGTTTCCAGTCGACGGCGACGACGGGCCGCGCGTCGCTGCCGCGCACCAGCAGGTGCTCGATCCCGGCCGCGTCGAGCGCGTCGCGCACGAACAACAGGTCGATCACCATCGCCTCGCTGGGCGTGATGGTGCGGTTGGCCAGGGCATAGCGGCCCTTGTGCCGCACGACGTCGTCGCGACCTGCGAAGCGCGCGCTGGCCTCCGCACTGGTCACCTCCGGGATCTCGCCGGTCCTGGGTTCCGGCTCGGGTGCGGCGTGGTAGATCTCCGACGGGAACGCCGCGTTCTGGGGGTGGCCGTGTGGGGCCATCTACTGCCTCTCGCCTTCCGGGCTGGAACCATCCCAGCCCAAGTTCTCCGCCATGCGCTGCAGGGAGCGCACGGTCGTGGTGTACTGCTCTTCGGTGATGCCTGAGCTGGAGGCCTCGCGCATGTTCGTCACGACCTCGTTGAGCTTCTCCCAGCCGGTCGAGCCCTGCTCCGTGAGGGAGAGGACGCTGCCGTCGCTGACGATCCAGCCCGACTCGATGAGCTCGGCCAGATGCTCGTCGAGCGTGTCCGGCTCGTCTGGGGGCGTCGGTGTCAGGAAGGGACCGAGCGTGTGCGTGAGCTCGTTGTGGGTCGCCGGCTTCTTCGCGAGCGTGTTCAGCAGCTGCCACTGCAGCCGCGTGACCCCGTGCTCCTCGAGTGCGAACGCGAACTGCTTCGCGATCAGGGAGTCGACGAGTTTCAGCCAGAAGCCGAGCGGGCGATCATGATTTTGGGTCATCTTGACCTCCTTCTGCGCGGGACCTCGATAGCCCCCAGCGTAGACCCTGGAACCCGTTCTGTCTTGGGCGGGCGTCGCGGCGTGTGACCATCTAGAATCGTGGTCATGACTTCCCACGCTGACGCCCGCGCCCGCCTGCTCGAACTCGTCAAGGAACTCGCCGTTGTGCGCGGCAAGGTCACCCTGTCCTCCGGCAAGGAGGCCGACTACTACATCGACCTGCGCCGCATCACCCTGCACCACGAGGCCTCGCGGCTCGTCGGCGAGGTCATGCTCGCGCTGCTCGACGACGCCGGAATCGAGTTCGAGACGGCCGGCGGCCTGACGATGGGCGCCGACCCCGTGGGCACCGCGCTGATGCACGCCGCCGGCGATCAGGGCCGGGCGGTCGACGCGTTCGTGGTGCGCAAGGCCCAGAAGTCCTACGGGATGGGCCGCCAAGTCGAGGGGCCGGGCGTGGATGGGCGCGACGTCGTCGTCCTAGAGGACACGTCCACTACCGGCGGGTCCGCGCTGACGGCCGTCGAGGGCGTGCGCAAGGCCGGCGGCAACGTCAAGGCCGTGGCCGTGATCGTCGATCGCGACACGGGTGCCAAGGAGCGCATCGAGGCCGAGGCCGGCGTGCCGTACCTGTTCGCGTTCGGTCTCGACGAGCTGGGCCTGTAACCGACGACATGAGCGTCCGCGTCAGAGATTTCAGTCGCGAGGACGCCCAGTTTCTGGGCCACCTCGCCCGCGACCCGCGCGTGGTCCGCTTCGTCGGTGACGGCACCGTCTGGTCCGACGCCTACATCGCCGAGCGCACGGCGCAGGCGCTGTCGCCGGGCGCGTGGGGCGAGCTCGGCTCCGCCCGCTGGGTGACGGTCCGGTGCGACGACGTCGAGGGCGAGTCCGACGATCACCGCATCGGCCTCGCGCTGGCGATGTTCAAGGACCTCGGCGGCGATATCGGTCCGTGCACGGAGATCGGATACTGGCTCGATCCGGAGTTCTGGGGCAGAGGGCTCGCGAAACAGATGGTCGTCGCCGTCGTCGCGTGGGTCGAGGCCGGAATGGCTGGCAAGGAGCCGACGAAGCTGGTGGCCCGGATCGCGCCGGACAATGCCGCGAGCGCCGCCACGGTCCTCAACCTCGGTTTCGAGCGCACCGGTGTGAGCGAGGGGATGGACGTCTACACGCTCCTCGTCTGAGCGCGGGGCAGTCTCCCGAAGAATCAGGGGTTCGTGCCGGGGCCGACGCGCCTGGTGGCATGGGCCCCGGGGTTGATGTCGGCGAGTTCGACGGACCGGTTGGCCACTCGCGCCAGAGCGGCGCGGTGGTGGGAGGCGACGAGCACCGCCGCGCCGGCGGCAGCACGCGAGGCCAGCAACCGCAGCATGGAACCGGTCGTTGCCGCGTCCAGCTGCGCGGTCGGCTCGTCGCAGACGAGCACCTTCGGGTCCAGTGCGAGGGCGCGCGCCACCATGGCCCGCTGCAGCTGCCCATCGGAGACCTGGTGCGGGTAGCGGCGCAGCAGCGACACATCCAGCCCGGCGAGCTCGCACAGCTCCGCCACCCGGTCACCGTGCCGGCGCGGTTGCGGGCGCAGCTGGCCGTCGCGGACCGCCAGCGGGGCGCAGATCAGGGACTCGAGCCGCAGACGCGGGTCGGCGGCCAAGCGTGGGGACTGCAGCACCACACCTACCGATCGGCGGGCCTGGCGCGGGACCGGCGAGCCCGCGGCGAAGGGCTGCCCGTCGAGCGCGACGACGCCCGCGTCCGCCGTCGTCATAAGCGCGGCGATGCGCAGCAGCGTGGATTTTCCCGCGCCCGACGGCGCCGCCAGCGTGACGAGTTCGCCGGCGCCGACGCGGAGGTTCACTCCCGCGAGAAGCGGGCCGGAAGTCGGCCGGGCCCCAGGGTGGCTGAACGTGATCTGACGCAGTTCCAGACTCATGCCGGTCCGCCCAGCAGGGCTGCAGTTGCGGGGTGGCCCGGGGCGGCGAGCAGCTCCTCGGCCCGGCCCGCCTCGACAACGCGCCCGTCGTGCACCACCGCAACGAGGTCGGCGATGCGGCGGGTCATCGCGAGGTCGTGGGTGACCATGATGACGGTGGTGCCGCACGCGGCCTGGGCGCGCAGCAGCTCTTCGATGCGGGCCGACGACTCGGCATCGAGGGCGCTGGTCGGCTCGTCCACGAGCAGCACCCGGGCGCCGACGGCGACGCCGAGGGCGAGCACGACCCGCTGAGCCTGGCCGCCTGAGAGCTCGTGCGGAAAGCACGAGGCCAACGAGGGGTCGACGTCGGCGGCGGCGAGGGCGGACGCGACATCGGCGGGGGTGGAGCCCCGTTTTGCGGACTTCAGCGTCTGGCGCATCTGCGCAGCGACCGTGCGCACGGGGTTCAGCGCGGTCGCGGCCGAACCGGGAACCAGGACGGTTTCGGTGCCCCGTGCCGCGGCCAAGCCCTCGGGAGTGAGGGTGCGGCCGTGCAGGGCGACGGCGCCGGTGGTGCGGGCGCCGTCGGGCAGTAGGCCCGTCAGCGTGCGCAGCAGCAGGGACTTGCCGGCCCCCGAGGCGCCGAGGATGACGTTGACGGCTCCGGGCTCAGCGCGGTAGTCGAGTTCGGTGAGCACCCGCGCAGGTGAGTCCGGAGTCGCGGGCGAGGGGAGCCATAGCTCCAGCCCCGTCGTCGATGCCGCCGCGACGGGGCCCGTGGCGGCGGGG
>MLDA01000008.1 GCA_023896275.1 Kocuria rosea subsp. polaris | reverse complement strand
CCCCGCGACTGCCCTCCCGCAGCGTCGGCACCCTGCCCGTCTGGGCGCCGCGCTTCCTGACGGTGTTCGGAGCCGTCATGCTCGTGCTCGTGCTCGCCCTGTGCGCGCCCGCGCTCGCCGGCGCCGATTCCGGCTACTTGGGCGCGCTCACGCCAGCGGTCATGTGGGCGCCGGCCGTGATCGTCCTCGCCCTGCACTTCGCGTTCGGCCGGCCCGTGCCGCTGCTGCGCTGGGCCGGGCTGAGCGGCGCGCCACCCGGGCGGATCGCCGGCACGACGGCGGCGCTGCTCGGCCTCATGATCGCGATCCCGGCCGCCGTGATCGGCGCCTCCTCCGCCCTCGGTTTCGTCGAGTTCGCCCCGAGTGCGGACGCGAGCGGGCTGGCCGCCTGGGTGCTGCCCCTCGTCGCCGCCACGATGATCTTGACCTTCGGCGAGGAGGTCGCTTGGCGCGGGTACCTCGCCTCGACGCTCGCGCCCTGGGGGTTCTGGCGCTCGACGTCCGCGATCGGCGCGTTCTGGGCGCTCTGGCACGTGCCGCTGACCGCGGCGTACGCGCTCGACGGCGTCTCCTCGTGGCGCGAGGTCCTCGCCACCACCGTCAATCTCTTCCTGGCCTCCTTCGTGCTCGCCGGCGTGCGCTGGCTGAGCCGGTCGGTCTGGCCGGCGATCGCCGGCCACGCGATGCTGAACACGGTGCTGGTCTTCGCCTACTCGAACCTCATGTCGGACGCGGCCGCGCTGCCCGCCGGCGCCTACTGGGGCCACCAGGGCCTCAGCTGGGCCGTGTGGGGCGCCGCCGTCGTCGTGGTGTGGGCGCTCGTGGCCCGCCGGACGCGCGCCGCGGCCCGCTGACGCACCCGCCGTGCGCGGGCGGCGGCGGGCGGCTAGGATCCTGAAACGATGTCCATGCTTGTTCTCGATCTCCTCGGCACCTTCTTCTTCGCGGTCTCCGGCTCCCTGCTGGCCGCGCGCAAGAAGTTCGACGTCGTCGGCTCCCTCCTGCTTGCCTCGCTGGTCGGCCTCGGCGGTGGCGTCTGCCGCGACCTGATCATCGGCCAGTCGGTGCCCAACGCCTTCGCGCAGCCGATCTACCTCGTGCCGCCCGTGCTGGCGACCGTGCTCGTGGCGACCCGTCTCGTGCACGAGACGCGCGTGCGTCGTCCCCTGCTGCTGTTCGACGCCGGCGGGCTGGCCCTGTTCTGCATCGTCGGCACGATCACGGCGCACGAGGCGGGGCTGCACGCGGTCTCGGCCGCGCTGCTGGGCCTGACGACCGCGGTGGGCGGCGGCGTCATGCGCGACGTCGTCGCCAACGAGGTGCCGCAGGTCTTCAACCCGCGCGGCGTCTACGCGATCCCCGCCATGCTGGGGGCGACCCTGACCGTGCTGACGCTCGAGCTCGGCTGGTTCGGCGTCGTCGCCGGCTGCCTGATCGCCGTCTTCGTCTTCGTCCTGCGGGTGCTCTCCATCAGGCTCGAGTGGCATGTGCCGCTCGCTGGCGGCGGGACGATCCGCACCAACGACGTCTGACTAACCGGCCCTCGTGTTGGCGGTGCCCGGGCCTCCAACTATGATGGAGCTGTGACCGGCGGCATTGCGCCGCCGGACGCACGCTTTCGACACGCGGCGGGAGAGTTCCGGCCGAAGCCACGGTCGGGCGCCGTAGGAGCAATTTCCTCCCCGGGAATCTCTCAGGCACCCGCACCGCCGCGAGGAGGCGACTCTGGAAAGTAGTGGGCCAGCCGTGTTGTGCGGCCGGAACGCTCACCGAAGGTGCAAGCGCAGGCAAGTCTGGCGCGGAAACTCTCAGGTTCTCTACAGAGCGGGGAGGGAAACAGCCTCCGGCGTCCCTAGCGGCGCCGCGATCGCGACAGCCCGCTTCGCCGACCAGGAAGTCTCCACCGATGACAGTCATCTCCGCCACGCCGTCCGTGCACCTGCACGATGCCGCCGCCACGTTCGCCGACCGCCACATCGGTCCGCGCGGCGCCGCGACGGAACACATGCTTGCGACCGTCGGCTTCGAGAGCCTCGAGGCCCTCGTCGACGCCGCCGTCCCGACCGACATCCGCCAGGCCACCGCGCTCCAGCTCCCGCCGGCCCGCAGCGAAGCCGAGGTCCTCGACGACCTGCGCGCGATCGCCGCCAAGAACGTCATCAAGACCCAGATGATCGGCCAGGGCTTCTACGGGACCGAGACCCCGCCGGTGATCATGCGCAACGTCCTCGAAGACCCGGCTTGGTACACCGCCTACACTCCCTACCAGCCGGAGATCTCGCAGGGCCGGCTCGAGGCCCTGCTGAACTTCCAGACCATGGTCGGGGACCTCACGGGCCTGCCCGTGGCCAACGCCTCGCTGCTCGACGAGGCCTCCGCCGTGGCCGAGGCCGTCCTGCTCATGCGCCGGTCCAACAAGAAGAAGGCCAACGCCAAGACGGTCCTCGACGCCGACCTCTTCCCGCAGACCCTCGCGGTCGTCACCGGCCGCGCCGAGGCCCTCGGCTTCGAGCTCGAGATCGCCGACCTGTCGCAGGGCCTGCCCGACGGCGAGATCTCCGGAATCGTCCTGCAGCAGCCGGGCAACTCCGGCCGCGTCGCCGACCACTCCGCCGTGATCGCCGCCGCCAAGGAGCGCGGCGCGATGGTCACCGTCGCCGCCGACATCCTCTCCCTCGCGCTCATCACGCCCCCGGGCGAGCAGGGCGCCGACATCGCGGTCGGCAACACCCAGCGCCTCGGCATCCCGCTGTTCTTCGGCGGCCCGCACGCGGCCTACATGTCCGTGCGCACGGGCCTCGAGCGCAACCTGCCGGGCCGCATCGTGGGTGTCTCCTACGACGACGCCGGCACCGCCGCCTACCGCCTCGCCCTGCAGACCCGCGAGCAGCATATCCGCCGCGAGAAGGCCACTAGCAACATCTGCACCGCGCAGGCCCTGCTCGCCATCGCCGCCGGCATGTACGGCGTCTACCACGGCCCCGCGGGCCTGAAGAAGATCGCCGAGCGTACGCACCTGCGCGCGCGCACCCTCGCCACCGTGCTCTCCGGCGCCGGCTTCGCGCTCGCCGCCGAGAACTACTTCGACACCCTCACGGTGACCGCCGAGGACCGCGCCGCCTCGATCGTCGCCGACGCCGAGGTTGAGGGCGTGAACCTGCGCCTCATCGACGCGAACACCGTCGCCGTCTCCACGGACGAGACCACGACGCCGGCCCACCTGGCCGTCGTCGCCGCCGCCTTCGGCGTCACGGATGCCGCGCAGGCCATCGCCGAGGCCGAGGCCTCCCTCGCCGGGGCGGGCACGGCCCTGGGCGACGGCGTCGTGCGCTCCTCCGAGTACATGACGCACCCGATCTTCCACACGGTGCGCTCCGAGACCCAGATGCTGCGCTACCTGCGCCGGCTCTCGGACCGGGACCTCGCCCTCGACCGGACGATGATCCCGCTCGGCTCGTGCACCATGAAGCTCAACGCCACCGCCGAGATGCAGGCGATCTCGTGGCCCGAGTTCTCCACGATCCACCCGTACGCACCCGAGCACCAGACCGCCGGGTGGCGCCACCTGATCCACGACCTCGAGTCGAGGCTCGCCGCGATCACCGGCTACGCGGGCGTCTCGATCCAGCCCAACGCCGGCTCGCAGGGCGAGTACGCGGGCCTGCTCGCGATCCGCCAGTATCACGTTGCCAACGGCGACGACGGGCGCGACGTGTGCCTTATCCCGGCGTCCGCCCACGGCACCAACGCCTCCTCGGCCGTGCTCGCCGGGCTCAAGGTCGTCGTCGTCAAGACCGCCGCCGATGGCACGATCGACGCGGAAGACCTCGACGCCAAGATCGACAAGCACCGCGACTCGATCGCCGGCATCATGGTCACCTACCCGTCCACGCACGGCGTGTACGACGCCGACGTGCGCGAGGTCTGCGACAAGGTGCACGCCGCCGGCGGCCAGGTCTACATCGACGGTGCCAACATGAACGCCCTCGTGGGCCTCGCCCAGCCGGGCCAGTTCGGCGGCGACGTCTCGCACCTGAACCTGCACAAGACCTTCTGCATCCCGCACGGCGGCGGCGGACCCGGCGTCGGGCCGGTGGCCGTGGCTGAGCACCTGCTCCCGTTCCTGCCGGGCGCGCCGACCGGACCGCACAACGGCCACCACGGGACGCCCGTCGCCTCGACCGCGTACGGCTCGGCCGGCGTGCTGCCCATCTCCTGGGCGTATGTCGCGATGATGGGTGCCGAGGGCCTCACGGCCGCGACCTCCAACGCCCTGCTCGCGGCGAACTACGTGTCCAAGGCGTTGGCCGAGTACTTCCCGACGCTCTACACGGGCAACGGCGGACTCGTCGCCCACGAGTGCATCCTCGACCTGCGCGAGCTCACGGCCAAGACGGGTGTGACCGCCGAGGACGTCGCCAAGCGCCTCATCGACTACGGCTTCCACGCGCCGACCCTGGCCTTCCCGGTCGCCGGCACCTTGATGGTGGAGCCGACCGAGTCGGAGGATCTGGGCGAGATCGATCGCTTCATTGAGGCGATGATCGAGATCCATGCCGAGATCCAGCAGGTCGCCCACGGCGAATTCACCGTCGAGGAGTCCCCGTTGCGCCGCGCGCCGCACACCGCGGTCGCCGTCGCCTCGAGCGACTGGGCCCGCGCCTACAGCCGCGAGCAGGCCGCCTTCCCGGTGGACCGCCTCCGCCAGGACAAGTACTTCCCGCCCGTCGGCCGCATCGACGGCGCCCACGGCGACCGCAACCTGGTCTGCTCCTGCCCGCCGCCGGAGGCCTTCGAGGCCCCCGCCGAGGACGCCAACTAACCGAGAGGACACGCGCATCATGACGCAGAAAACCGCGCTCTACGCAGAACACGATGCCCTCGGGGCCTCCTTCACGGACTTCGGCGGCTGGGACATGCCCCTGAAGTACGCCTCCGAGCTGGCCGAGCACCAGGCCGTCCGCGAGGCCGCCGGGCTGTTCGACATCTCCCACATGGGCGAGATCTGGATCGAGGGCCCGGCCGCCGCCGAGTTCTTGAACTACGCGCTCGTCGGGAACCTGGCCGCCGTCAAGGTCGGCAAGGCGAAGTACACGATGATCGTCAACGCCTCCGGCGGCATCATCGACGACCTCATCGTCTACCGCCGCGGCGAGACGAGGTTCCTCGTCGTCGCCAACGCGGGCAACGCCCCGACGGTGGCCGCCGACCTGTCCGAGCGGGCCGCAAACTTCGAGGTCGAGGTGCGCGACGCGTCCGCCGAGACCTCGATGATCGCACTGCAGGGGCCCGCCGCTGAGGCGATCCTGCTTTCGCAGGTGCCGGCCGCGTCCGCTGAGATCGTCACCGGCATGAAGTACTACGCAGCCGACGACGTGGTGGTCGCCGGCATCGACGTGCTGCTCGCCCGCACCGGCTACACCGGCGAGGACGGATTCGAGCTCTACGTCGCCAATGACGACGCCGTCGCGCTGTGGCGCGCGTTGCTCGCCGCCGGCGAGGGCTCCGGGCTGATCCCGGCCGGCCTGGCGGCCCGCGACTCCCTGCGCCTCGAGGCCGGCATGCCGCTCTACGGCAATGAGCTGAGCCTGGAGACCACCCCGTACGACGCCGGCCTCGGCCCGATCGTCTCCCTCAAGAAGGAGGGCGACTTCGTCGGACGCGCGGCGCTCGAGGAGGCCAAGGCCGCGGGCACGAGCCGGCGGCTCGTCGGGCTCAAGGGACTCGGCCGGCGCGCCGGACGCACGGGCTACGCGGTGCTCAAGGACGGGGCCGAGATCGGCGTCGTCACCTCGGGCCAGCCCTCGCCGACGCTCGGCTACCCAGTCGTCATGGCCTACGTCGACGCCGAACACGCCGAACCCGGCACCGCCCTGGACGTCGACCTGCGCGGTAAACCTCAGCCGTTCGAGGTCGTCGCCCTGCCGTTCTACAAGCGTGAGAAGTAACGTAGAACCGTCCCCACCGTCGCAAGCACCACCTATCGAAAAGGAACGCCCATGAGCAAGGTTCTCTCCACCCTCCGCTACTCCGCCGAACACGAGTGGATCGACGCGGCCTCCCCGGCCAGGATCGGCATCTCCCAGATCGCCGCCGACGCCCTCGGCGACGTCGTCTACGTCGACATGCCCGAGGTCGGCGCCGAGGTCACCTCCGGCGAGCCGTGCGGCGAGGTCGAGTCCACCAAGTCCGTCTCCGAGATCTTCTCCCCGGTCACCGGCACGATCGTCGAGGTCAACCAGGAGCCGGTCGACAACCCGGGCATTCTCAACGAGGACCCTTACGGCGCCGGCTGGCTGTTCACCGTTGAGGTCACCGAGGAGGGCCCGCTGCTCTCCGCCGAGGAGTACGCCTCCGCCAACGGCGGGGACGTCGAGTAGGACTCCCGCCCCACCCGCGTTCGGCGCGCGGAGGATCTCCGACGCGCCGCGCACCCTGTCGACGACGCCGGCGCCACCCACGCCGGCGTCGTCGTAGTTTTTCGATCCATCCATCGTCGCAAGGATCCCCATGGCACTCAGCGTCTTCGACCTCTTCAGCGTCGGGCTCGGCCCGTCGTCGTCCCACACGGTGGGCCCCATGCGGGCCGCCGCGCAGTTCGCCCGGCACCTGGCGGACACCGATGCGCTCAGCCGTCTCGCGGGCCTGCGCATCGACCTCTACGGGTCGCTCGCCGCGACCGGCCGCGGCCACGGCACCTTCACGGCGATCCTGCTCGGGCTGGAGGGCTACGCCGCCGAGGAGATCCTCCCGGACGAGGCCGAGGCGCGGATGGCCGCGCACGCGGAGACCGGCCGGGTCGACGTCGCCGCGCAGCTCGAGGCGCCGACGGTCACGCTCGACTACGGCGTTGCCGACATGGTCCTGCACCCGCTGACGGTGCTGGCGCGACACACAAACGGCGTGCGCTTCGTCGGGCTCGACGCCGCCGGCGAGACCGTCGCCGATCAGACCTACTTCTCGATCGGCGGCGGATTCATCGTGCGCGAGGGCGCCGAGGACGCCGTCGTGCAGGAGATCGAGGAGGACCTGGCCAGCGTTCCGCACCCGTTCCGCACCGCGGTCGAGCTCCTGGGGCACTGCCACGAGCAGGACGCGAGCGTCAGCGCGATCATGTTCGCCAACGAGTGCGCGATGCGCGACCCCGACGAGGTCCGCGCCGGGATTCTGCACCTCTGGGACGTCATGGAGGCGTCCAAGGAGAACGCGCTCGAGCGCACCGGGCTGCTGCCCGGGGGCCTGAACGTACGACGCCGGGCCCCGGCCTGGCACACGCGCCTCACCGAGCAGGACCCGAACCGGGATCCGGGCTTCTGGCAGGAGTGGGTCAACCTGGTCGCCCTCGCGGTCAACGAGGAGAACGCGTCCGGCGGGCGTGTCGTCACCGCCCCGACCAACGGGGCGGCCGGGATTATCCCCGCGGTCATGTTCTATGCGACGCACTACTCGCCCGCGGTGCTGGGGGCCGGCGCGGAGGAGTTCGAGGGAGTCAAGCGCGACGTGATCGTACGGTTCCTGCTCACCGCAGCCGCGGTCGGCGTGCTCTACAAGGAGCAGGCGTCAATCTCGGGCGCCGAGGTCGGCTGCCAGGGTGAGGTCGGATCGGCGTCGTCGATGGCGGCCGCCGGGCTGGCCGAGATCCTCGGCGGGACGCCGAAGCAGGTGGAGAACGCCGCGGAGATCGCCATGGAACACAACCTGGGACTGACGTGCGACCCCATCGGCGGCTTGGTGCAGATCCCGTGCATCGAGCGCAACGCGATTGCGGCAGCGAAGGCGATCAACGCGGCCAAGATGGCGCTCATGGGCGACGGGGATCACCGGGTGAGCCTCGACGAGGTCATCGTGACGATGCGCGAGACGGGCAAGGATATGAGCCACAAGTACAAGGAAACGGCCCTCGGCGGGCTCGCCGTCAACGTCGTCGAGTGTTAAAGCGCGCGAAACTCCTAGTCAAACATGGACGTTTCCCTGCGCAACCAACACGACCTATGCCAGAATTGAGCGCATGACGGAACCACGGTGGTTGACGGCCGACGAGCGGGAAGCATGGCTGGCGCTTTGGGCCGTCATGCTTAAGCTGCCCAGTACGCTGGACAGCGAGCTGCACAAGCAGGCCCGGCTGACGATCTTCGACTACAACGTGCTCGCCATGCTCTCCGAAGAGGACGACCGGACGCTGACGATGAGTCAGCTCGCCGGCAAGACCAATGCGTCCCTCTCGCGGCTGAGCCACGTGGTCAAGAAGCTGGAGAACCGCGGCTGGGTCGAGCGCAGGCGCTCCCCGGTCGACGCGCGCGTCACGACGGCGACCCTCACCGACGAGGGGATCGAGTCCGTCGAGGCCATTGCCCCCGAGCACGTCGAGTCCGTGCGCCGGCTCATGTTCGATCAGCTCGAGGACCGGGACATCGCGGATCTGACCCGCATCGGGCAGAAGATTGTGCGGGGTCTCGACTCCGACCATTGGATCTTCCACGACCGGGGTGACTGAGCGCACCACCTCCCGTTTTGCGCTGCGGGCCCCGGCGCTCTAGGATAGTAAGGCGTTAAGTCATGTCTGTCGTCATGCGCGAACCACGTTCGTGCGCGCAGGCATGGTTGCCCGTAAACCGAATAAAGCGGCCTGTGGGGTAGGGAAACATCGCAAGATGACCCCACTGGGCCGCCGAATTCACCGTATATCGCGCAAGACAGGGCGCTTCGGTTGGATCTCACCCAGCCTGGTTACCTTCAAGCAGTAAAGAACGGTGTCACAACTGGTGGCGGGACGCTTCAACGCATTAACAGGTGCAAGCCGCATTCCGTGGCGCGCGCCTGCTTGAAGAGTACCGCCGTTTTACTACTACTACTGAGGAGTGATCATGGCAGCAGTTTGCCAGGTGACCGGTGCAGTGCCGAACTTCGGCCACAGCATCTCCCACTCGCACCGCCGCACGAAGCGTCGGTTCGACCCGAACATCCAGAAGAAGCGCTACTGGGTTCCGTCCCTGCGCCGCAACGTCACGCTGACGCTGTCGGTCAAGGGAATCAAGACCATTGACGTCCGCGGTATCGACGCTGTGGTGACCGAGCTGCTCGCGAAGGGAGTGAAGCTCTAGTGGCTAAGGACAAGGACGTACGTCCGATTATCAAGATGAAGTCCACCGCTGGGACCGGCTTCACCTACGTGACCCGCAAGAACCGTCGTAACAACCCGGACCGCATGGTCCTGAAGAAGTACGACCCGGTCATCCGCAAGCACGTCGAATTCCGAGAGGAGCGCTAAGATATGGCCAAGAAGTCCAAGATTGCCAAGAATGAGCAGCGCAAGGTCATCGTCGAGCGTTACGCCGCGAAGCGTGCCGAGCTGAAGAAGACCCTGGTTGACCCGAACGCGACCGAAGAGGCCCGCGAAGAGGCCCGCCTCGGCCTGCAGAAGCTGCCGCGCAACGCCTCGCCGATCCGCGTCCGCAACCGCGACGCCATCGACGGCCGCCCGCGCGGTACGTTCCAGAAGTTCGGCATCTCCCGTGTTCGCTTCCGCGACATGGCCCACAAGGGCGAGCTGCCGGGCATCACCAAGTCCTCCTGGTAAGCCGCACGCGCACCTCGGTGCGTTAGCCGCCGGCTGAACCGGATTCGAAAGGCCCCCGCTCTGTTGAGCGGGGGCCTTTCGCGCGTTAACGGGCCCGGGGGTGCCTGCGGTGGTCATGGGGTAGCGCGGCCCGGGGCATCGTGTTAATCCCCGGGGCAACGACTGGTAGAGCTGTGGCCCGCGTCCGCGCTCAGGCCCAGGGGATCCAGCGGCGCACCCGGCGGGCGCGGCGCTCGGCCCGCTCCCGCTCCTCGAGCTCCGCCCGACGCCGGCGCTCATCCTCTGCCTCTGCGGCTTTCTCCTCGCGCCGCTGCCGCCAGAGCCGCACCTCCGCCTCGATGTCCCGCGTGTCCGTGACCACGGGCGGGCCGCCGAGCAGCTGCCGGCGCGCCTCGACGATCCGATCGTTGAAGTCCCGCAGCACCTCGCGGACCTGCTGCTCGCCGCCGAGCCGGTCCAGTCGGTCGCGCAGCTCGGCGGCCTCCTGGCGCAGGGTGAGGGCCGGCGGTCCGAGCCCGCTGATGCGCTCGCGCTCGATGAGCCCCTTGATCCACCAGTCGGGGTCGTGCGTGCCGCCCAGGCCGGGCAGCGGCTTGCCGGCGTAGGCCAGGTTGTCGAAATCGCCGCGGGCCACGGCCTGATCGATGGCACTGGCCGCGACCTCGCCGACGTCGTCGTGCTCGTGAAACCTGGGGCGGATCTCCGGGGACGTGTGACCGTCGCCGACGTCGACACGCGGGGACTCGTCGACGAACTCCGGCGCCGCGGGGCGGCTCTCGAGGTCCTGCTCGTCCCGGTAGCGCGCGGCGCGCAGCACCGGATCCGTGTCGCGCAGCGGTGGCCCGCCGGGTTTCTCGTCGTCGTTTCGTGGCCTCATCGCGCACCTCCGGTACCGGGTGTCTGATGAGCCCCAGTCTAGTGTGACGAGGATCAAGCAGAGCGGGCGGTTGGGGCGAAAACAGGGCCCGAACCTCCGAAAATCCTTGGAATTCCGCGGAAAATCAAAAAAATCCGGCAGAATCGCCGAGATCTGGGCGTGTCAGGGGCCCATGGCTGATAGTTTTCACTCAGAAGTCCCCGCGACCGCGGGGCATCCCGGCCCGTAAGGCCCGGGGGAAGAGCAGTCCAGGAGGACACACATTGGCTATGAACCGTAGTGAGCTTGTTGCAGCTGTCGCCGAGAAGACCGGCAACTCCCAGGTCGCCGTGAACGGCGTTCTGGACGCCGTCTTCGACGCCTTCGTCGAGCAGATCTCCCAGGGCGAGAAGGTTTCGATCCCGGGCTGGATGGCTGTCGAGCGCACCGATCGCGCCGCCCGCACCGGCCGCAACCCGCAGACCGGCGAGGCCATCCAGATCCCGGCCGGCCACTCCGTGAAGCTGACCGCCGGCTCCAAGCTGAAGGCCGCCGTCGCCAAGTAAGGGCCCTGCGCCTGTTTTCTTCCCCACACCGGGAAGCGGAAAGGCCCACTCAGTCGTTACGGCGACCGAGTGGGCCTTTCTACGTGGCGTAGAATAGACACGCCTTCGATCTCGTTAGGACGCCATGATCTTCACCCGGAACACCGCCCGTTCCACCGCGCTGCTTGCCCTCTTCGCCGCACTGCTCCTGGCCCTCGGCGCCGCGACAGCGGCCTCGCTCGCGGGTGCTCCCGCGGCCCACGCGCACGACCAGCTCCTCTCCACGGATCCCGCCGACGGCGACACCCTGGAGACCGCTCCCGAGCAGCTGACGCTCACGTTCAGCGGCGAGATTCAGGACATTGGCGCGCGGGTCGACCTCGTCGACGGCGACGGGACCGCCTACGAGACCGACTTCGCCGCCGAGGGCGGCGACCTGGTCGTCACGCCGAACGGGGCGCTGCCGGCCGGGGACTACACGCTCTCCTGGCGGGTCATCTCGAGCGACGGCCACCCGATCGAGGGCACGGTGGACAACAACGGCGCCTTTGGCTTCGAGGTCGCCTCCAGCGGCGACGACGGCGCGGAAGCGTCGGCCGAGCCGACCGCCGCCGCCTCCGACCCAGCGATGAATCCGGACGAGCCGGCCACGAGTGGCCCGCTCGAACTCGAGCTGGACGAAGCCAGCGGCTGGGCCGGGCCGGCCGTGGTGATCATCCTCGCGCTTGCCGCGATCGCCGCCGTCGTCGTCGTGATCGCCAAGGTCCGCAAGCAGCAGAAGTAGCCCCCAGACGTGAAGCCGACGCAACTGACCGTCCCGGCGTTCGCCGCGGGCCTCGTGGCCCTCGTGGCCGCGCTGCTCTACACGGGCGCGGCCGCGGCCGGCACGCTCGCCGACCCCGGCGCCGTGACCCGCTGGGGTCTGCCGCTGGCGCGCACCGTGCACCACACGGCGATGGCCACGAGCATCGGCGCCCTGGTCTTCGCCGCGGCGATCCTGCCGCGCGGGCTCAAGCCGACGCGCGCCAACGCCGACGCCGGCGGAGCCCACCCCGCCTTCGACCGGGCGATGAACGTGGCCGCCGGCGCCGCCACCGTCTGGACGCTGTCCGCGGCGGCCGTCCTCGTACTCACGTTCTCCGACGTCTCCGGCCTGCCCGTCGCCGCCTCCGACGCGTACACGAGCGGCATGCTCGACTTCATCCTGAACATCGGCACCGGCCAGGCGTGGGCGTGGATGATCGTCATCGCCGCGATCACGGCCACCTGGGCGTTCGGGGTCCGCGCGCCGGCGGGCATCGGCCTCGGCGCCGTGTTCGCGATGATCGGGATCCTGCCGCTCTCGCTCATCGGTCACGCCGGCGGCGCCGACGATCACTGGGCCGCCGTCAACGGCATGCTGCTGCACCTCGCGGGCGTGTGCCTCTGGGTCGGCGGCATCGCCGTGCTCGCGTGCCTGGCCGGCACGCTGGACGTGCCCGCGCCGGGCCGCGCCCCCGGTGCTGGGAAGCAGACGACGCCGGTGCTCACCGGCGTCGTGTTGCGTCGGTTCTCGTGGCTCGCGACGGTTGCGATCCTGCTCGTCGCGGTCTCCGGCGTCATCAGCGCCGCACTGCGCGTGAGCGAGCCCGCCGACCTGACGACGCCGTACGGCATGCTCATCGTCGTCAAGACCGCGCTGACCCTGCTGCTGGCGGCGCTCGGCTGGATGCACCGCCAGCTGACGATCCCGCAGCTGCTGGCCGGCAAGCTGACAGCGGCGAAAGCCGCCTGGCGGATCGTCGGCGTCGAGGCGGCCATCATGGCGGTCGTCATGGCGGTCGCGGCCGTGCTCGGCCGGACGGCCCCGCCGGTTCCGCAGCTCGAGCCCGAGAGCCCCAGCCCCGCCCGTTACCTCACCGGCTACGAGCTGCCGGGCGAGCTGACGGCCAGCTCGTGGGTGACCGAATGGCGCTTCGACTGGCTGTGGGTCGCCATCGTCGCGATCCTGGCCGCGTTCTACGTGATCGGCTTCGTGACCGTGCGCCGCCGCGGGGACAGCTGGCCCGTGATCCGCCTGGTCTGCTGGTTCGTCGGCCTGGCCGCGCTGTTCTACATCACCTCGGGCGTGCTCGCGGTCTACGGGATGGTGCTTTTCTCCTCCCACATGATCGGGCACATGGCCCTGACGATGGTTGCCCCGTTCTTCCTCGTCATCGGCGCGCCGGTCACGCTCGCGCTCAAGGCGGTCCCGGCGCGTACGGACGGCACCCGGGGGCCGCGCGAGTGGATCCTCGCGATCGTGCACTCGTGGTTCTCCAAGCTCGTCACCAACCCGCTCTTCGCCGCCGCGAACTTCGCCGGGTCGATCATCATCTTCTACAACACCGACCTCTTCTACTTCGCGCTCTCCGAGCACGTCGGGCACGAGCTGATGAACGTGCACTTCCTGCTCACCGGCTACATCTTCGCGCTGAACATGATCGGATCGGACCCGCTGCCGCGCCGGGCGCCCTACCCGTTCCGACTGGTGATCCTCCTGGCCACGATGAGCTTCCACGCGTTCTACGGGGTCTCCATCATGAGCAGCGAGTCCCTCATGCAGGCCAACTGGTTCGGCAACATGGGCCGCGACTGGGGTGCGAGCCCGATGGAGGACCAGAAGTTCGGTGCCGGGGCGATGTGGGGGATCGGCGAGGTGCCGACCCTGCTGCTCGCGCTCGGGGTGATGTTCCAGTGGAGCCGCTCCTCGGAGCGCGAGGCCAAGCGCACGGACCGCAAGGCCGAACGGGACGACGACGCCGAGCTCGCCGCGTACAACGCGATGTTCAGCGAGCTCAAGGAACAAGACGAGAAACGAGACATCCGTGGCCGCTGACCGTGAGAATACGCGACGGGGGCGGGCCGCGTACGCCGCCGCGGCCGTCGTCGCACTGGCTCTGCTGACCGCCTGCGGCGGGCCCGCAGAGATGCCCGACGACGCCGCCCACGCGCCCGCGAGCGACTCGCCGGCCGCCGACGGCACGAGCGACGACCGGGCCGTGACGACGCCGCGCGTGGCGGTGGCCGCCGGCGTGCTGCAGGCGGCCGGGCTGGGATTCGATCTCTCCTCCGAGGCGACGAGCGCCCAGCTCGAGCAGCTGCGCGAGGACCCGGCCGACCCGATGGACGGGGTGGTCGTGGCGCCGTCGTCGTGCGCGGGACCGCTGGAGCAGATGAACTGGTCACCCACGCTCGTGGCGGACTCCGCCGACGAGGCCGCACTGACCCAGTTCCGCAATGAGGACGTCGCCGCGATCGGCTCACTCGAGGTCGCCCGAATCGACGACCGTGAGGGGCTGGACGCGCACTATGCGACCGTGCGGACGCTCCTGGACGAGTGCTCGACGGTGACGCTGAACCTGCAACGTCCCGGTGACGACGGGGCGGTGGTGCCCACCAGCGGGCCGCTCAAGCACAGCGAGCCGGAGACCGGGTACGAGACGGACTCGGCCGTGTTCTGGTCGTTGCTGCCGAACCACGACCAGCAGCAGCAGTCCCTGGTGCTCATCCGGGAGGCCGGCGACTACGTCGCGATGGTGTCCTTCACCGGGCCCGAGAACATCTCCGACCCCGAGTTCACCCAGATGGCCGAGTCCGTCCTGGAGATCACGGTGCTTGAGCTCGAGGCGCAGCAGGAACGGTAGGCCGCCGCCGGTCTCGCGCCGTCATCGACCCCGGCGCGGGAATGAACGCAGGCGATAATGGGTTGTCCCTGCCAGACGTCAGCCGACACAGAGGAGTCCCTTGGTGACCGAGACCAGCACCGAATCCGTCCGCGCGAACTTCAAGGTTCGCGCTTCCGAACTGGTGGGCCGCAATTGGCTGAACACCGGAGGCAAGACGGTCACCCTGCAGGAGCTGCGCGGCAAGATCGTCGTGCTCGACTTCTGGACGTTCTGCTGCATCAACTGCCTGCACGTCATCGACGAGCTGCGCCCGCTGGAGGAGAAGTACCAGGACGAGCTCGTGATCGTCGGCGTGCACTCGCCGAAGTTCGAGCACGAGGCAGACCCCGTCGCCCTCGCCGCCGCCGTCGAACGCTACGAGATCCATCACCCCGTCCTCGACGACCCCGAGCTGACGACGTGGGAGGCCTACGCCGCCCGCGCGTGGCCGACCCTGGCCGTGATCGACCCCGAGGGTTACCTCGTGGCCAACCTCTCCGGTGAGGGCCACGCCAACGGGCTCGACGTTCTCATCGGCGAGCTCATCGCCGAGCACGAGGCCAAAGGCACGCTGCACCGGGGCGACGGACCCTACGTGGCCCCGCCCGCTCGCGAAGGCGACCTGCGCTTCCCGGGCAAGGTCGTCGCGCTGGAGAACGGCAACTTCCTCGTCGGCGACTCCGGCCACCACCGCCTCGTCGAACTCGCGCCCGATGTGACCACCGTCGTGCGCACCATCGGCGAAGGGACCAAGGGCCACGCCGACGGCGACGCCGCCACCGCGCGCTTCAACGAGCCCCAGGGCCTGGTGGTCCTGCCGGCGGAAGTCGCGGGCGAGGTGGGCTACGACGTCGTCGTCGCGGACACGGTCAACCACCGCCTGCGCGGGGTGAACCTCCAGACCGGCGCGGTGACCACGCTCGCCGGCAACGGCGTGCAGCGCCTGCTCGATTCCGAGCGCGCACGCGGCGGCGAGGGAGAGGGACCGCGCGAGCTCGGGGCGGACCCGCTGAACACGTCGCTGTCCTCGCCGTGGGACGTCGTCTGGTCCGAGCGGGCCTGCGCCCTGATCGTCGCCATGGCCGGTACACACCAGATCTTCTCCTTCGACCCCGTCACGGGCGCGCTGGCCGTGTTCGCCGGGACCGGCCTCGAAGGCCTGCAGGACGGCTCCGCCGCCGAGGCGTGGTTCGCCCAGTCCTCCGGGCTCGCGACGGACGCCGCCGGGGACCTCTGGATCGCCGACTCGGAGACGTCGGCGCTGCGCCGGATCACCTTCGACGACGACGGGGCCGCGGCGGCCGTCGAGACCGCGATCGGCGCCGGGCTCTTCGATTTCGGGTTCCGCGACGGTGCCGCCGACCAGGCGCGCCTGCAGCACCCGCTCGGCGTGGCCGTGCTGCCCGACGGGTCCGTGGCGATCGCCGACACCTACAACGGCGCCGTGCGCCGGTACGACCCGGCCGCCCAGACCGTCTCGACGCTGGCCCGCGGGCTCGCCGAGCCGTCCGACGTGCTGCTCGACGCGTCCGTCGCCGGCGACCCCGTGCTGCTCGTCGTGGAGACGAACCAGCACCGCCTGGTTCGGCTGCCGCTGCCGAAGGAGGCGCTTACCGTCGACGAGGGCGCCGCGCAGACCCAACGGCCGAAGACGCCCGTCGCGCCGGGTGAGCACGGGATCGTCGTCCGTTTCTCCGCGCCGAAGGGGCAGAAGCTCGACGACCGGTGGGGCGACCCGACGCAGCTGAAGATCTCCTCCTCGCCCGAGGAGCTCCTGCTCGACGGCGCGGGCACCTCGGTGGGGCTGACCCGCACGCTCACGCTCGACCCGGAGGTCGGCGACGGTATTCTGCACATCACCGCCCGCGCGGCTGCCTGCGACGGCGAGCCCGGCGGGGAGATCCCCGACCACGCGGCCTGCCACCTCTACCAGCAGGACTGGGGCATCCCGGTCGTCTTCGCCGCCGACGGCGCCACGGAGCTGGTCCTGGACCTGCGCGGGCTGGACTGATCGCGGCCCGAGTGTGACGCCCACCCTAGTAGTTGTGATGAGCAACTACTAGGGTGGGGTGCGTTAACCCGCCGTTCACGTGAGTCAGGAGCGTGCCACCAGACGTGCCGAACATGTTCAGTGCCCTGAAGAGCCCGAACTACCGCCTGTGGGTGGCCGGGGCGCTGATCTCCAACATCGGCACGTGGATGCAGCGGGTTGCCCAGGACTGGCTGGTGCTCACCGAGCTCACGGACAACAGCGGCACGGCCGTCGGGATCACGACCGGCCTGCAGTTTCTGCCCATCCTGTTCCTCGGCGCGTGGGCGGGGCTCGTGGCCGACCGCTACGACAAGCGGCGCCTCCTGCTGCTCACGCAGACCGTCATGGGCCTGACCGCCCTCGCGCTCGGGCTGCTCGTCCTCTTCGGCGTCGCGGAGCTGTGGCACGTCTACGTGATCGCCCTCGTCCTCGGCGTCGCGAGCGCCTTCGACGCGCCGGCCAGGCAGGCGTTCGTCTCGGAGGTCGTGGCCAAGCCGGACATCCCTAACGCCGTGGCGCTCAACAGTGCGTCCTTCAACGTCGCCCGCCTGGCCGGCCCCGGCATCGCGGGCCTGCTCATCGCGTGGGTCGGCACGGCGCCAGCGTTCATGATCAACGCGGCGAGCTTCGTCGCGGTGCTGATCGGCATCTGGCGGATGGACGTCTCCGCCCTGAACCGCAGCGCCCCGGTACCCCGCGGCAAACGGCAGATCCGCGAGGGCCTCGCCTACGTCAGGGGGCGACCGGACCTCGTGGTCATCCTGGTCATGGCGTTCCTCGTGGGTACGTTCGGTTTCAACTTCCAGATCACCAACGCCATGATGGCCACCACCGTGTTCGACCGGGGCCCCACCGAGTACGGCGTGCTGGGCTCGCTCGTCGCCGTCGGGACCCTCGCGGCGGCCATCCTCGCGGCCGCGCGCGGCCGGTTCCGGATGCGCTACCTCATCGGCGGGGCGATCGGCTTCGGCGTCGCCGGGCTGGCCGCGAGCCTGATGCCGTCGTTCTGGTGGTACGCCGCGCTGCTGGTCCTGGTGGGCCTGACCGCGGTGACGTTTCTGAACAGCTGCAACACGTCGATCCAGTTGTCGGTGCAGCCGCGCTTCCGCGGCCGTGTCCTGGCGCTCTACATGGCGGTGGTCCAGGGTGGAACACCGATCGGTGCCCCGCTCGTCGGCTGGATCGGCGACGTGCTCGGCCCCCGCTGGGCCGTCGGGCTGGGCGCGGGCATCGCACTGGTCGCCGGGCTCTGGGCGCTCTACCTCGTGCTGCGGGGCCGGTTCGAGATCCGCGACGACAACCCGCCCACCGGTGCGCTGCCGGTGACGAAGACCGACTGAGCCGGCCGGTCGCTACTCGACGACGACGGGCGTCACCGAGACCTTCGACGACGACAGGTCCAGGTTGGCGGTGAACGTGTACGTCTCGTCGACGTCGACCTCCGTCGTCACGCCCGTTGCGAGATCCTGCTCGACGAGTTCGAGGTTCACCTCGACCTCGAGCGGGCGCAGGACCCATCCGCCGTCGAACGCGGTGATCTCGACGTCGGGGTATTCGATGATCTCCCAGTCGATCGTGGCCGGGTCCACCCTGGCCCCCGTGTCGTAGGCCAGGGGACAGCCGGTCGGCATCAGCACCTGCTGCTCGGCGCACCCGTCCAGATACTCACGCAGCTTCCCGGCGACTTCCTTGGTGAGGGTTTCGGTCGGCTCGGAGACCAGGCGCAGGGGCTCGTCGGTGTCGTCGGAGCCACCGACGATTCTGGTCGTCTCGCCGGCACGGAAGTACTCCTCCTCGAACGAGGCGGTCACCACCGCCGGAGGCAGCACCGGGAACTTCTGCTCGCCCGAGGCCACCGGCGATTCGGTCCCGTTCACCAGAATGTCGGTGGTATTCGCAGCGTGCACCGTGAGGACGGGCAGCTTGCCCATGTCGATCTGCCACTGATCGAAGAACAGCCAGTCGCGCCCGGTACGCATCAGCCGGAAGTCTGTGTGGTGCTGGCGGCCGCCGACGTTGTAGGAGACGCGGACGGTGGCACGGTCATCTTCCCGGGAGGTCTCCTCGATCGTGTACTCGCCGAGCGCGGCGGCCGAGGCCCGTAGCGGGTCGCCGGAGAGCATCAGCCCGTTGCCGTCGGGTGCTTCCAAACCCAGGTGGCCGAGCGCGGTCGCGCCGTCGCCGGCGACGAGCGTTTGCACGTAGTCGTCGACCGCGGGAGAGGGGCCGAACACTCGTGCGTTGGTGACTGCGATCGCCATGGCGCCGGCGACGAGGACGACCAAGAGCGCCATGACCCAGATGGCCGCGACTCTGACGAGATCCGAGCCGGTGCGAGACGATTTTTCCACGGATGACACGTTATCAGCGGCGGCGGCGACGGGTGCCGAAGAGCCCGCGCACGATTTCTTTGCCGAGGATCCCGGCGACCTTCACGGCGGCGTCGACCATCGGGTTCTCCTGGCTGTTCGTACGCGAGGCCGGGCGCGAGCCGGTGCCCCGCGGCGCCGGCCGGGACGCCGCTCGGCCGGTCGACTCCGGACGACGATGGCTGCCGTCGGCACGCTCGTCGGCGCCCGCCCGCGCCTTGGCTGCAGCGAGCTTCTCGAACGCCGATTCCCGGTCCTCGGCGGTCCCGTAGGCCTCGAGCAGGGGCGAAGCCGCCACGACCTCGTCGACGACGCCGGCCGCCGAGGCGCCCATGTGCGATCGGGGGGAGAACATGCGCGTCCACGCAACCGGGGTCGGGGCCCCCTTCTCGTTCATGACCGTGATGATCGCTTCGCCGGTTCCGGCGGCCGTGATGGCCTCCTCGAGGTCGTAATCGGAGAGGGGGAACGTGGAGGCGGTGGCCCGCAGAGCCTTCGCGTCGGCGGGAGTGAAGGCCCGCAGCGCGTGCTGGACGCGGTTGGCGAGCTGGCCCAGCACCTCGGCCGGCACGTCCTGCGGAGTCTGGGTGACGAAGAAGACCCCGACGCCCTTGGAACGGATCAGCCGCACCGTCGTCGTGATGGAGTCCATGAACGCCTTGGAGGCGTCCTTGAACAACAGGTGGGCTTCGTCGAGGAAGAAGACCAGCTTCGGTTTGTCGGCATCGCCGACCTCGGGCAGTTCCTCGAAGAGGTCCGCGAGCAGCCACATGAGGAACGTGGAGAAGAGCAGCGGCTGCTGCAGCAGGGTCGGCAGTTCCAGACACGAGATCACGCCGCGGCCGTCGTCGGCGGTGCGCAGCAATTCGGCCGAGTTGAACTCCGGAGCGCCGAAGAAGCGGTCCCCGCCCTGCGTCTCGAGGGTGACGAGGTTGCGCAGGATCACACCTGCCGTGGCCTTGTTCAGCCCGCCGAGCTCGGCGAGGTCTGCTTTGCCCGCGTCGCTGGTGAGGTGCGTGATGACGGCACGCAGATCCTTGAGGTCGTCGAGCTCGAGGTCCTTTTGATCCGCGTAGTGGAAGACGAGCAGGAGCGAGGACTCCTGTGTTTCGTTCAGGCCGAGCACGCGCGCGAGCAGGAGCGGACCGAACGAGGAGAGGGTCGCGCGGACCGGAACGCCGGTCCCGTCGCCGCCCAGGCAGAGATAGTCCACGGGGTAGGTCCGCGGTTCCCAGTCCATGCCGACCGAGGCCGTGCGCTCGAGCAGCTTTTCGGAGCCGGTTCCCGGGGTGGAGAGACCGGTGAGGTCACCCTTGATATCAGCGAGGAACGTGGGTACCCCGGCCTCGGAGAGCTGCTCGGCCATGACCTGGAGGGTGATGGTCTTTCCCGTTCCCGTCGCGCCGGCCACGAGTCCGTGACGGTTCATCATCTGCAGCGGGAGCCCCACTCGGGCGTCCGGGAAGACCTCGCCGTCGACGAGTGCCGCCCCCAGGTCCAGTGAGCTGCCGTCGAAGACGTACCCGGCGGCGATCGTTGCTGCGCGTTCAGCAGGTGACTTCTGTGCCATGGCACCACAGTAGTCGGCACAGACGCGCCCGAGGGAGGGCACGCCGTCGTTGCGATGCGTCATCATCGCGTCTTGTGACGCCCTTGAGCGTTGTATGACGCGGAAATCCGCGAAACATTCCGCAGCATTTAGTCACCCGCTGTCATGTGCAGCTCTGTGAAGCGTCGGAGGTCTGCGCACTTGTGCCCGCGGCGGCGGTGGGCTCACGATGGATATACCAACCCATCAAGAGCGGCCGAGAGATCTGGATCGACGACGCCGCAGCAACCATCCGATGGACCCGGCCTGTGCCGGGGCTCGGAACGGTGCTACCGCCAGAAGCGATGGAGACGCATCCACGTCGTCCACGCCCTCGGCCGTATCCCGGCCGGTCACGGGCGTTTTTCGTGGTGTCCTCCTTCGCGAATCCAGCGAGGAGATGAAATGACAGAACACGCGGCGACCGCGCCAGCGTTGTCCTACGAGCTCTATCCGCCGCGCAACGAGCAGGCCAAGTCGACGATCGTCGACGTCATCGCGGAGCTCGAGGCCAGCGCCCCGGACTACGTGTCCGTGACCTACAACGGGACCCCGGAACGCCGGCGGGCCTCTGTCGAACTGATCGGTCACCTGATCGAGCACACCCGCCTGCGCCCGCTGGCCCATCTGACGTGTGTCGGGGAGACCCGGGAATCACTGGACCGACTCGTCAACCACCTCGTGGCACTCGGCGTCCGCGGTGTCCTGGCGCTGCGCGGCGACAAGCCCGAAGGAGATGACCCGAGCTCGCACGGCGAACTGCCCTTCGCCCGCTACCTCGTGGAACTGATCCGCGACGTCGAGAACCGCCGCTCCGCCTCGCTGGCCGCCGGCCGACTCGCGATCGGCGTGGCCGCCTACCCGAAGCGCCACCCGGAATCGCCGTCGTTCCGCCACGACATCGAGGTGCTGCTCGCCAAGGAGCGCGCCGGTGCCAACTTCGCGATCACCCAGATCTACTTCGATCCGGCCGACTACGCGAACCTGGTCCGCCAGGCCCGCGCGGCCGGCGTCACGATCCCGATCGTCCCCGGCATCATGCCGGTGAACAACGAGCGCCGCCTGCTGCGGCTGTGCGAGCTCTCGGGCCTGGCCCCGGACGAGAAGCTGCGCTCCCGGCTCGCCGGAGCGTCCACCGACGCCGAGCGCCACCGCATTGGCGTCGGGCACGCCGCCGAGCTGGCCCAGGCCGCGTTCGACGACGGCGCGCCGGGCCTGCACCTGTACACGTTCAACGACGCCCGCAGCCCGCTCGACGTCGTCGACGCCCTGCAGCTGACGGGTGCCGGCACGGCCGACGCCCGCGACGGCGCCGAGTACGGCGACGCCAACGCCCTCCAAACCGCGGCCCGCCTCGCCCACGCCTGAACACCCCCCCCACAGATTTCACGACTCAACGAACCACTGAGGAGCAACACCATGAGCACGACTGATTTCCCGAACGCCACGATTCTCGGCTACCCGCGCATCGGCCCGAACCGCGAATTGAAGAAGGCCGTCGAGTCCTACTGGAAAGGCGCCAGCACCTACGCCGAGCTCAATGCCGCGGCGGAGGCCCTGCAGGACCGCACGATCGACCGCCTCGTCGAGCTGGGCCTCTCGGCCTCTGACTCCTCGATTCCGGCCGACTTCGCCCTGTACGACCAGGTGCTGGACACCACAGCCGCCCTCGGCGCGCTGCCGACCCGCTTCGCCGACCTGGCCGGCGCCGACGGCGAGGTCGACACCGACGCCTACTTCACGCTGGCCCGCGGTGACAAGACGCGCCAGCCGCTCGAGATGACCAAGTGGTTCGACACCAACTACCACTACCTCGTCCCGGAGATCGGCCCCACCACCGTCTTCCGCGCGCTCGCCGACCGCCTCGCCGGCATCGTTCAGCGCCAGTCGGCTCGCGGCAACACCCTGCGCCCGGTACTCGTCGGTCCCGTGACCTACCTGCTGCTGTCCAAGCCGGAAGAGGGCGCACCGGAGGGCTTCGACCCGCTCGAGCGCCTCGACGACGCCGTCGCCGCCTACCGCGGCATTCTCGCGCAGCTGGCCGCCGCCGGTGCCGAGTGGGTCCAGTTCGACGAGCCGGGCCTCGTCACCGAGCGCGGCAGCGCGCTCGTCCCGCTGGCCGAGAAGGCCTACGCCGCCCTCGCCGGCGACAAGGAGTACGACGGCGTCGCACGCCCGTCGCTGCTCGTCACCACGGGCTACGGCACCGCCGGCGACATCGCGGCCCCGGGCTCCGGCCTGGCTGCGCTGGCCGCCGCCGGCGTCGAGGCCGTGCACGCCGACCTGATCCGCGGCGAGGTCCCGGCCGCCGAGCAGCTGGCCGCCCTCGGCGAGACCCGCTTCGTCGCCGGCGTCGTGGACGGCCGCAACATCTGGCGCAACGACCTCGCCGCCTCGCTGCGCACCCTCGTGTCCCTCGAGGCGTCCGTGCCGGGCACCATCTCCGTGGCCACGACCACCTCGCTGCAGCACGTCCCGCACGACGTGGCGCTCGAGCAGAACCTGCCGGAGCACCTGCCGGGTTGGCTCGCTTTCGCCGACCAGAAGGTCGCCGAGGTCCTCACCCTGGCGAAGGGCCTGGCCGCCGGCTCGGCCGCCGTCGAGGCAGAGATCGCCGCCTCCGATGCCGCGATCGAGCACCGCGCCTCGTTCTCCGGCACCCGCGTGGAGTCGGTCCGGCAGCGCCAGGCCGCCCTCACCGAGCAGGACTTCACCCGCGCCCCGTCCGCGGAGCGCGACGAGGCCCAGAAGGCGCGCCTGGGTCTGCCGGACCTGCCCACCACGACCATCGGCTCCTTCCCGCAGACGGGCGAGGTCCGCAAGGCCCGCGCCGAGTTCCGCGCCGGCAAGATCACCGCGGAGCAGTACGACGAGTTCCTCAAGGCCGAGATCGCCCGCGTGGTCGAGCTCCAGGAAGAGTTGGGCCTCGACGTGCTCGTGCACGGCGAACCCGAGCGCAACGACATGGTCCAGTACTTCGCCGAGAACTTCGACGGCTTCTCCGAGACCGTCAACGGCTGGGTCCAGTCCTACGGTTCGCGCTGCACCCGCCCGTCGATCCTCTGGGGCGACGTGACCCGCCCGGAGGCCTTCACGGTGCCGTGGACCAGCTACGCGCAGTCCCTGACCGCGAAGCCGATGAAGGGCATGCTCACGGGCCCGGTGACGATCCTGGCGTGGTCGTTCGTCCGTAACGATCAGCCGCTTGGTGAAACCGCCGACCAGGTCGCTCTGGCCCTGCGCGACGAGATCGCTGATCTGGAGGAGGCCGGCACGGCCATCATCCAGGTGGACGAGCCGGCGCTGCGCGAGCTGCTGCCGCTGCGCGCCGCCGACCAGCCGGCCTACCTGAAGTGGTCGGTCGAGTCCTTCCGCCTCGCCACCTCGGGTGTGCGGACCGACACGCAGATCCACACGCACCTGTGCTACTCGGAGTTCGGCGAGGTCATCGCCGGCATCGACGGCCTGGCCGCGGACGTGACAAGCATCGAGGCCGCCCGCTCCAAGATGGAGGTCGCGGCCGACCTCGCCGAGTTCGGCTTCGGCCGCGGCGTCGGCCCGGGCGTCTACGACATCCACTCCCCGCGCGTGCCGTCCGTCGAGGAGGTCGAGTCCCTGATTCAGACCGCCGTGGCCAGCGTGCCGGTCCCGCAGCTCTGGATCAACCCGGACTGCGGCCTGAAGACCCGCGCCTACGAGGAGACGGTTGAGTCGCTGCGCAACGTCGTCACCGCCACCGAATCGGCCCGCGCAGCGCTGCTGGCCGACGTCACGGCCTAACCACGGCCAACGCCGGGGCCTCGCCCCGGCCCTCCCGGCGGCGGGAGGATCCCGTCTTCCCGCCGCCGGCCGCACCACTACCATCCGCCGATCGCCCGGCATGTCCCGCGCAACGCGCGATCGACAAGGAGCCCGTCATGAGTTCAACAGCCAACATCCACTCCGGCTACACGCCGCAGGGTCCGCACTACCCGGTGTCCGTCCCGGTGATGCAGACCACCGCCTACGAGTTCCCGTCCTACGCGGACGCGCAGCAGATGTTCGCCCAGACCAAGCCGGGCTTCACCTACACGCGCACCGGCAACCCGACGGTTGCGGTGCTGGAGGCGCGCGTCGCTGAGCTGGAGGGCGGCGTCGCCGCCGTCGCGACCTCCAGCGGCCAGTCCGCCGTCGCGCTCGCCCTGCTCGCCCTGCTCGGGCGCGGCGACGCGGAGCGGGCCGGCGGGGCCGAGCACGACGGCGCCCCACGCCAGATCGTCGCGGCCCACCAGCTGTACGGCGGCACCATGGACCTGCTCACGGACACCTTCGCCGACTTCGGCTACCACGTGGACTTCGTCGACCACCAGGATCTCGACGCGTGGCGCGCGGCCGTGACGCCGCAGACCCGGGCCGTGCTGCTCGAGTCGATCACCAACCCGCTCGCCGAACTCCCGGACCTGCCCGCGATCGCCCAGATCGCGCACGCCGCGGGCGCCCCCGTCGTCGTCGACAACACGCTGGCGACGCCGGCGCTGTACCGGCCGATCGAGCACGGCGCCGACGTCGTGGTGCACTCCGCCACGAAGTTCCTCGGCGGCCACGGCAGCACGCTGGCCGGGGTCCTCGTCGACGCCGGCACGTTCGACTTCGCCGCCGACCCCGCCAAGTGGCAGCAGCTCGCCGGGGACAAGGAGCGCTACGCCGCCGGTGCCAGCGCCGGCGCCACTCTCGTCGAGCGCTACGGCAAGTGCGCCTTCGCCGCTCTCGTGCGGACCAAGTACCTGCACGACCTGGGCCCGGCCCTCTCGCCGAGCGCCTCCGCCGAGATCCTGCGCGGAGTCGAGACGCTCGAGCTGCGCGTCGCGCGGCACGGGCAGAACGCGCGAGCCGTCGCCGCGCACCTTGCGCAGCACCCGGCCGTCTCGCGGGTCCACCACCCGTCCGTCCTTGTCGAGCGTGACCCGGAGGCCATCACCTCTCGGGTTCTCGCCCGGGATTTCCCGGCCGGTGCTGGCTCCGTCTTCGCCTTCGACCTGGCAGCGGACGTGGACGAGGACCCGGGCGCGGTCGAGCGCTTCATCGACGCGCTTGGCGTGTTCAAGCTGGTCGCCAACCTCGGCGACACCCGGTCGCTCGTCTCCCACCCCGCGGCGATGACGCACTGCCGGATGACCCGAGCGCAGCGCGCTGCGGCGGGCATCGCCGAGACGACGATCCGCGTCTCGATCGGCCTCGAGGAGCCGACGGACCTGATCGAAGACCTGAACCAGGCCCTACTGACCGTCAGCGACGCGTCGGCCGGGCTGACCATCACGGAAGGAGGCGTGGCCCGATGAGCGACGCCCGCGGTTTCAACACTCTCGCCATTCACGCCGGTCAGGAGCCGGACCCGCTGACCGGGGCCGTCATCCCGCCGATCTACCAGACGTCGACGTTCGTCCAGGACGGCATCAACGTGCTGCGCGGCGGCCACGAGTACTCGCGCGGCTCCAACCCGACCCGCGACGGCTTCCAGACGCAGCTCGCCGCGCTCGAGGGCGGGCACGCTGGCTTTGCCTTCGCCTCCGGCCTGGCGGGCGAGGACGCACTGCTGCGGGCCGTGCTGGAGCCCGGGGACCACATCGTCCTCGGCGGCGACGGCTACGGTGGAACCAATCGACTTGTCAACCAGTTGCTGGGGCGCTGGGGCGTGTCCAACACGGCCGTCGACATCACGGATCCAGCCGCCGTGCGCGCCGCAGTGCGCCCGGGGGCGACCCGCGTGCTGTGGCTCGAGACGCCGTCGAACCCGCTGCTGGGCATCGCCGACATCGCCGCGTGGGCGCAGATCGCCCGCGAGGCCGACGCGCTGCTCGTCGTGGACAACACCTTCGCTTCGCCCTACCTGCAGCGGCCACTGGCCCTCGGCGCGGACGTCGTCGTGCATTCGACGACCAAGTACATCGGTGGCCACTCGGACGTGCTAGGCGGTGCGGTGATCGTCTCCGACCGCGAGTTCCGCGGCCAGAGCCTGGCCGCCGCCGTCGGCTTCCAGCAGTTCGCCGGGGGAGCGGTGGCCGGGCCGCAGGACAGCTACCTCGCGGCCCGCGGCCTCAAGACGCTGGGGCTGCGCATGGAGCGGCACAGCTCCAACGCCCAGGAGATCGCCGAGTGGGCGCGCGAGCAGGACGGCGTCGCACAGGTCCTCTACCCGGGCCTGCCCGAGCACTCCGGACACGAGCTGGCCAAGCGCCAGATGAGCGGGTTCGGCGGCATCGTCTCGCTGCGCTTCGGCGACGAGGCGTCAGCGCGGACATTCGCCGAGTCGACCCGGCTCTTCGCGCTCTCCGTGAGCCTGGGCGGGGTCGAGTCGCTGGCCTGCTACTGCTCCGAGATGACGCACGCCTCCGTGCGCGACACCGAGCTAGCGGTTCCGACGGACCTCGTTCGCCTCTCCGTGGGCGTTGAGGACGTCGCGGACCTCAAGGAGGACATCGCGCAGGCGCTGGCCGCGGTCCGCGCCGCCCGTGGGGTGGTCCCCGCCGCCGTCTAGAACGGGTTGAGCAGGCGGTGTACGAACTGCTGGGTGCGTTCCTGCTGCGGGTCGCGCAGCACCTGCTCCGGGTGTCCGCGCTCGACGACGACGCCGCCGTCCATGAAGACGACCTCGTCGGCGACCTCGCGGGCGAAGGCCAGCTCATGGGTCACGAGCACCATGGTCCAGCCCTCGGCGGCGAGCTCCTTGATGACGGTCAGTACGTCGCCGACGAGCTCCGGGTCGAGCGCCGACGTCGGCTCGTCGAAGAGCAGCAGCGAGGGCCTGAGCGCCAGGGCGCGCACGATGCCGACGCGCTGCTGCTGCCCGCCGGAGAGTTCGTGTGGGCGCGCGTCCCGCTTGGACGCGAGGCCCACGCGGTCCAGCAGGGCCTCGGCTTCGGCGATCGCCTCGGCTCGCGAGCGCTTCTGCACCCGTACCGGCCCCTCGATGACGTTTTGCAGGACGCTCATGTGGGGGAAGAGGTTGTAGCTCTGGAACACCATCGCGCTGCGGGTGCGCAGGCTGTCCTTCTCCCGTTTTGTTGTCTTCGCTGAGAAGGTCACGGTAGGGCCATCCGCGAATTCCACGGTCCCGGAGTCCGGCTGCTCCAGACCGTTGAGGCACCGCAACACCGTCGTCTTGCCGGAGCCGGAGGGGCCGATGAGCGCCAGGACCCGGCCCGGCATCACGGCGAGATCGATGGACTTGAGGACTTCGTGGTCGCCGAAGGCCTTGCGCAGCCCGGTGACCTGCAGTAGTGCGTCAGTGGTCGACATTGCGGTCGAGCCTCCTCTCGAGTCGGGTCTGGCCGGCGGAGAGCACGGTACAGACCACCCAGTAGACCAGCGCCGCGGCCAGGTAGAGCTCGATGTACTCCAGTGTGGCGTCGGCGATCTCACGTGCTTTGCGGAAGCCCTCGGTGACCAGAATCGTCGAGGCCAGCGAGGTGTCCTTGACCAGGGAGATGAACGTGTTGGACAGGGGCGGGACGGACACCCGGGACGCCTGCGGCAGAATCACGCGTACCAGGGTCTGGGTGCGCGACATCCCGGTGGTGTAGGCGGCCTCCCACTGGCCCTTGGGCACGGAGAGGATCGCCGCCCGGATGACTTCGGCCGCGTAGCCGCCCACGTTGAGGCTGAACGCGATGATCGCGCTCGGCCACGGGTCGATCGTGACGCCCATCGAAGGCAGCCCGAAGAAGATCACGAAGAGCTGCACGAGCAGCGGCGTGCCACGGATGACGGAGATGTAGCCGCGCGCAATCGCCGAAACCGTCCTGCGTCGGCTGATTCGCATGAGGGCGACGACGATCGCCAGGACGAGCCCGATCGCGAAGCTCGCCAGCGTCAGCGGGATGGTCCCGCGCAGCGTCTCCAACGCGATCGGCCCCAGCGAGTCGAGGAACAGCTCCCAATTGAATCCCATGCGCTGCAGACCCTACTTGGAGACGTCGTCGCCGAAGTACTTCTCGGAGAGCTCCGTCAGCGTGCCGTCCTCGGCGAGCGTGGCGAGGGCCTCGTCGATCTTCTCCACCGTGGACTCGGAGCCGGCCGGGAAGACGAAGGCCACCTCCGACGTCTCCTCGGTCTCCGCTGCGATCTTGATGTTCTGGTTGTTCTCGTTCTTCTGGTAGTCCAGCACGGTCAGCTGGTCGTTCACGGTCGCGTCGACGCGGCCCTGTTCGACGAGCGACACGGATTGGGCCCAGCCCTCGACGACCTCGATGTCGGCGCCGGACTCCTCGGCCAGGGTTCGCCAGTTGCTCGTCCCGGACTGGGCGGTGGTCTTCCCCTCGAGGTCTGCGAAGGATGAGATGGAGTCGTCATCAGCGTGGGTGACGATGACGCCGCGGCTGATCGTGTACGGCGTGCTGAAGAGGTACTTCTCCTGGCGTTCCGGAGTGATCGAGACCTGATTGGCGATGGTGTCGAACCGGCGGGCGTCGAGACCGGCGAACATGCCGTCCCACTGGGTCTCGTTGAACTTGATCTCGATGCCGAGCTCCTCGCCGACGGCTTCCATGACCTCGACGTCGTAGCCGGTGAGTTCACCGGTGCCGCCCTCGTGGAAGGAGAACGGGCGGTAGGTGCCCTCGGTTCCGACCTGCAGGACCCCCGCCTCCTCGACGGATTCCCAGGTGACGCCCGAGGCGTCGCCGTCGTCCGTCCCGGAGGAGCCGCAGGCGGCGAGCGTGAGCGCGACGCCGGCGACAGCTGCGGCGCCGAGCGCGCGGCGGGTGAACGGGGTCGTCGAGCGGAAACGGTTCATGTCGGCAATCCTTCTGCTGATTCTTGCGGTCCAGTGATGGCGTGAGACGCTAACACGCTTAAGCGCGCGGGACGGCCTCGATATTCCGTCCTGTTACCGACACCCTAGCCCGGAGCGTGCTAGTGCGGCAGCAGGAGCGGCACGAGCATCATCGCCGGGATCGCGATGATGGTCGTCAGTAGGACCGTGTCCTTGGCGATCACAACGCCGCGCTCGTAGCGGGAGGCGGTCACGAAGACGTTCTGCGCCGTGGGCAGGGCGGCCATCACGACGACGGCGAAGAGCGCCGCCCCCTCGAGCCGGAAAACTAGTGCGCCGATCAGCCACGCGAGGATCGGGTGCAGGAAGAGCTTGAGCGTCGTCGCGATGATCGTGTCCGTGCGCCGTCCGCCCGATTTCGCCAGCGGCCGCGAGTTCACGAGCGAGATTCCGAAGGCCAGGAGCATGGCGGGGATGGCCGCCCCGCCGATGATCTCGATCGGGTCCGCGACCTGTTGGGGCAGCTCCCAGCCGAAGATCGCGAAGAGCAGGCCGATCATGGAGCCGACGATCATGGGGTTTCGCGCCGTCTGCACGAACATCGCCGTCGGAGTGGTGCGGCGCGTCGACGTCGTCGAGTCCAGCATCGCCAGGAAGAAGGGGCTGAAGAGCGCCAGCTGGAAGAGGATGATCGGGGCGGCCTGGGTGATGTCGTCCAGCACGTAGACCGCGATCGGCAGGCCCAGGTTCGCCGAGTTCACGGTGGCCGCGCTCATGGCCCCCATCAGGGCCTCAGCCGGCTCGCGGCGCAGCCACCAGCGGGTGATGAGGATGTACGCGGCGGCGACGATCGACGCGGAAATCAGCGCGACCCACAGCGCGGGGCCGAGGACCGTCGAGGGCTCCGAATCCGCGAGCGTCGTGAACAGGAGGGCCGGGCTCGCGACGAAGAACGTGAGCCGGTTCAGGACGTAGCGCGCCTGGGGTCCGAGGACGCCGGTCCGACCGACGGCGTAGCCCACGAGGATCACCGTCCAGACGACGGCGAACCCGGAGAGGACCCCGAGCAAGGCTTAGGAGGTGGCGCCGCTGTGGGCGGCGAGCGAGTGCGGCGGGCGTGAGACGGAGTCCATCACGGCCTCGGCTGGGTCAGAGCCGAGCTCGATCATCTCGTTGGCCTTGTTCACGTGCACGACGCGCGGGGTATACGTGCGGGCCTCAGCGGTCTCCATTTCGGCGTAGCTGATGAGGATGACGGTGTCGCCCGGGTTGATCAGGTGGGCGGCGGCGCCGTTGATGCCGATCACGCCGCTGCCGCGCTCGCCGGCGATCGTGTAAGTCTCCAGGCGCGCGCCATTGGTCACATCGACGATGTGCACGAGTTCGCCGGGCAGGATGTCGGCGGCGTCGAGCAGATCGGAGTCGACCGTCACGGAACCCACGTAGTGCAGGTCGGCCTGCGTGACCGTTGCGCGGTGGATCTTGGACTTGAACATTGTGCGTTTCATGGCGTCTCCCAGTCTACGCCCCAGCTGCCGGCCGGGCAGTGGCCTGCGGCACAGGCGATTGCGTTGGCGGGTACAAGAAATCGCGGGAGCCGACGTGGCTTCCCGCGATTCATGGAGCGGCTGACGGGAATCGAACCCGCGTCATCTGCTTGGGAAGCAGAGGCTCTACCATTGAGCTACAGCCGCGCGACCGGCCGTCGTCGGCCGGTGCGTGAACAACGCGTTTTACTCTACCGCAGGTGGCGAGCCGGATAGAAATCACGTGTGGTGCGCGTCCTACGCGGGTGAACGCCACCCGTTCTTGCGGTAGTACGGCGTGCCGAACATCAGCACGACGACGGTCATCGCCACCGCCGCCAGCATCACGGCGGCCATCGCGATCGAGTCGCCACCGAAGACGCCGACGAGCGGGCTGACAAGTCCGGCCACACCGGCCTGGAGGGCCCCGATGACGGCGGCCGCGGTCCCGGCCATGTGGCCGTAGTCGTTGAGGGCCAGCACGGACGCGTTCGGCGGGATCATGCCCTGGGTCCCGAGGACGAGCCAGAGGGCGCCGAGCAGAGCGGGCAGCCCGCCGACCCCGGTGATGGCGACGAGCAGGAGCAGGGTCGCGCAGACGAGCTGGACCAGGGCCGCGACGCGCAGGATGCGCGCGGGGGAGACGCGCCGCACAAGCGACGCGTTGATCTGGGCCGAGCCGACCAGGGCGCAGCCGTTCAAGGCGAAGAGCAGGGCGAACTGCCCGGGCGTGAGCCCGAACTCCTCCTGGAAGACGAACGGCGATCCGACGACGTAGCTGAGGATCACCGCCATACCGAGCCCGGGGACGATCGCGAGGGCGATGAAGTGCCGGTCTCGTAGGAGCGCGCCGTAGGAGCGCAGCACGCCGACGGATTCGCGATTCCTCCGGGCCGCGGGCGGCAGCGTCTCGGGCATCCAGCGCCACACGATCGCGACGAGCACGACGCCGATCAGCGCGAGCGCATAGAACACCGCCCGCCAGTGCCACGCGCCGGCGATGGCCTGGCCGATCGTGGGGGCGAAGAGCGGTGCCACGCCGATCACCAGCATGAGCCGGGAGAGCAGGCGGGCGGCGTCCGAGCCGACGAACCGGTCGCGGATGACGGCGATCGCGACGACTCCGGCCGCGGCGTTGAAGAAGCCCTGCAGGCAGCGCAGGAGGATCAGCAGTTCGATGCTGCTCGCCAGCGAGCACAGGATGGAGAAGACCACGTGCAGGGAGATGCCGATGAGGAGCGGCAGTCGGCGCCCGAAGCGGTCGGAGAAGGGGCCGATGACGAGCTGGCCGATGCCGCCGCCGAGCAGCATGGCGGAGATGGTGAATTGAACGGCGGCGTGGCTGGCGTGCAGCTCCGCGGCGACCGTCGGCAGCGACGGGAGATACATGTCCACCGTCACGGCGGGCAGCGCCGCGAGGGCGCCGAGCATCAAAATGTACTTGAAGCTGGGAACGTAGCGCGGGCGCGGGGAAACGGGCGAGTCATCGGTCACCAGAGATACAGTATCGAAAACTCGCCCGCCGCCGCGGACTTTGATTAGTTAAATCCCACTATTACGTGGGGTGGGACCTCAGGCGCCGGCGGCGCCGTCCTCATCCGCGTCGACCGGACGGAAATCGCGGCGGATCGCCTCGATGCCTTCGGCCGGGATCTCGAAGCCGATCTGGTGGCCGGCGTTGAGCACCAGGCCGGCGCCGTTGAGGTTCTGCACGACGGCGGCTCCGGTCACCTTCACGCCGTAGGGGGCGGCCTCGAGGTACTGCTCGGGGACGCGGCGCAGGTCGGAGAAGACCGCGATGCGCGGCTCGCCGTCAGGGTTCTGCAGCACGAGTGGGGCGACGTCCTGGGACTCCTCCGTCACCTCTTCGCTGCTGAGGAAGAAAATCTCCGAGTTCAGGAACGTGGCGATGACCTCGCCAGCCTTCTCGGGGTCCTGCTGGCCGGCCAGGAGGGTGGCCTCCAGGTCGTTCTGAGGCTGCTCCGGGGCAAACTCCGTGGTGTCGGCGGTGGGCGTTTCGTTGATCTCAGGCGTCTCGCTCATGCCTACACCCGACCACGACTGCCGCCTGTGCGCAACATTGTTCCGCCGGTTTCGTGTCGTGCGCGGTCGCCGCGAGCGCCTAAAGTGGTAGGGCGCCCAGTGCCGGGCCGCCACCGCCAAGCATTTGCAAGGAAGCATGATGACCGAATTCCGCTATGAGGACCTGCTGCCGATCGGCGCCGACGAGACGCCGTACCGCCTGCTGACCACCGAGGGGGTCCGCACCGTGGATGGGCCGGGTGGCCGCAAGTTCCTGGAGGTGGAGCCGCACGTGTTGCAGGAGCTGGCACGGACCGCCCTGCACGACATCTCCCACTACCTGCGCCCGGCGCACCTGCAGCAGCTGCGCAACATCCTCGACGACGAGGAGGCCAGCCCGAACGACAAGTTCGTCGCGCTCGACCTGCTGAAGAACGCCAATATCGCTGCCGGCGGAATTCTGCCCATGTGCCAGGACACGGGAACCGCGATCGTCATGGGCAAGCGCGGCCAGCACGTGCTCACCGGGGGGCCGGACGAGAAGGCCCTGTCGAAGGGCATCTTTGACGCCTACACCCAGCTGAACCTGCGTTACTCGCAGCTCGCGCCGCTGACGACGTGGGAGGAGAAGCTGACCGGCAACAACCTGCCCGCCCAGGTCGAGATCTACTCCGATACCGAAGAGGGGCACGAGAACCAGTACAAGTTCCTCTTCATGGCCAAGGGCGGCGGCTCGGCCAACAAGTCGTTCCTGTACCAGGAGACGAAGGCGATCCTGAACGAGAACGCCATGCTGAAGTTCCTGGACGAGAAGCTGCGCTCGCTCGGTACGGCGGCCTGCCCGCCGTACCACCTGGCGATCGTCATCGGCGGCACGAGCGCCGAGTTCGCGATGAAGACCGCGAAGTACGCCTCGGCGAAGTACCTGGACACCCTGCCGACGGAGGGCGCGATCACGGGCCGCGGATTCCGCGACACCGACCTCGAGGAGAAGGTGCACCAGCTGACGCGCGACTTCGGCATCGGTGCCCAGTTCGGCGGCAAGTACTTCTGCCACGACGTGCGCGTCGTCCGGCTGCCGCGTCACGGGGCCTCGCTGCCCGTCGCGATCGCCGTCTCCTGCTCGGCCGACCGCCAGCTCCTGGCGAAGATCACCGCTGACGGCGTGTTCATCGAGCAGCTCGAGACGGACCCCGCCCGCTTCATGCCGGACGAGTCGCACCCGGCCGTCGCAGCGCACGATGAGGATACCGACGGCGTGACCGGCACCGGCGGCAGTTCCGTGGTGAAGATCGACCTGAACCGCCCGATGGACGAGATCCTCGCTGAGCTGACCAAACACCCTGTCAAGACCCGCCTGTCCCTGTCCGGCCCGCTCGTCGTGGCCCGCGACATCGCGCACGCCAAAATCAAGGAGCGCCTCGACGCCGGCGAGGAGATGCCGCAGTACATGAAGGACCACCCGGTCTACTACGCGGGCCCGGCGAAGACCCCGGATGGCATGGCTTCCGGTTCGTTCGGCCCGACGACGGCCGGACGCATGGACTCCTACGTCGACCAGTTCCAGGCCGCCGGGGGCTCGAAGGTCATGCTGGCCAAGGGCAACCGCTCCGGTCAGGTCACCGCCGCCTGCGAGGCGCACGGTGGCTTCTACCTCGGGTCGATCGGCGGTCCGGCCGCGCGCCTGGCCCTCGACTGCATCAAAAAGGTCGAGGTGCTCGAGTACGAGGAGCTCGGCATGGAGGCCGTCTGGCGGATCGAGGTCGAGGACTTCCCGGCGTTCATCGTCGTGGACGACAAGGGGGAGGACTTCTTCGCCGCCACCATGAAGCCGACCTTCACGGGGATCCCCGTGCGCGCGGGCAAGTAGGCTTCACCCGTGACTGTCGACAAGAACACGCGCGCCCTCGAGGCGGAGATCGAGACCGACTTCCGCGACAAGATGAGCTACGGCTCCTACTTGGGCCTGGACACGCTGCTGAACTCGCAGCACCCGGTGAGCCGCCCTGAGCACCACGACGAGATGCTGTTCATCATCCAGCACCAGACGTCCGAGCTCTGGCTCAAGCTGATGCTGCACGAGCTCAAGGCCATCGTGAGGCGCCTGCGCGAAGACGACCTGCGGTTCGCACTCAAGCACATCGCGCGCGTCAAGCACATCCAGCGCTCCCTGACGGAGCAGTGGAGCGTGCTGGCGACGCTCACGCCGAGCGAGTACGCCGAGTTCCGCGGCGACCTCGGGGCCTCGAGCGGCTTCCAGTCCTACCAGTACCGCGCCGTCGAGTTCCTGCTCGGCAACAAGAACTCGGGCATGGTCAAGGTCTTCGAGTCCGACCCGGAGGCCAGTGAGCTCCTCACCGGTCTGCTGAACGAACCGAGCATCTACGACGAGTTCGTGCGCCTGCTCGCCCGCCGGGGCTTCGATGTGCCGGCGGAAGTGCTCGAGCGCGACGTCACGCAGGCGCACGTCTTCTCGGAGCCGCTCGTGGCGGTCTACAAGGAGATCTACGAGAACGCCGCTGAACACTGGGACCTCTACGAGGCCTGCGAAGAGCTTGTCGACCTCGAGGAGAATTTCCAGTTCTGGCGCTTCCGCCACATGAAGACGGTCGAGCGCACGATCGGCTTCAAGCGCGGCACGGGCGGGTCCTCCGGCGTCGGTTTCCTGAAGCGGGCGCTCGAACTCACGTTCTTCCCCGAGCTGCTGGCCGTCCGCACCGAAATCGGTGCCTGAGGCTACTCGAACTCGCGCCAGTCGGAGATCCGGAACAACCCGTCGCTGACGTCGATGCGCAGCGGGCCGAGGGCCGTGCCCTCGGGCGGCAGGTCGTCGAGCGGTTCGGCGACGACGTCGGCCGCGGCCTCGAGCGCCTCCACGTACTCCTCGTAGGTGCCCGCCTTCGAGGCGGTGAAGTCGGCGACGGTCTCCTCGCCGAGGTAGCGCAGGTGCCACGGCTCATACGAGTATCCCGTGACGTCCTCGGAGCCCTCGGGGTAGCGGATGATGAACCCGTGGTCTCCGGCGTGCTCGGCGATCCACTGCCCGGCCTCCGTGTCGCCGAAGCATGCCTGCAGGGAGCACAGCCCGCTCGTCAGGCCCAGGTCGACGGCCAGCCCGAGCTGGTGCTCGCTGGTCCCGGGCTCAGCCGAGATCCGGGACGCGTAGGCCTCACCGTAACGGGCTGCATAGGAGTTATAGAGCTCGGCCTGGCGCGTGTAGGAGCGGTATCCGCTCTGCACGGCGAGCGAGTGGCCGGCCGACGCGGCGGCCTCGATGAGGTCGCGGGTGGCGGCCGCCGCCTCGGGAACAAGCTGGTCGCCGGAGGGGCTGACGGTCTCGAGCTCTTCGGGTACGTAGTCCACGGGGTCGAGCGGGTGCGCGGCGTTCACGAACGCCGTCGGCGAGGCCGGGTCCCGAAGCTCCTCCACTGACGGTGCCGCGGCGTGGGGTGCGTCGTGGTCGGGCCCGGTGGCCTGCGCCGCCGGTGCGGCGGCGAGGGCGCACGCAAAGAAAAGCGCGGCAGCGGGCGCCAACCACCCGCGCACGCGCCTGCGGTCGGGGGCGTCGCGTCCATCGAACATGTCGTTGCCAGCATAGTCGGCCACCCGGGCCGGGCGATAGGGGATGTGACTCGACTCAACGCAAAGGCCCGGGCGAGGGCGGTGGTGCGATATTTTGTACGGGTGCTGCTCTCTGATCGCGATATCCGTTCCGAACTCGACTCCGGACGCATCGGGCTCGACCCGTATGAACCGTCCATGATCCAGCCGTCCAGCGTGGACGTGCGTCTGGACCGCTTCTTCCGGCTGTTCGACAACCACAAGTACGCCCACATCGATCCCGCGGCGGATCAGCCTGAGCTGACGCGCCTCGTCGAGGTCGACCCCGACGACGCGTTCATCCTGCACCCGGGGGAGTTCGTGCTCGGCGCGACCTACGAGCAGGTGTCGTTGCCGAACGACGTCGCCGCGCGCCTCGAAGGCAAGTCCTCGCTCGGCCGCCTGGGGCTGCTCACGCACTCCACCGCCGGCTTCATCGACCCGGGCTTCACGGGGCACGTCACCCTCGAGCTCTCCAACATGGCGACGCTGCCCATCAAACTGTGGCCGGGGTCGAAGATCGGGCAGCTGTGCTTCTTCCGGCTCACGTCGCCGGCCGAGCACCCGTACGGTTCCGGGGCCTACGGCAACCGCTACCAGGGTCAGCGCGGCCCGACCGCCTCGCGCAGCTTCCAGAACTTCCACCGCACCGACATCACGCGCTAGCCCGCGGCGGGGCCGGTGTCTACGGCCACCTGAGCCGGCTTGCGGATCGGAAGCAGCAGCAGCAGGCCGACGAGCAGCACGACGAGGATCCCGAGGATGCCGAAGCGCTGGGCCTCGCCCGTCGCGACGAACGGGATCGCCAGCGCGACGGAGACCGAGAAGAGCGTCGGCGCGAGGAAGCTGACCGCACGGCCCGTCGTCGCGTAGAGGCCGAAGATCTCCCCTTCGCGGCCGTCCTCGGCCATGCGGGCGATGTACGCGCGGGAGGACGACTGCGCCGGGCCGACGAAGAACGTCAGGGCCAGCCCGAAGATCCAGAACCCGGTCGCCGGAGTCGCGAAGAGCACCGGCGAGAGGAATACGCCCAGGCCGGCGACGAGCAGGCCGAGCAGCGCGGTGACGATCACGGCCTTGGGGCCCACCCGGTCGTCCAGCACGCCGCCGATGAGCGCGCCGAGCGCGGCGACGACGTTGCCGACGATCGCGAAGACGATCACCTCGGAGGTCGAGAAGCCGAAGGTCCCCGCGGCCACGATGCCGCCGAACGTGAACACGGCCGCAAGCCCGTCGCGGAAGACGGCGGACGCGAGCAGGAAGTACAGCGTGTGGCGGCTCGTGCGGTACAGGCGCACGATGGTCCGGCCCAGCTGCCGATAGCTCTCGGCGATGCTGACCTTCTCGACCGCGATGGTGCGCTTGTTCTCCGGGACCGCGAAGAGCACGGGCAGGGCGAAGGCGAAGAACCAGACGGCCGAGAAGACGGCGACGAGGCGGAGGTTCAGGGCCGCGTCCTCGCTGGCCCCGGGCCAGTCGAAGACGGGCTGGACGAAGCCGAAGAGCACGACCGCCAGGGCGAGGATGCCGCCGAGGTAGCCCATCGACCAGCCGAACCCGGAAACGCGGCCGATCGTGGCCGGCGTCGAAATCTGCGGAAGCATCGCGTAATAATTCACCGTCGCGAACTCCCCGAACACGCTCGAGAGGGCGATCAGCGTGATGCCGAAGATCAAGAAGCCCGGTTCCGGGTAGACGAAGAAGCAGGCCGCGGTTGTCAGAGCCACGAGGACCGAGTTCACGCCCAGCCAGAAGCGCCGACGGCCGCCGGCGTCCGAACGCTGTCCCGTCACAGGGGCGAGCAGCGCGATGGCGAAGCCCGCGATCGCGAGCCCCGTGCCGAGCGCGGCGGAGTTCGAGTCGACGTCGCCGAACGTCGAGCTCGTGAGATAGACGGTGAACACGAAGGTCGTCATGACCGCGTTGATCGCCGCCGACCCCCAGTCCCAGGCCGCCCACGCAAGGACCTGCTTCGAAAAGAGCCGCGGCCGCAATGTCGTCATGCTCGAAGCATAATGGGCGCTCATCACAGCGGATAGCGAGGAATCGCAGTTAGACTGGACGGAGTCTAAATTTGAGGGGGCGCATGTGCTGGTCGTGACGGTCGGGCTCTTCGCAGCAGCCTTTGCCGCCCCGCTCATCTTCCGCCGCCTCGGCCGCAGCACGTTCTACGTGCTCGCAGCCGTCCCCGCGGCCGCATTCGTCTGGCTCCTGTTCCAGCTGCCGGCCGTCCTAGCGGCGGATCAATCGGCCCCGAACGGCGACGACGCGGCGCCGCCCGGGTTCACCACTCCGTGGATCCCGGCGCTCGACGTCGAGTTCGCGTTCCGCCTCGATGCGCTCTCCGGCGTGCTCAGCCTGCTCGTACTCGGCGTCGGCGCGCTCGTGCTCTTCTACTGCGCCCGCTACTTCAAGAACGACGACCCGAACATCGGACCCTTCGGCGCTCAACTGACCGCATTCGCCGCCGCGATGTTCGGGCTCGTGACGGCCGATGACCTGATCCTGCTCTTCATCTTCTGGGAACTGACCACAGTCCTCTCCTACCTGCTCATCGGGTATGCCAAGACGCGCATCTACGCACGTCGCTCGGCGTTGCAGGCGCTCATCGTCACGACCTTCGGCGGGTTGACGATGCTGCTGGGCCTCGTCCTCTTGGGACAGGTCGCCGGCACCTACCGCCTCTCCGAGATCCTCGCCTCCGCCGCGGCCGGCGTCCCGGAACTGACCGGGACAACGGTCGACATCGCGATCCTGCTCATCCTCGTCGGCGCCGTTTCCAAGTCGGCACTCGTCCCGTTCCACTTCTGGCTGCCCGGCGCCATGGCCGCCCCGACCCCGGTCTCCGCCTACCTGCACGCCGCCGCCATGGTCAAAGCCGGCGTCTACCTGATCGCCCGGCTCGCGCCCGGGTTCAGCACGACGGCGTTCTGGCACTCCACGCTCATCATCCTCGGCCTGGCCACCCTCTTCGTCGGCGGCTGGCGCGCGCTGCGCCAGAACGACATCAAGCTGATCCTCGCCTACGGCACGGTCTCGCAACTCGGCTTCCTGATCGTGGTGACGTCGATCGGAGCGCCCGACGCCGCGCTGGCGGCCATCGCCCTGCTTATGGCCCACGCGCTGTTCAAGGCCGCGCTCTTCCTCAGCGTCGGCATCATCGACCACCAGGCCGGGACCCGCGACGTGCGCAAGCTGTCGGGCCTGGCCCGCAGCGCGCCGAAGCTCTTCGCCATCTGCCTCCTCGGCGCCGCTTCCATGGCCGGGCTGCCGCCACTGTTCGGCTTCGTCGCCAAGGAGGCCGTGTTCGAGTCCCTGCTGGGCGGGGGAAGCGGCCTCGACGGGATGTTCCTTGGCGTCGAGACCGCGGTGGGCGTCGTCGTGGCGATCGTGGCCGGCTCCGTCCTGACTTTCGCCTACAGCGCCCGATTCGTGTGGGGAGCGTTCGCCTCCAAGCCCGGGGTGGCCCCTACCGAGTTCCGCCCCGTGCCCTGGATGTTCCTCGCCGCCCCCGCCGTGCTCACGCTGGGCACCATTTCCCTCGCCTGGGTCCCCGGCCTCGTCGAGACGCTGGCGGCACCCTACGCGGGCCTCTTCGGGGAGTCCGCCGAGCCGATCCACCTGGCCTTGTGGCACGGTCTGACGCCCGCGCTGGGCCTCTCCGCCGTCGTCGTGCTGGCCGGCACGGTCATGTTCGTGGGGCGCAACTCCGTCGAGCGCGCCCAGGATAGGGTCTATCCGCTGATCGACCTGCAGAAGCTCTACCGCTACACGATCGGCGGGCTCGACAACCTGGCCGTGTGGGTCACGGGCCGCACGCAGAGCGGTTCGCTGCAGCACTACCTCATGGTGATCCTCATCGTGGGGGCCGCGACGCCGGCCGTCGCCGCGATTTTCATGGAGCAGCCGGTGCCGCTCTCGGCCCTCGCCTTCGAGAGCCCCGCGCAGCTGGTCATCGGCCTGTGCATGATCGCCGGAGCGCTGCTGGCCGTCCGCGCCAACAAGCGTTTCCTCGCGGTGCTCATGGTCGCCGTGACGGGCTACGGCATGGCGATCGTCTTCGCGCTGCACGGTGCCCCGGACCTCGCGTTGACCCAGCTGCTCGTCGAGACGATCGTGCTCGTCGCCATGGTCCTCGCGCTGCGCAGCCTGCCGGCGCGGCTCTGGGTCTCTAACCAGACCGACAAGAAGTGGTTGCGCGCGGCCATCGGCGTCGGCTTCGCGGGCGTCATGGTCGCGATCGCGGTCGCCGCGCAGGCCGGCCGGATCGCCGACCCCATCTCGCTGAGTATGCCCAAGATGGCCTACGAGATCGGCAACGGGCACAACGTCGTCAACGTCATCCTGGTCGACATCCGCGCGTGGGACACCTTCGGCGAGATCACCGTCCTCGTCGCCGCCGCGACCGGCGTGGCCAGCCTCATCTACGTGCGCGGGCGCGGCGACGGCGGCCGGTCCCTGGCCGACGTCGAATCGGGTTCCGTGGACCGTGGCTCCGAGCACATTCATTCGCCCTCACGGAAGACGGCCGCGCTGGCGATCGCCCGCTACTTCGCGGAGTCGGCGCGCGAGGCCTGGATCGTGGCCGGGCGGACGCTGGCCCCCGAACGCCGTTCGATCATCTTCGAGGTCGTCACACGTCTGCTCTTCCACTCGCTGCTGCTGATCAGCATCTACCTGCTCCTCGCCGGGCACAACCTGCCGGGCGGAGGGTTCGCCGGCGGCCTGCTGGCCGGGCTCGCGTTCGTCATCCGTTATCTCGCGGGCGGGCGTTACGAGCTGGCCGAGGCCACGCCCATCAGCCCGGGCACGCTGCTCGGGCTCGGGCTGGCGATCGCGGCGACGAGCGTCGTCGCCCCCGTCGCGTTCGGCGGCGAGCTCTTCCAGTCTGCCGCCTTCGAGTTCACGCTGCCGATCTTCGGCGAGCACAAGTTCGTCACCTCGACCGTCTTCGACGTGGGCGTCTACCTCGTCGTGCTCGGCCTCGCCCTCGATGTGATCCGCAGCCTCGGCTCCGAGATCGACGAGCGATCCGAGGGCCGGGGCATCACGGAAGCCCACGACGACGTGCCCGGAACGAACCAGGGGGTGTCCCGATGACCACGACCGCAATGCTGGCAGCTGCGGCCGCAGATGTCGCCGATACCGACGACCCGATGAGCGTCAACGTGCTCCTGCTGCTGGTCATGGCCGTGCTCTTCGCGACGGGCATCTACCTGCTGCTCGAACGCAGCCTGACCCGGGTCCTCCTCGGCATCCTCCTCGTCGGCAACGCCGTGAACCTGCTCATCGTGATCGCAGGCGGTCCGGCCGGGCTGGCACCGCTGTACGAGAAGGACATCCCCGCGGAGGAGTACGCGGATCCGTTGCCGCAGGCTTTGATCCTCACGGCCATCGTCATCACGTTCGCCGTCACCGCGTTCATGCTCGCGCTCATCTATCGTTCCTGGGTCATCGCCAAGCGTGACGAAGTCCTCGACGACCCCGAGGACCTCAGGGTGGCCGAGCAGGGGCACTTCGACGTCGAGGAGGACGCCGAAGTCCCCGAGGACACCACCGAATTCTCCCAGGACGACGCCGATTCGAAGGGGGCGCAGCCATGACCCACACCGTGCTCGCCTTCCTCGCGTCCATCGCCCCGCTCGCCGTCGCGCTGCCGATCTTCGGCGCCGCCCTCGCGTTCGTGCTGCGACAGCACTCCCGCGCCCAGCGCACGATCACGATCACCGCGCTGAGCCTGACCCTGCTCTTCGAGATCACTCTGCTGATCTCGGCCGCCACGCACGGCGCCCAGGTCGTGCAGCTGGGCGGTTGGGAGGCCCCGTTCGGGATCAGCATGGTGGTCGACGAGTTCTCGGCGCTGATGCTCGTGGTCTCGACGGCGGTCTCGCTCGCCGTGCTGGTGTACGCGACGGCGCAGGGCATGGCCGACGGCGACGAAGACGGCCCGATCTCGATCTTCCACCCCACCTACCTCGTGCTCGTGGCGGGCGTCTCGAACGCGTTCCTCGCCGGTGACCTCTTCAACCTGTACGTCGGCTTCGAGATCCTGCTGACGGCGTCGTACGTGCTGCTCACCCTCGGCGGCACGGCCCCGCGCATCCGCGCGGGCATCACGTACGTCGTCGTCTCCGTGGTCTCCTCGCTGCTGTTCCTCATCGCGATCGGCATGATCTACGCGGCCACCGGTACGGTCAACATGGCGGACCTCGGCCTCAAGCTCGGCGAGCTCGCCCCGGGCCTGCAGATGGTCCTGCACCTGATGCTGCTGGCGGCGTTCGGGGTCAAGGCGGCGGTCTTCCCGCTGTCCTTCTGGCTGCCCGACTCCTACCCGACGGCCCCGGCCCCGGTGACCGCCGTGTTCGCCGGCCTCCTGACGAAGGTCGGCGTGTACGCGATGGTGCGCACCGAGACCCTGCTCTTCCCGGGCGAGCGCATCAACACCCTGCTCATGGTCGTGGCCCTGCTGACGATGCTCGTCGGGATCCTCGGCGCGATCGCCCAGCAGGACATCAAACGTATGCTCTCGTTCACGCTCACGAGCCATATCGGCTACATGGTCTTCGGGCTCGCCCTCGGCAACGTCGTGGCCCTCGGCGCGACCGTCTACTACGTCGCCCACCACATCATCGTCCAGACCTCGCTCTTCCTCGTCACGGGCCTCATCGAACGCCGGGCCGGAAGCTCGAACGTCGACCGGCTGGGCTCGCTAGCGAAGCTCTCGCCGCTGCTGGCGGTCCTGTTCTTCGTGCCCGCGATGAACCTGGCCGGCATCCCGCCGTTCTCAGGATTCCTGGGCAAGCTCGGGCTCATGCAGGGCGGCGTGGAGTTGGGCACTCCGCTCGCCTGGGTCCTGCTTGTCGGCGCGGCCGCGACGTCGTTGCTGACGCTGCTGGCGATCGCCCGTGTGTGGAACCGGGCGTTCTGGCGCCGTGCCGCCGATGCCGAGGACCCGGAGCCGGTCCTGCTCGAGGCACTCGGTGGGGACACCGGCACGACGACGGTCGCCACCCGTCCGCGCACCCTGCCGGCGACGATGGTCGGCGCGACGGCGGCCCTGGTCCTCCTGGGCGTGGCCCTCACCGTCTTCGCGGGCCCGCTGTTCGAGTTCTCTGATCAGGCCGCACAGAACATGTTCGAGCGCACGCCCTACATCGAGGCCGTTCTCGGCCCGGACGCCTTCGACGGCTACGTGCCGAACCCGGCCAGTCCCAAGATGGGAGGGCAGTGATGGCGCACGACGTCTCCGCCCGCCGGCGCAAGCGCCGGCACATCGCCGCGGTCCTGCGGCGCCGGCGCCGCCGGCTGGTGGTCGAGCTGCCGCTCATCGTGGGCATGACCCTGCTGTGGGGCGCGATGTGGATCGACTTCAGCGTCGGCAACCTCGTCTTCGGATTCCTCATCTCCCTCGGGATCGTCTCCGCGTTCAGGCTGCCGCCCGTGCATCTCTCCGGCAGGTTCAACCTGTGGCAGGCGCTGCTCTTCATCGTCCGTTTCCTCGGCAACGTCGTCGTGGCCAGCCTGAACGTGTTCGGCCTGTCCATCTTCCGCGGGCCGCGGGTCCGCTCGGCCATCGTCGGCGTGCCGCTGCGCAGCCACAACGACCTCATGGTCACCATCACCGCGCACACGCTCACGCTCATCCCGGGCTCGGTCGTCGTGGAGGTGGACCGGCGCTCGGCGGTCCTCTACATGCACGTCCTCGACATCGATACCGACGAGGATGTTGAGGCCTTCCGGGCCTCGGCGCGGGAGACCGAAGCCGGTTTGATCAAGGTCATGGGCACCCGCGCCGAACTCGACGCGCTGAAGAAGGAGGACGCGTGATGCTCACCGTTGCCGCCTGGATCTCGGGGATTCTGCTTGGCCTCGCCACGGTGCTCGTGATCGTGCGCATCATGCGCGGCCCGTCCATCCTGGAGCGGGCCATCGCCATGGACGTGCTGCTCGCGATCATCATCGCCGCCCTGTGCATCGACATGGCTGTCGAGGGGCACACGGACCACCTGGCGTTCGTGGTGCTCGCCTGCGTGCTCGGGTTCATCGGCTCTGTGACGATTTCGCGCTACGTGACTGATCGGAGGAACTCGTGATGTGGGAGACGATGCGCGAGATCGCGACGGCGCTCTGCCTGGTCGTGGGCTCCCTGATGTCCTTCGCCGCGGCGCTCGGCATGCTCCGGTTCCCGGACCTGCTCTCGCGGATGCACGCCGCGACCAAGCCGCAGGTGCTCGGTCTGCTGCTCCTCTTGATCGCGGTCGCGTTGCAGACGGGCAGCTGGGCGACCGTTCCGATCCTGATCTTCGCGTGGCTGCTGCAGCTGGTGACGGCGCCGGTCAGCGCGCACATGGTCAGCCGCGCGGGCTACCGGACCCGGCACCTGAACCGCGAGACGCTCGAGCGTGACGAGCTCGACGCCGTCGTGGCCGCGCATTCCGACCGCGAGGACTGAGGCCCCGCAGGCACGAAAAAGGGCGGTGGATGACCACCGCCCTCTTGCGTACTAGACCTCGTCCGCGGTCCGTTTGAAGTAGGTGATAGCGCTTTCGGTGCCGCGCTCGGTCAGGACCTGGATCACCGCGGCCACGATCGCCGACGTCACGGCGAATCCGAGCGCCTGGCGCAGGCTCGACTCGGCCTGGGCGTCCTTGTCGCCGGGCTTCGGCGGCTTCTGGCCGGTGGCTTTGAGCCAGACGCTGTCGACAATCTTCGAGCCGGCGAAACCGGCGCCGAGTGAAACCGCGGTCCCGAGTAGCTTCAGAATCAGGTTCACGTGCATTACTCCCGTCGTGGCAGGGCGATTACCCGCCCAGCATAGCGCGGCGCTAGACTGGCCAGCACATCACTTACGACAGGGGAGCGTTCGCCATCGCGGCGGAACGCTGAGAGTGCGCAACGCGCAGACCCTCGAACCTGATCCGGTTAGTACCGGCGAAGGGAGTCGAGTTCTCTTGGGACGCGTCCAGCGCGTCTTCCCCTCCTTGCAGTCCAAGGAGGACCATCATGAAAACAATCACGAAGCCCAACCGAACCGGCTGGAGCGTGGCCGACATCGTCATCGCATCCGTCATCGCGGTTGTCTCCGGCGTCATCTTCTGGGCCTGGAACTTCTCCTATGTGGGCATCCAGTTCCTGTGGGCCGGTTTCCCGCCGGCGTCCGGGCTCGTGCTGGGCATGTGGCTGTTCCCGGCCGTGCTCGGTGCCCTAATCATTCGCAAGCCCGGTGCCGCGCTCTACTGCGAGATCGTCGCCGCCGTCGTCGAAATGCTGATGGGCTCGCACTGGGGCATGACGGTGCTGCTCTCGGGCCTCGTCCAGGGGCTCGGTGCGGAGGCGGCCTTCGCGGCCTTCCGTTACCGCCGCTTCGGCCTGCCCGCCGCCCTGCTCGGCGGATTCGGCGCTGCGCTGTTCGCCGCCATCAACGCCTTGTTCATCGTCAACTGGTACCCGGCCTACACGCTGCCCATGAAGTTCGCCTACATGGGCTTCTGCCTTGTGTCGGGTCTGGTCATCGCGGGTTTCCTCTCGTGGGTTGTGACCCGCGCCCTGGCGCGCACCGGCGCCCTGTCTTCGCTCGCGTCGCGCAAGGCCGCGCAGGAACCGGTACGGGGCTGACATGAGGACCGTCGATCCCAGCACCCGGATCGCCGGGGCCGAGGTCGTCGCCTCGGGGTGGGGCTGGCGCCACGCGGACCGCACGACGCCGGCCCTTGCGGGCCTCGATCTGCGCATCGCCCCGGGCGAACGCGTCCTTCTGGTCGGCCCGTCCGGGGCCGGCAAGTCGACGCTGCTGCACGCCCTCGCGGGGGTCGTGCACGAGGACGATGAGTCCGAGGCCGCCGGCAGTCTGACCATCGACGGGGTGCCGGCCCACGAGCTGACGGGCGCCACGGGTCTCATGCAGCAGGATCCGGAGACGCAGGTCGTCCAGTCGACGGTCGGCGACGACGTCGCCTTCGGCTGTGAGAACCACGCGGTCCCGCGCGAGCAGATCGGCCCCCGAGTCGACGCGGCCCTCGCGGCGGTCGGACTCGACGTGGACCTGCAGGCGTCGACCTCGGCGCTTTCCGGTGGCCAGAAGCAGCGGCTCGCGCTCGCGGGCCTGCTCGCGATGGCCCCGAAGCTGCTGCTGCTCGACGAACCCACCGCGAACCTCGACCCGGCCGGCGTGCTCGAGGTGCGCGACGCCGTCGTGCGCGTGCTCGACGAGACCGGCGCGACGGCCGTGATCGTCGAGCACCGGCTCGCCGCGTGGGCCCCGCACGTGGATCGCGTGCTCGTGCTCGAACCTGGCGGGGGCATTGTTGCGGCTGGTACGCCGGAGGAGCTCTTCGCTCCCGGGCCCGTACGAGAGCGGCTGATCGCCGCGGGCGTCTGGGTCCCGGGCCACGTGCCCGAGCTCCCGCCGGTGTCCCCGACGACGGGCACGACCACGGCGCTGTCCGCCCGCGGCCTCGCCGTGGGCCGTGGCAACCCCCGCAAGCACGATGCCCCGAACCTCACGGGCGTCGACCTCGAGCTCACGGCCGGACGCGCCATCTGCGTGACCGGCCCGAACGGGGCCGGTAAGTCCACGCTCGCGCTGACGCTCGGCGGTCTGCTGCCGGAATTCGGAGGCGAGCTCTCCTACGACGGCGGCTCCGGAGCGCTCGCGCGGCCGTACGACTGGCGCGCGGCGGACCTGGTCAGCCGCATCGGCTCCGTGTTCCAGGAACCGGAGCATCAGTTTGTGGCCCAGAGCGTGCGCGAGGAACTGGAATACGGTCAGCGCCACGCACGCGGTGCGGCCGGGCACCCGCTCATGGATGAGGACCAGATCGCGGCGCGCACCGACGAGCTGCTCGACCGCCTCGGGCTCACGGAGCTCGCCGAGGCCAATCCGTTCACGCTCTCCGGTGGGGAGAAGCGGCGGCTCTCCGTCGCGGCGGTCCTGGCGACCCGGCCGCGAGTGCTGATCCTCGACGAGCCGACCTTCGGGCAGGACGCGAACACGTGGCGCGAACTGGCCCTGCTGCTGCGTGCGGAGCGGGAGGCCGGGACCTCGATCGTCGCGGTCACCCACGACGAGCATTTCGCGCAGGCGATCGGTGCCGAGCAAGTCGACGTGCGGGACCTTGGCGATGCCGTCGTGCAAGCGGGTCCGCAGCAGCCGCGGCTCTCGCTGGAACCGAGCCAGCGGGCGGCGCGGAGCTTCCTCGGGCGGGCGAATCCGCTGTCCAAGCTGGCCGCGATCGGGTGCGTGACGCTCGTGCTGATCGTGTCGATGGACTTCGTCAGCGCGTCCGTCGTCGTCGCCGCGACGCTTTTGCTGCTGCCGCTCTCCGGGGTGCGGATCCGGGATTTCCTGCTCCGTGCCTGGCCGCTTCTGGTGGCTGGCCTGTTCGCGGCGTGGGGGACCACGCTGGTGGGGGAGACCTCCGGCCGGATGCTCGTCGAGTTCGGACCCGTGACGATTTCGACGGGGTCGCTCGAGGCGGGGCTCGCGACGGGTGTTCGCATCTTCGCCGTGGCGCTGCCGGCGGTGGTGATGATCGCCAGCACCAATCCGACGGATCTGGCGAACGCGCTCGCGCAGAAGCTGCGGCTGCCGCACCGGTTCGTGCTCGGCGCGCTCGCGGCGATGCGGCTCGTCGGGTTGCTGGCCGAGGAGTGGCAGGTGCTGTCGATGGCGCGCCGCGCGCGCGGCGTCGGCTCCCACGGCAGCGCGTGGCAGCGCACGAAGGCCAATGCGGGCCAGGCCTTCGCGCTGATCGTGCAGGCGCTGCGGCGGGCCTCGCGGCTCGCGGTCAGCATGGAGGCCAAGGGTTTCGGCGGCGACGAGCGCACCTGGGCCCGCGAGTCCACGTTCAGGCGACGGGACGGGGTCATCGTGCTGGCCGGAGCCCTTGTCGGTGCGGCCGCCGTCGTTGCGGCGCTCGCGGCGGGCACGTGGAACGTCGTCTGGACCAACTGACGGTTCTGTCAGGCTGGTTGGAACTGGCCGACGGGGTGCGGCGCGATCGGGCGGGGCGTTCTGCCGCGGTTGCCGCTGTTGGTAGGGCTGAGACGAATACGGCATTCGCGACGGCCCCGCGCGACCACCAGGGGCATCGCGGGGCCGCCGTGAGCGCCGCCGCGGTCTCTGCCGCCGCCGCGGGCTCCCTCGTCGCCGCCGTCGCATCTCTTTCCGCCACCGGGACTACCGCCGCCGTTCGCGGTGCGCGCGGTCGGGGCCGTGTTGGCTAGGAGTCTGCCGGCGAGTTGCCGGCTCTGGGAGGTCTGGGCGGGCCGGAACACCTCTGCCGGGTCGATCCACTCCGGCGCTTTCACGTAGACCACCCCGGAACGCATCTGTATCTGCCACCCGGAGTCCTCGATGGACCGGTGATGGAAAAAGCAGAGCAAGGCCCCGTTGTCCGTATGGGTCGGTCCGCCCCGCGCCCAGGGGATCACATGGTGGATCTCGCACCATGACGCCGGAATCATGCAGCCCGGGATGACGCATCCGCCGTCCCGGGCGGTGATCGCCCGCCGCTGGTGAGAGGTGAAGACCCGTTCCTTGGATCCCAACCCGACGATGCGTCCGGCACGGTCAAAGACGACTTTCTGCACCGCGCCAGTGCACGCGATCCGGTGCGCGAGTCGCGCCGAGACCGGCGCGTCGAAGCCCTCGATCTGCGCGTACCCGTCCGGGTCCGCCAGGTCCTGCGCGTTCACGTGCACCAGCAGGGTCGCGGCGTCCCCGCCGAGGTTCGGGGTCTCGGCGCTGCGGGCCGCTGCCTGGAGCACGGACATCAACACGTCGTGACGCCTCTGCGCTGCGGTCCGATCGTCCAGCACCGGCTGGTCCGGGCCGATTCCCTGCACCGCGGAAAGGTCCGTGTCCGCGGGCAGGAAATCAGGCACACCCGCATCCGCTCCATCCGCAGGCGTGCCGCCGATGGAATTGGCGCGGGCAGCGGGGTTCAGGTGCGCGTCGAGGAGCACTTGCAGCTGCGCGGCGACTTCGGGCAACAGCAGTGCGCGGACGGACACGAGGCCGTCCTTGGCTGCCCCGATCGTGAGCATCCGCCGGCGCTGGGCCTGTTCCTCAGCCGGGACCGGCCCGTCTTGATCGAGCGACGCCTCCCAATGGGCTGCGAGCTTGCGCATCTCCGGGTAGACCAGTGCCAACATCGGATCCGGCTCGCCGTCCTGTGCGGCCTCGCCCGCGGCGGATTCGTCGGCGGGATCCACGGTGGGGTCAGCGCTTTCGGGGTCCGCTGCGGGCTCTGGGCCGGCCCCTGCGGAGTTGTTCTCGGCGACGAGGCGGGAAGCGAGGGCGCCGGTGGCGGCGTCGACGAGTTCGGCCTCGGCCGCGACGAGTTGCGCCGGGTCGGCCCGGTGGGCGACTTTGGTGAGCATGCCCGCTACGAGGTCCGCGGTCTCCGGGTCGATCTGGCCCCGGTGCAGGGCCCCGGCGATGCGGGGGAACCGCGGGGCGATCCGGGCGCCGGTGATACCGATCGCGGGCCGGGTGCTCTCATCCAGCCCGATCCGCCGCTTGAGCTGGCCGTGCGAGCGGCGGGTAATCCGTTGCAGCAGTTCGACCTCGTTCCGACACCCCAACCGGGCGGAGAGCCTGTCGGCTCCGAGGGACTTGTCCGAACGCAGGGCGATCTCCCCGGCGGAGCGAACCCGGGACGCGTCGATCTTCCGGCCTATCGACTCGATCAGCGTGGCGGCCTGCACGATCCCGGCATCGCCGGCGCCGGCGAGCTGTTCGCAGATCCCGGCGAGTTCGGCGTCCAGACGCTGCAGGCGCTCGAGCAGGGCATCGTCGGCTGGTGCGCCGGAGTCGAATGCCTGTGCTGGAGTCATACCATGATTCTAGAAGAATACTTCGAAGAAATGAAGGGTTCGCAGGAGATTTTCCGGCGCGATTTCAAGTGCGGCGGGGGAGCGCTGGCAGTGCGTCGGCTTTGATCGCTTCGTCGTCGAGCGAATGCACGGGCGTGGTCACCGTTCGCGGAAGTACCGGTACAGATCTGATTCCTTGACAGTAGCCGTGCGGACGGTCGTCCCCGCGAGCACGCCGAGCACGGCAGAGACCAGCACCTTGAGCCCTGCGGCCGCGGAGTAGTACGCGTTGTCGGGTGCGACGCCGTCGTGCGCCAGCCACAACACGGCCGGAAGAGCAATGAGTGCGCCGAGCGTGGCAATGGTCGCGTTCTCGAGCAAGTGCTGCTGGAGGGCGTCCCGCCGCGCGACGCCGAGGTGGAGCGCGGCGGCGATCTCGAGCCGTCGAATGTGTGCAGCCGCGATGCCAATTCCCGTACCAGCCAGGAGTGCTACGGAGACCAGGGCAGGGCCCGTCCACAGGGGATCTGCCCTGGGGTCGGGCGAGGTGTCCCCCATGCGGCCGTTGACCTGTGCGAGCTCAACCTGCTCGTGGTCTGACGGCTCGAGAAGCGTGGTGCGCAGCAGTGCCAGAGCCGGGGAGCCGGACGAAGCGGCTGAGGGGCGGAGCTTGGCCCAGCAGGAGTCGAACGCGTCGGTGGCAGGTACCTCGGCGAGAGCCGCGTAGGCGAGCGGTTGGCCGGTCGCACCCTCGGGGAATTGATAGACGCCGCGAATGTGTGCGGGTGCGGACCCCGTGGCGGCGGTGAGGCCGACCTCGGCACCGGCGGCAACACCGAGCCTGTTGGCGGTCTCTGTGGAGACCAGTATTCCTGACGGCTCGGTCCTTGCGTCCGCCCCAGGGAAGAGCTCGGCGAATCCCACGGTGGCGCTGAAGAAGGGGATCGGCGTGCTGGGCAGGGTGGCCGGGGAGAGCCCGTTTGGTTCTTCGCGGAGAGCCCCGGCTGCGAGCACGTCGACGTGGGACGCCAGGGCCTGGCACCTGGTACCGCTGATGTGCGACTCCGACGTCAGCGTGTACGTGGTTCCGCCGGCGGCTGCGTAGTTCTGGGCCGCGATGAGGCTTGACGCCGTGCGGTGCGCGGCGAAACCCCCTAGCAGCAGGCAGACAGCCGCCGTGACGACGACCCAGATCGCAAGCCGGCTGGTGCCGCTGAGGAGGTTGCGTACTGCCTCGGACCGGAGAGCGGTACCGCGCATTCGACTCGGCGGCGGCACGGGTCTGCCCGAATGTCTACGCATCGGTGCCTCCGAGCTGGAGGACCTTCGAAGCTCGTTCGGCGATGCGCGGATCGTGCGTTGCGATGGCCACTATCCGGCGCTCATCACTCAGCGCGCTGAGCACTTGAATCACGTTGGCCGCGTTGACGGGGTCGAGTTGACTCGTCGGCTCGTCAACCAGGAGGAGTGCTGGTTCCGCCGCAACGGCCCGGGCCAGCATGAGCCGCTGTGCCTGTCCGCCGGAGAGCGTGCTGTAGGGCGCCTCGGCTACCTCATCGAGCCCGAATAGCTCCAACAATTCGGCTACCCGATCGGCCGCGTCGTCGCGCTCCTGACCACGAGCCAACAACGGGACCATCACGTGGTCGGCAGTGGTCCGGTGGGGCAGGCCGAACGGATTCTGGAAGACCCATTGCAGCGTGCGTTCGCCGGCGAACTCGATTCCACCTTCGGCTGGTTGGCCATCGGCGATGAGGGAGAGCAAGGTGCTCTTACCGCTGCCGGACGGCCCGCTGATGGCCAGCAGGTCACCGGCGACGAACTCCGCCGAGAGTTCGCGAAACAGCCACGGTGAGGTACCGAACCGGTGGCCGACGCCGCACAATCGGAGGCGAGGCGGCGCCGCTACTTGCTGCATGCGGATTCCGCACTGGGTTCCGTACGGATCGACGTCGGCGTCTGGTCGGGAAAGGATACGTAGGTCTGGCCCAAGCTGGAGGCGAGCACCCGAACCATGTGCGGAGTCCCGTCCCCCGCGTGAACACAGAAGCCACTCGCCGAATCGATGAGGGACGACGGCGGCAGAGCGGCCGCTTGCAGCGGTTCCGCCAGCATCCACGCGGCTGCGAGGGGAACGCCGGTGTCCGGATCGGTCGCAAGCTGCACGGTTGGGTCCTCCATGAGCACGGCTCGCTGCTCGTCGGTCAGTTCCACTGTCCCGTCCTTAGAAACGGACGTGGTCGTAGCACCGACAGTGGCCGTGCGCTCGCCGTCCACGGCATCGGCCGGGATGGTGGGAAGGCGGAGCTCCGTGATGGTTTCTGCTGCCTGGGCGAGAGGTTGCGTTGCAGACTGGCGTTGCCCGAGCTGGGCCGGGCATTCTGCGGTGGTGATGCTCGGTGCCGGCAGCCACAGTATTTTGGCCGGGTCGAGGGTACCGGTGGCTGGCACGCCGGTAGCTTCTTGAAGTTCCGTCAGGGCGGTTTCCATCGTCAAGGAGAAGGTCGTGGCCTCTTCGCTGAGGTAGTCGAGCCGTGCGAGTTCAGCGCCGAGTGCGGAGACGTCGTCACCCGTAGAACCTGAGGCGAGTGTCCGGTAGGGAGGGGACGACAAGTGGAGGACCAGTAGTGGATCGCCGTCGATGGCTGTGGGTGCCGTTCCCGAAGTCCAAGTTCCACCGACTGTGCATTTGTAGCGGGTGATCACCCCGTCAGCGGGAGACTCCACCACGTGTCCCGGGGTGGCGGTGATCTCGACGGCGAGGTCGCGTTGGTCGCTGAACGGCTCGGTGACGACGGCGACCGTCGGATCACTGCTTGTGCGGTAGTCGGGAGGCAGCGGCGTCGGTGCCCAGACGAACCCGAGCATTGCGCCGATTGCAAGCACAGCGAGGCCCAGAACCACCCAGTTTCCACGTCTCATGAGGGGTCATGTCTCCTCATGTGTGGAGGATCGCTTGTATACGGAGGGCGGCCGCGGCCTGCGAGCGGGTCAAGATTCGTCGTCACTGAGCTCTTCTACTTCTGGATTCCAAGGATCGACCATGCAAGCGTAATGTTCTGGACTGTCTGGGTCGACGGAGTTTTCTGACATATCTTCAAGCGCCATTCCGTCCGGGATTGCGTCTAGTCCCTGGAGGCACTGAAAGAGAAGTTCCTTCTGCGGAATGTTCTCAGGGTTGTCCTGTGTCCCCAGGTAGATTGCCTGGATCCAGTCGATTGTTTTAGAACTGCAATCGTCAAGGACGGAGCCCTGTCCTTCTGCCTCTGACATGTTCTGCGCAGATGTAGAGTACCCACCGGTCTTTCGGTCAAATGTGATCGGCACGCCTTTCTCTGACGCGCACTTCTCGAATCTACTGACCGCCTCGCCATACTCGCTATCGGTGATTATTCCATCAGCGAGTATGTCTCTTTGAAAGTCGGTCGAAACGGACTCCAGGGCCTCTTCGAATTCAAGTTTCCAGGAGCTCCCGTCGAGAGGCGATGAGCAGGCAGTTAGTGTAGCTCCAATTGCCACGCAGGCTAGGACAAGCCTGGACCTTCGATGAGTCATTTAGCTGAACTGACCCACGCGCGCCAGTAGCCATTTGACTTTATTCGGTGATGAGACCCTGCTTCCGAACCGTTGCTGTTCGGAGAAGTCTTGGAATCTGCAGTTTCATTCGGCTCGCGGGCCGCCTTAAATCTGTTCCACTGGTGGCGGTCATGCCTCGACCGGGCGGGCGAGCATTTCCCGAAAGTGTTGGTTGTCGCGGAAAAAGCCGAACTTCTTTCGGTGGGACGGCAGTCGAGCGCAGGGCGCGCTGTTCGCACTGTGTGAGCGTTAGGTGCGAGGAATGCTGCTCCACAGGCATTCGCTACGAGGGCACCAGGACGACGCATATCTTTTCCAACTTCCCTGTACTCTTCCCGACATGACTTCCAAGCGGAGCAGTGTGACCTATTTCACTGACGAACGTAGTTGAAGTGTATTGCCCCGTCAAGAGGTCGCATTGGATTGGAGGTACTGGGTGTGCCGGTCATTGGCAGGGGTGATACAGGCGCGCAGGCCCGGGGCAAGCGGCGTGCCCGGCCGGCGGCCCTAGTTGATCGAGTCCACCATCGCGGCGAGCTCGGCAGTGAGCTCCGCGTCGGTGCTGATAGCCTCGCCGTCGAGCGAGTTCACGGGCGTCAGCAGCCGCACGCTCGAGACCAGCCAGACGCCCGCCGCCTCGCGCAGGTGCTTCGGCTCGACGGGCCCGTAGCCCAGCTCCCAGCCCTCCGCCTTCGCCGCCGCGAAGATCGCGCCCTGCGTGGTCCCCGGCAGGATGCCGGTCTCCAGGGTCGGCGTCACGAGGCGCTTGATCTCGTGCCCCTCGGCGTCCCGCTCGCGGGTCGCCAGCAGCACGGTCGACGTCGGGCCCTCCAGAACGCGCCCGTCCGACGACGTGAAGATGACGTCGTCCGCGCCGTGGCGCTTCGCGTGCCGGATCGCCGCCATGTTGACCGCGTAGGAGAGCGTCTTCGCGCCCATCAGCAGCCACGGCGCGCGCTCGGCGACCGTGGAGTCGTAGCCGCGGTCCAGCAGCAGCACGTCGATGCCCGTCTCGCGCTGGCGCCGGCCCAGCTCCGGGGCGGGGGAGACGGTGACCCACGCGCTGCCGTAGTCGTGCACGCCGTCCGCCGATTCGGCGCCGCGGGTCGCGATCAACTTGACTACCGACTCGGCGGGCTCGGCACCCGGGGTGGCGGCGGCGTCGTAGTGCGAGATCGCCGTGGCGATCGCCGCCCGCCACGCGCCGGCCGACGGGATGATCAGGTCGGTGACCTGCGCGGACACGGCCATGCGGGAGAGGTGCATCTCCAGTTTGCGCACCTTCCCGCCCGTGTAGAGGGCGGACTCGAAGACGCCGTCGCCGCGAGTCACGCCCGCGTCGAGGACGGAGAGTTGCGGGGCATCGGGGTCGGCCACGCGGCCACCCGGATGCGCGGGATCGACGAAAACCAAGACAGTCATGGGCCTAGATTACTCGTATCGCGTGCCCGCTCACCTCACTATCTGCGGTTCCGACTAGGCTGGGGAAAGGTCACAGGGTGTTGAACCGGCACGACGACGTCGCCGGCGCCCGCGCGGACCGCGAGGAGGTGCCGGGGTGGTCAGTCTGCTGGAGCGACTGGGAGAGCTGCCGTTCTGGCTCATCGTCTTCGCGTGGATCATCGACGTGGGGATCCGTGTGGTCATGCTCGGGATCGTGCCGGGCAACAGGCGCCCGACGACGGCGATGGCCTGGCTGCTCGCGATCTTCTTCATCCCCGCCGTGGGTCTGGCCCTCTTCCTGCTCTTCGGCAACTTCCGGCTCTCGGAGCGGCGCGTGCGGCGCCAGCTCGAGATCAACAGGCGCGTGCTCGACTACACGAAGCACCTCCAGAGCGACGACGCGCTCGAGCAGGTCTCGCCCACGGTCGCCTCCGCCGTGGCACTCAACCGGCGTCTCGGCGCGTTTCCGCTCGACGCCGGCAACGGGTTCGAGTTCGTGATGGACTACCGCGAGTCGCTGCAGAGGATGACGGAGGCCGTCGACTCGGCCAAGCAGTACGTGCACGTGCAGTTCTACATCATGGGCGACGACCCGGAGTACGTCAGTCCTTTCCTCGACGCGCTCGCGCGGGCAGTGGCGCGCGGAGTGAAGGTGCGGCTGCTGTTCGACCACCTCGGGACCCTGCGCGTGAAGGGCTACCGGGACCTGCTTGAGCGGATGACGGCGGCCGGGATCGAGTGGCGCGCGATGCTGCCGCTCTCCCCGCGCAAACGCCAGTGGCGCCGACCGGATCTGCGCAACCACCGCAAGATGGTCGTCATCGACGGCGAAGTCGCGTTCACCGGGAGCCAGAACCTCATCGAGCCGGGCTACAAGCGGCCGTCGGCGCACAAGATGGGCCGCGAATGGGTGGACCTCATGGCGCGCGTGACCGGGCCGATGGTCACGGGCCTCGACGTCGTGTTCGCGACCGACTGGTCGCAGGAGGCCGCCGACGACGACCTGCTCGACGACGTCGTCAGCGGCGGCGTCGCCCCGGACGCCGGCAACGTGGCCGCGCAGATCGTGCCGAGCGGGCCCGGCTTCGAGTCGGAGAACAACCTCCGCCTGTTCAACACGCTCATCTACGGCGCGTTGGAGAAGCTGACGATCACGAGCCCCTACTTCATCCCCGACGACTCGCTGCTCTACGCGATCACGACGGCGGCCCAGCGCGGCGTGCGCGTCGAGCTGTTCGTCTCCGAGAAGACGGATCAGTTCCTCGTGCATCACGCCCAGCAGTCCTATTACGCGCAGCTGCTGGTCGCCGGGGTGCGGATCTTCCGCTATCGGGCGCCGATCGTGCTGCACACCAAGTGCTTCACGGTGGACGACGACGTCGCCGTCTTCGGGTCCTCCAACATGGACATGCGCTCGTTCTCGCTCAACCGCGAGGTCTCCCTCATGCTGGTCGGCGAGGACGCCGTGCAGGAGCTGGACGCGGTGCAGGCGGAGTATCGGAAGAACTCGAGCGAGCTGACCCTGATCGAGTGGATGCATCGGCCGCGGCTGTCCAAGTGGGTCGACAACGCGTGCCGGCTGACGGCGACATTGCAGTAGCCGTCAGGCCGGGAACTCCGCGTCCAGCGCGCTGAGCACCCCGAACGCCTTGGTCCGGACCTCGTCCCATTCCTCCTCGGGCACCGAATCCGCGGTCACGGCGCCGCCGACGCCGAGCGTGAGCGTGCAGCCGGCGTCGTCGTACTGCATGACCAGCGTGCGGATGACCACTGAGGTGTCCGCGGCCCCGCCGTCTGCGAAGTAGCCGATCGCCCCCGAATACACGGAACGAGGGGCTCCGTCCTCGAGTTCGTCGAGGATCGCCATCGTGGAGATCTTCGGCGCCCCCGTCATCGAGCCCGGCGGGAACGCCGCGGCCAGGGCCTCGGCGCGCGAAGCACCCGGGCGCAGGCGCGCGTCGATCGTGGAGACCATCTGGTGCACGCTCGCGTACGACTCGATGTGGCAGAGTCGCGGCACGTGCAGCGTGGCCGGGTCCGCGTTCTTCACGAGGTCATTGCGCAGCAGGTCGACGATCATGATGTTCTCGGCGCGGTCCTTCGCGCTCATCGCGAGGTTCTGCTTCAGCCCGGCGTCCTCCGTCGGGTCGACCGCCCGGCGGCGCGTGCCCTTGATCGGCTCGGCGCGCATCCAGCCGTCGGCGCCCATGCGCAGGAAGCGCTCGGGTGAGGTGCCCGCGATCGCGACCGCCCCGAAGCGGGCGAACACCGCGAACGGCGCCGGGCTCTGCACGCGCATGCGCAGGTAGGCGGCCCACGGATCCCACTCAGGCAGGCGCGTGCTCAGGGCGGTGGTCAGGCACACCTCGTAGCTGTTGCCTTCGGCGATCTGCGCCTGCGCCGCCCGCACTTTCGACAGGTACTGCTCGCGGGTGTCGCGGCACGTGAAGACCGGCGTCGCAGCCAGGGTCGGGGACAGGGGCACGACGCCGGCGCTCACCCGCAGCGCCTCACGCGCCCGCTCGCTCCAGACGGCGTCCGCGTCGTCCCCGCGGTCGGTTGTGATGAGCCACGCGCGGCGCTCGTGGTGGTCGACGACGACCGCGCGGTCCGCCCGGAAGAGCGCCGCGTCCGCCGTGGGGGAGGGCAGGGACGAGCCGCCCGATTCCCGCTTGAGTTCGTAGCCGAGCCAGCCGACCCAGCCCGTGCGGAAGTCGCAGCCGCTCGCGACCAGCGACTCCGCCCCGTCGCCGGTGAGCTCTGGTGCGGCCGCCTCCCAAACACGATCCAGCCAAGTGAAGAACGGGCCGGGCACGCGGGCCGTCGCGCGCCCGGTCGTCACGGTTGTCACCGTGCCGGCCTCCGTCAGCCGGTGTTCGGCGAGCTGGCGGTGCCGCGGGCCCGACGCGTCGGCGAGGATGCTGTACCGGTTCCGCCCGCTCGGGTCCTCGGCGCCGGGGTTCGACGCCTCGAGCAGTAGCGCGTGCTCGGCGAGGTCGTCGCCCGGATCGTTCTCCGGGCTCACCCCGGGGTAGAGCCGCCCGAAGACCTCGGCGGCGACCACGGCGCCTGCCGGCACCCGCAGGTCGGGCTCGAGGCCGCCGTCGTCCAACGCGCCGGCGCCGAGATGGACCTCCTCCACGGTCACCGGGTGCGCGGAGCGCTCGGCCGCCTCCGCGGCGAGGGTCTCATGCAGTTGGGGCAGGTGCAGCAGCGCGGCCAGGGCGTCGTCGATCGCGGCTTCGTCCCCGCTTTGGCGCACGACGACGTCGGCCGCCTCGCGCGGGGTCTGCCCCGCCGCCTCCTCGGCCGCGAGCCAGCGGGTCTCCTGTCCGGCCCAGGTGTCCCAGAACGGCTCGTAGGTGGCGCCGTCGCGGGCGAGCGCGCGCATCCGGCGGACGTCGTCGTCCTCGTCGACCCAGATCAGCGCGTCGAGCAACGCGCGCGCGCTCCGCGCGCCCGCCCCGACGCCCTCGACGACGACGATCTCCGCGGCCCGGCTCACGTGCTCCGGTCCTGCTGATCCGGCCTCCCAGTCCCACGCGCGCCACGCGGCGTCGCGGCCGGCGGCCAGCGCGGGCAGGACGTCGGACGCATAGGCGGCGACGCCGTCGTCGAGCCCGTCCCAGCCGGGGTAGAGGTCCTCGAGGTGGAAAAGCGTGACCGGCCGGTGCCGGCGCAGGCGCGTCACGAGCTCGAGCGCGAGCGTGCTCTTGCCGGCGCCGGAGCGGCCGTCGATGCCGATGACGACCGGGCGGGGCAAGCGCGGCGGGGCGGGACGGCGCGCCGTCGTGGAGGGCATCGTCGCCTCAGGCCTGGGACTCGTGCGAGTCGTCGCTGGTCCGGGCGTCGCGCACGAACTCCACGATGCCGCCCAGGGCCCCGGCGATCAAGTCGTAGGTGGTGTCGAAGTCGCCGGCGTCCCCGTACCAGGGGTCGTAGATGCCCTGGTCGGCGGGGCCGCGTTCGGCGACTTCGGGGTCGAACGAGCGCAGCATGCGCACCTTCGCCTCCGACGCAGCGTCCGGTGCACCGCGGCGCAGGTGCGTGTAGTGGTCGGTGTCGAGGGCGAGGATGAGATCCGACGTCGAGTAGTCGGCCGGCGTGAACTGGCGTGCCACGTGTCGGGTCGCGTCGATGCCGCGCTCGGTCAGCAGATCGCGGGCGCGGTCGTCGATCGGGTTGCCGACCTCCCACGCGGTGACGGCGCTCGAGACCACCTCGACGTCCTCGACGCCGGCCTGCGCCAACTCGGCCCGGAGGAGGTATTCGGCCATGGGGGAGCGGCAGATGTTGCCCGTGCAGACGGCGTTGATGCGGAACATGGGTCCAGTCTAGGAAAAGCCGCCGCCGAATGCGCCCTCGCGGGGTCCTCCGGTGCGGAGTTGGCGCCGATCAGGGCCGGGCGCTGCAGGCCGGCCGCTTACGAGTGCACCTCGGCGGCAGCCTGGAAGAGCAACGCGACACCGACGGCTCCGGCATCCGGAGCCCCGGTCCCGCGCCCGGCGACGTAGCTGGCGCGGCCGCGCCGGGCCTGCAGTTCGGCGGTCGCGTGGGCCGCGTCGGCGGCAGCGCGCGCGCCGTCGGCGAAGCCGGACTCCAGCGCCGCGGCGGTCGGGTGCAGCACGTCGACGATCGTCCGGTCTCCGGGTTCGGCCCCGCCCACGCGCTGGATGGCGGCGCAGCCCTCCGCCGTGCCTCGGGCCCAGGCCGCAGCCGGGGCGTCCGCGGACGCCCCGGAGTGTGCGGCCCTGATCCGCTGGAAAAGCAGCCCGAGCAGCGGGCCGCTCGTGCCGCCGACACCGTCGAGGAACGCGGCCTCGGCGGCGGCGAGGCCCGGGCTGCCGTTGTCCATGAGGTCGATGGCGGCCCGGACGCCGCCGCGCAGGTTGTCGCCGAAGTCGCCGTCCCCGGCGAGCTGGTCCAGGCGCGTGAGCTCGGAGTGGTTCTCCTCGACGAGCTCGGCGAAGCGGCGCAGCACCTCGTCCCCGCGGCCGTCGACGTGGTCCGCCGCCGCACCCGGCGCGCCCGTGGCCCCCGTGTCCTCCGCGGCCTCGGCCGGGCGACGCGCGACCGTCTCCAGGGCCGCCGGCGTGCCGGCGAGCGTCGCTGGGAAGGCCGGCGTCGCCGTCGGGCCCTCCCAGTAGGCCGCCCACTCGGGGCGCAGCCGGGTCATCGTGATCGAGAAGCCCGTCATGTCGAGCGCGGCGACGTAGCTGCCGACCAGCCGGGCGGCCACGGTCTCCCCGGCGCCGGTGAGGTGGTCGGCGGCGGCCGCGTAGACGTTGAGCAGTTCGAGCTGCGTCGTCGCGCCCAGCCCGTTGACGAAGAGCAGCAGGTCGCCGTCGCCGGGCAGGTCCGCGCGGACCTGATCGATCATTCTGGCGATCAGGTCCTCGAAGTCTGGCCGGGCGATCGACGCGGCGGCACGCTCGCCGTGGATACCGACCCCGTACTCGAGGTGCCCGGGCTCCAGCTCGAACGCGTCGTCGCCGGTGTGGCCGTCGGTTTGGGCGCGCGCGGCGACGGCGACGCTGCGCGAGCGCTGCACGACGTCGGCCCCGAGTTCCGCGAGTTCGGCCAGCCCCAGCCCGGCGTCGGCGGCCGCTCCCAAGATCTTCTCGACGACGACGGTCGCGCCCGTGCCGCGGCGGCCCGTCTCGGTGTCGTCCGCTCCGGTGGCGACGTCGTCGTCCACGAGGACCGTGGCCACGTCGAGGCCCGCGGCGGCGAGGCGCTCGGCCGCGATGGCGAAGTTGATGACGTCGCCCGTGTAGTTCTTCACGATGTGCAGGACGCCGTCGGCGCCCGCGACTGCGCGCGAGGCGGCGTAGATCTGGGTGTTGTGCGGGGAAGCGAACACGGCGCCGGGGACGGCGGCGTCGAGCATCCCGGCGCCGAGGAAGCCCGCGTGCATCGGCTCGTGCCCGGAGCCGCCGCCGGAGACGATGCCCACCCGGCGGGCCGGCGCGTGCCGGGCCGAGGTCAGGTAGAGGGGTTCCTCGTTCAGGGCGACGAGGTGCTCGTGGGCTGCCGCGAAGCCGCGCAGCGCGGTCGGAACGGGCGTGGCGGAGAGGAACGGCATGCTCACGGTGTGGCTCCCGGGGTGTGACGACGTCGGTCACTCTCACCGTAGCGCGCGCCGGGCGGGCGGACCAGAGGCCGCGCGGCGGGTGCGGACGCCCGCGGGGCTCAGTGCGTGAAGGCGAGCAGGACGGCGACGAAGATGAAGAGCACGCCGAACGTCAGGTTCATGATGCGCGCGCCGCGGGCGCCCCGGGTGAAGCGGCGGAAGGACTTCGCGGCGGCGGCGAAGAAGAACCACATGACCAGGACGTCGACGACGACGACCGTGCCGATGAACGCCAGGTACTGGGGGATGACGGGGGCGTCCGGACGGATGAACTGCGGGGTGAAGGCCAGGAAGAAGATGATGGCCTTCGGGTTGAGCAGGTTCACCAGCAGGCCGCGGCGGAACATCGAGCCGGCCGGCTCGGCACCGCGCTGGTCCACGGGGGCGGTGTCCGGCACGGGCTTGGTCAGCAGCAGCCGCGCGCCGAGGTACACGAGGTAGGCGGCGCCGCCGTAGCGCACGATGTTGAACGCGACGGGGGAGCCGGCCACGAGCAGCCCGACGCCGGCTGCGACGACGAGCACGTGCATGAGCAGGGCGGCCTGCTGGCCGAGGATGCCCCAGAAGGAGCGGCGGAATCCGGCGTTGATCGCATTGGTCATCGTGTTGATGGCTCCGGCACCGGGGGTGAAGCTGATGAGGAGGCAGGCGCCCAGCAGGGACAGCCACACGGAGAAGGTCACCAGAAGATGCTAGGGGTTGCCCCTCCCGGACTGCTATTCCCGAGCCTCTGGACCGGAGCGGGTGGGGGCACTGGTAGACTAGGATGATTGTGGCTGTCCCCGCTGACGATCGGCGGGAAGAGTCCGAGCGCGATGACCGCGCCGGCGTCGACACGCCATGCGTCGATAATTCTGCTTTCTTTGCAACGCGCCTCAGCTGCGCGCTCCTAAAGACTTCAGTGTTCTTCGGCGATCCACTGCGGGCCTCTACGGCCCGCCTACCGAAAGCACTTTGATGACTGATACTTTCTCTTCCCTCGGCGTGCCCGGGCTCTTCTCCTCCGTTCTGTCCGCACAGGGCATCACCGAGGCGTTCCCGATCCAGAAGGCCACGCTGCCTTCCACGCTCGCCGGACGCGACGTGCTCGGCCGCGGCCAGACCGGCTCCGGCAAGACGCTCGCGTTTGCCCTGCCGCTGGTCGCTCGGCTCGCAGCTGAGGACCGCCCGCGTCGGGCCCGCTTCCCGCGCGCCCTGATCATGGCCCCGACCCGCGAGCTCGCCACGCAGATCTCCCGCACGGTGATCCCGCTGGCCGAGGCTGCCAAGCTCCGCACCGCCGTCGTCTTCGGCGGTGTCTCCCAGGTTCGCCAGGAGAAGGAGTTGAACGCCGGCGTCGACATCCTCATCGCCTGCCCGGGCCGCCTGAACGACCTCATGGGCCAGAAGGTCGTCGACCTCTCCCGCGTCGAGATCTCCATCCTGGACGAGGCTGACCACATGGCCGACATGGGCTTCCTGCCCGTCGTCCGCCGCATCCTGGACCAGGTTCCGTCCGGCATCCAGCACATGCTGTTCTCGGCGACCCTGGACAACGGCGTCGACAAGCTCGTGAGCCGCTACCTCTCCAACCCGATCACGCACTCGGTCGACGCGCCGCAGGCCGCCGTGAACACGATGGAGCACAAGGTCTTCATGGTGGACGCTGACCTGAAGAAGGAGCTCGTCCGCGAGCTCGCCGCCGGCACCGGGCGCCGCATCATGTTCATGCGCACCAAGCACCACGCCAAGAAGATGGCCCTGTGGCTGTCCAAGGCCGGCGTGCCCGCGGTGGACCTGCACGGCAACCTGAGCCAGAACGCCCGCGACCGCAACCTGGCCGCCTTCTCCAACGGCACGGCCAACGTGCTCGTGGCGACCGACGTCGCGGCCCGCGGCGTGCACGTCGACGGCGTCGAGCTTGTCGTCCACATCGATCCCCCCACCGAGCACAAGGCGTACCTGCACCGCTCCGGCCGCACCGCGCGCGCCGGCTCCGACGGCACGGTCGTCACGATCGCGACCCCGGACCAGCGCCGCGACGTGACCCAACTGCTCAAGGCCGCCGGCATCAAGGTCCCGTTCGAGACCGTGTCCCCGGAGGACGCCGCCGTGGCCGAGGTGCGCGGCACCAAGGCTGCGCACGTCGAGTACGAGGTGCCCGTGCGCCAGCAGCCGGCCCGGCAGCCGAAGCGCGCCGCCGGCTCGGAGCGCGGCGCAGCAGCCGACGCCTCGACGTCGACCGGTGGATCCCGCGGACGTCGCGGCGGGAGGGGCCGCGGTCGCGGTGCCGGCCAGCCGGTCGCCGCACATGAGGGTCGCCAGCCGGGCCAGCGTTCGGGTGAGGCGCGCACGGGCGAGTCCCGCAGCGCGGGCCAGCCCGCGTCCCGTGGCGAGGGCGGCCGTCAGCGCAGCACGACGGCGGCCGGCGCCGGGCGTCGTCGCGCACGCAACCGCGGCCGCGCAGCCTGACCAGCCACTAGCTGACCTGAGAAGGGGCCGTCGGCGAGACTTTCGAGTCTCGCCGACGGCCCCTTGGTTCGTTAACGGAGGTAGCTCACGGCGTGGTGCGACCGCTGGCAGTGTGGGGTGACTCGGGGTAGGACTCCGCTGCCTGTTCGATGGTCGCGGCAGCCCGGGCGAGGAAACCGTTGATCAACCGTAGCTCGTCAGCCGTGTAGGCCGAGGACATGGTGCTCAATGCGGCCCCGAGCGGACGGAACAGGCGCGCACCGGTCGATCTGGCTTCGTCCGTCGCGAAGAGGGCTACCCGGCGCCCGTCTCGCTTGTCCCGCGCTCGACGCACGTGGCCGTGGTCGACCAAGCGATCGATGAGGGCTGTTGTCGCCGGGGCCGAGAGCCCAAGGCGGCCGGCCAATTCGGAGGCGGTGATCGGCGCGTCGGAATCCTGATCCCTCAGAATCTCGTTCAGCGCGTGCAGGTCGGTCCGATGGACGTGCCCCGACCGGGCTGCGACGTCGACATAGCGCTCGGACGCCAGCGTGATCTCCTGCAGGTTCTTCGCCACGGACCAGTGCAGCGCCGCGTTCGCGGCGCTCTGCTCTGGCCGGGGTGCGGGTTCGTGAGTCACGGGCGGGTCCTGTCGATGGCGTCGTTGCCGAGCGGATCGGCAGTACTGCTAGACATCGTCTCGCGAAAGACGCGAAGTCGATATATTGTTTCCATCATGGAAATAAATTGGCCGGAGCAGCGGGGAGACGAACGTGGTTGAGCAGGGACGGCACGGTCGTCGGGCGCGCGCGTCGGGGGCCACCGCGGCGGTGGCCAGGTCGGTGCTGGCGGTTCTGGCGGTGGCCGTCTGGCTCGGAGTGATGGCCATCGGGGGGCCGACGTTCGGCAAGATCGGCGACGTCCAGAACACTGATCGGACGGCGTTTCTGCCGGCGTCTGCCGAGGCAACGCAGGCCGTCGAGTGGCAGGAGCGCTTCGCCGACTCCGACTCCGTGCCCGCGATCGTCATCGTCGAGTCGCAGGAGAGCATCGGCCCCTCGACGGCGGTGGATCTCGTGCGTGATCTCGAACGCGCGGAGATCGCCGGCGCGTCCGTGCTGAGCGGGGACATCGTCGGTCCGCTGCCGTCCGAAGACGGGTTGGCCCTCCAACTGGTGGTTCCGCTCAGCCCTGACGTCGACCTCGCCTCCGGGGTCGATTCGGTGCGGGCCGCTGGAGACCAGGCGCTGGAGCGCGGTGATTTCGGCGCGCAAGCTGAGGTCTTCGTGACGGGCCCGGCGGGTTTCTCGGCGGACCTTGTCGAGGCCTTCGGCGGTATCGACGGGATCCTGCTGGCGGTCGCCCTGGCGGCCGTCCTGGTCATCCTGCTCATCGTCTACCGCTCCGTGGTGCTTCCGGTTGCGGTCCTGTCGACGGCCGTCGCGGCACTGAGCGCCGCGATTGTGGTCGTCTACGAGCTCGCACGGGTTGACGCCATCCGCATCGACGGGCAGAGCCAGGGCATCCTGTCGATTCTGGTGATCGGCGCGGCAACGGACTACTGCCTGCTCGTTGTCGCCAGGTTCCGGGAGGCCCTGACGAGCGGTCTCGACCGGTGGGCCGCCGTCCGGCAGGCCTGGCGGAAGTCCGTCGAACCGATTCTCGCCTCGGCGGGCACCGTGATCGTCGGCCTGCTGTGCCTCCTGTTCTCCGACTTGAACTCAAACAAGGCGCTGGGCCCCATCGCGGCCAGCGGAATCGTCTTCTCCGTCCTCGCGGCGATGACGCTGCTTCCCGCATTTCTCGGGCTGTTCGGCCGGGCGGCGTTCTGGCCTGTCATGCCCCGTGTTCGCGAAGCGGACGGGCCCGAAGGCGGGACCGGGCGGGAGGATCGCCAGCTGTGGGCGGTTCTGGCCCGCTGGGTCCGGCGCCGGCAGCGGCCGGTGTGGATCATCACCGCGCTTGTCCTCGCCGTCGGATGTCTGGGCGTCACCCAGCTGCAGGCTTCCGGCGTGCCGGAGTCCACGCTCGTGCTCGGCGAGTCCGATGCGCGCGATGGGCAGGAGGCGATGGGCCGTCACTTCGATGCGGGGGCGGGCTCGCCGACGCAGATCTACGTTGCAGAGTCTGCGGCCGCCGAGGTCCTGCGCGGCGTCGAGGACACGGAGGGCGTGGCCTCAGCCTCCGTCACCGCGGTCGACGGAGGCCCGGTCAGACCGGGAGCGGAGCCCCGAGTCGTGGAAGAGCGAGTCCAGATCAACGCGACGCTCGATCATCCCGCGGATTCGGAGCTCGCCGAAGAGACGGTCATCGAGCTGCGCGCTCTCGTGCACGGACTCGACGCGCAAGGTCTCGTCGGCGGTCCAACGGCCACGGCGCTTGACCAGCAGGCGACGGCCCAGGCCGACGTCCAGAAGATCATTCCGTTGGTTTTCGTGGCGATTCTGCTGATTCTCATGCTGCTGCTGCGCTCGATCGTCGCCCCGGTCCTGTTGGTACTCACCACGGTCCTCTCCTATGGGACCGCGATGGGTGTCTCCGCTCTCGTCTTCAATGAGGTCCTGAAGTTCCCGGGCGCTGACCCGACCGTGCCGCTCTTCGGGTTCGTCTTCCTCGTCGCCCTCGGCGTCGACTACAACATCTTCCTGATGAGTCGAGCGCGGGAGGAGGTACTGACCCGCGGGGTGCACGAGGGTCTGACCCACGCTCTGGCGGTGACGGGCGGCGTGATCACCTCCGCCGGGGTGGTGCTCGCGGCCACGTTCGCCGCGCTGGCCGTGGTTCCGATCATGTTCATGGTCCAGCTCGGATTCATCGTGGCGTTCGGGGTGCTGCTGGACACGCTGGTGGTCCGCACGCTGCTCGTGCCGGCGCTGGGTCACGAACTCGGAAAATGGCTGTGGTGGCCATCGCGGCGGCTGCTGTCCGGGTCGGCGCCGGCCCCTACGCCAGCTGCGAGCGAGAACTGACGGCACGGAAACGACGAGGGCCGCCGGCGGGATGATGATCCCGTCGGCGGCCCTCGCCGCGTTGCGCCGTGGCCTTAGTTGGAGGCGGCGGCGTAGGTGTTGTAGATGGTCGAGCCCCAGTACGGGCCGTACATCGTGGTGGAGTTGCTGCCGTAGCCGTAGGAGTTCACGGAGTTCTGGTAGCCGTTCGAGCCCGTGCCGAGGAACCACGGGCCGCCCGAGGAGCCGCCGGTCATGTCGCAGTCGATGCCCTGCGAGTTGAACTGCGGGTTGTAGGGGTCGTTGCTCGAGTCGCCGTCGAGGCAGGAGTACAGGTACTGCCCGTTGAACGGGTTGGCGGCCGGGTAGCCGAAGGCCTTGTAGCCGAGGCCACGGTCGGCGTTGAACTGGACGCCCGAGGCGCCGACGGCGTCGTTCAGATTCTGCCCATTCAGGGGTGCGACGACGGCGAAGCCGGTGTCGTAGGCCATGTCGCCGGAGTTGACCCAGGCCGAGGGGGCGTGCAGTTCCTGGGCCACCCACTGGCCGTAGGGTGCGGAGCCGTTGTCGTAGGCGGGCACGAAGACGAAGTTCGTGGCGAACGCGCCCGGGCCCTCGTTCAGGCAGTGCCCGGCCGTGGAGACGGTGTTGCTGTTCGAGGAGATGATCGAGTTGCCCGAGCAGACGTAGTTCTGTCCGCCGAGGGTGAAGAAGACCTTGCCGACGTGGGAGATGGGGGTCTCCTGGACGGCGATGGTCCGCTTGCCGCCCTTGCCGACGGGCTTGGCCTTCGGGACGGCACCGCGGATCTTCTTCTCGGCCCCGCGTTCGGCTTGGGCGTTGCCCGCCGCGCCGCCGCGTTCGATCGCGCGCTCGGCGAGGACGTCGCCGGGGATGGCGTTGCGCATCTTCTCAGCCGTCCAGTATCCGGCGGCGGCTTCTGGCCGTTCGACGACGTGGCTCTTGACGGTCTGGCCCGGAGCGTTCTCCGGGGCGGCCATCGACGGCAGTGCGGACCCGCCCAGTGCGAGCAGGGCCGCGGCGACAAGCGCCGTGGTTGATTTCCACTTCTTCATGGATTTCGTACCTTTCCTCGGTGGAGGTCGGCCCCGGTGTTTCCGGGGCACGAGTCTGAACCTAATGTGACGTAGGTCATTCGTAAAGGGGTCGTTGAACATTTTCTGCAGAATTAACACAGATGTTTCACAGGTCGCTTGAAGATCCAAGCAAATACGGGGCAGAAAGCGCGTCTTTCCGGCGATCTCCGCTGAAATTGAGTGGGATGCGCTCAACTTGGTTTGACAGCTGCGCGTGCCTGAGTAGAGTTGAGTGCAGAACGCTCAACCGTTCCCTTCGGGTCGATTTCCGAGGTCGGTCGGGCGCCAGGAATCCATCGTCAGAAAGAAGGAACCCTCATGTCACGTGCAGTAGGCATCGACCTCGGCACCACGAACTCGGTCGTCTCCGTCCTCGAGGGCGGCGAGCCGACCGTTATCGCCAACGCTGAAGGCGCCCGCACCACCCCGTCCGTCGTCGCCTTCTCGAAGGGCGGCGAGGTCCTGGTCGGCGACATCGCCAAGCGCCAGGCCGTCAACAACATCGACCGCACGATCGCCTCCGTCAAGCGCCACATGGGCACCGACTGGACGATCGACGTCGACGACAAGAAGTACACGCCGCAGGAGATCTCGGCCCGCACGCTGATGAAGCTCAAGAACGACGCCGAGGCGTACCTCGGCGAGAAGGTCACCGACGCCGTCGTGACCGTCCCGGCTTACTTCAACGACGCCGAGCGCCAGGCCACCAAGGAGGCCGGCGAGATCGCGGGCCTGAACGTCCTGCGTATCGTCAACGAGCCGACCGCGGCCGCCCTCGCCTACGGTCTCGACAAGGGCCAGGAGGACGAGCTCATCCTCGTCTTCGACCTCGGCGGCGGAACCTTCGACGTCTCCCTGCTCGAGGTGGGCAAGGACGAGGACGGCTTCTCGACCATCCAGGTCCGCTCGACCGCGGGCGACAACCGCCTCGGCGGCGACGACTGGGACCAGCGCATCGTCGATTGGCTGCTCGCGCAGGCCAAGTCCAAGGGCGCCGACCTGTCGAAGGACAAGATCGCCCTCCAGCGCCTGAAGGAGGCCGCTGAGCAGGCCAAGAAGGAGCTGTCCAGCGCGACCGGCACCAACATCTCCCTGCAGTACCTCTCGGTGACGCCGGAGGGCCCCGTCCACCTGGACGAGCACCTCTCCCGCGCCAAGTTCCAGGACCTGACCTCCGACCTGCTGGACCGCACCAAGAAGCCGTTCCACGACGTCATCGCGGAGGCGGGCGTCAAGGTCTCCGACATCGCACATGTCATCCTCGTCGGCGGCTCGACCCGTATGCCGGCCGTCGCTGAACTGGTCAAGGACCTCGCCGGCAAGGAAGCGAACAAGGGCGTGAACCCGGATGAGGTCGTCGCCGTCGGCGCCGCGCTGCAGGCCGGTGTCCTCAAGGGTGAGCGCAAGGACGTCCTGCTCATCGATGTCACCCCGCTCTCGCTCGGCATCGAGACCAAGGGCGGTGTGATGACCAAGCTCATCGAGCGCAACACGGCCATCCCGACCAAGCGCTCCGAGACCTTCACCACGGCCGACGACAACCAGCCGTCTGTGTCCGTGCAGGTCTTCCAGGGTGAGCGCGAGTTCACCCGCGACAACAAGCCGCTCGGCACGTTCGAGCTCGGCGGTGTCGCCCCGGCCCCGCGCGGCGTCCCGCAGATCGAGGTCACCTTCGACATCGACGCCAACGGCATCGTGCACGTCTCCGCCAAGGACAAGGGCACCGGCACCGAGCAGTCGATGACCATCACGGGCGGCTCCTCGCTGTCCGAGGAGGACATCGAGCGCATGGTCAAGGAGGCTGAGGAGCACGCAGCCGAGGACAAGACCCGCCGCGAGGCCGCCGAGACCCGCAACGCCGCCGAGCAGTCCGCGTACTCCGTCGACAAGCTCATCAAGGACAACGAGGACAAGCTGCCGGAGGAGGTCAAGACCGAGGTCCAGGCCGACGTCGACGCCCTCAAGGCTGCGCTGGAAAACCAGGACAACGACGACGAGGTCAAGGCCGCGTTCGAGAAGCTCCAGGCCTCCCAGGTCAAGCTCGGCGAGGCGATCTACTCCCAGGCCCAGGCCGAGGGTGAGGCCGGCGCGGCCGGTGCTGAGGACGCCGCGGCGCAGGACGAGGACATCGTCGACGCCGAGGTTGTCGATGAGGACGAGAAGAAGTAAGGACGGTTCATTCCATGCCGCACCACGGTAACGAGGAGGAGCACGGCGACGAGCCCGTGAACTTCACCGACAAGCGGAAGATCGACCCGGAGACGGGCCAGCCGCGCGGCACGGAAGACGCTGCGGTGGAGTCGGACGACTCCGCCGCGGCGGACGCCGGCGCCGACGCCCTCGCTGAGGCCGAGCGCATCATCAACGAAGCCGGCGGGGAAGATGCGCCGGCCGAGGAGGTCGCCGCGAGCGACGTCGAGGCCGAGCTCCGCAATGACTTGCTGCGCCTGCAGGCCGAGTACGTGAACTACCGCAAGCGCGTTGAGCGCGATCGGGAGCAGGTTCGCGAACTCGCCGTGCAGTCCGTGCTCGGCTCGCTGCTTCCGGTCCTCGACGATCTGGACGCGGCCCGCGCCCACGGCGACCTCGAGGACGGGCCGTTCGCGGCCGTCGCCCGCAAGCTCGCCACGATCCTCGAGGGCCACGGGCTCGAGCGCATCGAGGAGGCCGGGGCCGAATTCGACCCGAACTTCCACGAAGCACTCATGCAGCAGCCGGACGCCGAGGTCCCCGCGGACCACGTCGCGCAGGTGCTGCGGGTCGGATACAAGAAGGGCGAGCGCGTCCTGCGCGCCGCCGGCGTGATCGTCTCCACGGGCGAATAGCCCGCGGCGGATCACGCACCCCGGCGTAGCGCCGCCGTCGTACATCACGACGGCGGCGCCCGCCCCCCTAAGATTTCATGACAAGAACAGAGAATGAGGAGGCGCCTGATGGCCAGTCAGGACTGGGTCGACAAGGACTTCTACGCGATCCTTGGCGTCTCCAAGGACGCGACCGACGCTGACATCAAGAAGGCGTACCGCAAGCTCGCCCGCAAGTACCACCCCGACACCAACCCCGGGGACGCGTCGGCGGAGCAGAAATTCAAGGACATCGCCGAGGCCAATACGGTCCTTTCCGATCCCGAGGAGCGCCAGCAGTACGACGCGATCCGCGCGATGGGCTCCGGTGCCCGTTTCCAGTCGGGCGGGCCGGGCGCCGGCGGTGCCGGCTACGACGACGTCTTTGCCGACCTCTTCGGCGGTGGCCGCGGCGGCGGCTTCGGCGGGGGAGGTCGCGGTGGTGGTTTCGGCGGCGGAGGGCAGGTCCCGCCCGACTTCGCCGACCTCTTCGGGGGCGGCGGCTTCGGCGGCGGCTTCCAACAGGCCCCGCGCAAGGGCGCAGACCGCACGGCGAATACGTCGATCTCCTTCGGCGGATCGATCAAGGGCACTGTGGTCAACCTGCGCGAGCCGAGTGGCGAGATCATCGAGGTGCGCATCCCCGCGGGCATCAAAGACGGCCAGAGCGTGCGCGTGCGCGGCAAAGGCCAGGCCGGCCCGGCTGGGAACGGCGACTTGCTGGTGAAGGTTTCGGTCAAGCCCCACTCCTTCTTCTCCCGCGAGGAGAACAACATCCGCGTGCACGTGCCGGTCTCGTTCGCCGAGGCTGCGCTCGGCGGGCAGATCGAGGTCCCGACGCTCACCGGTGATTCGGTCAAGTTGAAGGTGCCCGCCGGATCGAACTCGGGGCGCACGCTGCGGCTCAAGGGCCGCGGCGTGGAGACCAAGAAGGCGACGGGGGACCTGCTGGTCACGCTCGACGTGGTGGTGCCGCAGAACCTCAACGGCGCCGCGAAGGACGCCGTCAAGGCGTTCGCCGAGGCGACGACCGACGCCGACCCGCGCGCCGGCCTGGCGGCCAAAGCCGCACTGTAGGAGGTAGCCATGACGGACGAGTTCTCCCCCGTTTTCGTGATCTCGGTGGCGGCCGAGCTCGCCGACATGCACCCGCAGACCCTGCGCCAGTACGACCGGCTGGGGCTCGTGCGGCCCCAGCGGCAGCGGGGCAAACATCGCCGCTACAGCCAGCGCGACGTCCAGGCCCTGCGCGAGATCCAGCGCCTGTCCAAGGACGGCGTCTCGCTCGAGGGCATCAAGCGCATCATCGAGCTCGAGAACCAGGTCGCGGCCTTGCGCTCGCGCGTCACCGAACTGAGCGACGAGCTCGAGCAGACACGCCTGGCCGCGCGCGGCCGCCCCGATCTCTCCCGCGTGTTCGCGGCCGGCGCCGCCGGCGACGTTGTCACCCTGGCCCGCGGCCAGCGCCCCCGCGCGCGCAGCCAGGCCCTGGTCATCTGGCAGCCCTCCCGCAAGAACGGGCGTTGACCCAGGTCACGATGCGGCCTCGATCCGGTGTTCGCCGGCCGTAGCCCTTTCCCCTTACCTGTCCTCGGCACTACCGTGAGCGCTGAGGGAAGGGGCCGTGATGCGCACAGCACGCCGCAGGCCCGCCCGCGCGGTAGCCGCGACCGCCGTCGTACTGCTCCTCGCCGCTTGCGGCGGCTATCCGGAGCCAGACAACGGTGCGGTACCGGCGCCCGTTCTGCCCGGCGCCTACGACACCACGGACCGGCAGAGCAAGGGGTTCCCGGCGGCCGTGAGCCCGCCCGACGAGGGGCAGCAACTCCTGCTCGACGTCGTGCGCGCCGGCGACCACCCCGGGTACGACCGGATCGTGTTCGCCCACTCCGGTGACGGGCTGCCTGGGTGGCGCACCGAATACGTGGATCAGCCCGTCGCTCCCGGCAGCGGACACGACATCGCCATGGCCGGCGACGCCCACCTGGCGATCTACGTGACCGGCCTGCAGCCCGGGATGGCCGGCGCCGAGCACGGCCACGCCGTCATCGACACCGAGTGGACCGGCCAGAAGATCAACATCGCGCAGACCGTCACGACCGCCGTGTTCGAGGGCGCGGCCAGCTACTTCGTCTCGCTGGACACCCAACGCGCGTATTCCGTGATCATGTACGACGACGGCCGGCTCGTGATCGACTTCAAGGAGTAGCGCGGGCGAGGGCCGGGCGGGTGCCTGCTGCGGACTTACCGGGTCACAACCGCCAGCGGCAGGTCACCGCAGCCGGTGAGTTGCACGTGGGACCCGTCCTCGCGCGCCGCGACGTCGTGCTGCCCGGGGACCCACGGGTCGGTGAGGACGGTGCCCGCGGCGATGCGCGGATCGGCCGAGACGAGCACGCGGCCGGAACGGTTCACCAGCGACGCGGTGGGGGAGATGCTGGCGAGCAGCGGACCGACCGTCGGCTCGAGCTGCGCGACGAACATGTCCGCGCCGACGATCCCGAAGGGTTCCGGCGCGAGCAAGGGCACCGAGAGGGTGACCGTGTACTCGTCCGTGCAGAGAAAATCGACGTAGGGGCCGGTGATGTGCGGGCGGCGCAGCTCCAGCGGCGTCGTGAACCACTCCCGCCGGACGTAGATCTCTCCGGCCTCTGCCGGCGAGACGGACATCAGCCGGAGCTTCGCCGCGCCCTGCCACCAAGCCATGTGCCAGCGGGCGTTGGACAAGACGTCCTCCGCGGCGATGAAGCCCGCCCCCACGAGTACGGATCCCGGCGTCTCGAGGGCCGAGCCGGCGAGCGGCTCGATCACGGCGTCGGCCTCTTGGTGCGTCGGCCGCCGCCCTTCCGACGCGTCGAACAGCGCGCCGAGCGGACCGGTCCAGTCTGTGAGCATGTCGATGACGCGCGTGAAATGCGCCGTGATGTCGGCCGCGGCGGGGTGCGATGCTGCCACGATGCCTCCTTCAGTGACCTCGATGGGTACGCCCTCGCGGGCGATGAGTGGATGAGTGACTACGGTGATGATCGTGCGGCGAGCGCGCTGTGCTCGCGGATGAGCCAGTCCAGCAGCTGGGCGACGTATCCGTCCGTGAGTTCGCGGGCTTGTGCGCCGTCGCCCGCCTCGATGGCCGAGGCGATGCGCTCGCAGTAGCCCAGGACCTCGCCGCCCAGCGAGTCGTCGTGTTCGGCGCCGAGGAGCAGCATGCCGAACTCGGCGTGCAGGCGGACGTATTCGCGGGTCAGCCGCGCCGACTGGCTGAGCGCGGCGAGCTCGAGCAGGAAGTTCCCGGTCGCGTGCATCCACGAGTCGCCGGAAAGCAGGCTGCGCAGGAGGGCGACGTCGTTCGCGTCCGCGAAACGCGCCGCCAGTCCGGCCGCAGTGGAGGCGATGGCGCTGTAGTGGATGGCCGTGTCGCGCAGCTCGACTCGGGAGAGGTGGTTGAGGCGTTCGGCGACGAGCCGGAGCCGGTCCTCGGGACGCACGGTGATGAAGCTGCCGCCGTCGCGCCCGCGACGGGTCGTCAGTAGTCCCCGCGCCCGTAGCCCCACGAGCGCTTCGCGCGCCGTGACGGTCGCGACGCCGAGCGAGGTGGCGAGTTCGGTCTCGCGGGGGAGGCGGTCCCCATCGGAGAGGATGCCGGCGATGATGCCCTGCAGGAGGCGGTCCTCGACCTGATCGGCTTTGCCGTTCTCGCTCAGGGGCGAGAACACGGCCGCCCGCAGGCGGTGGTGCGGCGTCGTCGGCTGGGGCATGAGTCGATCTTTGCAGACGGGCGGCGTCCTTCCCACCAGCGGCGGTCATGTTGGGCGGTTCTCAAGAAATCCTGGCAAAAGCCTAGACATTTAAAGTCTGGGTTCATATCTTTAACCCAGATCACGTGAGCCGGGCCACATCGACGAGTGTCGAAGGCTCGGGAATCCAACAGCGGAAGGCACAGCGATGACAGCAGTGGAAACGATCCGGGCCACGGCGGCCGACGGGGTCAACGAGGCCGGTGCGGCGATCCGTCTGACGAACGTCGTCAAGTCCTTCGGAGACTTCACGGCCGTTCAGGGGCTGGACTTGACGATTCGGCAGGGCGAGTTCTTCTCCCTGCTCGGCCCCTCCGGTTCGGGCAAGACCACGGTCCTGCGGCTGATCGCCGGCTTCGAACTGCCGACGGCGGGCACCATCCACCTGGGCGAGCGGGACGTCACCGACGCGCCCCCCTTCGACCGGGCAGTGAACACGGTTTTCCAGGACTACGCCCTCTTCCCGCACATGAGCGTCGCCCAGAACATCGAGTACGGGCTCAAGCTGCGCCGGGTCTCGAAGTCGGAACGACGACGCCGCGTGGCCGAGGCGCTCGAGATGATCCGGCTGCCGCACGTGGCCGATCGGCTGCCATCGCAGCTTTCCGGCGGCCAGCGGCAGCGGGTCGCGCTCGCGCGGGCCCTCGTGCTCGAGCCGGAGGTCCTGCTCCTGGACGAGCCGCTCGGCGCACTCGACAAGCAGCTGCGCGAACAGATGCAGATCGAACTCAAGCAGATCCAGCGCGACGTCGGCATCACGTTCGTCTTCGTCACCCACGACCAGGAGGAGGCGCTGACGCTCTCCGATCGCGTCGCGGTCTTCAACGAGGGCCGCGTGGAGCAGATCGGCACACCCGAAGACCTCTACGAGCGCCCCTCGACCCGGTTCACCGCGACGTTCCTCGGGACGACCAACCTCATCGGCGGCGAGCTCGCGCGAGACATCGGCGTCGGCGCGGACCTCGTCAGTGTCCGCCCCGAGCGCGTCCGGTTGCGCCCCGTCGACAGCGTCCCAGCCGACGGCGCGACCCACGTCGAGGCGGTGCTGGACGAGTTCGTCTACACCGGCCCCGCCACCCGATTCGTCGCCACGACCGGCGGCGGGGACCGGATCGTGTCGCTCGAACCCAACGACGCGTCCCGGCCGGTGCCCGTCCGCGGTGAACGAGTCCGCCTCGAATGGGACCGCAGCCACAACTACCCCGTCTCCGGCCAGTAGCGCAGGTCCAGACCCTTCAGCGAGAAACCACCCGCATCACACAAGGAGAACATCATGAAGAACCGCAAAGCACTCCTGCCGCTGGCCGTCCTGGCCGCCGGCGTCCTGACCCTCAGCGCGTGCGGATCGGACGGCGGTGACGCCGGAACAGGGGGCATCACCGTTCCGGACATCCCGATGGCCACGGAGATCGGCGAGGGCGAGGGCGAGGTCAACATCGTCGCCTGGGCCGGATTCGTCGAGGACGGCACGACCAACCCGGACGCCGACTGGGTCACGGCCTTCGAGGAGGAGACGGGCTGCATGGTCAACCGCAAGGTCGGGGCCACCTCCGACGAGATGGTCCAGCTCATGCGCACGGGGGAGTACGACGTCGTCTCCGCCTCGGGTGACGCGTCCCTGCGGCTCATCGCGGGCGGCGACGTGCAGCCGCTGAACACCGATCTCGTCCCCAACTTCGGCAACCTCGTCGAGGGCCTGAAGGGGCAGGTCTACGACACGCTGAACGGGAAGAGCTACGGCGTCCCCATCGGGCGCGGTGCCAACGTGCTGATGTACAACACCGAGAAGGTGACCGAGACGCCGGACTCGTGGGCGCCGACGTGGGAGGAGGACAGCGAGTTCGCGGGCCAGGTCATGGCCTACGATTCGCCGATCTTCATCGCCGACGCGGCCGTGTACCTCATGGCGACCGAGCCCGACCTGGGCATCGAGAACCCCTACGCGCTCGACGAGGATCAGCTGGCGGCCGCCGTCGAACTCCTCAAGGAGCAGAATGACATCGCCGGCGAGTACTGGAACGACGCGCTCAAGGCCGTCTCCTCGATCTCCACGGGAACGGCGTCGATGGGCACCGGCTGGCAGGTCATCGTGAACCTGGCGCAGGGCGACGGCGGCCCGGTCGAGGCCGTCCTGCCGAAGGAAGGCGCGACCGGCTGGTCCGACACGTGGATGGTGCACGCCGAGGCGAAGAACCAGAACTGCGCGTACCAGTGGATCGACTACGCCTCCGCGCCGGAGGTCAACGGGGCGATCTCCCAGAACTTCGGCATGGCCCCGGCGAACGAGCTCGCCTGCGAGGGCAGCGAGGCGAACATCGCGCACTGCGAGACGTTCCACGCCACGGACGAGGCCTACTACGACAACGTGTGGATGTGGACGACCCCGGTCGAGCAGTGCATCGACGGGCGGACCGACGTCACGTGCACCAACTACCAGCAGTGGACCGAGGCCTGGACCGCGGTCAAGGGCTAGACCTCGCCGACGCCTCGCGCGGAAGGGCCGACCGGAGGGGTGCGGCCGCCGTCGCACCCCTCCTCCTCCCACAGAAAGTGCCTCATCATGACTGACACGACCCAGACGACGACGGCGCCCGGCAGCGGCGCCAGCGCGTCGCACCGCGCGCTCTCGCGCTGGTTCTACAGCCGGCCGAAGGCTCGGCTCGGCGCGCTGCTGGCCTTCCCGCTGCTCTGGCTGGGCGTGCTGTACATCGGCTCGCTCGTCCTGCTGTTCATCACCGCGTTCTGGAAGGTCGACACCTTCACCTCGAAGGTCATCCCGTCCTTCACCCTCTACAACTTCACGCAGATCCTCACCCAGCCGGCCTACCAGCTCACGGCCCTGCGGACTATCGGGATCGCACTGGCGGTGACGCTGCTGTGCGCGGCGCTGGCCCTGCCGCTGGGGCTCTACATGGCGAAGATCGCCTCGCGCCGGGTCCGGATGATCCTCGCCATCGGCATCACCCTGCCGCTCTGGGCGGGGTACCTCGTGAAGGTCTATTCGTGGCGGATCACCTTCACCAACGGCGGGCCGCTGGACTGGCTGCTGGCGCCGCTGGGGGCGGCGGGGCCCGGCTACGGGCTCGGCGCACTGGTGATCACCTTGGCGTACCTGTGGTTCCCCTTCATGGCTGTGCCCGTCTACTCGGCCTTCCGGCAGATCCCGCAGAACCTCTTCGAGGCATCGTCCGACCTGGGCGGACGCGGCTGGGCGACGGTATGGCACATCGCGCTGCCGCTGCTGAAGCCGGCCCTCATCGCCGGCTCGATCTTCACCTTCTCTCTGAGCCTCGGCGACTACATCGCCGCTCAGTTCGTCGGCGGGAAGACGCAGGTCATCGGCACCGTGATCGCCTCCAACATCAACCTCAACCCGCCCCTGGCGGCGGCGTTCAGCACGGTGCCGCTCGTCGTCGTGATCATCTACCTGTTCCTCGCCCGTAAATCCGGCGCGCTCAACCACTTCTAGGAGAAGCCATGCAGTTCACTCCCGTGTCCAAGAACCTCCTGCGCGTGGTGGCCGGCGTAGTGATGGCCGCGATCTACCTGCCGCTGCTGTTGGTCATCGCGAACTCCTTCAACGCGACGACAGCGGGCAGCTTCCCGATCGCCAACTGGAGCACCAAGTGGTGGTCCGCCGCCTGGCACAACGAGGGGGCGCGGGAGGCGATCGCAACCTCCCTGAAGGTCGCCGCCGTCTCGACGGCGATCGCGTTGGTGTTGGGAACGCTGATCGCGTTCGCGCTCTCCCGGTACACCTTCTTCGGCAAGAACACCGTCAATCTGCTCGTCGTGCTGCCCATCGCCCTGCCCGGCATCGTGACGGGCGTCGCGCTCTCCAACACGTTCAAGACGGTCCTGACCCCACTGGGCATCGGGCTGGGTCTGTTCAGCGTGATCGTCGGGCACGCGACGTTCTGCGTCGTGATGGTCTTCAACAACGTGCAGGCACGGCTCTCGCGCATGAACATGAATCTCGAGGAGGCGGCCATGGACATGGGCGCCACGTCGTGGCAGACGTTCTGGCATGTGACCTTCCCGGGGTTTCGCTCGGCGATCGTGGCCGGCGGCCTGCTGGCGTTCGCCCTGAGCTTCGACGAGATCGTCGTGACGACGTTCACCGCGCCTCCGGGCACGGAAACCCTGCCCGTGTGGATCTTCAACAACATGGCCCGGCCGAATCAGGCCCCCGTGGTCAACGTCATCGCCGCGGTGTTGATCCTCGTCTCGATGATTCCCGTGTACCTGAGCCAGCGGCTGACCGGCGACGACCGCAAGTGAAGGCTGCCGCCCCGCGCCGACGGACGAAATCCGATACCCGTCGTGTGGGTGGTTCGTAGTAGTTTCTCCTTGTGAGCGCCACGAACTATGCCGAACTGACCGCCGAAGCCCAGCGGCGCTTCTGGCGTATCCATCGGCGCCGCGAGTCGTTGCCGCCCCAGCATCGCCGGGCGGTCGATGGCGTGGCCCACGCCCTGCGCCGGGGGTCGATGAACCGGGCCATCCCGGCGCGGTACCTGCTTTACCTGGACCTGTCGACGCCGACGCCGGTCGCGGCCATCGCCATCGGCGACCTGGATGCGGCGACCCACATCAGCTGGCACCTCTCGGGCGTGGGCATCCGCCCCGACACGGCGATGTGGGGGACCGTGCGGGAGGTGGGGCAGGTCGTGCTCGAGCAGCGCCGCGTCGGCGCCGAGCGCCCGGCCGGCATCGCCTGGCTCGGCTACACGCCCCCGGTCTTCGTCGAGGCGCTCTTCCCGGACCGGGCCCGCGCCGCCGTGCCGCGCTTCGCCGCGGATTTCCTGCAGCTGCTGACTTTGCGGCCGGACCGGCCGCACATCAGCATCGAGGGCCACTCGTACGGGGCTGCGGTCGCGGCGCACGTGCTCGAGGCGATTGCGCAGCGGGATCGGCACCAGCGGCCCAGCCTCGCCGTCGTCGAACTGGCCCGGCTCGTGCGCGACGAGCAACTCGTCAACTCCTTCATCATGATCGGTTCTCCGGGCATCCCCGCGCGCTTCGGCCGCGACCCGGGCCGGCTCGGCATCAGCGAGGACCGCGTCTTCGACGCCGTCGCCCCCGACGACTGGATCGCCCGCTTCGGCCGCCTCGTGGGCCGGGTCCTGCGCAACCGCGCTCCGTTCGGGCGCCGTCTGCCCGTCTCGGCTCTGCCCGAGCTGGGCCTGCTGCCCGTCACGGGCCACAATTCCTCGCACTTCGTGCCCGGCCGCAGCCAGACGGCCTACGGCTACCGCGACGCTGGCACGCGCAGCCTGCGCAACATCGCGCTCGTCACGACCGGGCAGGAACCCGTTTGAGAGCGGGCCCTGCGCGTTAGGGTGGGGCGCATGCACAGCACTGATCTCACGCCCGCGACCTTCGGCCCGGCCGGCGATCGCTGGGTGCTCAAGTACGTCGTCGACCTGCCCGTGAGCCGCTGGGACGCGTGGATCGCCGTCACCACCCGCGACGGCCTCGGGGCCTGGTTCCCGGCGCGCGTGCTGGGGGAGTGGACGCCCGGGCGCGAGCTGACGTTCACGTTCGACGACGAGGACGATCCGACCTACGGCGAGGTCGTCGACGTCGACTCCGGCCGGCAGCTCGCCTTCACCTGGGAGACGGACTCGTTGCGCCTCTCCCTCGAGGAGTACGACGCCGGCACGCGCCTGACGTTCGCGGCCTCCCTCGGCTCCCGCGGCCGCGGCGCGCGCGACGGGGCGGGCTGGCACTGCTGCTTGGCCGCGCTGCGGGAGTCCGTCGGCGGCTATGTCGAGGACGCCGACAAGGACGCCGCCGGGCTCTTCGTCATGTACGCCGAGCGCTTCGGCCCTGAAGGTGCCAGCGAGCACCCGCCGGCGCCGGAATAGGCGTTGAGGTCAGTCCCGGCGGATCAGGTCGTCCATCATCCGCGCGATGATGTCGTTCATGGCCAGCAGGCCGACCAGCTCGTTGCCGCGGACGACGACGAGGCGGTTCAGGTGCAGGCTGGTCATGAGCGACGCCGCCTGACGGACGGAGAGCTCCTCACCCACGGTCACGGCGGGCTTCACGGCGGAGTCGTAGACGTTGAGCAGATCCACGTCGCCCTCGTCGGCGACGATCGCCCGTAGCAGCTCGGTGAAACTGAGCAGGCCGTAGGAGTCGTGGGCGTTCTGGCGCTCGACGACGAGGCTCTTGACGTTCTTCGCGCGCATCGTCGCGAGCGCCTCCCGGAGGGTCGCGTACGGGGACACGGTGACGACGTCGGGCACCATGAGGTCCTGGACTTTGAGCACGGAGTCCTCCTGTGCGGTCGGGGCGGGCACGCCCGGAGCGAGCGCGGCGTGGTCGTCGTCGTCGCGGCGCATGTACTCTTCGAACTTGACCAGCTGACGCGTCTCGATGCCGGTCAGGTGGTCAACGGGCACGTTGAAGGCGATCCCGTGGGAGTTGTTCCCGTCGCTGAGAACCTCGTGCAGGGCCTTGAGGATCGGCGTGGCCAGGTGCGTGCCGACGATCATGAGCAGCACCGATTGCGAACCCTCGAAGGTGAGGCCGAAGAAGGTCTTCTTCAGCTCGCCGCCGATGCCCTTGCCGGAGAGGATCGTCACCCCCGTGGCCCCGGCGCGCTGGGCGGTCTGGATGGCTTCGTCCTCGAGCTCGGGCGGAGTGATGACGACGACGGCGGTGAATTTCATGCGCGGTCCTTCCGCAGACGGGGAAACCTCTCCAAAATCAAGGTATACACCAGGACGGAGATGATCGGGAAGATCGAGGCGAAGGCGATGAGGCCGAAGCCGTCGATCAGGGGGTTCCTGCCGTCCACGGCGGTGGCGAGGCCGATGCCGAGGGCGGTCACGAGGGGAACGGTGACCTCCGAGGTGGTCACACCGCCGAGGTCGAACGCCAGCCCGGCGATGCGCTTGGGGGCCAGGGCGACGAGGACGATGACGACGGCGTAGGAGACGAAGATGACGTAGTGCATGGGCGCGCCCACCAGGATGCGGTAGACCCCGACCGTGATGCCGGCCGCCACCCCGCCGGCGACGAGCAGCCGGATGGCCGTTGCGCTCAGCGGGGTCGGCGAGACCTCGGCGGCCTGATCGGCGATCGCCACGAGCGCCGGTTCGGCCATGGTGGCGGCGAACCCGATGAGCAGCGCGAAGAGCAGGATCATCGCGTGTGAGTCGCGCTCGATCAGCTGCTCGGCCATCTGCGTGCCTAGGGGGAAGAGCCCCAGCTTGAGGCCGACCACGAAGGCATAGAGGCCGACGAGCACCATGACGAACCCGACGGTGACCCGTAACGGGTGGGAGAGCCGTCGTCGTAGTGCCACGTACTGGAAGAACAGGACGACGAGGACCAGCGGCAGCACGTCGCGGACCATCTCGCCGAGCCCGAAGAGGTGCTCGACGGGCCACGGGACGCTGCCGCCGGCCTGGGGCGCTGCGTCCGCGGGTGCGGGCCCCGCGGAGCCGAAGGTGTAGACCCACCAGCCGTAGAGCTGGACCCCCAGCATCGGCACCATGACGCACAGCGCCACGAGCCCGAACCCGTCGGAGAAGGCGCTGCGGCCCCGGATCGAGTTGGCCAGCCCGATCCCGATCGCGGCGATCAGGGGCACGGTGACGACGTTGGTGGTGACGCCACCGGAGTCGTAGGCCAGGCCGACGATCTCCGGCGGGGCGAGAAACGTGACCGCCAGGACGACCGAATAGCCGACGATCAGGATCCGATGGATGGGCCAGCCCCGCAGCACGCGGAGGATCCCGAGAATCAAGATCGACCCGACGGAGAGGGCCACGACCATGCGCAGCACGAGGCCGTCGATCCGGCCGTCGCTGACGAGCTCGGCCTGCTCGGCCACCGCGATCAGGGCCGGCTCCGCGATGGACGCGGCGAACCCGATGGCGAAGCCGAACGGCAGGAGCAGGCCGAGCTTGCCGCGCCGCGTGAACTGGTTGGCCAGGTTCTTGCCCACGGGGAACACGCTCAGGTCCAGTCCCTGCAGGAAAAGCGCGATGCCGACGCCCACGATCAGCAGGCCGCCGGCCAGTTGAAGCGGTTCTTGGGGCATCTGACGGAAGACGGCCAGCTGGAAGAGGACCACAACGGCGACGATGGGCAGCAGGTTCCGCAGCGCTTTGAGGAATTCACGAGCGAAGTGGCGGAGGTGCTCCATTCAGGATCGGTTCCTCTCCCGCTGGCCCGTCGATGTGGTCCGTCCTCCCAGTTTCGGGTACGCGCGCCGTGTAGTCCACCATTGGCGGACGCGAAAGAGCCCCGCTCCATCCCTGGCGGGACGCAGCGGGGCTCTCGTGGGCGACGGCGGTTCGGCTAGTTGCCGAGGTCCTTGCGCATTTGGTTGATGCGTTGCACGTTGATCTCGTGCGTCGTCACGTCCTCCCGGGACCACGCGGTCACGCCGCGCAGCTCCGGCATGTCGGAGGCGACGAACACGGGGTCCTCGCCGCGTTTGGCCTGCGCGGCGTAGTGCTTGAGCAGCTTCATCGCTACCCCGCCGAGTGCGAAGATCGCGATCAGGTTGACGAGCGCCATGAGGCCCATGATGCCGTCGGCGAAGTTCCAGACGACGTTGACGGTGGCCAACGAGCCGAGCAGCACGGCGGCCGTGGCGAACGTCCGGTAGGCGACCATCACGGCCGGGTTCTTCGTCATGAACGCGATGTTCGCTTCGCCGTAGTAGTAGTTGCCGATGATCGAGCTGAAGGCCAACAGCAGGATGATGACGGCCAGCAGGATCGAGGACCACGCGCCCAGCGACTCGGTCAGGGCGTTCTGGGTCAGGACGATGCCCTGCGCCTCGCCGACCGGGTCCGGCACGGCGACGAGGATGATGAACGCGGTGACCGAGCAGATGATGAAGGTGTCGAAGTAGACGCCGAGCGTCTGCACCAGGCCCTGCTTGGCCGGGTGGGTGACGGCCGCCGACGCGCCGGCGTTCGGTGCGGAGCCGAGGCCGGCCTCGTTGGAGAACATGCCGCGCTTGACGCCCTGCATGATCACGGCGCCGAGCCCGCCGCCGATGGCGGAGTTGAAGTTGAAGGCCTCGGAGAAGATCAGCCCGATCACGCGCGGCAGCTCGGAGAAGTTCATGACCACAACGACGATGCCCAGCAGGATGTAGAGCAGCGCCATGGACGGCACGAGCGCCTGGCTGACGTGCGCGATGCGGCGGATGCCGCCGAAGACCACCAGCGCGGTGAGCACGGCCAGCACGATCGCGATCGTCACCATGAGCGACGGGTCGTCGGTGCCCGCGGCACCGGAAACCGCCTGGGCGATCGTGTTCGCCTGCAGCGACGAGAAGGCGAGCGGGAAGCAGATGATCAGGATGATGGAGAAGATGATGCCGAGCCAGCGGGCGTTGAGGCCCTTCTGCATGTAGTAGGCGGGGCCGCCGACGTAGCCGTCGGGGCGCTTCTCCTTGTAGAGCTGGCCGAGCGTCGACTCGACGAAGCTCGAGGCGCCGCCGATGAAGGCCATGGTCCACATCCAGAAGATGGCGCCGGGGCCGCCGATGGCGATCGCCGTGGCGACGCCGGCGACGTTGCCGGTGCCGACGCGGGATGCCGCGGAGATGGTGAAGGCTTGGAATGCCGAGATCGACTTCGGCTTGCCGTCGGGCCCAATCAGGGCCTTGTCGGAGAGCGTCTTGATCATGTTCGGGATCATCCGCAGCTGCACGGCACCACTGCGGATGGTGAAGTACAGGCCGACGAAGGCGACGACCGGCAGGAGGATCCACGACCAGAGCCAGCCTCCGGCGTCGGACAGCAAGCCCTCAAGGAATTCGTTCTGGAAAAGTTGCATGACGGCGAATATACCGCGAGGTTATGGGTTGGGACACACCAGCCTGTGACCGCCGACTACTTCTTCCGGTAGGTCAGGTCGTAGATGGAACGACCGACTTTCAGCGCTTTGGTTTCGAAACTGGTCTGCACGCGACCCTCGAAGCGGGGCGCCCAGCCGTCGTGCACGTTCTCGAACTGCTCGTCGGGATCGAGGACCTCCCGCATGTGCTCGGCGTATTCCTGCCAGTCCGTGGCCAGCCGCCAAGTGCCACCCGACCTCAGGGCTTGCGCCACATGCGAGGCGAAACTTGGTTTCACCAGCCGGCGCTTGTGGTGTTTGGACTTGTGCCACGGGTCCGGGAAGAAAACCCAGACCTCGTCGACGGAGCCGGGTGTGAGCAGGAACTCGAAGACCTCGGGTGCGTTCGCCTGGATTGTCCGGATATTCGTTAGGCCCAGCTTGCCTGCTCGGAGCATGAGCTGCGCTAGCCCGGGCGTGTAGACCTCGACCGCCAGGTAGTCGCGCTCCGGGTGCTCGGCCGCCTGCGCCACGAGGGCCTCGCCGAGCCCGGATCCGACCTCGACCGTCAGCGGTGCGAGGCGTCCGAAGACGGCCTCCTGATCGAACTTCGCCTCGCGGCTGACGGACGTGTCGGCGATATCGCGGGGCACCTCGTAGAGGTAGTGGTCCGCGTAGGCCTCCCAGGCGCGTAGGCGCCGGCCCTGCAGGCGGGATCCGCGGCGCACGAAGGAGACGGGTTCGGTGCGGTAATAGCTGGGGTCGTCGACGGCGCGGCCGGAGGTGGGGCGCTTGCGATCTTCCGGAATGTTCATCCCTGACAGGTTACCGCGAGATCCGGGGTCGATCAGGGGAGTCCCCCATGGTGGACGGCGAGGCGCTGGGGCACAATGAGGATCATGAAGACCACTCTCTCTGCCGTCCTGAACGTGATCTGGTTGCTCTTCGGAGGGCTGTGGCTGGCCTTGGGCTACTTCGCCGCCGGCATCCTCTGCTGCATCCTCATCGTGACGATTCCCTTCGGCATCGCGTCCTTCCGCATCGGCCTCTACGCGCTCTGGCCGTTTGGCCGCACCATTGTCGACCGCGGCCCGAACGTCGGGATCTTCTCGACGATCGGCAACGTCATCTGGATTATCGTCGCGGGCATCTGGATCGCGATCGGCCACGTCATCACCGCGATCCCGATGTTCATCTCGATCATCGGCATCCCGCTGGGTATCGCCAACCTCAAGCTCATCCCGGTCTCGCTCGTGCCGCTCGGCAAAGTCATCGTGCCCTCCGACGCCGTCCTCCCGACTTACCGGCGCGCGTAGTTGAGGAACATGTGCCCGCCCTCGTGTTCCCGGATGAAGACCCTGACGTACGCCGCCGCGTGACCTAGGCGTTCATGCCGATGAGCAAGCTGGACCTCGCAGCGATCGGGGCTGCGGCGACGGCGCGTTGACCGGGCGCCGCGGGCGGCGGGTGTCGAAATGAGGCCCACGGCACAGGAATAGATCTTCCCCTGGCAAAGTTGAGTTAGGTAGACTCAATTTTGAGTGTTTCGTCCTCCAGCGAAGAGAAAGGATCAGTGCGTGGACAACAAATTCACAACCCAGAGCCAGGAAGTGCTCTCGGCCGCCGGCATGAACGCCTCGACCGCCGGCAACCCGCAGATCGAACCGGCCCACCTGCTCAAGGCGCTCATGGACAAGCGCGACTCGGTGGCCGTCGCCCTCCTGAAGTCCATCGACGTCGACCCGGACGTCGTCTCCACCCAGGCCAGCGCGGCCATCAAGGCGCTGCCGGCGTCGTCGGGCTCCTCCGTGGCCCAGGCGCAGTTCTCGCGCCAGCTGCTGCAGGTCGTCCAGGCGGCCCAGCAGGCCAGCGCCGAGGCGGGGGACTCCTACGTCTCGACCGAGTTTCTGCTCATCGGCCTCGCCCTCGACTCCGGCCCGGCCGGGGACGCACTGCGGCAGGCCGGCGCGAGCGCCGAGGCCCTGCGCGCCGCGCTGCCCGCGATTCGCGGCGACCGCACAGTCGACAACCCGGACCCCGAGGCCACGTTCCAGGCCCTCGAGAAGTTCGGCACCGATCTGACGGCGATCGCCCGCTCCGGCAAGCTGGACCCGGTCATCGGCCGGGACACCGAAATCCGCCGGGTCGTCCAAGTGCTCTCGCGCCGGACCAAGAACAACCCCGTGCTCATCGGCGAGCCCGGCGTCGGCAAGACCGCCGTCGTCGAAGGCCTCGCGCAGCGTATGGTCGCCGGAGACGTGCCCGAATCCCTGCGCGGCAAGACGCTCATCTCCCTGGATCTCGGGTCCATGGTGGCCGGCGCCAAGTACCGTGGAGAGTTCGAGGAGCGGCTCAAGGCCGTGCTCGAGGAGATCAAGAACTCCGATGGGCGCATCGTGACCTTCATCGATGAGCTGCACACCGTCGTCGGCGCCGGCGCCTCCGAAGGCGCGATGGACGCCGGCAACATGCTCAAGCCCATGCTCGCCCGCGGCGAGCTGCGCCTCATCGGCGCCACGACCCTGGACGAGTACCGCGAGAACGTCGAAAAGGACCCCGCGCTCGAGCGGCGCTTCCAGCAGGTCTACGTGGGTGAGCCGAGCGTCGAGGACACGGTCGGCATCCTGCGCGGGCTCAAGGAGCGCTACGAGGCCCACCACAAGGTCCAGATATCCGACGCCGCGCTCGTTGCCGCGGCCACGCTATCCAACCGCTACATCAGCGGCCGCCAGCTGCCGGACAAGGCCATCGACCTCGTCGACGAGGCGGCCTCGCGCTTGCGCATGGAGATCGACTCGGCGCCGGAAGAGATCGACGCGCTGCGCCGCGCCGTCGACCGACTGACCATGGAGGAGCTCGCGCTCGCTGACGAGAGCGACCCGGCCTCCGTTGAACGGCTCGCGGCACTGCGCGCCGACATGGCGGACAAGAAGGAACAGCTGGACGCGCTCAACGCCCGCTGGGAGGCCGAGAAGGCCGGCCTGAATCGCGTGGGCGACCTCAAGGTCCGCCTCGACGAACTGCGCAGCCAGGCCGAGAAGCTCCAGCGCGAGGGCGACCTCGAGAAGGCTTCGCGCATGCTCTACGGAGAGATCCCGGGGCTCGAGAAGCAGCTCGCCGAGGCCCAGGCGGCTGAGGCGGAGGCGGGAGATCGCGATCTCATGGTCTCGGAGGAGGTCACCGCGGAGGACATCGCCGAGGTCATCAGCGCGTGGACCGGCATCCCGGCCGGGCGCATGCTCCAAGGGGAATCGGCGAAGCTGCTCGCGATGGAGCAGTTCCTCGGCGAACGGCTCATCGGCCAGTCCCAGGCCGTCGCCGCCGTCTCCGACGCCGTGCGCCGGGCTCGGGCCGGGATCTCCGATCCCGACCGGCCGACGGGCTCCTTCCTGTTCCTCGGCCCGACGGGCGTGGGCAAGACGGAGCTGGCCAAGGCGCTCGCCGACTTCCTCTTCGACGACGAGCGCGCGATGATCCGCATCGACATGTCGGAGTACTCCGAGAAGCACTCGGTCTCGCGGCTCGTGGGAGCGCCTCCCGGCTACGTCGGCTACGACGAGGGCGGCCAACTCACGGAGGCCGTACGCCGCCGCCCGTACTCAGTGGTGCTGCTCGACGAGGTGGAGAAGGCCCACCCCGAGGTCTTCGACATCCTGCTGCAGGTGCTCGACGACGGCCGGCTCACCGACGGCCAGGGCCGGACCGTGGATTTCCGCAACGTCATCCTCGTGCTGACGTCGAACCTCGGTTCGCAGTTCCTGGTCGACCAGACCATGGAAGACGCCGCCAAGCGTGAAGCCGTGATGAGCATCGTCAACACCTCGTTCAAGCCGGAGTTCCTGAACCGCCTCGACGAGGTCATCATGTTCGATCCGCTCTCGCTGGAGGAGCTGGGCTCGATCGTCGACCTGCAGGTCCGCGCGCTCGGCGCCCGGCTGGCGGAGCGCCGCCTGACGCTGGAGGTGAGCGACCGGGCCCGCGAGTGGCTGGCGCTCAGCGGCTTCGATCCCGCGTACGGGGCGCGGCCCCTGCGCCGACTCGTCCAGCGCGAGATCGGCGACCGGCTGGCCCGCGCCCTGCTCTCCGGCGGGATCGCGGACGGCGACGATGTGGCGGTCGACGTCGTCGACATCGACGGTCAGCCGACCGGCCTCAGCGTGGAGCGCGCCTAACGATCCGAAGCACGCGTGGGCCCGCCGCCCGGTCGAGCACCGGCGGCGGGCCCGTGCGGGGTGGCTTAGGAGTCGGCGTCCTTCGCCGGTTTGTCCTCCGACTCCTCGGGCAGGAGCGAACCGGTGACTGCTTCGTCGGAGGAGGTCAGCGCCAGGAAGCAGGCGACGGAGCGGTCCCCGGACTCCCACGAGCTGCTCGTCGGCTGGCTGAACTGGTACTCCCACGAGTAGGAGGTCAGGACGCCCGTCTCGAGCTTGATGTCCTTGCAGGCCTCGGTGGCCTTCTCGGTGGTGGCCGGCTGGCCGGGGTAAGGGATGTCCTGCTCGAGTTCCGCCGTGCCGATGAACTGGGCGTTGTGCGCGGTGGTGCACTCGACGATCGTCGCGGATTCCAGCGGGCTCGTGAACTGGGTCAGACAGTCGCCGACCTCGAAGGCCGAGGCCGGTGCGCCCCTGGCGATGATCCCGTCGATGCCCGGCTCGGTGTTACGCACGACGTCGTCGTCGGCTTCCGGCGCGGGGGTGCCGCCACCGAGCTTGACCACCGCGTAAACCACGAGCAGGACGACGGCGGCGATGCCCACCAGCAACCAGATGCGGGAAGGGCGGCCGGGCTGGGTTTCGGCCGGTTTCGGAGGCTGGTAGGGGGAAGACTCCGGTTCGCGGGTGGGTTCCACGTGGCTCCTGCTCAAGCGGTCGGGACTCGGGCGATAATATCTCTACCACCATAGACGGTGCGGATCGGCGAGCGGACGCACGCTGGCCATGTCGGGATAGGTCACACGGCGACCGCGATCCCTCCCGAAACATGTTAACCTTGGAATACGAACGATCCAGTCACTTAATCCGGAGCCTCCCTCGTGACGGAGGGACCAACTCCGGGTCACTACCGCGAAGGGGGTCTCGCCATGGGGCGCGGCCGTCAGAAGGCAAAAGCAACACGGCAGGCCCGGGACATTAAGTACTACTCCCCGGCCACTGATTTGTCTGCCCTCCAACGCGAGCTCGGTAGCACCGGCCAGGCGGCGGAGCAGCACGACGATCCCTTTGAATCGGAGTACGCGGACAAATACGCTGATGGCGACGATGAGGACGAGCGACGCTTCGGTTAAGCAGGTACTCGTGAACGGGGCCGGGAGTGGTGAAGCCACCCCCGGCCACCGTCGTTTAAGCGGCGGCGGCCCCGCGGCCGAGCTGGCCATCGATTCGGCCCACAAAGCGGCCCTGCGCTCGATCGCCCGCGTCGTCGACGAGACCGCCGAACCGCAGGACCCCGCTCGTGCCGAGGCCGGCATCTACGCGATGCTCGCGGCCCGCGACGTCCTCGTCATCACCGGTGCGGGAGTCTCGACCGACTCCGGCATCCCCGACTACCGCGGGCCCAACGGGTCGCTGAAGCGGCACCGGCCGATGACGTATCAGGAATTCAAACACGATCCCGCCGCGCGCCACAGGTACTGGGCGCGCAGCTTCGTCGGCTGGCGCCACATGCACGCCGCCGAGCCGAACCGCGGCCACTATCTGCTGGCCGAGCTCGAGCGCCACGGGTGGATCAGCGGCATCGTCACCCAGAACGTGGACGGCCTGCACGCGGCCGCGGGCTCCGAGAACGTCATCCCGCTGCACGGGGACCTCTCGCTCGTGCGGTGCCTGAACTGTGGGGCCGTCGAGGCGCGGCCGGACCTCGACGCTCGGCTCCTGGCGGCGAACCCCGGCTACCTCGAGCGGATCGACCTCGACCCGTCCGCGGTGAACCCCGACGGCGACGTCAGCCTCGAAGACCGGCACGTGCGCGCCTTCACGATGGTCGGCTGCCTGGCGTGCGGCAGCGTCGAGCTCAAGCCCGACGTCGTCTACTTCGGCGAAAACGTCCCGGCGGAGCGCAAGCGGGAGGTGGCCGACCTCGAGGCGGCCTCGCGCTCGGTTCTCGTCGTCGGCTCCTCGCTCGCCGTCATGAGCGGCTACAAGATCGTGCTGGATGCCGTGCGCGCGTCCAAGCAGGTGGGCATCATCAACGGCGGCCCGAGTCGCGCCGACGCCAAAGCGGACTGGCGCTGGCGCGTCCGCGTCGGCGTCGCCCTCGAGCGCCTGCACCAGGACCTGCTCTAGCTCTTCACCAAACGACGGCGGCCGCTCACCCCGAGGGGTGAGCGGCCGCCGTCGTACGGGGCGCGTCGGCGTCAGCCGGCGTAGGAGCCCTGCATGAGCACCGCGCCGCCGTCGACGCCCTTGGCGCCCTGGACGAAGTCCGAGCCGGCCGCTGCGGCCTCGTCGGTGGTCTTCGAGATCGAGCCCATGACCCAGCTGGCCACGCCGCGCTCGCCCAGGCGGGCGATGGCGGCGTCGGCGGCCGAGGCCTCGACGATCGCGATCATGCCGACGCCGAGGTTGAGGGTGCGCTCGAGGTCGGCCTGCGGGACGCCGCCGAGCTGGGAGACGAGACGGAAGATCGCGGGCAGCTCCCACGTGCTGCGGTCGACCGTGGCCATGAGGCCCTGCGGCAGTACGCGCGCGAGGTTCGCGGCCAGGCCGCCGCCGGTGACGTGGCTGAAGCCGTGCAGCGGGGCGACGCCGTCCTTGTTCAGGGCGTTCACGAGGTCGAGGCAGTCGGCCGCGTAGACCTTGGTCGGCACGAGGAGCTCCTCGCCGAGCGTCTTGCCGAGCTCGGAGACCTCGCGGTCCAGCGCCCAGCCGGCGTGGTTGATCACGCGGCGGACCAGGGAGTAGCCGTTGGAGTGGATGCCGGAGGAGGCCATGGCGATGACGACGTCGCCCTCGCGCACGCGCTCCGGGCCAAGGACGGAGTCGGCTTCGACGACGCCCGTCGCCGCGCCGGCGACGTCGTACTCGTGCTCGCCCAACAGGCCCGGGTGCTCGGCGGTCTCGCCGCCGACGAGCGCGGTGCCGGCGATGGAGCAGGCCTCGGCGATGCCGCGGACGATGTCGGCGATGCGCTCCGGGACGACCTTGCCGCACGCGATGTAGTCGGTCATGAACAGCGGCTCGGCGCCGACCACGACGATGTCGTCGACGACCATGCCGACGAGGTCGTGGCCGATCGTGTGGTGGATGTCCATGGCCTGAGCGATTGCGACCTTGGTGCCGACGCCGTCGGTCGAGGTCGCCAGCAGCGGCTTCTTGTACGTCAGCAGGCGCGAGGCGTCGAAGAGGCCGGCGAAACCGCCGACGCCGCCGAGGACCGACGCGTTGTGGGTCGCCTTGACGGCGTCCTTCATGAGTTCGACGGCGCGGTCTCCCGCTTCGACGTCGACGCCTGCGGAGGCGTAGGTGATACCGGCGGACTTGCTCTCGGGGGCGCTCATGCGGCTTTCGGTTCCTTACGTCGGTGGGGTATGGCGCGGCTCAGGCGTGGGTTTCGGCGGTGCGGTCGGCGTCCGTGAGGGTGGGCTCAAATTCGGCATCGGGTCCCGGGTCGCATCCGCCCTCGGGGCCTGCGGCGGGGTTCTCCAGCAGGTTCTTGCCGAGCCGGTCCGCGTGCGGCAGCTCGATCGGGTAGTCGCCCGTGAAGCAGGCCGTGCAGAGGCGTTCGCGCGGCTGCTCGGTGGCCTCGATCATGCCGTCTTCAGAGATGTAGGCAAGCGTGTCGGCGCCGACGGACGCCGTGATCTCCTCGATCTTGGCCCCGTTCGCGATGAGCTCGGCGCGCGAGGCGAAGTCGATGCCGTAGAAGCACGGCCACTTGATGGGCGGCGAGGAGATCTTGACGTGGATCGCGGCGGCGCCGGCCTCGCGCAGCATTCGCACGATGGCCCGCTGCGTGTTGCCCCGGACGATCGAGTCGTCGACCACGATGACGCGCTTGCCCTTGATGATGGGCTCGAGGGCGTTGAGCTTGAGTTTGATGCCGAGCTGGCGCAGGGTCTGCGAGGGCTGGATGAAGGTGCGGCCCACGTAGGCGTTCTTGACGAAGCCGTGAGCGAAGGGGATGCCGGATTCCTCGGCGTAGCCGATCGCCGCCGGCGTGCCGGACTCGGGCACGGGGATGACGATGTCGGCCTCGGCGTCGTTCTCGCGGGCCAGCTGGCGGCCCATCTCGACGCGTGCCTCGTAGATGGAGCGGCCGTTGATCGACGCGTCCGGGCGGGCCAGGTAGACGTACTCGAAGACGCAGCCGGCCGGCTTGGCCTCGGCGAACCGGCGGGAGCGGACGCCGTCCTCGTCAATCGCGATGAGTTCGCCGGGCTCGATCTCGCGGATGAAGCTTGCGCCGACGGTCGCGAGGGCGGGCTGCTCGGAGGCGACGACCCAGCCGCGGTCCAGACGGCCGAGGACCAGCGGGCGGACGCCCTGCGGGTCACGCGCCGCATACAGCGTGCCCTCGGTCATGAAGACGAAGCTGAACGCGCCCTTGAGCTTCGGCAGCAGGGCCATGGCGGTCGACTCGAGCGTCGCGCCCTCCTGGCCGCGCAGCAGCGCCGTCACAAGCGCGGTGTCGGTGGTGTTGCCCTGGGCGAGCTCGCCGCGCAGGTTATCGCCCTGCTCGGCGCGGACCATGTCCATCAGCTCGGCCGAGTTGATCAGGTTGCCGTTGTGGGCGAGGGCGACGGTGCCGGCGCTCGTCGCGCCGAGCGTCGGCTGCGCGTTCGCCCAGTGGCTGGCGCCGGTAGTGGAGTAGCGGCAGTGCCCGACGGCCATGTGGCCGCGCATCGCGTTCAGGGTGTTCTCGTCGAAGACCTGTGAGACCAGACCCATGTCCTTGTAGACGTTGATCCGGTCGCCGTCGCTGGTGGCGATGCCCGCGGACTCCTGTCCGCGGTGCTGGATCGCGTACAGACCGTAGTAGGTCAGTTTCGCGACATCCTCGCCGGGTGCCCAGACTCCGAAGACGCCGCACTCGTCTTGCGGCCCCTTTTCGTCGGGGAGAAGATCATGATTGAGCATTCCATCGCCACGCGCCATAGAGCCCATTCTCTCATGTGCCGGAGGGTACTCGATGAGCCGGATCACGGTGCGTGATGGACATCTCTTAGGTCACGGAGTAGCTCCGTAAACTAGGCTTCGGGGCCGCGGTTTGCGTCGTCGCTGATCTCTTCGGCCCGCACCGTCTTGGCCTTCTTCAGCAGCACCTTGTCGACCAGGAGGTAGGTCAGCGCGGCCAGGAAGACGCCGACGAGACCGAAGAACACCATGAGGAATCCCGCGACGGCGCCGCGCGTGAACTCGACGTGCGGCTCACCCGAGTAGGCGGAGACGAGCGCGAGAATGATGCCGACCGCGGCGCCGGTGCCGATGAACGGCCAGAACTTGGGGGAGCGGCGGACCTCGACGTTGATCGAGGCGGGGCGGTTCTCAAACTCGTGCGAATCCATGTCCGGAATTCTACCGAAGAGAGAAGTCCTCGCGGTCCGACCGGCGTGGGCTTCAGAAGAGCGGTAGCACGCCGGCCAGGTCCGCACGAATGCCGGACGCCGAAACCTGCCCCGACCTCTTGGCGTCGTCCCAGCCCAGCCGCCCGGTCGCCATCGCGAGCCAGACGCCCGCGGGCATCTCGACGACGTTCGGCGGGGTCCCGCGCGTGTGCCGGGGCCCGGCGATGCACTGGGCGACGCCGAAGGGCGGCACGCGCACCTCGACCGAGTCGCCCTCGGCAGCCTCGGAGAGCTCCTCGAGCGCGTAGCGCACGGCCGTCGCCAGAGTCTTGCGATCCAGCACGACGGCGTCGGCCGCCGCCAGCACCGTCTCGGCTCTCTCGGCCTCTGCCTCCAGTGCGCGCAACCATGCGCGCACGGCAGCGGAGCCGGGCTCGGGTGCGATCCGTCGTCGTACTCCCATGGCGTCAGTCCAGCAGCGCCACGACGGGCGCGGCCAGGCGCACGCCGCCGACGGGCTCGCCCCCGCCGAGGACCGGGCGCATCGCGCGGCTGAGCACCGGGCCGAGCGCGCCCGCGGGCACGACGCCGGCGGCGGCCAGGAGCGTGAGCCCCACCAGGGTTGCGCCGCGGCCGTTGCCGTCGAGCATCTTGACCGCGCACGACGTGCCGTCCGGGGCGCCGAGGATCAGCACGCCTTCGGCGCCGAGCTTCGCGATGATCTCGAGGTCCTCCATCACGACCGTGTTCTCCTCGCCGTGGCCGTGCACGGCCCACGGGTAGTCGAGCATCGCGGTCGCGATGGTCGCCGCCCGCGCGTTGGCGGACTTGTCTGACGGCGCCGCGGCCAGCCGGCCGGTCGCCCGCGCGAGGCCGCGCAGCGAGATCGCGGGCGCCGGGGCGCCGCAGCCGTCGACCGCGACGTGCGCAACCGACTCACCCGCGTACTCCTCGAGGATCTCGACGACGCGGAGCTGCAGCGGGTGCTCGGCGTCGAGGTAGGTCGCCAGGTCCCACCCGTTCTCCACGCACGCCCACAGGAACGCGGCGTGCTTGCCGGAGCAGTTGAACGCGAGGCGGGACTTCTCGGCGGCAAGGGGCCGGCCGCCGACGGCTAGCTCGCCGCGGGTCAGGGCGGTGCGCGTCGCCCCGTGCTGCGGCCAGGCGGTGGGGCAGCGCAGTTCGTCCGCGGAGAGCCCGGCGGCCCGCAGCATGCCGTCGGCGACCTCCATGTGCTCAGCGCTGCCGACGTGGCTCGCGCAGGCGAGAGCGACTTGCTCGCCGACGAGCGGCGCGCCGGCCTGCATCGAGGCGAGCGCCTGGAACGGCTTGAGCGAGGACCGCGGGAAGATCGGTGTGGTGGTGTCGCCGAGCTCGAGCACGACCTCGCCGGCGGGATCGACGACGACGGCCGAACCGAGGTGCCGGGATTCGACGAATCCGTTGCGGTCGACAACGGCCAGGTCGACGGCGTCGTCGGTGGTGAACGTTCCGGAGCGGGGAGTGGCAGACATGCTCCCCATTCTCCCCTACGCCGACCGGCGTCCGCGTCATTCCGGGGCTGCGTCGGGACCGGGTTCAGGGGCGGCGCCGGGGTGGATGCCTCAGAACCACGAGTCGTCACTGAGCGTTGCGATCCCGCCTCTCGACAGCACTGAGCGACGCTTCCGAGGCACGCCCGGAGTCGTTGCCGATCCGCGGCGAGCCGAGGCACCCCGGCGTCATCCGCGGGACCCGACTGCCGTGCGGCGGGCATGGCCGGTAGGCTTGGGCCTCGTGAAGGTTCTGGTGATCGGCCCCGGAGGCCGCGAGCACGCTCTTGTCCGTTCCCTGCTGGCCGACCCGTACGTCAGCGAAGTCCACGCAGCCCCCGGCAACGCCGGGATGGCGCAGGACGTCGCGACGCACGCGGTCGACGCGCAGGATCCCGCCGCCGTCGTCGCGCTCGCGACCGCGCTGGAGGCCGACCTCGTCGTGATCGGCCCGGAGGCACCACTGGCCGCGGGCGTGTCCGACGCCGTGCGTGAGGCCGGGTTCCCGGTCTTCGGGCCGTCGAAGGCGGCCGCCCAGTTGGAGGCGTCGAAGGCGTTCGCGAAGGACGTGATGGCCGAGGCCTCCGTCCCGACCGCGATGGCCCGCGTCGCGACTACGACTGCCGAGGCCGCCGACGCGCTCGACGCGTTCGGCGCCCCCTACGTCGTCAAGGACGACGGGCTCGCCGCCGGCAAGGGGGTCGTCGTCACGGAGGAACGCGCCGAGGCCCTGGCGCACGCCGAATCCTGCTTCGCCGCCGGCGGCACCGTGGTCATCGAGGAGTTCCTCGACGGTCCGGAGGTCTCGCTGTTCGTCATCTCCGACGGCAAGCACGCCGTCCCGCTCTCGCCCGCCCAGGACTTCAAGCGCATCTTCGACGGCGACGAGGGCCCCAACACCGGCGGCATGGGTGCCTACACCCCGCTCGAGTGGCTGCCGGCCGGCTTCGTCGACGAGGTCATGGAGCGCGTCGCGTACCCGACCATCCGCGAGATGGAACGCCGGGGCACCCCGTTCGCGGGCGTCCTCTACTGCGGCCTCGCGATGACGAGCCGCGGCCTGCGCGTCATCGAGTTCAACGCCCGCTTCGGCGACCCGGAGACCCAGCCGGTCCTGGCCCGCCTGAAGACCCCGCTGGGCGGCGTCCTGCTCGCCGCCGCCACGGGCGAGCTCGACGACGCCGAGCAGCTGCACTGGCGGCCCGAGACGGCCGTCGGCGTCGTCATGGCGTCGGCCAACTACCCCGATTCCCCGCGCAAGGGCGACGCGATCGGCGGGCTCGCCGCGGCCGCCGCGCTCGAGAACGTCTCCGTGCTGCACGCCGGCACCTCGACCAACGACGCCGGCGAGATCGTCACGTCCGGCGGCCGCGTGCTCGCCGTCGTCGGACTGGGCGAGGACCTCGCCGCCGCCCGCGCGACGGCATACGACGGCGTCGCGCGCATCTCGTGGCAGGGCGCCCAGTTCCGCCGAGACATCGCGGAGAAGGCGGCACTCGGCCAGGTCCGCGTGCCCGGCGCGACGAAGGGCCGGCACGTCGCCGGGGCCTCCGCTGCGGGGGAGAGCGCCTGATGGCCGGGTTCGAGACCGACGCGCCCGTCCTCGAGGGCTGGAAACACGTCTACTCGGGTAAGGTCCGCGACCTCTATGCGCCGGCCGACGAGTCCGTGACCGACCGGGTCCTCGTCGTCGCGAGCGACCGCATCAGCGCCTACGACTTCGTGCTCGCTTCCGAGATCCCGGACAAGGGCAAGGTCCTCACCCAGTTGAGCCTGTGGTGGTTCGAGCAGCTCGACGTCGCCAACCACGTGATCTCCACCGACGTTCCGGCCGAGGTCGCCGGGCGGGCGATGGTCTGCAAGCGCCTGGCGATGTACCCGATCGAGTGCATCGCCCGCGGCTACCTCACGGGCTCCGGCCTGGCCGAGTACCGGCAGTCGCAGACGGTGTGCTCCTTGCCGCTGCCCGCCGGGCTCGTGGACGGCTCACGCCTGGAACCGGCGATCTTCACCCCGAGCGCCAAGGCCGAGGTGGGCGAGCACGACGAGAACATCACCTATGAGCAGACCGTTGAGCGGGTTGGCGCGGAGGTCTCCGCGGAGCTGAAGCGCCTGACGCTGGACGTCTACACAGCGGCGGAGGCCATCGCGCGCGACCGCGGCATCGTCCTGGCCGACACCAAGGTCGAGTTCGGCCTCGACCCGGCGACGGGGGCCATCACCCTCGGCGACGAGGTCCTGACCCCGGACTCCTCCCGGTTCTGGGACGCGGAGACCTACGCGCCGGGCCGCGCGCAGCCGTCGTTCGACAAGCAGTTTGTGCGCGACTGGCTGACCTCCGACGCCTCCGGCTGGGACAAGGCCAGCGGCACGGAGCCGCCCGAGCTGCCGGCCGAGATCGTTGAGAAGACCCGGGCCCGCTACATCGAGGCCTACGAGCGCCTCACGGGGCGGACCTTCACCGCGTAGCGCGGCCCTGCCGGATCAGCGCAGGGAGTCCTGCCAGGCGTGGTGCAGCGCGGCGAATCGGCCGCCGGCGGCGATGAGCTCGGCCGGACTGCCGTCTTCGACGATCCGGCCGTCGTGCACGACGAGCACGCGGTCGGCGATCTCCACGGTTGAGAGTCGGTGCGCGATGATCAGGGCCGTGCGCTCGCCGAGCAGCCGTTCGAGCGCCTGCTGCACCAGGCGTTCGCTCGGGATGTCGAGCGAGCTCGTCGCCTCGTCGAGGATCAGCACCGTCGGGTCCGCGAGGAACGCGCGGGCGAACGAGATCAGCTGGCGCTGCCCCGCCGAGACGCGGCCGCCGCGCTTGTTCACGTCCGTGTCGTACCCCTCGGGCAGGGACTCGATGAACTCGTGCGCCCCCACGGCGCGGGCCGCCAGCACGATCTCCTCCCGGCTCGCTTCCGGCTTGCCGAGGGCGATGTTGTCGGCGACGGACCCGGAGAACAGGAATGCCTCCTGGGTCACCATGACGACCGCCCGGCGCAGGTCCTCCTGGGAGAGGTCGCGCAGGTCGACGCCGTCGAGCGTGAGCTCGCCCGCGCTGAGGTCGTAGAACCGGGCGATGAGCTTGGCGAGCGTTGACTTGCCGGCGCCCGTCTGCCCGACGACGGCGACGGTCTGACCGGCCGGAATCGACAAGTCGAACTCCTCCATCACCACCGGGCCGTCGCCGTAGCCGAAGACTGCGTTCTTGAATTCGACGGTGCCCTCGGCGGTCTCGAGCGGTTTCGGGTGGGCGGGTTCGACGACGGTCGGGCGCTCCTCGAGCAGGCCGGAGACCTTCTCGAGGGCCGCGGTCGCCGCCTGGAACGAGTTGTAGAACATGGCGATCGCTTCGATCGGCTGGAACACGCGCTTGGCCGTGAGCAGCAGCCCGACGAGCGAGCCGACGGCGAGCGAGCCCTCCAACACCCGGAAGCCGCCGATGAGCAGCACCCCCGCAACGGTGAGGTTACCGATGAGCATCAGGACGGGCTGCAGGACGCCGAAGAGGAAGATGCTGCGCAGCGTGTTGTCCCGGTACTCGTTCGCCACACCCGTGTAGGTCGCGTCGCCGGCGGCCTCGCGGCGGAACGCCTTGACCGCGCGGATGCCGGTCATCGTCTCCACGAACGTCGTGATGACGCGGGCGGAGAAGACCCTGGATTCGCGGTAGACGAGCTCGGAGCGCACCTGGTACCAGCGGAAGATGATCGCGATCGGGAGGGCCGCGCCGACGACCACGAGGGCCGTTTTCCAGTCCAGGATGAACATGCTGATCGCCGTGAAGAGGATGAACGCGACGCCGGAGACCAGCTGCGAGATGCCCTGGTCGAGCAGCTCGCGCAGCGTCTCCAGGTCGGAGGTCTGCCGGGAGATGACGCGGCCGGAGGTGTAGGTCTCGTGGAATTCGAGGCTCAGCAGCTGCGTGTGCCGGAAGACCCGCAGCCGCAGATCCAACAGCATCGCCTGACTCACGTTGGCCGCGGCGTACGTGTAGACGCCGAGCAGCCCGCCCGCCACAATCGCGGTGACCACGTAGGCGCCGCCGACGAAACCGAGCGCGGCCATGTCACCGTCGATCACGCGCGGCAGCATCGAGTCGATCGACCACGCCACCAGCAGCGGCAGCGCCGCGCGCGCCGCGGCGGAGACGAGGACGAGCAGCGCCGTGAGGACCAGTCGGCCCTTGATCGGCCCGGCCAGGGTTTTCAGCAGGCGCAGGGAACGCCGCCGGACGCGACGCCGGTCGCCCGCGTCCAGATCGATGTTGTCTTCGCCCGCAACGCCGGTCAAGCCGCTCATGCCCGGTCCCCTTCCGCCGTTGTTCCCTCGGTGTTCAGCACGTCCTCGACGCTGGGTGGTTCGTCGCCGGCGGCGATCACGTACCGGTAGTGCTCGCTGCGGGCGAGCAGATCGGCATGGGTGCCGACGTCGACGATCCTGCCGGCGTCCATCAGGGCGACCCGGTCCGCGAGCATGACGGTCGAGGGGCGGTGGGCGACGATGAGCGTGCTCGTGCCCTCCAGCACGGCGCGCAGGCGGGCCGTCACGGCCTCCTCGGTGCGCACGTCCAGGGCGGAGAGCGGGTCGTCCAGCACCAGCAGGCGCGGCTTGGCGGCGATGGCGCGGGCGAGGGCGAGGCGCTGGCGTTGGCCGCCGGAGAGCGAGAGGCCCTCCTCGCCAATGAGGGTGTCGACGCCGGCGGGCAGCTCGTACACGAACTGCGCCTGGGCGACCTCGATCGCCTCGGCGAGCACCTCGTCCTCGCTCCGGCCCGGCTCCGGGCGCGCGCCGAGCAGGATGTTCTCGCGTACGGAGGAGGAGAAGAGGATCGTGTCCTCGAAGGCGACGGCGACAGCGGTGCGCAACGCCTCGACGTCGTACTCCCGCACGTCGACGCCGTCGAGCTCGACGGAGCCGGACGTGGCCTCGTAGAGGCGCGGAATGAGGTGCATGAGCGTGGACTTGCCGCAGCCGGTGCCGCCGACGAGCGCCATGGTCTCGCCGGGGCGGACCTCGAGGTCCAGGCCGTCGATCACGTTCGCAGCGGCGGGCGCGTCCGGGTAGCCGAAGGACACGTCGCGCAGGACGAGGTGGCCGGTCGCCTCGACCGGGCCGCGCGGGGCCGCGGGGGAGGTGATGGTGACAGGGGAGTCGATGACCTCGTAGTGGCGGTCGAGCGCGGTCTTGGTGGTCAGCGTCATGCCGAGCAGCATGCCGATGCCCTCGACGTGTCCGGCGAGGAACGCGGCGGTCGCGAAGAACGCGGCGAGGTCGCCGACGAGCAGCTGGCCGTCGGCGGCGAGCCAGATACCCGTGAAGAGGCCGATGCCGAGCGTGACCTCGGGCAGCGCGACGATGAGGGCCATGAACCCCGCCAGCGTGCGGGCCTTGTGGATTTCGGTCTCGCGGAGCTTCTGGGCCTGCGCGTGGAATCCGTCGAGCGCCTCGCGGCCGCGACCGAACGCCTTGATCACGCGGATGCCGTGCACGGCCTCTTCCACCGTGGTGGCGAGGTCGCCGGCCTGGTCCTGACTCAGGCGGCTGGCGTCCCGGAAGACGGTGCGGAATTTGAAGGCGCGGATCGTGATCGGGATGGCACCGGCGAGGTAGATCAAACCGAGGATCCAACTCGAGCTGAACATGAAGGCGAGGCCCGCGATGACGGTCAGGGAGGAGACGACCAGCATGATCGAGCCGAAGGCCAGCCAGCGGCGCAGAAGCGAGAGATCGCCCATGGATCGGGACAGCAGCTGCCCGGACCCCCACCGGTCGTGGAAGGCCACGGGCAGTTGCTGCAGGTGTCGGAAGAGATTCAGCCGGAGATCGGTCTCGATTTCGGCCGTCGGGGAGATGACGAAGATGCGGCGAAGCCAGACCAGCAGCGCTTCGAAGACGCCGAGGAGCGCGACGATCCCGACGCCAAGCCAGACGGCGGAGGCGACGCCGTCACCGTCGAGGACCGTGTTGACGAGCCAGCCCAGCACTCGAGGGATGGTGAGTGCGACGACGCTGGCCAGGAGCGCGCAGATCGAACCGAGCACGAGCCGCGCCATGATGGGGCGCAGATGGGGGACAAGTCGACCGAAGGTCTCGGTCAGCGTTGTGGTCCGGGGGCGGGGTTGGTCGTTCTGTTGGTGGTGCACCAAGGGGACAGCCTCGATCGATGGGTCAGGAGTGGGCGGCTGGAACGTTGGGCGCAGCACGGGAGTGGTTGGGCTTGCCCAATTGGTTTCAGTCCATAGTCTGCCACTTCCCGCAGGCTCTTCAGGGGATATTTCAGATATTACGACGTGAGATGTCGGCGGGCGGGCTGAGCTCTCCGCCCGCACCCCTGCGGTCGTAGGCCTCGCGGGCGCTTTCGACCTGGTCGATGTGCGTCTCGGCCCATTGGCCCAGGGCGCTGAGGGGCTCGCGCAGTGTTTGCCCGAGGGCGGTCAGTTCGTACTCGACGCGCGGGGGCATCTGATCGTAGGCCGTCCGGGACACGATGCCGTCGCGTTCGAGTTCCCGCAACGTGTCGGCGAGTACTTTTCCGCTGATGCCGTCGACCAGGTTCCGGATTTCCCCGAAGCGAAGACGCCCGTTGCTGAGGGCGATCACGACCATGGCGGTCCATTTGTTGGCGATGCGCGCCAACGAGGTTCGCGACGGGCAGGAAGCGAGCATGATGTTCCACTTGGGCGGCTGTTCCACGCGGGCTCCTAGTGACAGTTACGTTGAGGTAACAGGTTACCAACAGTTACCTTGAGAGTCTTCATAGTCGACAGTAAGGATGGACCCATGAACGAGAACACTCCGGCAGCCGTCGCCGCCACGTACTTCGACGCCCTGGCCAAGGGTGATGTGCCCACGGCCATGGCGCAGCTCAGTCCGGAGGTGGTGTGGCATCAGCCGGGCGCCAACCGCTTCTCCGGTGAGCACGTCGGCATCGAAAGCGTCGGTGCCCTGCTGGGCGGGATGATGGAGGTCAGCAAGGGCAGCTTCCAGCTGACCGTGGAGGGGCCAACCATGGTCAACGGGGAGTTGGTCGCCGTGCCCGTCCAATTCAGTGGACAGCGGGCCGGCCAGTCGATGGACATGGAGGGGATCGACCTCCTGACGGTCCGAAGCGGCAAGATCATCGCCATGCGCCTGTTCTCAGCGGATGGGGCTGCAGAAGACGCGTTCTGGGGGCGTGTCTAGCCTCGAGCGGTGAGACGCAGCAGGACCGCCTCCGGGCGGCAGGCGATGCGCACCGGGGCGAAGCGGGAGGTGCCGATGCCCGCGGAGACGTTGAGCGGCGTCGTGCGGCCTTCGTGTTCCCACACGGTCAGGCCGCGCGCACGCCACGTCGGCAGGTCGCAGTTGGAGACGAGCGCGCCGTACCCCGGGATGCAGACCTGACCGCCGTGAGTGTGGCCGGCGAAGATGATGTCGGCCCCGGCATCCGTGAACTGGTCGAGGACCCGCTGGTAGGGGGCGTGCGCGAGGGCGATCTTCACGTGCGGCGCCTCCGAACTGGTCGACGATCCACGGGGCCACCCGGCGAAGGCGTCGTAGCCGAGGTGGGGATCGTCGACACCCGTGAAGTCGAGCCGGAGCCGGCCGTACGGAACTGACTGGCTGCGATTGGAGAGGTTGATCCACCCGGCTGCACCGAACAGTTTGTGCATGGTCTGCCAGTCCAGCCCGATGCGCTCAGCAGGTTCCTTGTTCGACGAGGGGCCGGCGAAGTACTTGAACGGGTTGCCCGGACGCGGGGCGAAATAGCAGTTCGACCCCGGGACGTAGACGCCAGGGAAGCGCAGGAGTGGTTCCAGCGCGTCGATGAGCGGGCCCACGGCCGCCTGGTGGCTGAGATTGTCACCGGTATTGACCACGAGGTCCGGTTCCAACTCGGCGAGCGATCGCAGCCAGGCGGCCTTGGCACGCTGCCCCGGGACCATATGGATGTCCGAGAGGTGCAGCACCGTGACGTCGGATGAGCCGGGCGGCAGGACGGGGACCGACTCGTGGCGGACGGTGAACTGGTTGCGTTCCCAGAGCCCGTAGCCGACGGAGGCTGCTCCGGCGGCCGCCACGACGCCGGCCAGGCGCGCTCCCCGGCGCAGGCCGCGGATCAGTGCTTCTGCCATGCCCAGTCGATTCCCCGCGTCCTAGTCGTCGTCGTTTCCGTTGCCGTTGCCGTTCCCGTTGCCACGATTCCCGTTGTTGCCGTTGCCGGCACCGGGACCGCCGGGCGTGGTGTCCGTGTTCCCGGAGTTTGACTCGCCGCTGTTCGAGTCATTGCCCGAGTCGCCGCCGTCCGAGCTGTCGCCGGAATCCCCGCCGGAGTTGTTCCCGGAATCAGCGTTGTTATCGGAATCAGAACTCGGGGCCGGCTGCGGGGCTGGCCTCGAATCGGCCTGGCCGAAGGCCGTGGCCTCGTAGTTCGGGATGACCTTGCTCATGTAGTCGAGCCAGAGTGGGGAAGCGAACGAGGAGGAGTCCGGGCTCGCATAGGTTTGTCCCTTGACGTTGATGCCGAAGATATCACCGGTGCCAGTGTGGCGCCCGACCCAGGCAGCGGTCGAGATGCCGGTCGTGTAGCCGACGAACCAGGTTGATGCTGCGCCATTGCTGGTTCCCGTTTTTCCAGCGATCGGGGAGGAGATCGTGCCCTTGGCCACGCGCTGGGAGGCGATCTTGCTCAGCGTGCCGTTGAGGTTGCGGACGACGTCCGGGTCGATGGCGTTGCGGCACGACTCTGCCGGCACCTTGTAGTTGTTGCCGGCGGCGTCCTTGACCGAGACGAGCGCGCGCGGCTCGCAGAACACGCCGTTGTTGGCGAAAGCAGCGTAACCCGCGGCCTGCGAGAGCGGGGTGACGTTGGCCGTGCCGAGCACCATCGAGGGGTTGGCCGGGTTTATGGCCTGTGGTTCGCCGGTCTCTTCGTCTCTGTTGCCCTGATCTACGATGCCGACGTCGTACGCCGCGTTAGCGATGTCACACAGGTCCAGCTTGGACGCTTCGGCGACGGTCGCTGAGTTGATCGACCAGTAAAGCCCCTCGTCGACAGTGATGTTGCCTTCCATGAAGTTGCGTTGGAAGTTCTTGGGTTGGTAACCGCCGCCGGCTACCGTGTAGCCGAGGTTCAGGCATGAAGCCTTCCAGCGGAAGGACTCAGGGTAGTTTCGGGGTCGAGAATCGATTCGGTCCCACATGTTGCGGCCGGACTGGAGCCAGGCAACTGCGGTGAACGGCTTCATTGACGAGCCGCCCTGGAAGCCGTTCGAGCCGCCGTATTCGCGGGCCACGTTGAAGTTGTAGACGGTCTCCGAGCCGCTGTCGCCCGGGCCGTACTCCTTGTTCTGGGCCATCGCGAGGATCTTGCCGGTGCCGGGCTCAACCGAGACGACGGCGCTGCCCAAGTCCGAGGGATCGTCGGCCGGGACCGCATTGCGCGCGGAGGCGATGGCCTCCTTCTGAGTGTCCACGTCCAGCGTCGTCTTGATCTGCAGGCCACCGCGGAAGAGCAGGTTCTCGCGCGCCTCCACGGTCTCACCGTAGGCCGGGTCGGCGAGGATCAGGTGGCGCACGTAGTCGCAGAAGTGCGGGGCGACGTTGGAGGCGATACAGCCGGAGTTGGTGGACTTCGGCTTGAGCTGGATGTCAGTCGCGACGGCCTCGTCGTACTCTTCCTGCGTGATCGCCTGATTGCGCAGCATGGCCGCGAGCACGGTGTCACGGCGCTTCTGCGTGAGCTCCGGATTCTTCTCCGGGTTGTAGACGTTCGGGATCTGCACCATACCCGCGAGCATGGCCGCCTCGGGGATGTTCAGATCGGCGGCCGACTTGGAGAAGAAGCGCTGCGCTGCGGCCTCGACGCCGTAGTTCCGGCCCGAGAAGAGCACGAGGTTCAGGTAGCCCTCGAGGATCTCGTCTTTGCTCATCTGCTTTTCCACGGAGATGGCCAGTTTCATCTCGCGGAGCTTGTCGCCGTAGTCCTTGGTGCCGGAGATCGTCAGTTCTTCCGCGGGGATGCCCGCGAGCACGCCGGAGTTGATGATCTGGTTGTTGACGTACTGCATCGTCAACGTGGAGGCGCCCTGCTCGCTGGAAGAGGTGAGGTTGGACGCGACCGCGCGGAGCGTGCCGCGCAGGTCGATGCCGCCGTGCTCATAGAAGCGCTCGTCCTCGATGGAGACGATGGCGTCCTTCATGGGCTGGGAAATCTCGTCGATCGACACCGGCTTGCGGTTCTCGGAATAGAACGTGGCCAGGGTCGTGCCGTCGCTTGCGAGGATCTTCGACGGAACAGAGAGCGGATCCTGACGCAGTTCCTCCGGAAGTTCTTCGAAGAACTCGATGCTCGCGTTGGCACTGGAGCCCGCGAGGGAGGCGATCGGGACGAGCAATCCCGCCGCCAACACACCACAGATCGCGCTCACACCGAAGAAGGCAACAATTTTGCCGAGGGTGGTTGCGGTATCGAACAAAGGAGATTTACTACCGGCCATACCCATCAGTCTAACTGGAGCGACTACCCTTGCCGGTATGACCACTTGGGAATACACCATCACGCCGTTGCCGCTGCACACCCCGAAGGACGTCCTGGACACGTGGGGCTCCGAGGGCTGGGAGCTCGTGTCCGTCACTCCGGCTCCTAACGGCACCGGGCATGTCGCGTACATGAAGCGTCCGAAGCAGTAATCCCTTTCCGACAAGGAGCAGTATGGAAAATCAGACGACGTCGAACTCCGTTTCGGCCATCGAGAACCGCCTGGCCGAGCTAGGGCTGACGCTGCCCGAGGTGGCCCCGCCCGTGGCCGCGTATGTGCCGGCCGTCACGAGCGGGAACCACGCCTTTACCTCCGGCCAGCTGCCTTTCATTAAGGGTGAACTCCCAGCCGTGGGAAAGGTTGGCGCCGACGTGACTCCGGAGGCCGCCAAGGAGATGGCTGCCACCTGTGTTCTGAACGCCCTGGCCGCCGTGAAGTCGGTCATCGGCGACCTGGACCGGGTCACCCGGATCGTCAAGGTCGTGGGATTTGTCTCCTCCGACCCTTCGTTTACTGGTCAGCCGGGCGTCGTCAATGGGGCCTCCGAGCTGCTGGGCGAAATCTTCGGCGAGGCCGGCATTCACGCCCGTTCCGCAGTCGGCGTCGCCGTCCTGCCACTCGATTCTCCGGTCGAAGTTGAACTGGTCGCGGAATTCTCCTGACGGCCGCCGTCCGGTAGGCGGAGCGCGCACCCTCGGTGCGCGCTCCTTGGGCGCGCCCGCGACGGAGACGCTCAGCCGCCACTTCGAGCTTCCGGTGGACCAGCAGCCGGCCGCCGAGAACTGGGTGAACCACGGAGAGCGGACGCCGCGCGCCGCGCGTCGTGCCTCCTCCGTGGTGCTCTTGCGCGACGGCACTCACGGCGTCGAAACATACCTCGGCTACCGGCGTGGCAACTCACCGCTCGGAGCGATCGCCTTTCCGGGCGGCAGCGAGGAGCACGACGACGACGCGGCCGTCGCCTGGTTCGGTCCGAACCCGGGCCAGTGGGCACAGAAGCTCGGCATCCTGGACCACCGCGAGGCCCGTGCCAGGGTCGTGTGCGCCGCCCGCGAGCTCTTCGAAGAGACCGGAGTGCTGCTCGCCGGCGCCGACGAGCTCTCGGTGCTCGAGAACTGCTCCAGTCGGGAGTGGATGGAGCTTCGGCAGGCGGTCGCCGAGCAGGACCTCTCCTTTGCCGAGCTGCTCAACGGCCGGGGCCTCGGTTTGCGCACCGATCTGCTGCGCCCGCTGGCCCGCTGGATTAGCCCGGACTTCGCGCACCGACGGTTCGACACCTGGTACTTCGCCGCAGCCATGCCGGTGCGGCAGCAGACGAGCCTGCTCGACGGCAAGGGCACCTGGTCCGCGTGGAAGTCGGCCGCGGACCTGCTGACCGACCGCTCCACGACGGCCCTCGGTGACGAGGTGGCCCACGAGGACACTGTCGGGAAGACCCTGAGCCAGACGACGGTGCCCGCCGTCGAGGTCATCTTGGAGAAGATCGCCACGACGCGCGGGACGATCGCCTACCTGGCCCACCGGCGCGAGCTCAGGACGTTTCACCCGCAACTGGTCGACGCCGGCGGAGAGTTCGTCCTCGAGGTTTCCGTGAGCACGGCCAGCGAGGGCGGGATCTGCTGGCGGTCCAGGTAGGACCGGGCCCGCCGGGCTGGCGGACCTCTGGTTCCGCCGCGGAGCCGCACTACAACGAAACGGCCGCCCCACCTTGAAAGGTGGGGCGGCCGTCGTCGTACGGGTTGCGTGGCGCCTAGCGCGAGCGCTGGCGCAGGCGTTGGATGTCGAGGATCACGACGGCGCGCGCCTCGAGGCGCAGCCAGCCGCGCTGAACGAACTCGGCCAGGGCCTTGTTCACGGTCTCGCGCGAGGCGCCGACCAGCTGGGCCAGCTCCTCCTGCGTGAGCTCGTGGGCGACGAGGATGCCGTCGGTGGCAGGGCGACCGAAGCGGTCGGCGAGGTCCAGCAGCGCCTTGGCCACGCGGCCGGGAACGTCGGAGAAGACCAGGTCGGCCAGCGACTCGTTGGTGCGACGCAGGCGGCGGGCGAGGGCCTGCAGCAGCTGGATCGACACCTCGGGGGAGGTCTCGATGACCTTGCGCAGGTTCTCGTGGCGCAGGCCGGCCAGACGCGTCTCGGAGACCGCGGTGGCGGTGGCGTTGCGCGGGCTCGGATCGAACAGGGCCATCTCGCCGAAGAGTTCACCGGGGCCGAGGACTGCCAGGAGGTTCTCACGGCCGTCCGGGGCGGTGCGGCCCAGCTTGATCTTGCCGGAAACGATGAAGTACAGCTGGTCGCCTTGGTCACCCTCGCGGAAGACGGAGGCGCCGCGGGAGAGGTCGACCTCGGTCAGTTCGTCGGTAAGGGCTGAGAAAACGTCGTCGCCAAGCGTCTGGAAGAGCGGTGCGCGGCGAAGTACCTCGATGTCCATGGAATCTCCTGTCCAAAAAGTTGATAGCGCTACCGATCATTCTGCCGTACGCAAGGCCCTTGTGACGACTTCCACACGGCGAGCCCGTGTGACGTTGGTGTGAATTAAGCTCAGAGCACTCCCAGAATGGGTGCGTAAAATCGGGAACAATGATTTTCGGATTCAGTTGGCTCGACATCATTCTGGCCATCGTGCTGCTGTCGTTCCTCGTGTCGGGGTGGCGACAAGGCTTCTTCGTCACCCTCGGCCGTATCGTCGGCCTGATTGCGGGTGCCGTCGCGGCCTTCTATGCGGTGCCCGTGGTCTCCGGCTGGGTCCACAATGCAGGCTGGCGCCTGTTCTGGGTGGTCGCCGTCGCCGTCGTGCTCGTCATTCTCGGGCAGGGTATCGGCACGGCGTTGGGCTCCAGGATCCGCTTGTGGCTGAACTATCCCGCCCTGAAGTCCTTCGACCGCCTGATGGGCGCGTTTGTGAATACCGCCGTCGCCGCCATCGTCGTCTCGGCACTGTCCTTCTCCGTGGCCGCGATGGGTATCCCCGTCCTGTCGCGGGCCCTTGCCGACTCGAAGGTCATCAGCACCATCCGCGAGTACACACCCGAGCCTGTCGACGAGGCCCTCGCGAACGCCCGCTCAGCCGTCATGGGCGGGACGATCCCGGAACTCATCGACCCGTTTGCACCGACCGAGAGTGACCCGGCACCCGAGCCCGAGCAACTGCCCGGCGGTCCGGGTATCGACGCTGCAGCGGACTCCGTGGTCAAGGTCAGCGGCACCGCCTTTGAATGCGGCATGAACCAGACGGGAAGCGGGTTCGCGGCCGCCGAGGACCGCGTCATCACCAACGCCCACGTCGTCGCCGGGGTCACCGATCCGGTCGTGACGACTCGCGACGGCCGCGCCTTGCCGGCGACTATCGCCCACTTTGATCCCGCTGCCGATCTCGCGGTGCTGGAGGTCCCGGGGCTCGACCTGAGCCCGATTCCGGTCGGCCGGGACCTCGAGAAGGGGAGAACCGGCGTGTTTATGGGGCACCCGGCCGGCGGCCCGTTCCGTGCGCTGGGCGCCACCGTGCAGTCGGTCAGGGATGTTCCGGTTCAGAACATCTACGGCGGGGAGCCGTCGACGCTGAATATCTACCAGCTCGGTGCGGACATCGAGCAGGGCAACTCCGGCGGTCCGCTCGTCGACGAGCAGGGACGCTTGATCGGTGTCGTCTTTGCGAAGGCGCGCGGCGCTGACGACGTCGGCTATGCGCTCACCCTCGAGGAGGTCGAGCCGCTCGTCGACGCCGCCACGAGCTACGACGACGTCGTCTCGTCGGGGGCCTGCAAGGCCGCCTGACCGCTCCGTCCGGGTGGTCGAGGTGAGTACAACTAGAACGACCCAAGCGCGGTCAGGCCGAGGACGGCCAACGTGCCGAAGGCGGCGCCCCAGATGACAATTGAGATCGACTGCCAGATGATCACCTGGTTCTTGGCGGCCCCCACGCCGACCATGAGCATCGACGTGATCTGGCTCGGAAGCACCCACTGTCCCAGCAGGCTCACGCCCGGGACTCCATACCGGTTGAACAATCGCAGGAACTTCTGCTGCCCCTTGGACGGCTCACGACGAGAACGTTCGGCGAGGCGGCGCTGGATGCCCGCGCCCAAGGTGACCAACAAGAACATGCAGATCCAGTTCCCGACGATCGCCGCTGGCACCGCCACCCACACGGGCAGCCCGACGAACACCCCGATCACTGCCCCCGCGTACGACTCGACGAAAGGGATGGCGCCGGCCAAGACGATGACGCACGACTGCAGCCAGGCGGGCAGTGGCGCGGCCAGCTCTTGAAGCGAGTTGATGAGGTCCATGATGTTCTCCTTGTCAGTTCATTTCTTGATCTGCAACAAGTCCACCAGCCCGGCGTGGCCCCGCGAAGTGCCGCTGCGGCCCCGATCTGCCGGGAGGAACGCACGCCAGACCCCTGACATATGTCACTGGCCTACGCTGGAGCCATGACACTGCCGAGCACAATGAGCGAGCGCAACTCCCGGCGCGCCTTTCACACATTCTGGTGGTGGACGTGGGCCTCGCTGATCTTCCTCTATGCCGTGATGTACTTCGTGACGTTCGCTCATCTGGCGCTCGGCAACGACGCAGCCGGCGACGGCACGGCCGTGCGCGTCTATGGCACGGTGCAGCTGGTCCTGCTGGTGGTTTCGGCGCTGACCACGTTCAAGACGTCATTGCGTTTCCGGTCCGGTTGGCCCGACGACGGCCCCACCCCGTGGCGCACCGTCGCGGCGGTGGGCGTAGCCCCGCTGCTGCTCGCCCTGAGTTCTTGGGGGAACGACGACGGCGGCCTCGCCCCGCTGCTCCCGCTCTGGCTCGCCGTCTCCCACATCGCCGGCCTGCTTCCCAAGCCTGGCCGCTGGCGTCTCTTCTGGTCCGGGCTGGCGTCGGTCGTCGCGATCGCAGCGGTCTTCCGCCTCCTGCACCCCGGCGCTGCCTGGTGGGTCGAGCCGGAATCGACGCGGGGGGCCTCGGACAGCGTCTTTGCCATCACCTACGGCATCCTCATCCCCGCGGTCGTCCTGGGGTCGGTGTGGTGGTGGGACGCGATTGTCCGGTTGCAGCGAGGCCGCGCAGCCGAGCGGGAGCTGGCCGTGGCTCGCGAGCGTCTGCGCATCGCCGCGGATCTCCATGACATCCAGGGCCATCACCTGCAGGTCATCGCGCTTCAGGCCGAGCTGGCCGAACGCCTCGTGCAGCGTGACCCGGCGGGCGCGCTCGAGCAGATCGGCAAGGTGCGGCTCGCGGCGTCGGAGGCCATGGGGGAGACCCGGGCCGTCGTCAGCGGCCTGCGTCAGGTCGGCTTCGCCACGGAGGTCGAGAATGCTGCAGACGTGCTCGGCGCGGCGGGTATCGACTGCACGGTACACGGCTGGGGCCACGAGCTCACCGGCGCCCCGCGCGAAGCCCTTGGCTGGGTCATCCGCGAGGCCTCTACCAACATCCTGCGCCACGCCCAGGCCACCCGCGCCGAGCTGAAGCTCGTCGAGAACGGAGGGGACGTCACGCTCACGGTCACCAACGACGGCGTTGCGCCGCGGACTCCGGGGGAAGCCCCCGCACATGCTGACGACGTCGGCTCGTCGGGGCTGCTGGGATTGCGGCGTCGCATTGAACAGTTGGGCGGGCGATTCGAAGCCGGAGCCCGCGGGGACGAATTCGTCGTGACCGCGACGGTCCCGGCAGAAGCAGTGGCCGCCAGAAGCGTTGAGCCGGCCCTCGGCCGCGGGGTGCAGGCATGATCCGGGTGCTCGTCGCGGACGACGAGGACCTCATCCGCGGGGCGCTCGTGGCGCTCCTCGAGCTGGAGGAGGACCTCACCGTCGTCGCCAGCACCGGCGACGCCGAGGAGGCCGTCGAGCTGGCTGCGGAGCACCGCCCCGACGTGTGTGTCCTGGACCTGGAGATGCCGCCGACGGACGGCGTCGTCGCAGCGGCGGCGATTCGCCGCCGGGTCCGCGCGCGCACGCTTATCGTGACCCGGCACGCCCGCCCGGGCGTTCTGCGCCGTGCCCTGCGCGAGGGCGTGAACGGGTTCGCACCGAAGTCCATGCCGGCCGAGCAGCTCGCCCGAGTCATCCGCGACGTCGCCCGCGGGAAGCGCTACGTCGACCCGGAGATCGCCGCGAGCGCCCTCACGGGGGAGAAATGCCCGCTCAGCGACCGCGAGCTCGACGTGCTGCGGGTCGGCCGCGACGGCGCCAGGATCTCGGTCATCGCGGCTGAGCTGCACCTGGCGGAGGGCACCGTGCGCAACCATGTGTCGTCGATCCTGGCGAAGATCGGGGTCGAGACCCGGCACGAGGCCGCGCGGATCGCGTGGGAGAACGGGTGGATCTGAGGCCCGCCGGTGCCCGCGCGGACTAGATCGACTGGCCGTCTTCCGGCCAGTGGCCGTCGGCTTCCCAGTGCAGCTGCGCGCCGTGCTGGTGCGTGTACGCCTGCGGCACCCCGTCGAGTGTCATAACGAACATGCCGGCCCGCTCGCGGGGGACCGCGACCTCGCCGTCGGTCGCCTCGCCCATGAAGAACCCCTCGTTGGCGATCCAGCGGCAGTTGAGCGACGTCACGAGCTCCACGAACGCGTGGCGCAGCTCCGGCGGCAGGTAGGAGGTCACCGCCGAGTGGTAGACGACGGCGGTATGCTCGTCAGGTATGGCGCCCACGAGGGCCTCGACGTTCTCGAGGAGGTCGCCGCGGATTAGCTCCACGGGCCCGCCCGGGTTGTCTTCCGGCAGTGCGGCGAGCACGTCGAGGCCGGCGCTCAGGCGCGCGAGGCGCTCCGTCTGGCCGGGCCAGACGAGGCACTTGAGCCAGCGGGCCGTCTCCGGGTCCGCCCCGTCGAGCGGGTTCAGGTCGACGCCGGTCCGCGAAGCAACCGCCGGCAGGCGGGTCGGCAGCGGCGGGTCTCCCGTCGTCGTGCACTCGAGCAGCGGCGCGCCCGCAGTGAGATTCTCCGCGCCGAGGACGTCCCCGTCGTCGTACCGGTACGCGAAGCGGTCCGGCAGCAGGCACAGCCCGGCCGAGGGGCCGAGCTCGATGAGGGCGAGGGGTTTGCCCGATTCGGCGCGGATCTGCTCGAAGACGGGCAGCAGAGTGGCGCAGCGAGCCGGCTCGTTCGTCTGCGTCATGCGGACCGCGAGCTCAGCGGCGACGTCGTCCCAGCGTTCGCGCAGGAACGCCGCGAGGACTTCGAACCCGGCGTCCGGGCAGCCGAGGAAGCGCGCGACAGCGAAGACGAGGTTGGGCTGCTGCTTGCTCGGCGGCAGCGAGGCGATGAGCTCGACGAGCGTGTCGTCGTCCGCGACGCCGTGGGCCCAGTCGGCGTAGAGCGGCGAGTGCGACGGGAACCAGACGCGCGCGTACTGGGTGAACAGATGCGTCGTCGCCTCGCGGGCCCGCCGGTTCACGCTTACTCCTCTGTGAGCAGGTGCGCCAGCTGGGTGATGCCGAGCCGGTAGCCGTTGGTCCCGGCGCCGATCACGATCGAGCGGGCGACGGGGGAGATGAAGGAGTGGTGGCGGAAGGCCTCACGCGCGTGCACGTTGGAGATGTGGACCTCGATCACGGGAAGCTCGATGCCGGAGACGGCGTCCGCGAGGGCGATCGAGGTGTGGGTGTAGGCGCCCGGATTGAAAACGACGCCGGCATGCGTGCCGCGGGCGGCGTGCAGGGCGTCGACCAGCGCGCCCTCGTGGTTGGACTGGAAGAACTCGAGCCCGAGCCCGTGACGAGCGGCCTCCTCGCGGCAGAGGGCCTCGACGTCGGCCAGGGTCTCGTGACCGTAGACCGCCGGCTCCCGCGTACCCAAGAGGTTGAGATTCGGGCCGTTCAGGATCAGGATCGTCTGCTCGCTCATGGGCCCATATAAGCACACGTGGGGCCGGACTGTGCAGTGAATGCGACGTGCGGTGTCTTGGCGTTGCTCCGGGGGCCGTCAGGATGTTCCGGGGAGAGCCCGGCCCGGGGGAATGCAGCAACCCCCGGGCCGACGCGTCCGCCTACTTGCGCATGTCCTCGGCGATCCGGGTCATGACACTCGGGTCCGCCAGGGTCGAGGCGTCGCCGGCCTCGCGACCCTCGGCGACGTCCTTGAGGAGACGGCGCATGATCTTGCCGGAGCGGGTCTTCGGCAGTTCCGGCACCACCAGGATGTGGCGCGGCTTGGCGATCGGGCCGATCTGCCGGCCCACGTGGTTGCGCAGCTCGGCCACGATGTCCTCCCCCTCCTCGGCGCCGCCGCGCAGGATCACGAACGCGACCACGGCTTCGCCCGTCGTCGCATCCTTCGCCCCGACGACGGCGGCCTCGGCCACCTTGTCGTGCGCGACGAGCGAGGACTCGATCTCCGTGGTGGAGAGGCGGTGGCCGGAGACGTTCATGACGTCGTCGACGCGGCCGAGCAGCCACAGGTCCCCGTCCTCGTCGAACTTGGCGCCGTCCCCAGCGAAGTACATGCCGTCGAATCGTGACCAGTACGTCTCCTTGAAACGCTCCGGGTCGCCCCAGATGCCGCGAAGCATCGACGGCCACGGGTCGCGGATGACGAGGTAGCCGCCCTCACCGTCGCCCACGGACTCACCCATCTCGTCGACGATGTCGATCGAGACGCCCGGCACCGCGACCTGCGCCGAGCCCGGCTTCGTGTGGGTCACGCCGGGCAGTGGGGCGATCATGTGCGAACCGGTCTCGGTCTGCCACCACGTGTCCACGATCGGGGCCGGGTGCTCCTTCTTCTCCCCGTTCTTGCCCGCGTTGGAGCCGATGACGTCGCGGTACCACATCCACGCCTCGGGGTTGATGGGCTCGCCGACGGTGCCCAGCACGCGCAGCGAAGAGAGGTCGTAGCCGTCTGGGATCTCCCGACCCCACTTCATGCACGTGCGGATCGCGGTCGGCGCCGTGTAGAGGATCGAGACCTTGTACTTCTCGACGATCTCCCACCACCGGCCCTGGTGCGGGGAGTCAGGGGTGCCCTCGAACATGACCTGGGTCGCGCCGTTGATGAGCGGGGCGTAAGCGACGTAGGAGTGGCCGGTGACCCAGCCGACGTCGGCCGTGCACCAGAAGACGTCCGACTCGGGATGCAGGTCGAAGGTGTCCTTGTGGGTCGCCGCGGACTGCACGAGGTAGCCGCCCGTGGTGTGCAGGATGCCCTTCGGCTTCCCCGTGGTGCCGGAGGTGTAGAGGATGAACAGCGGGTGCTCGGCGTCGTGGGCGACGGGCGCGTGCTCGGTGCTGGCGGCCGGTACGACGTCGTCCCACCACTTGTCGAGATCCGCGTTCCAGTCGGTGGGCTCGCCGTTGCGCTTGACGACGACGACGTTCTCTACGGTGTGCCCGGGCGTGGCCAGGGCCGCGTCGACGGCGGGTTTCAGGGAGCTCGGCTTGCCGCGGCGCCACGTGCCGTCGGCGGTCACGACGAGCTTCGCCTCGGCGTCGTCGATCCGCGAGCGCAGGGCGTCGGCGGAGAAGCCGCCGAAGACGACGGAGTGCACGGCGCCGATGCGCGCGCAGGCCAGCATCGTGATCACGGCCTCGGGGATCATCGGGAGGTAGATGGCCACGCGGTCGCCCTTGGCCAGGCCGAGCGACTCGAACGCGTTGGCTGCCTGCTTCACGGCGGTCGTCAGTTCGGCGTAGGTGTAGGACGTGGAGTCCCCGGTCGCGCCCTCGAAATGGATCGCGACCTTCTCACCGTTGCCGGCCTCGACGTGGCGGTCCAGCGCGTTGTACGCGGCGTTGACCTTGCCGCCGACGAACCACTTGGCCACCGGGGCGCCCGACCAGTCGAGGGTCTCGGTAAAGTCGGTGTCCCACGTGAGCACCTCACGCGCCCGCTCGGCCCAGTAGCCCAGCCGGTCGGCCTTCGCCCGCTCGTACCGGGACGCGTCGGCGATGGCGGCCGCCGCGAATTCGGCGCTGGGGGCGAAGGCGCGCTCTTCATGCATCAGGTTGTCCAACGTGGAGGTCGCATCAGTCACGACGGGTCCTTTCAGTCACAGGGATGCCGCTTCGGATCGGCTGTGTCTCAGGTTACACACCGCCGGACCACCGATGTGCCGACCGTCACACTCGCAGCCGGTGGGTGGGGGCGATTCTGCGGTGAACGGTCCGGCGGCCTCGGGCGAGCGGGCCTCGCCCGATAAGCTCATAGCCGAATTGCTGTCCACCACCGCAGGAGCCGCACGATGACCACGCCAGCCGGCACGCCCGACGAAACCCTGGCCGACCACGCTGGCCGTACCGACGACGCCGTCCGCGTCGCCGGGCCGTTCACGCTGCGCGAGATCGTCGTGCTGATCGCCGCGGCGCTCATCCTCGTCGGTTCGCTCATTCCGTTCGTGGCGGGCACGCGCATCGTCAACGCGTGGGTGTTCAGCCAGACGCAGTTCAACCAGGTCGTGTTCCTGCTCGGGCCGCTGCTCGTCGCGGCGGGGTTCGCGTGGCGCCGCCTCGCCGGCCGCACCCGCGTCGCGCTGTTCTCGCTCACGCTCGACCAGTGGGGATCGGTGCTCGGGCTGCTCGCCGCCGGCTACTACTTCTTCGCGGCCGTCACGAGCATGAGCTTCTCCTTCCTGCTGTGTTTCGTCGGCGCCCTCGCCCTCGTCGCGAGCACGACGACGGCGCACGTCGTCGGCGGGTTCGCCGCCGATTTCGTCCCGGGGGAGGGCTACCTGCTCGCCCGGGACATCAAGCCCTCGGCCCCGGCGCCCGTGGACCCGGCCCCGGCCGCACGCGGCGGCGAGGCGCCAGCGCAGGCCCGCCCCGTCGTCGTCGTGCCTGAAGCGTCCGCGCCGGCGCGCGAGACCGAAAGGGCCGCGGCCGTCCCGGCCGAAGCGGCGGTTCGGGGCGACGCCGCGCCGGGCCCGTTCTGGTTCGCGGTGCCGCACCCGCGTGAGGCGTTCGACGAGCAGACGGGGATGTGGGCGTTCACCGTCGAGCCGGGCGGATGGGTGCTCGCGCTCGCCGACCGCGGTGACACGTTCCTGATCCAGCACGCCGACGGTCGCGTCGCTGTGCTGCGCGAAACCGACGGAATCGAGCGTGCCTGACGTGGCGCGCGAGGAGACCGCACTGGGGCTCAAGCGCCGGGCCCGCAAGACCTACCGGCAGCTCGTCGAGGCGTACCCGTACGCGGTACCGGAGCTGGATTTCGAGGACCCGTTCGAGTTGCTGGTGGCCACCGTGCTCTCCGCCCAGACCACTGACGTGCGCGTCAACGCGATCACCCCGGCGCTCTTCGCCCGGTTCCCCGATGCGCGCGCCATGGCGGCGGCACCGGTCGGCGAACTCGAGGAGCTCATTCGGGCGACCGGCTTCTTCCGGGCGAAGGCGGCGAACCTGCTCGCGCTCTCGCGGCAGCTGGTCGAGAAGCACGACGGCGAGGTGCCGGGCCGGCTCGAGGACCTGGTCGCGCTGCCCGGGGTGGGGCGCAAGACCGCCAACGTCGTGCTCGGCAACGCGTTCGGCGTCCCCGGTATCACCGTGGATACCCATTTCGGCCGGCTCGCCCGTCGGTTCGGGTGGACGGAGGAGACGGACCCGGTCAAGGTCGAGCACGAGGTCGGCGCCCTCTTCGAGCGGCGCGATTGGACGATGCTCTCGCACGTCGTCGTCTTCCACGGGCGCCGGGTCTGCCACTCCCGCCGGCCCGCGTGCGGCGCTTGCCCGGTTGCGCACCTGTGCCCGTCGTTCGGCGAGGGGGAGCGTGAACCCGCGGCGGCACGCAAGCTGCTCAAGTACGAGCTCGCGCCGGGGCGCGAGGAACTGCACGAGTTGATGGTCGCCGGGCGCACGCGGCGCGAACTGCGCGCCCTGGGCTACGGGCTGGACGCGTGATGCAGCGGCCGGGACCGGGCGCTGGGACCATGCCGGGGGCCCGCGCCCAGCTGGAGGCGCTCGCGTCCGCGCATCAGGCAGCGGCCGGTGCCACCTCGAGGCGCCTGCCGGAGTCGTGGCGGTTCCGGCCGCTGGACCCGCAGACCGTCCAGCGCGCGGCCGTGCTGATCCTCTTCGGCCGGCTGGACGACCGACCCGCCGAGCGCCCGCACGACGTCGTCCCCGAGGAGCTGGACGTCTTGTTCGTCCAGCGCGCCGACACCCTGCGCAAGCACGCCGGACAGGTCGCCTTCCCGGGCGGGAAGATCGACCCGGAGGACCAGGGACCGATTGCGGCGGCGCTGCGCGAGGCCGAGGAGGAGACGGGCCTGGACCCGGCCGGCGTGGACGTCCTGGGGGCGCTGCCGGAGACCGAGCTGCCCGTGAGCGACTTCCTGGTGACCCCGGTGCTGGGCTGGTGGGCGCGGCCCTCTCAGGTGTGTGCCGTGGACCCGAGCGAGTCGGCACACGTTTTTCGGGCGCCGGTGGCCGACTTGCTGGACCCCGCGAACCGGGTCAGCGCCGTCGTCGAGCGCGGCGGCGAGAAATTCACATCGCCCGCGTTTCTCGTCCAGGACATGCTGATCTGGGGGTTCACGGGCATCGTCGTCTCACGGCTCTTCGATGAGCTCGGCTGGACCCTTCGCTGGGACGAAACGCGCGAGCACCGCGTGCTCTGAGCCCTACTTGGCCTGGTCGTAGGTGTCGACGACGGCGACCGTCACCGGGGTTTCGACGAGGTCGGAGCGGAAGACGAGCTCCGTGGCGCGGGCTGCGGCCTCATGCACGATCTTCACGACCTCGTCGACCTGTCCCTCGGGCACGTGCAGCATGACCTCGTCGTGCAGGAAGAAGACGATGCGCGAGCTCAGGTCCGGCAGCCGCCGCCGGACGCCCAGGCGCAGCTGGCCCAGCCAGCACAGGGCCCACTCCGCCGCCGTGCCCTGGACCACGAAGTTGCGGGTGAAGCGTCCGCGGCTCCTCGCGATCGAGTCCGCGCGCGACTGATCGGCCGGCGTCGCGTCCAGGGAGTTGGCCGCGCGGCGGGCGGCGACGAACGCCTCGTCCGGGCCGGGTGAACCGCGACCGAGGAACGTGGAGACGCGGCGGCCCGCCTCGCCCTCGCGAGCCGCGTGCTCGATCAGCCCGACCGCCTGCGGGTAGGTCTTGGTCAGCTGCGGCATGAGCCGGCCGGCGTCGCCCGTCGTCTGCCCGTACATGGCGCCGAGCATCACGATTTTCGCGCTCGCGCGGTCTCCGCCGAACCCGCGGTTGGCGACGGCCTGGTAGAGATCTTTGCCGGTGGAGGCGATCGCGAGCGCCTCGTCGCGGCTCATCGCGGCGAGGATGCGCGGCTCGAGCTGGGCGGCGTCGGCGACCACGAGCCGGTGCCCGGGCTCCGCGCGGACGGCCGAGCGGACGGTGGCCGGGATCTGCAGCGCCCCGCCGCCGCGCGCCGACCAGCGGCCCGTGACGACGCCGCCCACCGAGTAGTCCGGCCAGAATTTCCCGTCGCGCACCCATGCTTCGAGCCACGTCCACCCGTTGGCGGTGAAGAGCCGGGAGAGCTTCTTGTAGCGCTCGAGCACTTCGAGCGCCGGGTGCTCGTGGTCGGCGAGCTCCCACTGGCTCGTGCTCGCCGAGTCGACGCCGACCCGATGCAGAGCACGCAGCAGCTCCTGCGGGGAATCTGGGTTCAGCTTCGGCGCTTGCAGCGCGGCGCGCAGCTCGTCGGCGACCCGTTCGAGCTTCGCGGGCCGATGCCCGTCGGCCGGCCGCGGCCCGAGCTGTTCCTCGAGCAGCGCCTGGTGTGCGCGGGTGCTCCAGGGCATGCCCGTCGCGCGGATCTCCGCGGCGATGAGCGCGCCCACGGACTCGGCCGCGAGCAGCAGCTCCAGCTTGCGGCCCGCCGTTGTGTCCGGAATGGCCGCGCGCTGGGCGGAGAAATCGCGGCCGACGTCCTCGACCGCGGCGCCGCGCGGTGCCGGGGCCGCGAAGAGCGAGCCCTGAGCCGCGGGCTCGGGCCCGGCCGGGGCCGCCGCGTCGAGATCTCCGCCCGTTACCGCACCGAGGCCCGCCGCGTAGTCGCCGCCGGCGGTGGCCGGGGAGTTGCGCAGAATGTTCCGGCACAGGCCCAGGTCCCAGCACCGCTCGACCGTCATCCCGTCGGTGAGGAAGAGCGCGTACCAGTACCGGGTCGATTCCCACACCCAGCGCAGGGCGCGGGCCTCGGCCCAGGTCACCAGATCCCCGATGTCTTCGTAGGAGAACGTGAGCGGGCCCGCGAGCGGTCGCAGGGCCGTATCGAGGATGAGCACGACGCCGACGGCCACCTCTTCGGCCGGCTCGCGGCCCTCGCGCAGGGACTCCTTCTGCGACGGCTGGACGGAGCGCGGGTCCTCGCCGCGCAGCGCGTGCACGTCGAAGACGCCGGTCTCGCCTTCGGCGTGGGTGGCGACGAGGAGATAGCGCGGGACGGCGCCGTCGGGGAGGGACGAGGTCAGTGGCACGCCTTCATTGTGGCAGGCCCGGGCCGCGGAATGGCCCGGGACTCCCCGTCCACAGGGCGCGCGGCGCGTTCGCACTCTCCACAGCGGACCCGTGGCCGGTGGCGGGCGCCGAGGCGGGCGCGAACAGTGGGGTCATGACAGATCGAGCTTTCGTTGCCACCAGACCGCCGCGGGCCTTCCGGCCGCCATCCGGCTCCTCCTCGCCCCGAAGACCGTCGGCCGCGCTCGTAACGGCCGACGAGCGGTTGATCGACCACGTGGCCCTCGTTGTGGCCGCGGCCGGAACCGAGCTGCGCATCGATTCCGGGGCGGGCGGCCGATTCGCCCGCGGCGACGCGCACGAACTCGTCTTGCTGGGGGCGGACCGCCTCGAGCAGCTCGACGGCGCTCCCGGGCCGTTCCGCGGGGCGGGCGACGCGGTCCTCGTCGGGTGGGCCGGCGATCAGGAGAGATTGTGGCGGGCCGCGGCGGCCTATCCCGGTACGCGGGTCGCCGTGCTGCCCGAGGCCTCGGCATGGCTCGGCGAGTTCCTGGGCGAGCGCGGCCTGCGCGGCGGCGCGGGCACGGTGCTCGCTTTCGCGGGCGCGGTCGGCGGGGCAGGGACGACGACGGTGGCGCTGCTGGCGGCTTCGACCGCAGTGCGGGCCGGGCGCAGCACGCTGCTGATCGACGCGGACCCCGCGAGCGGCGGGATCGCCCACCGCCTCGGCGTGGGCGGCCGTGGCCTCCGCCCGCCACGGAACCAGGAGCCCGGCGGCGGCCAGGGGCCGGCACAGGCCCCGGGGCTGGCGTGGGACGACATCGCCTCGGCCGATGGGCGGCTGCCGCCGCACCAGCTCGCCGACGTGCTGCCGTCGACCGGGGGACTTTCGTTCTTGACCTGGTCCGAGGCCGGATCTCCGGAATCGCCCGCGCGCGCGGAGCCCGTCTCGGCCGGGGTCCTCGCCGAGGTCGTCGCGTCGGCACGGCAGGCGTACGACGTCGTCGTGCTCGATAGCGGCCGGGCCGGCCCCGGGCCACTGGCCGGACACACGTGGGGCGCGCCGGACGCGGCGGTCTGCGTCGTGCCCGGCGACCGGCCGTGGTCGCTGACCGCGCTGCCCACGGAGCTCGCCTGGCGAGCGCTGGTGACCGGGCGGCTGCCGAGCGGGCACGATGCCTTCACGATCGCCGAGGAGGCGGGCATGCCGCTGCTGACGTACGTCCCGCCGCTGCGGACGATCCGCCGGGCATCGGCGGACGGGGCTGTCCTCGAACTCGGGCGGCACCGGGCGACGGCGCGGGCGATGGCGCCGGTCGCCGCACTCTGGGAGCGCGGCCGCGAACCCGAGGCGGCCGCATGAACCGCAAGGTGGACGAGCGCCTGCTCGAGACGGTGCGACTGCGCGCGATCGAGCAGGGCGGACGCGTCAGCGGCGCGGACGTCGCGGAGGCGGTGCGGGCCTCCGGACTCGTCGTCGGCAGCGGCACCGCGACCCACGTCATCCGGATGCTGCAGGAGGAACTCACCGGGCTCGGGCCGCTGCAGAGCTTGGCCGACGCCGACGGGGTCAGCGACGTGCTCGTCGACGGGGACGGGGCCGTCTGGGTCGAGGCCGACGGCGTGCTTTCCCGCGCCGAGTACACGTTCGCCTCGGCCGAGGACGTGCACCGGCTGGCCGTGCGGCTGCTGGGCAGCGGCGGGCAGCGGCTCGACGAGGCTGAGCCGTTCGGCGACGTCGTCGTCGGCGACTACCGTGTGCACGCGGTCCTGCCGCCGGTCGCAGCGCGCGGACCCGTGCTCTCCATCCGGGTCCGGCGCTGCCGGCGGCTCGGGCTCGAGGAGGTCCTCGGCGCCGGCAGCGGATGGTCCGACCTACTGCGCACCGTGGTCGCCAGCCGCCGCAATTTCCTCGTCAGCGGCGGGACGGGCAGCGGGAAGACCACGCTGCTCGCCGCCATGCTCGGGCAGGCCGGACCGGCCGAGCGCCTCGTCGTCTGCGAGGACGCGCGCGAGCTCGAACCCGAGCACCCGCACGTGATCAGCCTGCAGTGCCGCAACGGCAACGTCGAGGGGGCCGGAGGGGTCGGACTCGAGGACCTCGTCCGCCAATCCCTGCGCATGCGACCGGACCGGCTGATCGTCGGCGAGTGCCGCGGCGCCGAGATCCGCGACTTCCTCGCCGCGATGAACACGGGCCACGACGGCGCCGGCGGGACCCTGCACGCGAGCTCGTGCGAGGCCGTGCCCGCCCGGTTGTGCGCGATGGGCGCCCTGGCCGGGATGAGCGGCGACGCCACGGCCCTGCAGGCGGCCGGAGCGATCGACTTTCTGATCCAGATGCGCCGACCCGGACGCGGCACCGCGCGCCGAGGACCCCAGACGCTCGCCGTGCTCGAGCTGGAACCGAGCGGCGCGGGGCACCGGATGGCCACCCGGATCGTGGCGCACGACGATGGCGCCGGCCCACTCTTTGAGCCAGCCGCCGCCACGCACGTGGCGGCGCTCGTGGCCGCGGGGATGCCCGAGGCGGCCGTCCGCTGGGCCCAGGAGGGCGGGCCGGCGTGAGCGCGGGTGCCATCGCCGCCGCGACGCTCGCGGCCGCCGCGGCCGCCTGGATCCTCGGCGCCCCCGGACGCCCGCGGAAAGCCTCCGCAGCGCGACAACGGCCGCGCGCGCTGGCCCCCGGCCGGCGCACCCTGGCGCGGTGGCGGGAGGCGGCACGGCGGGAGCCGGCCGACATCGAGGAGCACGCGCGGGCACTGCGCCAGCTGGCCGCCCTCTTCGACACCGGGCGCACCCCCGAGCGGACCTGGCACCAGCTCGGCCGCGCCTGGGCCGGTGGCGTGCGGCCGGGCGGGCCGGGAAACGCCGCTGGATCCGCTGAAGCCGACTCGCCGGCCTCGGGCGACATCCGTGCCGCCGCCATCGCCGCGCAGACCTCCCACGGGGTCGGCCAGCGCACGTCCGCCGGGTTGGCGCTACACGCCGAACACTCCGACTACGGCTGGGTCTGGGAACGCGTCGTCTGGTGCCTCGAGCTTTCGGAGCGCACCGGCGCCTCGCTGGCGGGCCTGCTCGAACGGGTCGCTGAGCAGCTCGAGGCCGAACAGGACCTCGGAAAAGCCCGGGCGACGGCGCTCGCCGGGCCCCGCACGACGAACCGAATGCTGGCCCTGCTCCCGGCCTTCGGGCTGGCCCTGGCGACCCTGCTCGGCGCCGACCCCGTCGCCGTGCTGACCGGACACCCGGCCGGGCAGGCCGCGCTCGTCGCCGGCGTCGGGCTGTGGGCCGGGCACTGGTGGTGGACGCGCCGGCTGCTGCGGGCCGCAGCAGGCCAGGAGCGCCCGTGATGGCGGCGCTCCTGGCCGCCGTACTCGCCGCCGCGGCCCTCTGGGTCTTCCTGCCGTCCGGGCCGCGCGGCAACGCCGGACTCCGCCGGCCCGAGGGCGCGAGCGGGCCCGCCGCCTCCCGGGCAGGCCCGCGGCGGGAATCGGCCGACGTCGCCCTCCTGCTCGAGCTCAGCGCGAGCCTGCTCGCCGCCGGACAACCGGTCCCAGGGGTGCTGATCCATCTGGCCGAGACGGTTCCGGGGTGCGCCGACCTGCGCCGCGTCGCTCGGGCGCTCGAGCTCTCCGTCCCGTGGGAACGAGCATGGGAGGGCGCCCCCGTCTCCTTCCGACCGCTCGCCCAAGCGCTCGGCTTCACCCACCGATCCGGCGCGGCCGCGGCGACCCTGCTGCGCACGACCGCCGCTGAGCAGCGGCGCAGCGCGGTGCGCCGGGCAGAGAAGGAGGCCGCAGCGCTCGCCGTGCGACTCGTCGTGCCACTGGGGCTGTGCGCACTGCCGGCGTTCGTCTGCATCGGGATCGTGCCGCTCGTCGTGTCCCTGCTGCCGGACATGTAGACGCGGGCGCACCGGACTCCCCGTCCACAACCAGCCAACCCGGGGGAGTTGTCCAGATCCCGCCCGGGGCCGACCCGCTGGCGGCGCACGCGACCGAAGCTGGAGGGGAGCGGCCGGGACGGCGGCTCACCCACCCATCACGAAAGGACACACCATGAAACAGAATCGAATCCCCGCTCAGCCCGCCCTCGCGGCGCCGGACAACGTCGTTGCGCTGGACGATCACCGGCCCCCGCGTGAGGAGGCCGGGAACGACGCCGAGCAGTGGCGTGAGCGGCTGGCCGCCGAGGCGGGCATCGCGACCGCGGAGTTCGCGATTGTGACCTTCGCGGCGGTGGCGTTCGCCGGGCTGCTGGTCGCCATCCTCTCCAGCGGCGACGTCAGCGAGATGCTGATGACCCTGGTCCGCAAGGCTCTGCAGGCCTGAGGCAGAGATGGTCAGGAACCGGCACAGGGGGCCGCTGAGCGGACGGTGCCCCCGCGGGTCCGACACCGGCAGCAGCACGGCCGAGGTGGCCGTGCTGCTGCCGACCCTCGCGGTGCTGCTCGCCTTCGCGCTCGGCGCCGGCGGGCTCGGGATCACCCAGATCCAGCTCGAGGAGGGAGCCCGGGCAGCGGCCCGCGAGCTGGCCCGCGGCGAGTCGGCGCCGTCCGCGACCGCGGCCGCGCGCCGCCACGCCGGCGGCCAAGCGCGCATCACCGTGGACCCCGGGGCTGAGTATTCGCGGGTCTCGATCGCCCGCGACGTGCGGATCCCGCTGATCGGCAGCCACGTCGTGACCCTCAGCGCGGACGCCGAGGCCAGGACGGAGGGCACAGGTGGGGGCTGAACGTCACCGCGGCGCCGGGGACCGCGGCGCGGGGAGCGTGCTGATGCTCGGTCTCTTCGCCGCGGTGCTCCTCGTCGCGGCGGCCGTGCTGACGCTCGGCTACGCGGCCGTGCATGCAACGCGGGCGAGCACCGCGGCCGATCTGGCGGCGCTTGCCGCCGCCGACGCGGCCCGCGGGCTCTCCTCCGGCCGGCCGTGCGATGTGGCCGCGGACGCCGCCGCCCGCAACGGTGCGCGGGTGAGCTCCTGCGCGCTCGGAAATGCGGAGGGGACCGTCGTCGACGTCTCCGTGGTCGTGCCGCTCGGGGCCGGGCTCGGGCTGCTCGAAACCGCGGGCCTGGAGGCACGGGCCGCGGCGAGGGCCGGCCCGCCGCCGACGCCGTGGCGGTAGGCGGTTCAGCCCGCGTCGCGCAGCAGGCGTTCGAGCAGTCGCTCGGCCCCCGGCTTGGAGAGTGGGTTGTTCTTGTTCCCGCACTTCGGTGACTGAACGCACGAGGGGCAGCCGGTCTCGCACTCGCAGGAGCGGATCGCCTCGAGCGTCGCCGCCAGCCAGTCAGCCGCCTTCCGGTAGCCGCGCTCGACGAACCCGGCCCCGCCGGGGTGGCCGTCGTAGACGAAGATCGTGGGCGATTCCGTGTCGGCGTGGATCGCGGTCGAGACGCCGCCGATGTCCCAGCGGTCGCTCGACGCGACGAGCGGCAACAGCCCGATCGCCGCGTGCTCGGCGGCGTGCAGGGCACCCGGGATGTCGCCCGCGACGAGCCCCGCCGAGAGCATGTCGGCCTCCGAGATCGTGAACCAGACCGCCTTGGTGTGCAGGTCCCGCGGCTCGAGATCGAGCGGTTCTTCGCCGAGGATCTCGTTGCTGGAGACGGATTTGCGCTGGAAGCCGACGACCTGGGTCGTCACCCGCACGTCGCCGAAGTGCACCCGCACGCTGCCCCAGTCGCGGGTGAGCGTCTCCTCGAGGACCTCGACCGTCGTGATGTCCCGCGCCTGCGTGTAGTAGTTCGGGTTCGCCCGCCGGACGAGGACGCAGTGGTCCTGCTCGTTGAGCTCCTCGACGACGTAGCTCGCGCCCTGGTGCACGTACACGGCGTCGGGGTGCGCCTGGTAGTGGGTCTGCGGCGAGTCCATGCTCCCGAGCAGGGCGCCGGTCTCGAAGTCGATGATGCTCACGGGCCCGCCGCCGTCGGCGCGCAGGTTCACCATCGCCGCGGCCGACTCGGGGTGCGTCCAGTACCAGCCGGAAGGCCGACGGCGGAGGTAGCCGCGCTCGACGAGCTGGTCCAGCAGCTTCTGTGCGGTCGGCCCGAAGAGCTCGACGTCCTCGGGTCGAAGCGGCTGCTCCGCGGCGGCCGCGCACAGGTGTGGGCCCAGGACGTACGGGTTCAGCGGGTCGAAGACGGTCGCCTCGACCGGCGTATCGAAGATCGCCTCCGGGTGGTGCACGAGGTAGGTGTCGAGCGGGTCGTCGCTCGCCACGAACACGGCGAGGGCGTCCTGGCGGGCCCGTCCCGCGCGGCCGATCTGCTGAAAGAATGAGGCCCGCGTCCCCGGCCAGCCGGCGACGAGTACCGCGTCCAGCCCGGAGACGTCGATGCCGAGCTCGAGGGCCGGGGTGGAGGCGATGCCGAGCAGTTCCCCGGCGCGCAGGCGGCGTTCGAGCTCCCGGCGCTCCGCGGGCAGATAGCCGGAGCGGTAGGCGGCGACCCGCCCGCGCAGACCGGGGTCGACCTCGTCGAGCATCGATTGCGTGATGGACGAGATCGTCTCGGCGCCGCGGCGCGACTTGATGAACGAGATGGTGCGCACCTGCTCGCAGATCAGGTTCGCCATGAGGTCACTCGTCTCGGCGATCGAGGTGCGCCGCCGCGGGGCACCGTTCTCGCCGAGCTTGTCGGTCAGCGGGGGCTCCCAGAGGGCGACGGTCTTGGCGCCACGGGGGGAGAAGTCGTGCGTCACGGCGGTCGCGGCCGAGCCGATGAGGCGGCTGAAGGATTCGTCAGGGTCCGCGCTCGTCGCCGAAGCTCCGATGAAGACGGGGGCCGCGCCGTAGTGCTCGCACACCCGCCGCAGCCTTCGCAACAGGTTCGCCACGTGGGAGCCGAAGACACCGCGGTAGCTGTGGGCCTCGTCGACGACGACGAACGCGAGCCGCTTGAAGAACCGCGACCACCACGCGTGGTTAGGCAGGATCCCGTAGTGCAGCATGTCCGGGTTGGCCAGCACGAAGTTCGCGTGCTCCCGGATCCAGCGGCGCTCGGAGTGATCGGTGTCGCCGTCGTAGGTGGACGCGCGCACCGCCGGTAGCCGCAGCGATGTGACGGCCTCGAGCTGGTCCGCGGCGAGCGCTTTCGTGGGCGCCAGGTACAGCACGACGGCGCCGTCTCCGTTCGGGCTCGCCTCGCCGGCGGTGAGGATCCGGTTGACGGCGGGCAGTTGGTAGGCCAGCGACTTGCCGGAGGCGGTCCCGGTCGCGAGGATCACGTGCTCTCCGGCTTCGGCGGCCATGGCCGCCTGAACCTGGTGCAGCCACGGCTCGCGGATGCCGAGGCGTTCGTAAGCGGAGACGAGATCGGGGTGGGTCCAGTCCGGCCACGGCGCGTGCACGGCGTCGGCGGCCTCGAGGATTCGGGTGTGTTGCAGCGACTCCGGGGCCTGGCCGTGCCCGAGGAGCGGGATCAGCGAGCCATGGCTGACCTGGAAGCCGGAGGCCGGCCGCCCGGAGGCGGCCGGCGGATGCTGATCGTTCAGTTCTGCGCGGCCTCCACCGTGACCATGTTTCCGAGCGTCGTCCAGCCCAGGTACTTGTAGAGTTCCTGGCCGTCGACGGTTGCGATGAGCAGGCCCTCGGAGACGGCGTGCTCGAGCGCGAGCGCCGCCAGCGCCCGCATGACGAGGGAACCGAGGCCGCGACGGCGGAAGTCGGGCGAGGTGATGATGCGGTCGAAGACGGCGTAGTCGTCGACGACGGCGACGTGTCCGCTGGCGACGACGATGCTCGGATCCTCCTCGAGGTGGACCGAGACGTAGATGTTCGTGCCGTCGCGCTCCGTCTGGATCACGAAGCCGTCCGGGCTGCGGGGGTCCTCGACGTCCTGCTCGTCCATGGCGGTGACCATCAGGACCTCGTCGGTCTGCTGGAGGGAGAGGCCGGCGGTACGGGCGGCCTCGACGAACGCGATCGGGTCGTCGACGAAGGCGGTCAGCCGGCGGGCCGGGTGCTTCGACAGGGTGTTGGCGATCGCGACGAGCTCCTCGTCGGTCGGCTCGCAGACGACGTACTCCCAGTCGCCGATGGTGTCGTGGCGCAGGGCAGCATGGACGCGGCCTTCATGCCGGTTTTCGTAGCCACGGCCGGAGGACCAGCCGGTGACCCACGTTCCGATCAGTTCATCGCTTGCGGAGGATCCCATGGGATGACCCTACCCCGAGTTTCGCCCGTGGTGCAGGGTCGGTTGCCAACTGTTGCCCAACCGCAAAGCAACGTTAACGTCGCAGGTGAGCGCCGCCGTCGTGCCGCTCAGACGGAGCCGACGACGGCGGCGTTCGACCGGCCCCGGCGCCGGGCGAGCGGGCTCGGTCGGACACCCCGGCGGCACGGCCAGTACCCTTTAACGCGTGGCTTTGAACCGAATCGTCCTTTTCTATGCGTTTGCCCCTCTGCCGGACCCGGAGGCGGTCCGCCTGTGGCAGCGCTCGCTGCTCGAGCAACACGGGCTCCGCGGGCGCATCATCGTCTCCGAACACGGCATCAACGGCACCGCCGGCGGCGAGATCCGGGCGGTGAAGGCCTACGTGAAGGCGACCCGCGAGTACTCGGCGTTCAAGAAGATGGACATCAAGTGGTCCGAGGGCTCGGCTGAGGATTTCCCACGCATCTCCGTGAAGGTCCGCGCCGAAATCGTCTCCTTCGGCGCCCCCGAGGAGCTCGAAGTCGACGCCGACGGCGTGGTCGGCGGCGGCACGCATCTGCGCCCAGAGGAGGTGCACGACCTGGTCGAAGCGAAGCGGGCCTCCGGCGAGGAGGTCGTCTTCTTCGACGGCCGCAACGCGTTCGAGGCCCAGATCGGCAAGTTCAAGAACGCCGTGGTGCCCGACGTCGAGACGACACACGACTTCATCGCGGAGCTCGACTCCGGCAAGTACGACGATCTCAAGGACAAGCCGATCGTCACCTACTGCACCGGCGGGATCCGCTGCGAGGTGCTCTCCTCGCTCATGGTCAAGCGCGGCTTCCGCGAGGTCTACCAGCTGGCGGGCGGGATCGTTCGCTACGGCGAGAAGTACGGCGACGCCGGGCTCTGGGAGGGCTCGCTCTACGTTTTCGACAAGCGCATGCATCTGGAGTTCACGCCCGACGCCGTCACGATCGGGCAGTGCATCGGCTGCCACGCGCCGACGAACAAGTTCGAGAACTGCTCCAACCCGTCCTGCCGGAACCTGCGGCTTTTCTGCCCGACGTGCGCAGCCGACGACGCGCTGCGGCTGTGCACCGGCTGCGCGCCGGCCGAACTCGAGGCCCGCGCGTGAGCGCCGTCGTGCCCGACGCGCCCGTCAGCGACGACCAAGCGCGCCTCGACGCCCTCGCCGCCGACCTGCGCGAGGCGCACTATTACTTCGACGACATCACCTCCCTGCTGGGGGCGGAAGCGCACGGCGCGCTGGGCCGGGACCAGACGGTCCCGGCGCGCATCGCGCTCGCCGCCCTCCGGGCCTCCGGGACCGAGGGGCACGAGCGGTCGCTGGCCGCGGTCGTCGACCTGTTCCTGATCGGCGAGCCCGTGCCGGCCGAGGACATCGACGCCGCCCTGCCGCGCACCGGTGCCGCCGGCCTGGCCGCGCTGGGTCTGGTCGATCTGGCCGGGGACGACGCGATCGCCCGCGTCGACCTGCGCCCGCACGCCTCCGACGCCGACGCGGAGCTCTGGGTCGCCTCCGATCTCGGTTCGCACCGCCGCGCCGGCGTGCTGCGCGCCGACCACGTTTTGGGCATCGGGCAGGCGTCGCTGACGCTCGCGCAGACGACGATCCGCCGGCCCGCGGCACGCGCCCTCGACCTTGGCACCGGCTGCGGAATCCAGACGTTCCACCTGCTCGCCCACGCCCAGCACGTCACGGCCACCGACGTTTCCGAACGCGCGCTCGCGTTCACGCGGTTCAACCTGCTGCTCAATCACGCCGCGCTCGGCATCGACCCGGCGAATCTCGGCGGGCGCGTCGATCTGCGCCGCGGCAGCCTGCTGGAGCCCGTCGCGTCCGAGCGGTTCGACCTGATCGTCTCCAACCCGCCGTTCGTGATCACCCCGCGCGCCCCGGGGGAGGGGGAGCGGTTCACGTACCGCGACGGCGGCCTCGCCGGCGACCGCCTCGTCGCCGAACTCGTCAGCGGGCTGCCGGGCTTGCTGACTCCGGGCGGCACCGCCCAGCTGCTCGCGAACTGGGAGGTCCGCGCGGAGGACGCGCACTGGTTCGACCGGCCGGCGTCCTGGCTCGGCCGCGGAGCCGCAGCCGAGGTCGACGCCGAGGCCTGGTTCGTCCAGCGGGACGTGGAGTCGCCGCTGCAGTACGCCGAGGTCTGGCTGCGCGACGCCGCCGAGGCCCGCGACCCGGAACACTACCGGCGCCGCTACGCCGACTACCTCGCCGACTTCGCTTCGCGCGATGTCGAAAGCATCGGCTTCGGCATGGTCTGGCTGCGCCGGCCCGCCGGGCACGACGACGGCGCAGTCGCGGCGACCCGCCCGGTGGGGCGCCGGTTCGAGAGCATCGAGCATCCGATCGAGCAGCCGCTCGGCCCGCACCTGGCCTCGGCGATCGCCGCGGCCGATTCGTTGGCCGCAGCGGGCGCACTGGGCGGATCCGAGCGGGAGGCGGACGAGGCGCTCGGCCGGCTGCACGTCGTCGTCGCCGATGACGTGACTGAGGAGCGCCACCAGCGCCCCGGCGCCGAGCACCCGGGAGTGATCCTGTTGCGTCAGGGCGCCGGTCTGCGCCGGACCAGCCTGCTGAGCACAGCGGAGGCGGGGCTCGTCTCGGCGTGCGACGGGGAGCTGAGCATCGGGCAGATCGTCTCGGCCATCGCCGCGCTGCTCGGCGAGGACGACCCGGAGCTGAAACCGACGCTGCTCGCCGGCGCGCGGCGACTTATTCTCGAAGGTTTTCTCACTCAAACTGTCCAGAGACGCTAAGGTTTCCGCTATGACCTATCACACGTGCAGCGTCGGACGGACCGGGATCGCGCGCCAAGCCGCGCGTCCCTCCTCCGGTGGCGACGTGAAAGCCACCCGGAAGGTGTCCCACCGTGCCTCGCATTAGGACCGACAACCCGGTCGTCATCAACGACCCGCAGGCGATCCGAGCCCTCGCGCACGAGGCGCGGCTCGAGGCGCTGGAGGAGCTCTTCGCGTCGCAGTCCAGCCGCACGGCCACGGAGCTGGCCTCACGCTGCAAGCTGACGCCGAGCGCCATGAGCTACCACCTGCGCGCACTGGAGAAGTACGGCTACGTCGAACGTGCCGCCAGCGAGGGCGACGCGCGCGAGCGGCGCTGGAAGGCAGCCGGTGACCGCCTGATCGTCGAGTCGTTCAACCAGACCCCCTCCGCCAAGAGCGCCTTCCTCAACGTCCAGCTGGGCGCCTTCCGCGAGCGTCTCGCCGCTGAGATCGCCCGGCGCGAGGCCGAGGCGAAGTCCGGAATCGAGCCACCCGCGGACCGTGCCCCCGTCCTGACCACCGGCATGGTCTTCCTCAACGACGAGAAGCGCCAGGAATTCATGACGCGCGTCTACGACCTGATGAAGGAATACGAGGAGATGGCCGGCCCCGAGGAACGAAGTGTGGACGCCAAGCGTGTGTACTACATGCTCTCCATCCTGCCGGAGTTCGACGAGACGGAACCGACCGCCGGAGAGCAGCCGTGGACGCGGCCCGGCTTGCCGAAGAGGTAGAAACCGCTAACCTAGTGCGAGTATGAGCGGGATTCGTGAAGTTCACGGGCCCCATCCGCTCGTCCCCGGCAGCTAATAGGAGTGTTGTGCCCGCCAAGGCGAAGGTAAAGACCGGCAAGAAGCTAGTCATCGTAGAGTCCCCGGCCAAGAGCAAGTCGATCGCCAAGTACCTGGGCGAGGGCTTCGTCGTGGACGCTTCCGTGGGACACATCCGTGATCTGCCGCAGCCCTCCGAGCTGCCCACCGAGCTGAAGAAGACGTCCGTCGGCAAGTTCGCCATCGACCTGGACAACGACTTCGAGCCGTACTACGTCGTCAATCCGGACAAGAAGAAGAAGGTGTCCGAGCTCAAGGCTGCGCTCAAGGACGCCGACGAGCTCTATCTCGCAACCGATGCCGATCGCGAAGGCGAAGCCATCGCGTGGCACCTGCTCGAGGTGCTCAAGCCCAAGGTCCCCGTGCACCGCATGGCCTTCACGGAGATCACCAAGGAGGGCATCGCCAGGGCCCTCGACAACATCCGCGAACTCGACACGGACCTCGTCGACGCGCAGGAGACCCGCCGCGTGCTCGATCGCCTCTACGGCTACGAGATCTCCCCGGTGCTCTGGCGCAAGATCGCCCGCGGCCTCTCGGCAGGCCGCGTGCAGTCGGTCGCGACCCGTCTCGTGGTGGAGCGCGAACGCGAGCGCATGGCGTTCCGCGCCGCCGGCTACTGGGACCTGACCGGTGAGTTCGCGACCGGCGCCGGCGAGGCCTTCAAAGCCAAGCTCTCCTCGGTCGACGGTGCCCGCGTGGCCACCGGCCGCGACTTCGACGACCGCGGCCAGCTCAAGGAGGCCCGCGGCGCCAAGGCGAGCGCCGGCGTCGTGCGTCTGGACGAGGAGGCCGCGACCTCGCTGGCCGCCGGCCTCGCCGAGGCGGAGTTCGCCGTCTCCGGCGTCGAGACCAAGCCGTACACGCGCCGCCCGGCCGCCCCGTTCACGACGTCGACCCTGCAGCAGGAGGCCTCCCGCAAGCTGCGCTGGTCTTCGCGCAACACCATGCAGATCGCACAGCGGCTGTACGAGAACGGCTACATCACGTATATGCGTACCGACTCGGTCGCGCTGTCGAACGAGGCCATCGGCGCCGCCCGGCGCCAGGCGAAGGAGCTCTACGGCGGCGAGTTCGTGCCGGAGAAGCCCCGCTACTACAAGGGCAAGAGCGAGAACGCGCAGGAGGCCCACGAGGCCGTGCGCCCCGCCGGCGACTCGTTCCGCCGGCCCCGAGATGTGCGCAGCCAGCTCTCGGGGGACGAGTTCAAGCTCTACGAGCTGATCTGGAAGCGCACCGTCGCCTCGCAGATGGCCGACGCCAAGGGCTCGACCGCCTCGGTGCGACTGATCGGCACCGCGACCGACGGCCGCGCCGCCGAGTTCGCAGCGTCCGGCACCGTCATCACCTTCCGCGGCTTCATGGCCGCCTATGAGGAGGGCAAAGACGTCTCCGAGGAGGAGAAGGAAGCGGCCGACGGCGAGCGTCGCCTGCCGCAGCTGGCCGAAGGCGACGCCCTGGGCGCCTCCGGGATCGAGGCCTCCGGGCACGAGACGACGCCGCCGGCGCGCTACACCGAGGCGTCGATCGTCGCCGAGCTGGAGGCTCGCGAGATCGGTCGCCCGTCGACGTTCGCGCCGACCATCACGACGATCATGGATCGCGGCTACGTGACCAAGCGCGGCAGCGCCCTGGTGCCGAGCTGGATCGCGTTCTCCGTGGTCCGCCTGCTCGAGGAGCACTTCGGCCAGTATGTGGACTACGGCTTCACCGCCCGGCTCGAGGACGATCTCGACGAGATCGCCAAGGGGCACAAAGGCCGCGGCGCCTGGCTGCAGCACTTCTACTTCGGCGATGCCGATGTGCGCGGTCTGCGCGACGTCGTCGACAACCTCGGCGACATCGACGCGCGCGCCATCAACTCGGTCGAGATCGCTGAGGGCATCGTGCTGCGCGTGGGCAAGTTCGGCCCCTACCTGGAGAAGCCGGTCCCGGCCGACTCGCCGGAGGGCACGGCCCCGCAGCGCGTGAATGTGCCCGAGGACCTCGCCCCCGACGAATTGACGGCCGAGAAGGCCGTCGAGCTCATGGAGCAGCAGGGGCCGGAGGAGCGCGAGCTCGGCATCGACCCGGAATCGGGTCGCCCGATCGTGGCGAAGGACGGCCGCTACGGGCCCTACGTCACCGAGGTCGTCACGGAGATGACCGACGAGGAACTCGAGGCGATGCCGACCGAGTACTACAAGAACGGCAAGCCGAAGCCCAAGAAGAAGCCGGCCAAGGTCAAGCCGCGAACGGGCTCGCTGTTCAAGACCATGAGCGTCGAGACGGTCACCCTCGAGGACGCCCTCAAGATCCTCTCGCTGCCGCGCGTGCTCGGCGCGGACGAGGAGGGCAAGGAGATCACCGTGCAGAACGGGCGTTTCGGCCCGTACCTGAAGAAGGGCACGGACTCGCGGTCGATCGAATCCGAGGAGCAGATCTTCACGATCACGCTCGAAGAGGCCAACGCGATCTACGCCCAGCCGAAGCAGCGCGGACGCCGCGCGGCCACCCCGCCCCTGGCGGAGTTCGGTGAGGACCCGACCTCGGGTAAGGCCATCGTCGTCAAGGACGGCCGCTTCGGCCCGTACATCACGGACGGCGAGACGAACATCACCGTCCCGCGGTCGTCGTCGGTGGAGGAGCTCACGCGCGAGAGCGCGATCGAGCTGCTCGCCGAGAAGCGAGCCAAGGGGCCGGTCAAGCGGGGCGCCAAGAAGGCCACGACGCCGGCCCGCAAGGCACCGGCCAAGAAGCCCGCGGCCAAGAAGAAATAGCCGGGAGGTAGAGCGTGCGCCTGGGAGTTCTGGACATCGGTTCCAACACCGTCCACCTGTTGCTGGTGGATGCGTACCCGGGCGCGCGCCCCGTCGCGTTCGCCTCGCACAAGCGGCCGCTCTCGCTCGTCGCGTACCTCGACGACGACGGCGCGATCAACGAGGCCGGCCAGCGCGAACTGCTCGACTTCGTCCTCGAGGCCAACGAGTTCGCGGTCAAACACGGCGCGGTCGACATGCTGGCGTTCTGCACGTCCGCCATCCGCGAATCCGCCAACGGAGTCGCCGTGCTCGATCGCGTCGCGACCGAGACCGGCGTGCACCTGACGGAGCTGACGGGTGAGCAGGAAGCCGGCATGACGTACTACGCCGTGCGGCGCTGGTTCGGCTGGCAGGCCAACAACATCCTCGAGCTCGACATCGGCGGCGGCTCGTTCGAGATGGCCGTTGGCACCGACGAGTTCCCCCGCATCGCCCGCTCGGTGCCGTTGGGCGCCGGCCGGCTGACCCGGGATTGGCTGCCGGAGGACCCGCCGTCGATCTCCGACATCAAAGCCCTGCGCAGCCACGTCCGCGAGACGTTGGCGGAACCGGCGGCCCAGATGCTCGCCTCGGGGAAGCCGGATCTGGTCGCCGCGACGTCGAAGACGTTCCGTTCGCTGGCCCGCGTGACGGGTGCCGCGCCCTCGGGGGAGGGCCCCTACGTCAAGCGCGTGCTGAGGCGCGAGGATCTGAAGCTCTGGATGAACCGGCTGGCCGCCATGACCCACGCCCATCGCGCGGAACTGCCGGGCGTCTCGGCCCTCAGGGCCCCGCAGTTGCTCGCCGGCGCGATCGTCGCCCACGAGGCGATGGCCGTGATGAAGGTCAAATCCCTCAAGATCTGCCCGTGGGCCCTGCGCGAGGGCCTCATCCTGCGACGTTTTGACCACCTTTTGCTGGACAGCCCGGCACCCTACGGCGATACGGTAGGGGTGGGGCACGTTGAACTGCTCAAGCAGCAGCGACGCGAGCCCGGCGTCTCACCGTCGGCGGCGACACCGTCCGACGTCGGCCGGAGGGACGCGCACCACTTGACCGCCTCCGACGGGAGCCCAGTATGACCGCCGTACCGCCCGTGGTTCTCTCCAGCGCATCCGTCTACCCGCTGAACGTGCACGACGCGTTCTCGGTCTCCCACGACCTCGGTTACGACGGCGTCGAGGTCATGGTGACCGGCAACAAGATCTCCCAGGACGCGCGCCAGCTGCTCTCCCTCGTCGAGCGCTACGACCAGCCGATCCACGCCATCCACGCGCCGACGCTGCTGCTCACCCAGCAGGTCTGGGGCTCGGCGTGGAACAAGATGGAGCGCAGCGCCCAGCTCGCCCGCGAGGTCGGGTGCGACGTCGTCGTCGCGCACCCCCCGTTCCGCTGGCAGGGCACCTACGCGACGGGATTCGCCGCCGGCGTCAAGCGCATCTACGAGGAAACCGGCGTGCGGATCGCCGTCGAGAACATGTACCCGTGGCGGGCCCGCGGCCGCGAGGCCAAGATGTACCTGCCGCACTGGAACCCGGTCCCGCAGCCCTACGACTTCGTCACGTGGGACTTCTCGCACGCCGCGATCGCGACGATGGATTCGCACCAGGCGTTCAAGGATCTGGGCGAGCGGCTCACACACGTGCACCTGTGCGACGGCCAGAACAACGGCAAGGACGAACACCTCGTGCCCGGCCGCGGCACCCAGCCCGTGACCGAAGCGATGCACCACCTGCGCGACACGAAATGGCAGGGTGTCGTCGCCGTCGAGGTAGCCACCCGCGGTGCAAAGGGCGCCGGCCGCCGCGAGGAGTGGCTGGCTGAGACCCTCGACTTCGCCCGCGCTCACCTGGCTCCGCGAAACGAGGAGCCGGCGCCTCCCGGCGGCGAGCAGGCCGGGGCCCGGTAACCGCTCTCGGACGCGGCTGGGATTCGGGAGAGTTCGTTGACACAATGGCCAGATGCCCGAGAACAACACTGAACAGAACTCGACCGCTGACCTGAAACTCGCCTTCCTCGGCACCGGATCCATGAACGGCGCGATCATGCGCGGGATCATCGCCTCCGGGCACGCACCGGAGCGCATCACCGCGACCGTGCGCACCCCCGCCAAGGCCGTGGCCCTGGCGGAGGAGACCGGCGTCAACGCCCTCGCCACCGAGGACGACGCGAACGCGAACCTGACCGCCGTGGCGGATGCCGACGTCGTCTTCCTCGGCGTGAAGCCCGTCGGCATCCTGGAGTTGTCCCGGGAGATCGCCGGCGCGCTCAAGCCGACCGCCGCCGTCGTCTCCGTGGCCGCCGGCATCACCGTCGCCGCGCTTGAGGCCGCCCTGAACGACGGCCAGCCCGTGGTCCGCTCCATGCCGAACACGCCGCTGACGGTCGGCTTGGGCGCCGTGGGCCTCGCCGCCGGTGCGGGCGTGGACGAGCAGACCCTGGCGAACGTCGTGACGCTCTACGCGGGCGCGGGCGTCGTCAAGGTCGTGCCCGAGGACCTCATCGAGGCCGTCACCGCGGTCTCCGGCTCCGGCCCCGCCTACGTCTTCTATCTGGCCGAGGCCATGGCCGCCGCCGGCGAGAAGCTGGGGCTCGACGCCGAGACCGCCCGCGAGTTGGCGTCGGCAACTGTCGCCG
>MLDA01000007.1 GCA_023896275.1 Kocuria rosea subsp. polaris | reverse complement strand
GTCCTGCACCGCTGGTTCGCCGCCGCCGTCGTCGTGGGCGCGGCCGAGCGCGGCGGCGGCGAACCAGCGGTGCAGGACCTCCTCGGCAGTGCGCAGCGAGTCGCGCGCGAGCATCCGGTCGCCGTCGAGCAACAGGACGGCGGCGTAGCCGTCCGCGGCCACGGGCTCGGCGCCGGGGGTCGCGACCACGAGCACACCCGCGCCCGAGACCGAAGCGCGGGGATTCGCCCCGGTCGCCGAGACCACACGGGCCTGGGGAAAAGCGCGCCCGAGCTCCTCGGCCGTGCGATCGGCGCCGATCGAGGAAGCCCGAAGGCGTTGGAAGCCACAGCTCAGGCACGCCCACCCGTGGGCGAACGTCCCGCACCAGCGGCAACGCGGAGCGGCCCCGCGAGCATCGAGTTCGAGCGGGCCGTTGCAGTCGAGGCAGCGGGCCGGCTCGCGGCAGCGCTCGCAGCGCAGGGCCGGGATGAACCCGGTGCGGGCAACCTGGACGAGCACAGGCCCGCGCGCCAGCCCGTCGTGCGCGGCCTGCCAGGCGGCGCGCGGCAGGCGGGCGGCGTGCAGGGTCGGGTCGCGTTCGACCTCGTACGAGTCCGACGTCGCGAGCACGCGCGGCGCCCGCCGCCGCAGGACCGGGCGGGGCAGCTTCAGCTCGCGTGCCCAGCCCGTGAGGACCAGCCGATGGGCCTCGGGCGAGCGCGACCAGCCGGCGATCAGCAGGCCGCACCCCTCCAGCTCACTGCGCAGTAGCAGGATCTCACGGGCGTGCTGGTACGGGCTGCGCGGCTCGGCGTGGGAGGTGTCGTGGTCCTCCCAGAGCACCGCGAGCCCGAGGTCCGCGACGGGCGCGAAGGCCGCGGAGCGCGTGCCCACCGCGATCCGCACGTCACCGCGGCTGACCGCAAGAAAGTTTCGATAGCGCGCCGTGGCGCCGTCATCGGCGGTGAGCCGCGCGTAGGCGGTGGCGCCGAAGACGGCATCGAAGAATTCGCACAATCGGTCGACGTCCCGCTGGTCGGGGACGACGACGACGGCGCCACGGCCGGCCGCTACGGTCGCGGCGACGGCCGAGGCAATCGCCTGCAGCCACGCGGCTCCCCCGCGCTCTCCCCCGGCCGGGGGAACAGGCACGTTGGGAGCGAGCGTGACGACGGCCCGGGGTGATTCGCCGGCGGCGAGTTCGCCCCGGAAGGCCGCCCCGCCGTCGTATGCATCCAGCGTTTCGGCCGTGCCCTGCGGGACTGTCGCAGGCTCACTCCACGCGGGGCGCTCCTCCTTCTCGACGCGCGCCATGCGCGGCGGCACGGCCGCCCGGACGACGTCCGAGACGACTCCGGCGTACCGTGACGCAACGGCCTGGCAGAGTGCGAGCACGCCCGGGGACAGAACAGGCTCGGGAGAAACAACCTTGTGCAGGGGTTGCAGCTTGACCCCTGCGTCGGTCTCGGCGCGACGCTCGGTGATGAACCCGCCGAGCTCCTGACCGCCGAAGCGGACCCGAACGCGGGTGCCGGCCACGGCCTCTTCATCGAGCTCAGCCGTCACCGCGTAGTCATACAGCTGATCCAGGTGTGGGACCGGGGTCTCCAGGAGCACACGGGCCACCGGCAGGTGCTCGGCGAGGCGGGGACCACCGGGGGCCGGCCGGCTGACGTCGAAGCCCTGCAGGAGGGACGGCTGCGATGCGTCCATCCTCGTGCCCGTCCTACGCGTTGAAGTAGCGGCGCAGCGCGTCGGTGCGGTTCGTAGCCTCCCACGGGAAGCCCTCGCCGTCGCGGCCGAAGTGGCCGTGGGCCGCCGTACGCTTGTAGATCGGGCGGAGCAGGTCGAGCTCCTCGATGATGCCCAGCGGGCGCAGGTCGAAGACCTCCTGGATCGCCGCGGGCAGGCGCGCCGGGTCCACGGTCTCCGTGCCGAACGTCTCGACGTAGAGCCCGACCGGCCGGGCCTGGCCGATCGCGTACGCGACCTGCACCTCGACGCGGCGGGCCAGGCCCGCGGCGACGATGTTCTTGGCCACCCAGCGCATCGCATACGCCGCGGAGCGGTCCACCTTCGAAGGGTCCTTGCCGGAGAAGGCGCCGCCGCCGTGGCGGGCGAAGCCGCCGTACGTGTCGACGATGATCTTCCGACCCGTGAGGCCGGCGTCGCCTACCGGGCCGCCGACGATGAACTTTCCGGCCGGGTTCAGGATGATCTTGGTTTTGGAGGTGTCCAGGTCGAGGTCCAGGCCCTCGAGCACGGGGCGAACAACGTCGGCGTCCAGGATCTGCTGGAGGTCGCCGAGTTCGAGCTCGCGGGCGTGCTGGGCGGAGACGACAACCGTGTCGACGGCGACGGGCGTGTCGCCGTCGTATCCGATCGTGACCTGTGTCTTGCCGTCCGGGCGCAGCAGCGGCTGGGAGCCGGACTTGCGCACGTCGGTCAGGCGCTCGGAGAGCCGGTGCGCGAGGTAGATGGGGGTCGGCATCTGCGCCGTGGTCTCGTCCGTGGCATAGCCGAACATGAGGCCCTGGTCGCCGGCGCCCTGCGCGTCGCGGGGGTCGCTCGCCGAGCCGTTGCGGACCTCGAGGGAGGTGCTGACGCCGTCGGAGATCTCCGGGGACTGCTGCCCGATGGAGATGGAGACGCCGCAGCGCTCCCCGTCGAACCCGTTCGCGGAGGAGTCATAGCCGATGTCGAGGATCGTGTCGCGGACCAGACGCGGAATCTCGACGTAGCCTTCGGTCGTGACTTCGCCGGCGACGTGCACGAGGCCGGTGGTCGTCATCGTTTCGACGGCGACGCGCGAGTTGGCGTCCTGGGCCAGCATCGCGTCCAGAATCGCGTCGCTGATCTGGTCGCAGATCTTGTCCGGGTGGCCTTCGGTCACCGATTCGGAACTAAACAGGCGGAGGGAGTTGGCTTCAGTCACCCGATCCACTTTACCGGTTGAAAGCCTCACCCATAACGTCCGCGACCTTCCGGGCCACGTCGTCCTTGCTGCCGGCGACATGTTCGGGCGCGCGGGGCCCTCCCGGGGCATCGTCGCGGAAGAGCAGCGTGGCCGCGTTCTCGTCCCGGCCGAACCCCTTCTGCTCGCCGACCTCGTTGACGACGAGGACATCGCAGCCCTTGCGCGCGAGCTTGGCGCGACCGTACTCCTCGACGCTCGCGGTTGCGTCACCGGTCTCTGCAGCGAAGCCGACGATCACCTCGGGCAGCTCGGCCCCGGCACGTCGCTCGGCGACGATTTCGGCGAGGATGTCGGGGTTGCGCACCAGCTCGATGGAGGGTGCGCCGTCGTCACCGGTCTTCTTGATCTTGGAATCGTTGTACGCGGCGGGCCGGAAGTCCGCGACGGCCGCGGCCATCACGAGCCCGTCGGCCCCGCGGACGGCCTCGCGCACAGCGGCGCGCAGCTCAACGGCGGTACCCGCCACGCTCAGCTCGACGCCGTCGGGCGCGGGCTGGTCCATGTGGGCCGCAACGAATCGCACGGTCGCACCGGCCGCGGCGAGGGCCTTCGCGACGGCGATGCCCTGCTTACCCGAGGACCGGTTGCCGAGAAAACGCACGGGGTCCAGCGGCTCGCGGGTGCCGCCGGCCGTGACGACGACCGTGCGACCAGCCAGCGGTCGCTCCGCTTCCGGGGCGCTGCCGCGAAGGAGCTCACGTGCGGCCGCATAGATATCCTCCGGCTCGGGCAGGCGGCCGGGCCCGGTGTCGACCCCCGTCAGACGGCCGACGGCGGGGTCCAGCACCGCGACACCGCGCTCGCGCAGGGTCGCGACGTTTGCCCGCGTGGCGGCGTGTTCCCACATTTCCGTGTGCATGGCCGGGGCCATCAGCACCGGAGCCCGGGTGGCCAGCAGCGTGTTGGTCAGCAGGTCGTTGGCCAGCCCGGCGGCCGCGCGGCCGAGCAGGTCGGCGGTGGCCGGGGCGACGACGACGAGGTCGGCCGCCTGGCCGAGGCGGACGTGGTTCACGGTCTCGACCGCGTCGAACACGCTGTCGGTCACCCGGTTCCCGCTCAGCGCCTCCCATGTGGGCCGGCCGACGAATTCCAGAGCGTTCGCCGTGGGCACGACATCGACGTGGAAGCCGCCTTCTTTAAACAGCCGCAGCAGCAAAGCGGCCTTGTAGGCGGCGATACCACCGCACACCCCTAGGACGATTCGCTGCTGCGACATACGTTCGGCTCTCAGCGTTCGAGCCGGATTACTCGGCCGGCTTGTCGGTCGCCTCGGTGACCTGAAGCAGGCCCTCGTTGATCTCGCGCAGGGCGATCGAGAGCGGCTTCTCGTTGAGCTTCGTGTCGACGAGCGGGCCGACGTACTCGAAGAGGCCCTCGTGCAGCTGGGCGTAGTAGGCGTTGATCTGACGCGCACGCTTGGCCGAGTTGATGACCAGTGCGTACTTCGAGTCGGTGGTCTTCAGCAGGTCGTCGATCGGCGGGTTGATGACGCCCTCAAGGTTCGTGGACACGAAGTCTCCAAATTCTGTAGAAAGTCGTTCGGTGGAGCCGGTTCTCAGCGCTGGTGCGGGGCCAAGCCCATGAGGCCGACCAGTTCGTCCGCAGCGCGCCGGACGTCGTCGTTCACGATCGTGACGTCGAACTCCGACTCGGCAGCAAGTTCCAGTTTAGCGGTTTCCAGCCGTCTCTGCTGCTCCTCGGGTGATTCCGTGCCGCGGCCGATGAGTCGGCGCACGAGTTCGTCCCATGACGGCGGTGCCAGGAAGACGAATTTGGCCTCGGGCATAGAGGCTTTGACCTGGCGTGCGCCCTGCAAATCGATCTCGAGCAGCACGTGTTTTCCGTCATTGGCGGCCTCCTGGACTTTGTCCCGGATCGTGCCATAGCAGTTCTTCCCGTGCACGACGGCCCACTCCAGCATCCGCCCGGTGTCGGCCAGGCGCTGGAATTCGTCCCGGTCGATGAAGTAGTAATGCACCCCATCCTGCTCGCCCGGGCGCGGGTCGCGCGTCGTGGCCGAGACGGACAGCCAGACATCCGGGTAGTTGTCGCGGATGTACGTGGAGACGGTCCCCTTGCCAACGGCGGTGGGGCCGGCCAGAACAGTTACCTGTGGCTGGCGTGTGGCGGACATGGTGCCTTTCGTGGAGGTCAGTCGGCGAAGTGCTCGATCAGCGCCGCCTGTTGTTTGCGTCCAAGGCCGCGGACCCTGCGGTTCGCGGAGATCCCCAGTCGTTCCATGAGCGCGGCGGCACGGACTTGGCCGACGCCGGGGACGGATTCGAGCAGGTCAGCGACGCGAAGGCGCCCGACCGCCTCGTCGGAGGCCCCGAGTTCCATCACATCGCCGATGGAGATGTTACCCGTTCGGAAGGCTTCCTTGATCTCGGCACGTCGGGTACGGGACCGCAGGGCCTTGGCCCGCGCGTTCGCGCGATCTTCGTCTGACAGCGATTTCAGGACCATGTCGCTCTTCCCCTTGGTTGACTAGGCCGTCTTATAAACAAGACGCTGTGGCTCTGAACCTAGCGAACCGTGTGGTCAGGCGCAATGGTTTGCGGCAAGGATTTTGCTCAAGATTGGATATAGGTGCGGGGTGGGAAATCTCACCCCGCACCTGCGATGCGGCAACTAGGCCAGCTCGTCGCGCGCCTTCTCGGCGGCCGCGCGCAGCCCGGCCGCGTCGGGGCCGGAGGCCAGGATACCGCGGCTGCTCGTCGCGAGCACCTGCTCCCACGCTCCGCCGAAGGTCCGGCGCATGTCCGCGGCCGTGGCGCCCTGGGCTCCGAAGCCCGGGGCGAGCACGGGCGCGCGGGTCGCGGCGAGGTCGATGCCCAGCTTCTCGAGCGCCTCGCCCACGGTGGCTCCGATGACGAGCCCGACGGAACCGAGCGCCGGGGCGCCGGAGCCGGGTACAACGCCGTCGCCCGCATTGTCGGCACCCGCCGCCTCGATGATGCGCTTGGCCACGGAGGCCTCCGCACCGACGTGCTGGACGCTGGCCCCCTCGGGATTGGAGGTGAGTCCGAGCACGAAGACGCCGCGGCCGGTGCGCTGGGCCAGGTCGATCGCGGGCCGCAACGACTCGTAGCCGAGGTACGGGCTCAGGGTGACGGAGTCCGCCGCGAGGGGCGAGCCCTCCCCCAGCCACGCGTCGGCGTACGCCGCCATCGTCGAGCCGATGTCACCGCGCTTGGCATCGGCGATCGAGAGCACGTCGAGCCCTCGGGCGGCCGAGAGCAGCTCCTCGAGCACGGCGAGGCCCGCGGATCCGTGCCGCTCGAACAGGGCGACCTGCGGCTTGACGGCCGCCGCGACGGGCGCAAGCGCCTCGAGCGCGGTGAGCGAGAACCGCCTGAGCCCGGCGACGTCGTCGTCCAGGCCCCACTGCGCCAGCAGCGAGGGGTGAGGGTCAATGCCCGCGCACAGCGGCCCGCGGTCCGCCATCGCGGCCGCGAGCCGCCGCCCGAAGGGAACGCGAGCGGCGGCCTGCTGCGGCTGTGCCTCAGGCATCGACGGCCTCGGCGGCGGCACGCAACCCGGCGGAAATCGTCCGGGCGTGCTCCTGCAGGTTGGTGACGTTCCACTGGAAGTGGCGCATCGCGGTGATGGCCTGGATCGCTGCACCCAGCTCGGCGACGGTCGTGATGACCGGCGTGCCGACGCTCGTGGCAGCCGCGCGGATCTCGTAGCCGTCACCGCGGGCGTCGCCACCGGAGGGCGTGTTCAGGATCAGGTCAATCTTGCCGTCCGTGACGAGGTCGACGATGTTGTCCTCACCCTCAGCGACGCCCTCGCGGACCTTGCGGACCACGGTGGCCTCGATGCCGTTGCGGCGCAGCACGTCGGCGGTGCCTCCCGTGGAGACGATCTCGAAGCCGAGATCGGCGAGGTGCTTGATCGGGATGACGATGGAGCGCTTGTCGCGGTTGGCCACCGAAACGAAGACCCTGCCGGAGGTCGGGAGCGGGTTGTTCGCCGCGGCCTGGCTCTTGGCGAAGGCCGTGTCGAAGTGCTTGTCGATGCCCATGACCTCACCCGTGGAGCGCATTTCCGGGCCGAGCAGGGAGTCCACGACCTTGCCCTCGGGGGTCCGGAAGCGGGCGAACGGCAGGACCGCCTCCTTGACCGAGATCGGGGCGGACTCGGGCAGCGTCGAACCGTCGCCGACCGCGTTCAGCAGGCCCTGCTCGCGCAGCCCGCCGATGGTCGCGCCCGTACCGATGAGGGCGGCGGCCTTCGCGAGTTGGACGCCCGTGGCCTTCGACGTGAACGGCACCGTACGGCTGGCGCGCGGGTTGGCCTCGATGACGTAGAGGACGTCGGAGGCCAGTGCGAACTGGATGTTGATCAGGCCGCGCACGCCGACGCCGGCGGCGATGTGCCCCGTCGCCTCGCGGACGCGGTCGATGACGTCAGAGGCCAGCGTGATGGGCGGCAGGACGCACGCCGAGTCGCCGGAGTGGATGCCGGCCTCCTCGATGTGCTCCATGATTCCGCCCATGTAGAGGTCGGTGCCGTCGAAGAGGGCGTCGACGTCGATCTCGATCGCGTCCTCGAGGAAGCGATCGACGAGGACCGGGTGGTCCGGGGTGATCTCTGTGGCGTTCTCGATGTAGCGGGCGAGGTTGGCCTCATCGTAGACGATTTCCATGCCACGGCCGCCGAGCACGTAGGACGGGCGAACCAGGACCGGGTAGCCGATCTCGTCGGCGATCCGCTTGGCCTCCTCGAAGGACACAGCCGTGCCGTTTTTGGGGGCGATCAGCCCGGCGGCGTCCAGCACGCGCTGGAACGCGCCGCGGTGCTCGGCGAGGTCGATGGCCTCCGGCGAGGTGCCGAGGATCGGCACGCCGGCGGCCTTGAGATCGGCCGCGAGCTTCAGCGGGGTCTGACCGCCGAGCTGCACGTAGACGCCGAGGACGCCGCCCGTAACCTCTTCAGCGTGGATGACCTCGAGGACGTCCTCGAGCGTCAGCGGCTCGAAGTAGAGCCGGTCGGCAGTGTCGTAGTCCGTCGAGACAGTCTCCGGGTTGCAGTTGACCATGACGGTCTCGTACCCGGCGTCGCGCAGGGCCATCGTGGCGTGCACGCAGGAGTAGTCGAACTCGATGCCCTGGCCGATGCGGTTCGGGCCGGAGCCGAGGATGATGATGCTCGGCTTCTCGTGCGCACCCACCTCGTTCTCCTCGTCGTAGGACGAGTAGTGGTACGGGGTGAACGCCTCGAACTCGGCCGCGCAGGTGTCGACCGTCTTGTAGACGGGGCGCACTCCAAGCGCGTGGCGGACGCCGCGGACGACGGCCTCGTCGAGGTTCCGCAGCTTGCCGATCTGCGCGTCGGAGAAGCCGTGGCGCTTCGCCGTGCGCAGCACGTCCTCGGTGAGGTTCTCGGCCTCGCGGATCTCCGTCGCGATCTCGTTGATGAGCACGAGCTGGTCGAGGTACCAGGGGTCGATCTTCGTGTAGCCGAAGACCTTCTCGATCGACGCCCCGCCGAGCAGTGCGCGCTGCACGTTCGACAGGCGCGCGGTGCTGCCCTTGATCGAGGCCTCGAGCAGCTGCTCGATCTCCTCGGCACCCGGGGCGTCGAACTCCAGCTCGGCACCCTTTTGCTCGAGCGAGCGCAGCGCCTTCTGCAGGGCCTCGGTGAAGTTGCGGCCGATGGCCATGGCCTCGCCGACGGACTTCATGGTCGTGGTCAGGGTCTTGTCGGCGGCCGGGAACTTCTCGAAAGCGAAGCGCGGGACCTTCACGACGACGTAGTCCAGCGTCGGCTCGAAGCTCGCCGGGGTCTTCTTCGTGATGTCGTTCGGGATCTCGTCCAGGGTGTAGCCGAGCGAGAGCTTCGTGGCGATCTTGGCGATCGCGAAGCCGGTCGCCTTGGAGGCCAGCGCCGAAGAACGCGAGACGCGCGGGTTCATCTCGATGACGACGACGCGGCCCGTGTCCGGCTCGATCGCGAACTGGATGTTGCAGCCGCCGGTGTCGACGCCGACCTCGCGGATCACGTTGATGGCGATGTCGCGCAGCCGCTGGTACTCGCGGTCGGTCAGCGTCATGGCCGGCGCGACGGTGATCGAGTCGCCCGTGTGGACGCCGACCGGGTCGAAGTTCTCGATCGAGCAGATGACCACGACGTTGTCGTTCTTGTCGCGCATCATCTCGAGCTCGTACTCCTTCCAGCCGAGGATGGACTCCTCGAGGAGCACCTCAGTGGTCGGCGAGTACTGCAGGCCGGCGCCGGCGATGCGGCGCAGGTCCTCAGCGTTGTACGCCATGCCGGAACCGAGCCCGCCCATCGTGAAGGAAGGTCGCACCACCATCGGATAGCCGAGCTGATCGACGGCCGCGAAGGCCTCCTCCATGGAGTGCACGATGACCGACCGAGCGGATTCCGCGCCAGAGCGTTCGACGACGCCCTTGAACTTCTCGCGGTCCTCGCCGAGTTCGATCGCGGCGATGTTCGCGCCGATGAGCTCCACGTCGTATTCTGCCAGCACGCCGTTCTTGTCGAGGGCGATCGCCGCGTTCAGGGCCGTCTGTCCGCCAAGGGTCGGCAGAATCGCATCGGGCCGCTCCTTGGCGATGATCTTCTCGATAACTTCGGGCGTGATCGGCTCGACGTAGGTGGCGTCGGCGAACTCGGGGTCGGTCATGATGGTCGCCGGGTTCGAGTTGACCAGGATGACGCGCAGCCCCTCCTCCTTCAGGACCCGCAGGGCCTGCGTTCCGGAGTAGTCGAACTCGGCCGCCTGGCCGATCACGATCGGGCCCGAGCCGATGACGAGGACGGACTTCAGATCTTCGCGCTTCGGCATTAGTTCTCTTCCTTGGTCGATGCGGTGTTGGCCGCCATCACGTCGATGAAACGGTCGAACAGGTAGGCGGAGTCGTGCGGCCCCGCGGCGGCCTCCGGGTGGTACTGGACGGAGAAGGCCGGCAGGTCGAGACAGCGCAGCCCCTCGACGACGTCGTCGTTGAGCGAGTAGTGGCTGACCTCGACCCGGCCGTAGCGCTCGTTCGGCGCCTCGACCGCACCTTGAGTCGGTGCGTCGACGGCGAAGCCGTGGTTCTGGCTGGTGATCTCGACCTTGCCGGTGGTCTTGTCCATCACGGGCTGGTTGATTCCGCGGTGGCCGAAGCGCAGCTTGTAGGTGCCGAAGCCGAGGGCGCGCCCCAGGATCTGGTTGCCGAAGCAGATGCCGAAGAATGGGGTCTTGGCGTCGAGGACCCGCTGCAGCAGTGCCACCTGGGTCTCGGCGGTGGCCGGGTCGCCCGGCCCGTTGGACATGAACACGCCGTCCGGGTCGAGTGCCACGATGTCCTCGTAGGTCGAGGTGGCCGGCAGCACGTGCACGCGCACTCCGCGCTCGGCGAAGCGGAACGGGGTCATGCCCTTGATACCGAGGTCGACGGCGGCGAGCGTGTAGCGTGCCTCGCCCTCCCAGCCGCAGTCGGCCGGCTCGACGACGTAGGCCTCCTCGGCCGTGACCTCCTCGGCCAGACGCGCGCCCTTCATGGACGGCTGGCCCTGGACCTCGGCGATCAGGTCCGCCTCGGGCCGGCGGGCGTCCGCGCCCGAGAAGATGCCGCCCTTGAGGGAACCGGCCTCGCGCAGGTGGCGGGTGATGGCCCGGGTGTCGACGCCCTGGATACCGATGACGCCCTGCTCCTCGAGCTCGGCGTCGAGCGTCTTCTCGCTGCGCCAGTTCGAGGGACGGCGGGCGGCGTCGCGGACGACGTAGCCGGAGACCCAGATCCGGCGGGACTCGGCGTCTGCGCTGTTCACACCGGTGTTGCCGATGTGCGGGGCCGTCTGAACGACGATCTGCCGCGCGTACGACGGGTCGGTGATGGTCTCCTGATACCCGGTCATGCCCGTCGCGAACACGGTCTCGCCGAGCGTCGTTCCACGCGCACCGTAGGAGCGGCCGCGGAAGATCCGTCCGTCTTCAAGCACCAGCAGGGCCGGTTCGGCCTGTGCCGAACGAGGCGTCGCCTGCTCGGGGTTCGTCTGTGCAGTCACTTGGTGTCCTTCTTCTCAGCAACGTGGTTGGTCTGTGGGCCGCGCGCCTCGGCTGCGTGCGCGGCGATGATCATGTCGAGGGCGGCCACGGTGGCGTCGCCGTCGTCCCCGAAACGGGGGCGGAAGCCGGTGTCGACGGCGAGGGTTCCGAGGTTCCATTCGGCGACGACGAGCCCGTCGCGTTCGACGAATTTGCCGGCCATGCCCGACTCGCGCCGCACACTCGTCAGGTCGGCGACCGGGACGAAGACGTCCGGCGCGCCGTCGCGGGCGAAGAGGGCACCCTCGGGGTGCACGCTCAGGGTGGCGTTCGCTTTGAACCCGAGCGAGTGCACGGCGATCCGGTCGAGCCAGTCGCCGGCCGTCGTCGTGCTGACGTACTGGCCCTCCACGCTCACGTGCGGCTCCGAGAGCTCAGCAGGGACGGCGGCCGGAGCCGGCACGTGGCCCTGTCGCTTGAGTCGGTGGCGCCACCCGAGGGCGATGAGCAGCACGAACACCGCGCACACCGCCAGGGTCGCCAGGATGGCGGGAAGGTACTCGCTCATGCGTCCTCCCCCACGCTCCGCGGGCTGTTCAGCTCGCCGTCCAGCACCGTGGCCGTGCCGTGGAAAAACGTCGCGCGCACGCTGCCCGGCAGCTCAAGGCCCGAGAACGGGGAGTTGCGGCCCATGGTGGCCATGGCCTCGGGATCGACGATCCAGCGCGCCTCGGGGTCGACGAGGGTCACGTTCGCGGGCTCGCCCGCCACGAGCGGGCGACCCTGGTCCGCGACCTGGCCGATCGCCGCCGGCGTCGTCGACGTGACGCGCGCGAAATCCTCCCAGGTCATCATGCCGGTATCGATCATCGTGTGCTGGACGACCGACAGCGCGGTCTCGAGCCCGGTCATGCCCATCGCGGCCTGCGCCCACTCGCACTCCTTGGCCTCGGTGGGGTGCGGGGCGTGGTCGGTGCCGATGATGTCGATCGTGCCGTCGGCAAGAGCCTCGCGCAGGGCCATGACGTCGGCCTCGCGGCGCAGCGGCGGGTTGACCTTGAAGACGGGGTCGTACGTGCGGGCCTTCTCATCGGTCAGCAGCAGGTGGTGCGGGGTGACCTCGGCAGTGACGTCGATGCCGCGGGACTTGGCCCAGCGGATGATGTCGACGCTGCCAGCGGTCGAGACGTGGCAGACGTGCAGGCGGGAGCCGACGTGCTCCGCGAGCAGGACGTCGCGGGCGATGATCGCCTCCTCGGCGACGGCGGGCCAGCCCGGCAGGCCGAGGACGGCGGAGACGTCGCCCTCGTTCATCTGCGCACCCTCGGTCAGCCGCGGCTCCTGCGCGTGCTGGGCGACGACGCCGCCGAAGGCCTTCACGTATTCGAGGGCGCGGCGCATCAGCACCGGGTCGTGCACGCAGATGCCGTCGTCGGAAAAGACCCGGACTCCGGCTCGGGACTCGGCCATCGCGCCGATCTCGGAGAGCCGCTCGCCGGCGAGGCCGACCGTGACGGCGCCGACGGGCCGGACGTCGACCCAGCCGCTGCGGCGGCCGAGGCTCCAGACCTGTTCGACGACGCCGGCAGTATCGGCCACCGGGTTCGAGTTGGCCATCGCGTGCACGGCGGTGAAACCGCCCAGCGCGGCGGCGCGGGTGCCCGTCTCGACGGTCTCCGCGTCTTCGCGGCCGGGTTCGCGCAGGTGCGTGTGCAGGTCGACCAGGCCCGGGAGGGCGATGAGCCCGGCGGCGTCGATCACGACGGCCTGCGCGGCCCGTTCGTCAGCGGCCGCGGCCTCGCCGGTCGCGGCGATGAGCCCGTCGGCGAGCAGGAGATCGGTCGGCGCCCCGCCCAGGAGGGAGGCGCCGCGGATGAGGTAGGTTTCGGTGGCTGTGGTGCTCGTCATGATTGCTCCAAAGTCTAGATTGCTTCGGCGGGTGGTCGCCGGTGTTACGTGAGGTCCGGCAGGGCTAGTGGTCGCCGGAGAGCAGCAGGTACAGGACGGCCATGCGGACGGCGACGCCGTTGCTGACCTGTTGGAGCACGACGGCGCGCGACGAGTCGGCGGCGCCGGAGGAGATCTCCAGGCCGCGGTTCATCGGTCCGGGGTGCAGGATGATGGTGTTCTCGAGGCCGCGCGCGTCGAGCATGGCCAGCCGCGCGTCGTCGAATCCCCAGCGCCGCGAGTACTCCGCGGTGCTCGGGAAGTAGGCCGCGTTCATGCGCTCGGCCTGGACGCGGAGCATCATGACGGCGTCGGGGCCGGCGGCCAGGGCGTCGTCGAGATCGTAGTTGATCGTGCACGGCCAGGCGTCAGCGCCGATGGGAAGCAGCGTCGGCGGCGCCACGAAGGTCACGTCGGCGCCGAGCGTCTTGAGCAGCCAGAGGTTCGAGCGGGCCACGCGGGAATGCAGGACGTCGCCGACGATGACGACGCTCATTCCGTCCAGCCCCGTCCCGAGGGGATCGACGCCCTGGACCTTGGCCCAGTGCTGGCGCAGGGTGAACGCATCGAGCAGGGCCTGCGTCGGGTGCTCGTGCGTCCCGTCGCCGGCGTTGATGACCGCGGAGGAGATCCAGTCGGTCGACGCCAGGCGGGCGGCCGCCCCGGAGGCACCATGACGGATCACGACGGCCTCGGCGCCGATCGCTTCGAGCGTCTGGGCCGTGTCCTTGAGCGATTCGCCCTTCGAGACGGAGGAGCCCTTCGCGGCGAAGTTGATGACGTCGGCGCTGAGGCGCTTGGCGGCGGCCTCGAAGGAGATGCGGGTGCGGGTCGAGTCCTCGAAGAAGAGGGTCGCGACGGTGCGGCCGCGCAGCGCCGGCAGCTTCTTGATCTCCCGGGTCCCGACGGTCGCCATCTCCTCGGCGACGTCGAGGATCCGGACGGCGTCCGCCCGACCGAGATCGTAGGTGGAGAGCAGGTGTTTCATGCGCGGGCCTCGATGACTACCTCGTTGATGGGTTCGCCGTCGATCTCATCGAGTTCGGCGAGACGGACCTTGACCTTCTCGCTTGTGGCGGTGGGCAGGTTCTTGCCCACGTGGTCGGCGCGGATCGGCAGTTCGCGGTGACCGCGGTCGACGAGGACCGCGAGCCGGACGGTTTTGGGCCGGCCGATGTCGGCCAAGGCGTCGAGGGCGGCGCGGATCGTGCGCCCGGAGTAGAGGACGTCGTCGACGAGGACCACGACCTTGCCGTCGAGCCCGCCGCCGGGGATGCGGGTCGGGGCCGGCGTGCGCGAAGTGCCGTGGCGCAGGTCGTCGCGGTACATCGTGACGTCGAGCTGGCCGACGAGCTCGTCGAGCTTCACGGTGGGATCGGTGGCGGCGATGCGCTGTCCGAGCCGTTGGGCGAGCGGATGGCCGCGGGTGGGAATGCCCAAGAGGACGAGGCCGTCGGTGCCTTTGTTGGCCTCGATGATCTCGTGGGCGATGCGCGTGAGGACGCGCTCGATGTCGCTGCCCGTCAGGACGGTCCGCGATGTCGTGGGCACAGGTGTGCTGCGGTCGGGTGAATCAGCAGGATTCATTGCGCCGCCTCCTTCCCCGCCTCACAGGACGGAATTTAAAGGGTGACTGCCAGGAGCAAACTTATCACGCACCCCGCGGCGGCTCCCCCGGCCCGGGCGTCCTCGCGGCCTGAACGTGACGGAGTTCATTGAGCTCAGGCCGGAGCCACCCGGTTGTCGAGGCCCTCGGCCTCAGCGCGCACGTCGAGGCGCTGTCCGCCACGTGCCCCGCCACTCGGCCCTCCACTGTCGTGCCGCCACGGAGTGTTCCGGGCGCGCTCCTCGCTCGTCAGGTATCCGGGCCCGGGCAGCGACGCCGTGTCGGCGAGGTCCCAGGCGGCCAGCGCCTGGACGCTGATCCCGCGCGGGCCGGTCCGCCGGGTGATCCCGTGCATCAGCAGCAGCCGGGTACTAAACAGGAACGGCCCGCAACGCTGCTGCGCCTCGTGAAAGAACGTGCAGTCGACGCATCCGGTGCCGTCATCGACGCTGATGAAGACAACCCTCCGGCCACCCCGCATAGGCGGGGTCTGGGTCGCCACGCGGACCCCGGCGACGAGAACCTCGGTCCCGTTGCGCAGGCCCAGCAGTTCGCTCGAGGGCGTGACGCCCAGCCGGCGCAGGAGCGGGGCGTGGCTGTCCATCAGGTGTCCGCTGACGTCGACGGCGAGCAGATCCAGCTCAGTGCGCACGGTTTCGTCGCGCGTGGGGGCCGCCGCGCCGATCGTCAGCGTCGCTCGCTCGAGGTCCGGCAGCGGCAGCGGCAGCTGCCCCGGAAGCGGCCGCTTGGACGCCGGCAGGGCGCGTGGCGGCCGGCGCCCGAAGTGGCGCATCAGGTCAGCCCTGTTGCCGCGCCCGTCCTGCAGCGAGTCGAACGCGCCCAGCGCGGCGAACCGTTCGAGTGAGGCCCGCTTGAGCCCGGAGCGCTCCCGGACATCGGACAGGGTCGCATAGGGCTGCCCGGATTTCAGGTGCGCGACCTCGCGCCCGGAGACCCCGTACACCCCGGTGAGTGCGAGGCGGATCCCGATGGAGCCGTCGTCGCACCGTTCGACGCGGTAGCAGGTGTCGGAGGCGTTGACGTCGAGCGGCAGGATGGGGATGTTCAGGCGGCGGGCCTCGGAGACGAGGAGCCGCTTGGGGTACATGCCTGGGTCGTGTTCCCAGAGACCGGCGAGGAACGCCTCCGGGTGGTGGGCCTTCAGCCACGCGCTCTGATAGGTGGGTACGGCAAAGGCGGCCCCGTGTGCCTTGCAGAAGCCGAAGCTGCCGAAGGCCCGCAGCGTCTGCCAGACCTCCTCGACCACGGCCGGGGAGTATCTCCGTCCGGCGCGTTCGCGGAAGAACTCCTCCACCAGCGGCTCGTGCGTGGGGCTGCCGAGCAGACGCCGGAAGACGTCGGCCTGGGCGTAGTCGCATTCGGTCATGATGCTCAGGATGCGCAGGATCTGTTCATGGAACACGGTCACGCCATGGGTTTCGGCGAGCGCGGGGCGGAGGTCGGGGTGCGGGTAGACCTCCGGGGCAAAGCCATGCCGGTTCTCGAGGTAGGGCTTGACCATGTTCGACTTCATAGGCCCCGGTCGGAAGAGGGAGATGTCGATAATGAGGTCGTTGAATTCCCTGGGTGCGAGTTTGCCGATTAGCTCGCGCTGGCCCGGCGATTCGATCTGGAAGCAGCCCAGGGTGTGGGTGCTGCGGATCAGTTCGAAGGTCGGCTCGTCGTCGAAGGGGATGCGCTCGAGGTCGATGGTTCCGTCTGCCTGCACGAAGTCCGGTGCCCGGCCGTCCTGCAGGTGTCCCCCGGCCGCCGCAACCTGTCCGGCGTCGCCGTGCATGCGGCGGACCTCGGAGACCGCATGGGCCATGGCGCTCTGCATGCGCACCCCGAGGACGTCGAGCTTGAGCATGCCCATCGGGTCCATGTCGTGTTTGTCGAACTGGCTCATCGGCAGGTCGAGGCCGCTGGGCTGGACCGGGGTGCGGGCCAGCAGCGAGGTGTCGGAGAGGATCACGCCGCAGGGATGCATCGAGATGTGCCGGGGCAGGCGGTCGAGCCGCTCGGTGAGGTCGACCAGAAGGTCGAGCTGCCGGTGGGAGCTGACCTGTTCGGAGAGGCGAGCGAGTTCGGGTTTCTCGGCGAGCGCCTCGCGGAAGTTCGAGGCGGAGAAGCGCCAGAGCTGTTTGGCGATGTCATCGAGCCAGTCGGACTCCATACCGAGCGCGAGCCCCGCGTCCCGGACGGCGCCTCGTGCGCGGTAGGCGTTCTGCATGCTCATCAGGGTCACGCGTTCGGAGCCGAAGCGCGCGAAGATCTCCCGGTAGACGCGGTGACGCTCGGCGCTCTCGACGTCGATATCGATGTCCGGGAGGGTGGTCCTGTTGCGGGAGAGGAAGCGTTCGAAGACGAGGTCGTGGCGCAGGGGGTCCACCTGGCTGATGCCGAGCAGGTAGTTCACGAGGCTCGAGGCGCCGGAGCCGCGGGCTGCGTTGCGCACGCCGAGCCGGGTGATCATCGTGGAGACCTCCGCGACGGTGAGGAAGTAGGAGGCGTAGCCGAGGTCGGAGACGACGTCGAGCTCCAGGCGCAGCCGGTCACGCAGCCGGGTCTCAGCCGCGCTCCCGGGCACAGTGGTGCCGTCGTGCCCGTAGAGCCGTTCGATGCCTGCCTCGCAGCGCAGGGCGAGTTCCCGGTCGGGTGCCCCGGTGATCCCGATAACTCCGGCCTCCGGCACCACGGGCACACCCCACCCTGTGTCGCCGACGGGGTCGAGGATGCACGACCCGGCGACCGTCTCGGTGTCGCGCAGCAGATCGGTAGCGACGCCCGCCCCGGCGCCGACCGCGTAGGCGATGTCCCGGGCGATCCGTTCCATCGCGGCCCCGTCCTTGAGCCATCCCTGTCCGTTCGGCTGCCAGCCACCGGGGGTTCCGGGGGTGCCGGCCCGCCCGAGGTGCTGCAGCGGGGTCAGCGCGCGGACCGCGTCGAGTACGTCGGCGGTCGCCGCCCCGTCGGGGCCGACGTAGCGCACGGCGTTGGTCAGCACGGTCCGCACGCCGGCTGCCCGGCCGGCCCGGACCATCCGCGCCGCGTGTGAGGTGCTCAAGTACTCCCCCGGCGCGTTGAGATGCGTTACGGCCTCGACGGCGACGCTCCCAGGCGGCAAGCTGCTCGTCCAACGCCGCAGCAGAGCGCGCTGGCGGGTGTCGTCGCGGCCCAGGCAGGCGCGGCCGAGGTCGGACTCCGGGCCGATCAGCACTGTCAGCGCCGGGTCCCTGCCCGCGGCCTGCGCGATCTGGTCGCGCGTCACGCCCGTCGTGCCGTTCGAGGCGTGGGCGGCGGAGACGAGGCGGCAGAGCGCGCCGTAACCCGCGCCGCCGTCGTGCCCGCGGGCGAGCACGGTGACCCTCCCCTCGATGTCTCCGCCAGCGGCTGCCCGACCGCCTTTCTTCGCGGGCGTACGACGGCGTTCGGCGCCGTCCGCGCGCACCGCCAGGTTGACCCCGATGATCGCGCCGAGGCCGTGTTCGCCGCAAGCCTTCAGGTGCTTGACGACCCCGTAGAGCCCGTCCCGGTCGGTGCAGGCGAGCGCGGGCTGACCGTCGGCGGCCGCGGCCGCCGCCAGGACCTCGGGCCGGGAGACCCCGTAGTGGGCGCTGAAGGCGCTGGCCACGTTGAGGTGGGAGAACCGGACGGGAGCGCTCATGCCGCGTCCCGCAGGGCCTCGTGAACGCGGATCATGCGCCAGCGCCTCGAGCGCTGGTGGCGCGAGAGGTCAAAGGTACGGTGTTGCCCGTCCGTCGCCCCGGTCGCCTGCACCCGCCAGATCTCGTGATCAACCAGGCCGGAACCGCTGCCGCGCTGTGCGCGCTGTTCCTCTGCCCACCAGCTGCGTCGCTCGAACCAGCGCACAGGTTCCGCGCAGACGGCATAGTCCTGCCCCTGCCAGTGCAGCCGCTCCGGAACCCCGTCCGGGGAGCAGCCGACCTCGATGCCCTGTGTGAATAGACCCATCTAAAAAACCTCCATGCCCTGCGCCGGCAGTGTGAGCGGCTGCGCGGCGCATGGAAACGGGGAAGCCCTCGCCCTCGGGAAGCGTGAAGACGAGACCTCCATTGTATTCGAAATCCTGTTCGAATGCACGCAGAAGGCTACCCACAGGAACCCGCAGAATGGCCTGCGCCGGGGAGGTCGAAATCAGAAAAGCGGGCTGACAGGCGCGATCAGTTCGGGACCGTTGTTGCGGACGTTCCCCACGGCGGCACCGACCGGGTCCAGACGCCAGGAGGCGGCGACGTCGTACGCCCCGGCGCGGATGCGTTCCACCAGCGACGCCGCGTCGCGTTCGGCGGGATCCAGCCAGGCATCCATCGCCTCCCGGGAGAGCGGGACGGGCAGCCGGTCGTGCAGACCCCCCAGGTCGCCGAGCACCCCCTCGGCGCTCGGGTCGGGCGAGGGCATCGTGACGATGCTCGTCGAGAGCATCCACTGCCCGGGCTCGCCGTCGGCGACCCCCGGGTCCTTCCACCACTCGTAGAGGCCGGCGAAGAAACTCAGCCCACCATCGGCGGCATGCACGAAGTAGGGCTGCTTGGGTGCCGTGCGCCCGGCCCCCTGGCGTTTCCACTCGTAGTAGCCGTCCATCGGGACGGCGCAGCGGCGCGAGACGACGGCAGAGCGGAACGTGGGCTTCTCAGTCACGGTCTCGCTGCGGGCGTTGAAGGCACGCACGCCGATCTTCGCGTCTTTAGCCCAGCGCGGAACCAGCCCCCAGTGCGCGACGTGCACTTCGCGGCGCAGCTCGTCGCCGACCAGCCGTTCGAGCACGATCGGCACGTCGGTCGTCGGGGCCACATTCCACGACGGACTCAGCTCTCGCCCCTCGAGCTGCTCGCCCAGCAGCGCATCGGCCTCCGCCATCAAATCTCCAGAGGCCCGCGCCATCACGTATCGGCCGCACATAAGGCCATGGTATCCCCGGCAGCGGCGACCATCACGTCAGATGGTCGAACTCGCCACTCGCCCAGGCCGCGTGACGGCGCGCGGAGTACCGCAGCGCCTCCTTGGCGCCGGAGTCGTGGCAGTTGCCGAAGTTCGCGTAGACGCGGTCGAACTCGAGCGGCTCCAGTTGCTCAACGATGCGCTGAGCAACCACACCGGAGAGCGGGATGCGGTTCGGGTACGACCACAGGAAGGTCAGCGTCCGCCCGTCAGGGTTGGGGGCGAAGGCGTCCCCGGCCAGCAGCACACCGCGCCCGTCCGCGCCGGAACGCCAGTGGGCCACCGCGCTGCCGGGGAAGTGCCCGCCGACACGGTGCAGGACGATCTGCGGGACGACCTCGAAGCGCTCGCCCCAGAATTCGACGACCGGGTCACTCCGACCCAACCACTCCCGGTCCGCCGCGTTGACGAGCACCGGAACCCCGCCCAGCGCCCGACTCCACTCCACCTGCACCCCGAACATGTGGGGGTGACTGGCCGCGACGGCACTGATGGGCCCCAGCGCGACGACGGCGCGGACCGCGTCGTCGTCGATGTAGGCCGGCGGGTCCCACAAAAGTCCTCCCTCGGCGGTGGCGGCCACGAGCGCGGTGTGGCCGATACCCACTTTCGGATGGGCCCGCAAGCCGGTCAGGCCGGGCTCGAAAGCGCGCAGGCGCAGCTCGTGGCTCGCCGACATCTCCTCCAGTGCGAGCCATTCCTGACCCGACGCGGGAACGTACTGACGCTCGTCGGCGCAGATGGGACAGATCTCGGGTAGCGGCGCCTCGCGCTCGACCCCGCAGGTGGCACAGATCCTCATACGTCTCCTTCGCCGCGGCGTGCCGTGCTTCACTCACCCAGCCTTCCCGCCGCGCGCGCCGGAAGTCAACAGCACGGCGTACGCTTGCACTGCCGCAGAACGATCCGAGGAGAACGATGAGAACACCAGGCGTGCAGCGGGCGCTGATCGCGACCGTTCAGGTACTGGCCCTCGCCGTGTGGTTCTCGGTCTCAGCCGTCGTCCCCAGCGTGCAACAGGATCTGGACATCTCGAGCGGCTCCGCGGTGTGGCTGACGGCCTCGGTCCAGCTCGGCTTCGTCGCCGGCGCGGTCACGTCCGCCGCACTGAATCTCGCGGACCGCATCCCGGTACACCTGCTACTCGGCACGAGTGCCGCGCTGGCCGCCGTCGTGACCTCACTGCTGGCACTCGTCGCGGCGGGCCTGCCCGAAATGGTCGGGCTGCGGTTCCTCACGGGCCTGTTCCTTGCGGGCGTCTACCCGACGGGCATGAAGCTCATGGCTTCCTGGGCGCCAGCGACGCGGCGCGGACTATCCATGGGTCTCCTCATCGGCGCCCTGACGCTCGGTTCCGCGCTGCCGAACCTCGTCGGGGGCCTAGCCGCCCTCGACTGGCGATCCGTCCTGCACGTCACCGCAGTGGTAGGCGTGCTCGGTTCGCTGCTCGCGTTCGCCCTCGTCCGCCCGGGCCCGCACCTCAGCCGATCCAAGGCCCCACTGGATCCCGGGTACGCGCTGCGCATGTTCACCCAGCGCCGGCCGCTGCTGATCAACCTCGGCTACTTCGGACACATGTGGGAGCTCTACGCGCTGTGGACGTGGATCCCGGTGTTCGTACTGCACTCCTCGGCCGATTTCGGCGGCTACGGCCAGGTCATGGTGTTCGCGACGATGGGAGTCGTGGGCTTCGCGGGGTGCCTGCTCGGCGGTTGGGCGGCCGACCGCTTCGGGCGCCGCCGGGCGGCCATGACCGCGCTGGCCGTCAGCGGGGCCTGCTGTTTCCTGTCGCCGCTGGCGTTCGACGCCGCCGCTCCCCTCTTCGCCGTGTTCTGCGCGGTATGGGGTGCCTCGGTCATCGCCGACTCCGGAGTCTTCTCCACCGCACTGTCCGAGTCCGTGGACCCCCAGCACGTCGGCACGGCGCTCACCGCCCAGACAGCCGTCGGTTTCGCGCTCACAGTGGCGAGCATCCAGATCGTCCCACTGCTCGCCGAAGCGACCCAATGGCGCTACGCGCTCCTCGTTCTCGCCGCCGGTCCGGTCCTTGGGGTTCTTGCGATGAGTCAGCTCCGACCGTCAGACGCTCAACACCACCGACCGACGCACAACCCGGCCTAACACTCACCTGCGCCTCTCCGGGGCTGGCTGCAATCAGCGGGACGGGCACGTGCCATCCACTCCGTCGTCGGCGTCGGTTTCGCCCGGTTCCTTTGGTTCTGCGGGAGCGTCCGCCCAAGGCGGCGGGTCATCGAGCGCTTGCCACCGCCTCCGCTTGGCTTCAGTCTCGGGCTTCGATGACGTGGAGGCCTCAGGCCATAACGGTGGGTCGACAGGATCCTGACCCGGTCCGATCTCGAAGCCTTTGCTACCGCCGCCCGATGCGTTTCCGTCCGCGCCGTCGGTGCGAGTGTCGTTAGCCCGACCATCTTCGTTGGTCCGGCCGCTGATGTTGGGCTTGAGTTTGTTGGTTGCGCTGGCCTGGTTCAGCCGGGTGGTGAGTCCTGCGCGGTAGCGTGTCAGCGAGGACGGTGCCGGCCTGAACACGCCGGTCGGATTAATCCACCCTGGAGCACGCACCCATGGGACCCCGGACCGCATCTCGATCCCCCAGCCGGAGTCCTCGATCGATCGGTGATGGTAGAAGCAGAGCAGGCATCCGTTCTCGACGTGCGTAGAACCTTTCTCTGCCCAGGGGGTCACGTGGTGAACCTCGCACCATGATGCCGGGATCATGCAGCCGGGGATGATGCAGCCGCCATCCCGGGCCGCGATGGCCCGCCGCTGGTGCGCGGTGAAGGCCCGTTCCTTGGACCCGAGTCGTACGATCCGTCCAGAGGTGTCGAAAACAACTTTCTGCACAGCCGCAGTGCATGCGAGCCGATGCGCGATCCGCGCCGAGACCGGCACGTCTATCCCCTCGACCTGCGCGTACCCGTGCGGGTCGGCGAGGTCTTGGGCGTTCACGTGCACCACTAAAGTGGCGGTGTCCCCGCCCAGGTTCGGGGTCGCGGCGCTGCGGGCCGCGGCACCAAGGATCGAGGCGAGCACGTCGTGACGTTTCTGTCCGGGCGTGCGCTCATCCGCCACCGGCCCCGGCAAGCCTGGGGCCAGCTCCGCTGCCGCAGCGCTCTCCGCGCCGGTGGGCAGAAAATCGGGCAGACTTGCACCCGTGCCGCCGCCCGAGGCGCCGGCAACGGCGTCCACGCCGGTGCCGGTACTGGTGTTCATGTCGACGCCAGGGCTCGGGCTGTGGGTGGCGGGATTCATGTGCGCGTCGTCGAGGCGCCGCCACTGCGCGGCGACCTCAGGCAACAAGCGCCCCGAAACTCCGACGAGACCGTCCTTGAGCGGCCTGAACGTCAGGCATCGGCTGGCAGCGGCCTGTTCCGCCGACGGTTCGGGCCCATCGGGGTCCGCGGCGGCTTCCCACTGCCCCGCCATGACCCGCACGGCCTCGAAGACCATGGCCGGCGCGCGCCCGTCACCACCATCGTCGGCGCCTCCTGCGGAGTCATCCTCGGGACCGGGCCGGTCAGTTTCCGCGGGGAGGCGTCCAGTGGCGGCGTCAACGATGTTCTCCTCGGCCGCCGCCATCATGCCGGGAAGCGCCCGTGGCGCGATCCGGGCGAGCATCCCGGAGACGAGACTTGCGGTCTCGTCTCCAATGTCCCCGTCGTGCAAGGCCTCAGCCACGAGCGGGCACCGAGGGTCGATCAGCGAACCCGAGACTGAATACGAAGACCGGGTCCGCTCGTCCAGGACCCAACGCCGCTTCAGCGACCGGTGCGGCAGCAAGGTCAACCGCTGCAGCAGCTCCGGCCCGGTACGGCAACCCCTCCTAGCGGAAAGACGATCCTGACCGAGCCCTGGATCCGAACGGAGGTGGACCTCACCGGCGGACCGGACCCGAATACCGTCGAGCATCCGGCCGAGTCCTTCGGCGGCCCGGACGAATTCGAGCAGGTCCGCATCCTCGAGCCCCTCCACAGCCCTCCAGAGCCCGGACAAAGCCTCAGTGCCAGCCCGTAGGGTCTCCACGGGCGGCACTGCCGGCGTTGTCGGTGTCTCAAGGGGATGTTCTAGAGCCATAGCCCAATTCTAGTCGAGAAGTTCGAAGAACGAAAGGGGTTTGTACTCAAATTCGAAGATAGCTTCGATTACTTTTGAGGTGTGCGGTTGGCACTCGGGTGTACCCGAAACCCACATGGCGACCGGGCAGATTGCCCGCCTCATGACTCCCATCATCGCATCCGGGCCCGACAGAATAGCCGCCAACAGCAGCCGCCGAGAGCCGTGACCCCAGAAGCGCCACGGCCACTGGCAGGCTTTTTCCGGGAGGTCGCTTGCGGGGCCATGTTTGCGTGCGTGATCGACAGGATGTCGGCCGCTTGGGCACGAACGCCCTGCCGCCACAGATTCAGGCGGACACGAGCGGAGCAACAACGCAAGTAGAGGCGGCTCACTCGACCTCCGTGCTGCCAGCAGTAGACCACACCGCGGGACTCACATCCGACGGATTCCTCAAGCGCGCTCAGGACGATGTAGCGATGCACGGGACAATTACGTCACACACATTGCCGCCACCGCCATTGAATCGGACCGCAACAACTGGTGGAACACGAGAAAACCCCCGGACCATCGGCCCGAGGGTTCTCAGTGACTCATCTGGGACATATGCCCCGATACATCACATCTGGTGGAGGTAAGGGGATTCGAACCCCTGACCTTCTGCATGCCATGCAGACGCGCTACCAACTGCGCCATACCCCCAGAGTGGAGTCGCCGCCACGGACACCGTCCGAGGCAACTCATCCATCATAGTAGAGGAACCGGAACCTCACAAATCACGGTCCCGCCCACCTATTCGGCGGAGGCAGCCTCGGCCGGCTTCGCAAACGATGGCAGCTCGATCGCCGGGCAGTCGCTCCAGAGCCGATCCAGGGCGTAGAAGACACGGTCCTCGTTGTGCTGGACGTGGATGACGACATCGAGGTAGTCCAGCAGGACCCAGCGGCCCTGGCCGCGGCCCTCCCGGCGGGCCGGCTTCAGGTCCAGCTGCTCGTGCAGCGCGTCCTCGATGCCGTCCACGACGGCGTTGACCTGCCGCTCGGTCGCCGCCGACGCCATGAAGAAGGCATCGGTGATGCCCAGACGTTCGCTGACGTCGATGGCGGCCAGGTTCTCGGCCAACTTGTCGTCGGCCGCCTTGGCGGCGATGTTGATGATGTTCTGAGTGTGCTCGTTGAGCGCCACGGGTCTCCCTCGCTGGTACTTCTCTAGTTGCTGTTGATGATCATCACGAGGCCCGCGATGAAGGTGGCCACGCCGACGCCCAGGGCGCCGAACGAGACGAAGAACCACAGGTTGGCCCGGCGGATGCCGGCCGTCACGGCATCGAGCGGGTCGAGCCCCTGCGCCTGGACTGCCGCCAGCGGCTTCCCGCCGGCGGCCGCCTGTGGACGACTCTCACCGTCCGACTGTTCGCTGTCCGGGGTATCAGCCGATCCGTAGTCGGCTTCGGCCACTTCGGCCACCTGCTGCTCGGCCTCCTCGGTGCTGCGCTCCTCGGCCGCTCCCGGAGAGGCGAAGTCAAGCTCCACCCCGCTGGTCGGCGGGCCCGAGATGCCCGTGTTGACGAGCCGGCGCTCGTCCTCCGTACCGACGAACTGGTTCATCGATCCGGTAAACGGGTCCGAGCTGACCTGGTTGAGGCGCTGGACGTGCTCGGCTTCGAGCCGGCGACGCTCCGCGATGCGACGGTTGATAATCGCCGCGCGGGCCGCGTGCTCACGCTGCGCGGCGAGGGTCTCGAGATCGATCAGGCCAGTGTCGTCAGTCGGGTAGTCGGCCACGGTCGCCGGCCCGTCGACGTCGTGCCCAGCAGTGTCCGGCATGGCCTTCTTCTGCTCTTCGAGGGCCTCTTCAATGCTCATCTCAGATGCAGCAGCGCGCGCCGCCGACGTGGCGGGACGCACGACGGGGCGCGGCGCTGTATCTAAGTTCGCCGCTTCCTCGGGCGATCCTGCGGACCGCGGGGCCGCAGGAGCGGACTCGTCGCTTGCAGGTCCTGGAGCGGATTCGGCCTTCTGGCCGGACGCGGCCTTCGCTGCGGCCAGCGCCTGCAACCGAAGCTGGCGGCGCGTCAGCGGCGCCGCTTCCTCCTCCGGCGCCGGCGATGGGGCTGGCGCAGTCTCGGCAGCACGACGCCGGCGCAAGGCCTCACGGTCACGGGCCCGCTGCAGGGAACTGCGCTCGCCGCGCTCCGGAACGGCGTCGACCGGAACCTCCGCAGCGCGGCGGCTGCGGTTGGCCCGCTGGACGCGCTGAACGGTAGCATCCTCGGCGTCCTGCTTCTCCGCCTGCGGGGCGGCCGTCACCGGCTCAGACGGGGGTACGGGCGCGTCGGCATCGGCTGCCGGCTCGTCGGTACGAGCCTCGGCGGCCTCAGTTGCGGCGCGTTTCGCAGCCTCCTGCGCACGCCTTCTTTCCCGCAGAGCTCGCCTGGTGAGGGCGGGCTCTCCTTCGTTGCTCATACTGTCCATTCCCCGTTAAGCAATCTCGGCATCTGACGCTTCCAGATACAATTCGTGTTTTGCGATGTGCTGAACCACGCCGTCAGGTACCAGGTACCAAACGGGCTGATGATCCTTCACGCGGTTGCGGCAATCCGTCGAGGAGATCGCCAGCGCCGGAATCTCGAGCAGGCTAACGTCTTGACGCCCAAGATCCGGCAGATCGTGGCCGGGCCGGGTCACACCGACGAAGTGCGCCAGCCCCCAAAGTTCGTCGACGTCCTTCCAGGACATGATCTGTTCCAGGGCGTCGGCGCCCGTGATGAAGAACAACTCGGCCTCGGGACGCTGCCTACGCAGATCGCGCAGGGTGTCGATCGTGTACGTCACTCCCGGTCGGTCGATGTCCACCCGGCTCACGGTGAACCGCGGGTTGGAGGCCGTCGCGACGACCGTCATCAGGTACCGGTGTTCCGACGGCGACACCTTCTTGTGCTGCTTCTGCCACGGTTGACCCGTGGGCACGAAGACCACCTCATCGAGACCAAACTTGGCGGCGACCTCGCTGGCCGCCACCAAGTGGCCGTGGTGAATTGGGTCGAACGTACCGCCCATGACCCCCAGCCGGACCTTGCGGCCCGCCGTCTTCGAACTAGTGATTTGCCCCACCGTGGTTGTTCGGGTGCTGGCGGTGCGGGTCATGCGTCTCGGCGTGAGCCTCGTGGCCCAGGCCGCGATTGGCGAACGAGACCGTGATCAGGAGCAGCAGGAGGAAACCTGCCATGATGCTGCCGCCGATCAACAACGCGTACTGTCCGGCGTTTTCTGCCTCGGCGGCTGCGGTCGCAGCGCCAGAGGCGATGAGCTGATCAAGCATGTGTCTCCCTTATCTCTCGGCGGCCCCCTCCACGGCCCTAAGGCCGGGCGGAGTCAGTAGTCTGCACTAATGGTACCCACTGACAACGCTACGCCACGAATGACTCGCGTGTCCCTACGGGCGGATCTGCCCGTCGCCCTGAATGATCCACTTCGTCGTCGTCAGCTCGCGCAGGCCCATCGGACCGCGGGCATGCATCTTCTGCGTCGAAATGCCGACCTCGGCGCCCAGGCCCAATTGGCCGCCGTCGGTGAAGCGGGTCGAGGCGTTGACGATCACTGCGGCGGAGTCGATCTCGCGGACGAAACGCTCTGAATGCGACAGGTTGTTCGTCAGGATCGCCTCAGTGTGGCCGCTGGAGTACTCGCGAATGTGATCCAAAGCGTCGTCGAGCGAGTCGACGACGGCGACCGCGATGTCCATGTCCAGGTACTCCGAGCCCCAGTCCTCAGCCGTCGCGGGCACGGTGTTCAGACCAGCGGCCAGCTCCGCCGCCCGCTCGTCGACGTGCAGCCGCACGCCGGCGTCGGACAGCTTGGTGAGGACCTCACGAGCCGCGATGGCGTCCTTGTGCACGAGCAGCGTCTCGGCCGCGTTGCAGACCGACGTGCGGTGCGTCTTGGCGTTGATCACAATCGGGACGGCCAGTTCCTCGGGCGCGGACTCATCGAGGAAGATGTGCACGTTGCCCTCACCGGTCTCGATAACCGGTACTGACGCGTTCTGCACAACGGCCTGAATGAGGCTGCGTCCACCGCGCGGGACGAGCACGTCGACCTTGCCGCGGGCACCCATCAGAGCGGTCGCGCCCGGGCGCCCGAGCTCGTCGATGCCCTGGACGGCGTCGGCGGGCAGGTCAACACCCTCGAGCGCCTCGCGGATCAGGCGGATGAGTACCTTGTTGCTCTCTTCGGCCGCGGAACCACCGCGCAGCAGGACCGCGTTGCCGCTCTTGAGCGCGATGCCGGCGATGTCCACGGTCACATTCGGGCGCGCCTCATAGATCGCGCCGACGACGCCGAGAGGCACGTGCACCTGGCGCAGGCGAAGCCCGTTCGGCAGCGTCTGGCCGCGGTGCACCTCGCCAACGGGGTCCGGCAGGCCGCACAAATCTTCAAGCGCCGAGATCAGGCCGTCGATGCGCTCGTCGTCCAGGCGCAGCCGGTCCAACAGCGCCTGAGACGTGCCATTGGCCTCGCCGCGGTCGAGGTCCTTCTTGTTTCCCTCGAGGATCGCCGGACGGTTCGAGTCCAGCGTCTCGCCGATCGCACGCAGTGCGCGATCCTTGTGGTCGCGATTGGCCTGGGCCAGGACACGGGAGGCCGCACGGGCGCGATCGGCCTTGGTGGCGATCGCCGCCTCGACCTCGGTGACGGAAGTATCGATTGTTGTGTCGGTCATGTCTCCCCCTAAGGGTTGATGTGGCTTCGAATGGACGAGCGTCAGCGGCGGCGTACTACCACCATGTCGTCCACGTGGACGACGGAACGCGCGTAGCGCTTGCCCTGCTTCTTCGAGAGTTCTCGCGTGGTCTTGCCGATCATGGCCGGCAACTCGTCGTTGTCGTAGTTGACGATGCCACGGGCGATGATCCTGCCGCGCTTGTCCGTCAGGTCGACGACGTCACCGGCGTTGAAGTCGCCGCTGACCGAGGTGATGCCTGCCGGCAGGAGCGACTTCTTGCCGGTGGCGATGGCCTTGACGGCGCCGGAGTCGAGGACCACGCGACCGTCCGGGTCGGCGAGGTGCTCGAGCCAGAGCATGCGCGCCGAGCGGCGCACACCACGGGTCGCGAACCACGTGCCGACGTCTTCTCCGGAGAGCACACGCCCGACGTTCGCGGCTGATGTCACGAGCGCGGGTATGCCGGACTCGGCGGCCATCGTCGCGGCGCGGACCTTGGTCGCCATGCCGCCGGTGCCGATGCCGGAGCCGGTGCCACCGATTTCGACGCCGTCGAGATCGGCCGGAGAATCGACGCGACTGATGCGCTTGGCCCCCTTCTGCGGCGGCCCGTCGTAGACCGCGTCGACGTCGGAGAGCAGCACGAGGGCCTCGGCCTTGACGAGGTCGGCGACGAGCGCGGCGAGACGGTCGTTGTCGCCGAAGCGGATCTCGTGGGTGGCGACGGTGTCGTGCTCGTTGATGATCGGCAGGACGCCGAGGTCGAGCAGGCGGTTGAGCGTATTGAACGCGTTGCCGTACTGCTCGCGGCGGTTAAGATCTTCTGCGGTCAGCAGCACCTGGCCGACGGTGACGCCGTGCTTAGCGAACTCGTCGACGTATTGGGCTACGAGGTGGCCCTGCCCAACGGCGGCGGCGGCCTGTTGGGTAGCGAGGTCACGCGGGCGCCGCTGGATGCCCATTGGCGAGAGACCTGCCGCGACAGCGCCCGAGGAGACCAGGATGATCTCCGTGCCGGCGGTGCGGGCCCGCCCCAACGTGTCGACGAGCGCCTTCAAGGCGTCCTGACTGACACCGCCGTCGACCGTGGTCAACGACGACGAGCCGACCTTGACGACGATTCGTCCTGCGCGTGTGATATCGGACCGCTCGCGAACCGCGGACGGTTTGCGAGTCTCTTTCATCCTCAGGCGTTGCTTCATCCCTTGTCGCTGTCTCCTTCAGGGCCGGGCATCTTGTAGTTGACCGATTCCGTCCAGATCCCAGCTTTGCGCTCGGCCTCCAGTTCATCGCGGGCGGCCTGCTTGGCCTCCTTGCGGGACTGGTGGTCCTCGCGCTTCTGCTGACGCGTCGGGCGGTCGGTTTCCTCCAACCGCACGTCGTGACCTCGGCGCGAACCCAAAAGCTCGGCACCGGCGCTCATGGTCGGCTCCCAGTCGAAGATCACACTGTCGCTCTCGTCTCCGATCACGACGGCGTCACCCGGCTGAGCACCCACCCTGAACAGTTCATCCTCGATGCCAAGCTTGGCGAGACGGTCGGCCAGATAACCCACTGCCTCGTCGTTCCGGAAATCCGTCTGCTTGACCCAGCGAACCGGCTTCTCTCCGATGATACGGAAGAGCGGCTCGAGATTCCGTTCTTCACGCCGAATTGTGAACGCGCGTTGATTGACGGCTCGGGGTTTGATAACCGGGGCCTCGACGACCGGAGGCGCGGCATCGATTCTGGCCCGTGCTTCTGCGACTAGTTCGGCCATGGCGAACGAGAGCTCGCGGAGGCCGGTACGCGACAACGCCGAAATTTCGAAGACCCGATAACCCCGCTTTTCCAGCTCAGGGCGAACAAAGTCGGCCATGTCCTGGCCGTCCGGCATGTCCACCTTGTTCAATGCAATGAGCTTGGGGCGCTCGTTGAGCGGGATCAACTGGCCGTCGGAACCGGCGAAGGACGAGTCGACCTCGTACTGCTCGAGCTCCGCCTCGATGATGTCGAGATCGGAGACCGGGTCGCGGTCCGATTCCAGCGCGCCGCAGTCGAGCACGTGCACGAGTGCCGCGCAGCGCTCGACGTGGCGCAGGAACTCGTGGCCGAGCCCCTTACCCTGGCTAGCGCCAGGGATCAGCCCGGGAACATCGGCCACGGTGAAGCGAGTCTCCCCCGCCTCTACGACCCCGAGGTTGGGGACGAGAGTCGTAAATGGGTAGTCGGCGATCTTGGGGCGGGCCGCCGAGATCGCGGCGATCAGGCTCGACTTGCCAGCCGAGGGGTAGCCCACGAGAGCGATATCGGCGACCGTCTTGAGCTCGAGCACGATGTCGCGCTCGTCGCCGGGGATGCCGAGCAGGGCGAAGCCCGGGGCCTTGCGCTTGCGCGAGGCCAGAGCGGCATTGCCGAGCCCGCCCTGGCCGCCGGCGGCCGCGGTGTATTCCGAACCCTCGCCGACCAGATCGGCCAGGATGTTGCCTTCGCGGTCCTTGACGACCGTGCCCTCCGGTACGGAGAGAACTAGGGTCTCGCCGTGGCGGCCCGGACGGTTGTCGCCCTTGCCGCCCTCGCCGTTGCTGGCATTGCGGTGCGGCAAGTGGTGGTAGTCAAGCAGCGTGGTGGTCTGGTTATCCACACGCAGGACAACGTCTCCGCCGTTGCCGCCGTTGCCGCCATCGGGCCCGCCGAGGGGCTTGAACTTCTCACGATGGACGGAGACGCAGCCGTGCCCACCCGTGCCTCCGGACACATGCAGGACTACGCGATCAATGAACGCTGCCACGAATTGGACTCCTCACGATTGCTGCACCCACTGCTCGGGTGCGGATAAGACGTTTGACGACTTCACGTCGTCGTTCCCTCTTCCGACGGTAAACCACCGCCGGCGAGAATAACACCGGATAGACGACTGGAGGGTGGGCCCGCAGGCCCACCCTCCAGTCTAGATAATTCTTTGTTGACGAAACCGTCAGCCGAGACCTAATTAGTCAGCGGAGACGATGTTCACCACGCGGCGGCCGCGACGAGTACCGAACTCGACGGAGCCAGCGGCCAGGGCGAACAGGGTGTCGTCGCCACCGCGACCGACGTTGGCGCCCGGGTGGAAGTGCGTTCCACGCTGACGAACCAGAATCTCGCCAGCGGAGACGACCTGGCCACCGAAACGCTTGACGCCCAGGTACTGTGCGTTCGAGTCGCGGCCGTTGCGAGTAGAGCTAGCGCCCTTCTTATGTGCCATTGATTATGCCTACCTTCAGATCAGGGGGTTACTGGTCTCTTCGTCGCCTCAGGCGATCGAAAGGACCTTGACCTTGGTCAGAGCAGAGCGGAAGCCCTGGCGCTTCTTGTAACCGGTCTTGTTCTTGAACTTCTGGATCACGATCTTGGAGCCACGGAAGGACTCGACGACCTCAGCCGTCACCTTGATCTTAGCCAGTTCGTTCGCAGCAGAAGTCACCTTGTCACCGTCGACCAGCAGCAGGGCGGGGAGCTCAATGGTGCCGCCGGCAGCTACGGGAACGCGGTCAAGGGTAACGAAGTCTCCAACAGAGACTTTCTCCTGGTGGCCGCCAGCGCGGACAATTGCGTACACCACTTTGGTACTCACTTCTCTCGACGTTCTGAAATCTCATTACTGCGCAGAGGTGCCCCAGACAGAGCCACGATGTGGCCCCGGTAAGTTCCAGGGTTTGCGCCGTGCAGTCACGCCGATTGGAAAAGGATCCGATGAGCGGCGTTCGCACCGAAGAACTAGACTACGCTAGTTCGACCTCCGGGGGCAAATACAACGGCCTCCGGCGAGTCGTCAAGACCTACGAGCTGCGGAGTTTCCAGTTCCGCGCCCCATGGTCCGCCTAGCTTGTCCAGCAGCTTCGCCTCTTTAGAGTTCCGACGCGGGCACGCCCACGCCAAAAATTTTGGGTTCCGAGCCAGTGGCCGGAACGTCGCGTCCGATCGGTGAAGCACCGACCGTATGCGCCGTTCCCTCGGCCGCGGGGCCTTCGCCACGCTCGATCGGGGTCTGCCCCGAGCCCTGGGCGCTCGTGGCCACACGGGAGCCGCGACCGCGGCGGCGCGTGGTCGCCGGAGCCGGAGCAACCGGCTCCTCAGTGGGCGCCACTGCCTCGGCCGGGGCCACTGCTGGTTCCGCCGCGGGCTCGACTCGGGCTGACACCGGCTTCTGCTCAGCGGCAGGCTGCTCGACCCGGGCGGGTTCGGCAGCGGGCTCCGGCGCCCCGAAGGCCGCCGTCAGGCTCTCGAGCGTGAGCTCGGGACTCTGCGCCGGCGCGGTCGCCTTGCGACGTCCGCGGCGCGAGCGCGGCAGCTTGACCTTCTCGCCGCCAATCTCGACGACGGGCTCGCCGTCGCGATCTGCCGCCTCGGCGGCCGGCATTGAGGTCTCCTCGACGACGACCTCCGGTTCCTGAGGCTCTGGCTTGGCTTCGGCCTCCCCCTCGTGCTCGTGGGCGGCGTGGGCGGCGGCGGCGATGTTCGCGAGCGCCTCGCGGGCTGCGTTGGCCTTGGCCTCGCGCTCCTCGTCGGTCGGGGCGGCCTCGTTGCCAGGGGACTTCTTCTTCCCGGCGTCCTGGCTCTTGCCCTCGCCGCCCTTGCGACGACGGCGGCCCGAGCGGTCACCGGTCGGCTCGCTGCTGACACTCGGGGCACGGCGGTGATCGACAGGCTCGTCATGCGTGATGACGCCGCGGCCGGCGCAAGCCTCGCAGTCCTCGCTGAAGACCTCGAGCAGCCCGGTGCCCATGCGCTTGCGCGTCATCTGCACGAGGCCGAGCGAGGTGACCTCAGCAACCTGGTGCTTGGTCCGGTCCCGGCCGAGGCATTCGACGAGGCGCCGCAGCACGAGGTCCCTGTTGGACTCAAGAACCATGTCGATGAAGTCGATGACGATGATTCCGCCGATGTCGCGCAGGCGCAGTTGGCGGACGATCTCTTCGGCGGCCTCGAGGTTGTTCTTGGTGACGGTCTCCTCGAGGTTGCCACCCGAGCCCGTGAACTTGCCGGTGTTGACGTCGACGACCGTCATGGCCTCGGTCCGGTCGATCACGAGGGATCCGCCCGAGGGCAGGAAGACCTTGCGGTCGAGGGCCTTGTAGATCTGCTCGTCGATCCGGTGCGCGCTGAAGATGTCCTCCTCGTCCTCCCACTTCTGGAGGCGCTCGAGCAGATCGGGCGCCACGTATGTCACGTAGGCCTCGATCGTGTCCCACGCCTCCTCGCCGGAAACGACGAGCTTCGAGAAGTCCTCGTTGAAGACGTCACGCACGACCTTGATGGTCAGGTCCGGCTCCGAGTAGAGCAGTTCCGGCGGGGTCGTCTTGTTCGACGACGACTTCCGCTCGATCTCCTCCCACTGGGCGCGCAGGCGGTTGATGTCGTGCATCAGCTCCTCCTCGCTCGCCCCCTCAGCGGCGGTGCGGACGATCACGCCGGCGTTCTCCGGCAGATGGTCCTTAAGGATCTTCTTGAGCCGATTGCGCTCCACGTCCGGCAGCTTGCGGGAGATACCGGTCATCGAACCGCCCGGCACGTACACGAGGTAGCGGCCCGGCAGCGAGATCTGGCCCGTGAGCCGGGCACCCTTGTGCCCGACGGGGTCCTTGGTGACCTGCACGACGACGGACGCACCCGACTTCAGCGCGTTCTCGATACGGCGCGGGGACCCGTCGAGGTTGGCGGCGTCCCAATTGACCTCGCCCGCGTACAGCACGGCGTTGCGGCCCCGGCCGATGTCGATGAAGGCGGCCTCCATCGAGGGCAGCACGTTCTGGACCTTGCCGACGTACACGTTGCCGATCAGCGAGTCCTGCTGCGTCTTGGAGACGAAGTGCTCGGCGAGCACGCCGTCCTCGAGGACGCCGATCTGGATCCGGTCGTCGGCGTGGCGGACGACCATCTTGCGGTCGACCGACTCGCGGCGGGCGAGGAACTCGGCCTCGGTGATCACCTGGCGGCGACGGCCCGAGTCGCGGGACTCGCGGCGGCGCTGGCGCTTGGCCTCGAGCCGCGTCGACCCCTTGACGCTCGTGACCTTGTTGCTGGGCTGGGGCTCGCTCGTGCGCGGGCCGCGCACTCGGGTGACGGTGCCGGGCGGGTCCTCGTCCGAACCGCCGGTCAGCTCGAGATCGGCGTCCCCGCGACGGCGGCGACGGCGACGGCGCGACGAGACGCCGTCGTCCTCCGCAGCCTCGTGGGTGTTCTCCGCATCGTCCTTCTCGTCCGTTCCGCCCTTGCGGCGGCGGCGCGAGCGCCGGCTGCGGCCGGCGTCGCCGGACTCGGCATCCTGCTTATCGTCGGAATCGGAATCCTCGGCGTCGTCCCCGACCGCGGGCACGGCGGCGAAGTCCGGCGCGTGGAAGAGCACGGACGTCGGCGACGGCGGCACGGTGAACGGGTCACCGGCCCCGTCTTCCTCGGAGGACTCATGCTGGGCTGGAGCGGGCTCCGGTGCGTCTTCGGTCTCAGTCTCGGCGGGGGCGGCCTGCGTCTCCGCGGAGCCCGTCGGCTCGGCCTCGACGACCGGGGCCTCCACGGTCTTCTTGGCGCGCGACGTGCGCGGGGCTCGCTTAGCGGGCGCCTTCTTGGCGGGGGCCGCCTCCTCGGCGGGCTCCTCAGCGGAGTCGCCGGCTGCGGCCTGCTCGGCACCAGCCTGCTCGGTCTCCGCCTCCGGTTCGACGGCCTTTTTGGCGCGCGACTTGCGCGGGGCGCGCTTGGCGGGCGCCTTCTTCTCGGCCTGTGCTGCGGGTTCCGCCGCAGCGTCGGCGACGGGCGCGTCGGTGGCGCCGGTCTCCTCGGCGGTCTCGAGCTCAGCGGCCTCGGCTGCCTTCTGGGCGGCCGTCTTGCGGGGGCGGCGGGCGCGCTTCTTCGGTGCGGCCTCGACGGCCGACGCGTTCTCGGGCGTGTCCTGTGCTGTTGCTTCTGTGGTCTCGTCCATTAAATTCGAATCTCCTAGCCGACGGTTCCTCCACAGCGACGCCGCCGGGCGCTCGGTTCGGTCGCGCGGGCCGCCGGCGTTTCGCCGGAGTGGCCACGGACCGGAAGTCAGTAGCTATCCGTCCGGATGCGCCCGATCGTGCTCCGTGCGCGTCCTTCGTGGACGGACCAGCGGCGCTTTTCCTGGCATGCCGCTTTCTGTTGCGGCGACCGGTGGCGGAATTCGTGTCGGCGGTCCTATCGTTCACCGTCGTATCGAAACATCGCCCTACGGGCCTGGAAGCCTGTCGCTGGGTCTGCCGTGGACTGTGGATCCGCGGCCGACCAAGGCCATTGTCTCACACCACAGAATCCTCACAGGCTCCCCGGCGGGCTCGCGGCCGTTCTTGAACCTAGACTGAGTGCATGTCAGACACCGTGCAGGCGCCGCAAACGCGCCCCTCCCCGACCGAAAAGCGCTTCGGCTGGTTCCTCGTCGCCACGGCGGCCGTCGCGTGGATCGCGTCGTTCGTCCTCGTGCTCGAGCGGCTCGAACTGTACAAGAACCCCGGCCACGTCACGAGCTGTGACATCAACCCCTGGGTCTCGTGCGGCGCCGTCATGCAGGAGTGGCAGGCCGCACTCTTCGGCTTCCCGAACCCGCTCCTGGGCATCGTCGGCTTCGCCGTCCTGGCGACCATCGGCGCCTCGCTCATCGCGGGCGCCCGCTTCCCCCGCTGGTACTGGGTCGCCACGCAGATCGGGGTGAGCCTCGCGTTCGTATTCATCGTCTGGCTCTGGTCGCAGGCCCTCTACTCGATCCATGTGCTCTGCCTGTACTGCATGGTCGTCTGGGCGATGATGATCCCGATATTCGTCTTCACGACGTCCCGCAACATCGTCGCCGGTGTCTTCGGCGCCTCCGAACGCGTGCGCCGCACGGTGAGCGAATGGGCCTGGGTCGCAGCGGCCGGGCTGCTCCTGCTCGCCGCCGCCTCCGTACTCGTCTCCTTCTCCGGCGTGTTCTTCGGCTCCTGAGCCGCCCCGGGTAGAGAAAAGGACGACGTCGGCACGCAGCGTGCCGACGTCGTCCTGTTCTACCGCCGCGCGGGCGGGGTCAGGCGAACCAGATGCCGATCTCCCGCTCGGCCGACTCAACCGAGTCCGAGCCGTGCACGAGGTTCTTCTGGACCTTTTCACCCCAGTCGCGGCCGAAGTCGCCGCGGATGGTGCCGGGGGCGGCCGTCGTGGGATCGGTGGTGCCGGCCAGCGAGCGGAAACCCTCGATCACGCGGTGGCCCTCCAGGACGACGGCGACCGACGGGCCCGAGAGCATGAACTCGACGAGCGGCTCGTAGAACGGCTTGCCGACGTGCTCCTCGTAGTGCTGCTCGAGCAGCTCACGGGTCGCGTCGACCTGCTTGAGGCCGACGATCCGGTAGCCCTTGGCTTCGATACGGGCGAGGATCGTGCCGGTCAGCTGGCGCTCGACGCCATCCGGCTTCACCAGAACGAGGGTGCGTTCGGTCGTCATGTGTTTCCCTTCGGGGTTGGGGATGTTCTGTTGGAAGTCTATGCGGTTCTGCTCAGGCCGCATCGCCGTGCTCGGCCTCCCAGGCCTCCTGGGCGGCATCGCGTTCGCGGTTCTCCGCGTCCATCTGCGCACCCTTGGTGACCGCGTACCACCACGCCACGGCGAACAGCGCGCCGATGACGAACAGGAAGTAGTCGAGGAAGCCGGCCGCGATCAGGACCAGCTGCAGCGTCCAGCCGATCCAGTAGCCGACCGGCTTGCGCAGTAGCGCGCACGTGAGAATGCTGACGACGGCGAACGAGAGCCCGACGCTCCAGACCAGCGTCTCGCCCAGCTCGTCCCCACGCAGGCCCGCGAGCGACATCGTCGCGAACAGGAACACGAACGCTTCGAGGGTGAGCACCGTCGAGGCGAACATGACCCTGATCGAGCGCCGCTTCTTCTTCATGCCCGGGCGCCACTCGCGCTGGGCCTTGGTCATTCGTGCCATCGGTTGATTCCTAGCTCTTTCCCAGCAGTGTGCGTGCCTCAGCGACGAGGGTGATGGAGCCCGTGACGAGCACGCCGCCGCCGCCGAAGTCCTCCGTGGCGTCCGCCCGCCCGACGGCCCATTCGAGGGCGTCGTCGAGCTTCTCGGTGGCGTACAGGTCTTCGTCGGCGAATCCGGCGGTCAGGGCCAGCTGCCCCAGTTCGCCGGCGGGGATCGCGCGGGGCGAGGTGGACTGGGTCAGGCAGACGTCCTCGACGAGGTCGCCGTAGGCCTCGCGTAGCTCGACAAGCATCGCCTCCGCGTCCTTCTCGGCGAGGATGCCGACGACCAGGACCAGCCGGGTGAAGCCGAAGACCTCTTTGATGGCTTCGGCGGCGGCGCGCACGCCGTGCGGATTGTGCGCGGCGTCGACGACGATCGTCGGCGAGCTGCGGACCACCTCGAGCCGGCCAGGGCTCGTGACCTTCTCGAGGCCGGCGCGCAGCGTCTCCACATCGAGTTCCTTTTCACCGCCGCCGAGGAACGCCTCGAGCGCGGCGATCGCGACCGCGGCGTTCTGGGCCTGGTGCGCGCCGTGCAGCGGCAGCAGCAGTTCCTCGTAGCGGCCCGCGAGCGAGCGGATGGTCAGCTGCTGGCCGCCGACACCCATCTCCCGCTTCTCGACGCCGAACTCGACACCTTCGAAGCGGAACTCGACACCCTTGTCCCGGGCGGCATCGAGCAAAACTTGGGCGGCCCCCGACTCCTGGGCCGCGGAAACGAGGAAGCCGCCCGCCTTGATGATGCCGGCCTTCTCGGCCGCGATGTCCTCGACGCGGTCACCGAGCAGGTCGGTGTGGTCCAGCGAGATCGGCGTGACGACGGAGACCTGGCCGTCGGCGACGTTGGTCGCGTCGGTGATACCGCCAAGGCCGACCTCGAGGACGACGACGTCGACCGGGGCGTCTGCGAAGATCGCGAACGCGAGGATCGTCACGGCTTCGAAGTACGTCAGCCGGTTCTCGCCGCGCTCGACAAGCTCGTCGTCCACGATCGCGAGGTACGGGCGGATCTCGTCCCAGATCCGCACGAAGGTCTCGTCGTCGACGGGCTCGCCGTCGATGCTGATCCGCTCGGTGACCTTGGACAGGTGGGGGCTGGTGTAGCGTCCGACCCTCAGGTCGTGCGCCAACAGCAGAGATTCGAGGATGCGCGCGGTGGACGTCTTGCCGTTCGTCCCGGTGAGGTGGATGACGGGCGCGGCCTTGTTGGGCTCGCCGAGGATCTCCATGGCCCGGAACATCGGATCCATGCGCGGTTCCATCTTGTTCTCGGGAGCCCTCCCGAGGAGTTCGGCGTAGACGCTCTCGACGGAGAAGCCGTCGTATTCGTTGGCGCTCATGTGGTCGGCCCCATTTCCTTGTCGGCGGCCTCGGCCTGGGCGACGGTCTCGACCTGCACGGCCGGGGCCGCGCCGTCGTCGTTCGTCTCCAGGACCAGGCCCGTGGCGAGTGTCTCGCTCTTGAGCAGTTCGATGTGCTGGTGCAGCGCCGCGATCGTCTCCGCGTCGGCGGTGACGACGGCGCGGATCCGGTCGGACACGTTCAGATCGGCGTCCTTGCGCGCCTGCTGGATGACGCGGATCACGTCGCGGGCCGCGCCCTCGGCGGCAAGCTCCGCGCTGACGTGCGTGTCGAGCACGATGAAGCCGACGCCGTCGATGACGGCCGCGGCGATCTCGGCGTCCTCGCTCGCGTCGACGACCGTCTCCAGCGAGTACTCGTGCTCCTCGAGCGCGAGGCCCCCGGAGGTGACCACGCCGTCCTCCCCAACCGACCAGTCCCCCGACTTCGAGCCCTTGATCGCCTGCTGCACCCCCTTGCCGAGGCGCGGGCCGGCCGCGCGGGCGTTGACGACGAGCTTCTGGCTGATGCCGTATTCGCTCGCGGTCGTGTCCGCGGTGTCCTTGAGTTCGACCCCGCGCAGGTTCAACTCGTCAGCGATGATCGCGGCGTAGGTGCCCTCGAGCTCGGCGGCGCCCGCTGCCACGATCGTCAGCTTGTTCAGCGGCAGGCGGACCCGCAGGTTCGCGCCCTTGCGCAGCGACGAGCCGACCGAGCAGATCCGGCGGGTCAGGTCCATCCGCGCGACGAGGTCGGCCCGCCGCGGGAACGCGGTGGCCTCCGGGTAGTCGGTCAGGTGCACGGAGCGACCGCCCGTGAGGCCGCGCCAGATTTCGTCGGTGGCCAACGGCAGCAGCGGTGCGGCGACCCGGGTGAGCGTCTCGAGGCACGTGTACAGGACATCGAAGGCCTGTGCGTCCTCGGCGAAGAAGCGCTGCCGCGAGCGGCGGATGTACCAGTTGGTCAGCGTGTCCATGTAGCGCCGGACGACGTCGCACGCATCCGAGATCTCGTAGGCGTCGAGGGCGGACTGCGCCTCGCGGACGAGGTCACCCGTGGCCGCGAGCATGTACTCGTCCAGCGGGTCGCTGGACTCGAAGCGCAGCTGCGCGTCGTACCCGGCGCCGCCCGCTGCCGCGTTCGTGTAGAGGCTGAAGAAGTGCCACGCGTTCCACAGCGGCAGTAGCACCTGCCGCACGCCGTCACGGATGCCCTGCTCGGTGACGATCAGGTTCCCGCCGCGCAGGATCGGGGACGCCATGAGGAACCAGCGCATCGCGTCGGAGCCGTCGCGGTCGAGAACTTCGTTGACATCCGGGTAGTTCTGCAGCGACTTCGACATCTTCGCCCCGTCGGAGCCGAGCACGATGCCGTGGCTGATGACGTTCTTGTAGGCCGGGCGGTCGAACAGCGCGGTCGAAAGGATGTGCATCGTGTAGAACCAGCCGCGGGTCTGACCGATGTACTCGACGATGAAGTCGGCCGGGTGGTGCGAATCGAACCACTCCTTGTTCTCCATCGGGTAGTGGACCTGGGCGTAGGGCATCGAGCCGGAGTCGAACCAGACGTCGAGCACGTCCTCGACCCGGCGCATCATGGACTTGCCGGTCGGGTCGTCGGGGTTCGGTCGCACCAGGTCGTCGATGAACGGGCGGTGCAGGTCGACCTCGCCGTCGTGGTTGCGGGGCAGACGGCCGAAGGCCTCCTCGATCTCGGCGAGGGAACCGTAGACCTCGCGGCGAGGGTAGTTCGGGTCGTCGGACTCCCACACCGGGATCGGCGAGCCCCAGTAGCGGTTGCGGCTGATGGACCAGTCGCGGGCGTTCTCGAGCCACTTGCCGAACTGGCCGTCTTTGACGTTCTCGGGGATCCAGTTGATCTGCTGGTTCAGCTCCAGCATGCGGTCCTTGATCTTGGTCACCTCGACGTACCAGGAGGTGATCGCGCGGTAGATCAGCGGGGTGCGGCAGCGCCAGCAGTGCGGGTAGGAGTGCACGTAGCTGGCCTGTTTGACCAGCCGGCCGGCCTCCTTCACGACGCGCGTGATGGTCTTGTTCGCGTCGAACGCCTGCACTCCGACGATCTCGGCGAGGTCGCCGCCGGCGAAGACGTCGAGGAAACGCGCCCCCGAGTCGACGGAGAGCACCACGGGGATCCCCGCGGCCTCGCAGATCGCCTGGTCCTCCTCACCGTAGGCGGGCGCCTGGTGGACGAGTCCCGTGCCGTCCGTCGTCGTCACGTAGTCAGCAACGAGGAGCCGCCAGGCGTTCTGCGTCCCCCACTTCTGGGCGTCGGCGAAGGTGTCCCACAGGGGCTCGTAGGAGATGTCGGCCAGGTCAGCGCCGCGGAAGGTGCCGGTCACGGCGTCGGCGGCGGCAGCGGCGTCGTCGTACCCGAGATCCTTGGCGTGGTTGCCGAGCAGATCGGCGGCGAGCAGGAACGAGCCGGTGGCGGCGGAGGCCTTGACCCCGGCCGGGCCGGCCGGCACGACGACGTATTCGATGTCGGGTCCGACGGCGAGGGCGGAGTTGGTCGGCAGGGTCCACGGGGTGGTGGTCCAGGCCAGGGCCTGCACCCCGGCCAGACCCAGCGACTCGGCTTTCTCGCCGGTGAGCGGGAAGGAGACGGTGACTGTCTGGTCCTGTCGGTCCTTGTAGACGTCGTCGTCCATGCGCAGCTCGTGGTTGGACAGGGGGGTCTCGTCCTTCCAGCAGTACGGCAGCACGCGGAAGCCCTGGTAGGTCAGGCCCTTCTCGTGCAACTGCTTGAAGGCCCAGATGACCGATTCCATGTATTCGACGTTGAGCGTCTTGTAGTCATTCTCGAAGTCGACCCAACGCGCCTGACGGGTGACGTAGTTCTGCCATTCGTCGGCGTACTTCATGACCGAGGTACGGCAGGCGTCGTTGAACTTGTCGATCCCCATCGACTCGATCTGCGCCTTGTCCGTCATGCCGAGCTGCTTCATCGCCTCGAGCTCGGCCGGCAGCCCGTGGGTGTCCCAGCCGAATCGGCGCTCCACCCGGGCTCCGCGCTGTGTCTGGTAGCGGGCGACGAGGTCCTTGACGTAGCCGGTCAGCAGGTGGCCGTAGTGCGGCAGGCCGTTCGCGAAGGGCGGGCCGTCGTAGAAGACGAACTCGCCTTCACCGTCGGCGCCGGCGGCGCGCGCATCGATCGATGCTGCGAATGTGCCGTCCTCACGCCAGTACTCGAGCACGCGTTCCTCGATCTGCGGGAATCGCGGGCTGGCGGGCGTGGTGCCCTGCGGGTCGGTGGAGGCTTTCGGGTAGAAGCTCATCAGCGGCGGTCTCCTGCAGTCCTGGCATCGGTTGTCGCGTCCGCCACGGGTGGCGGGCGCTGAGGTCCTCGATGCGGGGACGGGACCCGACGCACGTGCGCAGGTCTCGCGGTACCACCCCGCTTGCACGCGGTCCCTCCCCTGGTCGGGAGACGGAACGCGGCCGCTTGTGGAAGCTGTGACGGGCTCACCCGTCCGGTTCTACTGGGCCCCGAGGGGCTGTTCTTCCGGAAGCTCACCGGTGATGGCCGGGTCGTCGCTGGTGGAGTAACAAGTGTATGCCTCCAGTCTAGCGGCTTACGAATCGGCCAGCGGACCGCCGCTGGCCGCGTGCGCATTGTGGACCACGACGCGCCGCCCGCGGCACCGGCGGAGGGCCGGGCGCGGGCGGCGCGATGGCGACGACGTCGGATCTAGACGTTGCCGGCGAACTCGCGGGCAGCCGAGCGCTCGATCATCGCCTCGCGCTCGACGACCTTGATGCGGTCGCGGGTGACCGGACCAAAACGGGTCGGGACCTCGCCGGCGTCAGCGCCGAGCGCGCGCTCGTGCTCGTCGAGGGCAAGCCAGCCCTTCCAGTCCGTGTAGGTCACGCCACGCTCGTCGAGCAGCGCCTCGATCGGCTCGTCGACCTCGACGGCGGGCAGCGACGGGGCGTCCGCAAGCAGGTGGGTGATGGTCTCCTGCGCATCGCCCTTCGTGTGGCCGATGAGGCCGATGGGGCCGCGCTTGATCCAACCGGTCGCGTACAGGCCGGGGACCGGGGTCCCGTCGGCGTCGAGCACGCGCCCCTCGACGTTCGGGACGACGCCGCGGGCGCCGTCGTACTCGATGCCGTCGAGCGCCGAGCCGAAGTAGCCGACCGCGCGGTAGACGCCGCCGACCGCGTAGTCGATGTACTCCCCCGTGCCGCGGGCGCCGCCGTTGCCGTCCAGCTCGTTGCGCTCGACGCGCAGGCCCGTGACCTTTCCGTCCTCGCCGAGCAGCTCGATCGGCGACTGCAGGAAGTGCAGGTGCAGGCGGCGGCTGGCGGGAACGTGCTCCGGGCCCTCTTCGCGCTCCTCCTGCTCGACGAGCCAGTTGGTCAGCGTCGAGACCATCGTCTTGACCTGGTTGTTGGACTTGATCTCCGCATCGGAGGCGTCGTCGAAGTCGAAGTCCTCCGGGTAGAGCACGATGTCGACGTCTTTGCTGTGCGAGAGCTCGCGCAGCTCGAGCGGGGTGAACTTCACCTGCGCCGGGCCACGGCGACCGAACACGTGCACGTCCTTGACGGCCGAGTTGTTCAGCTGCTCGTAGATGTGCTCCGGGATCTCGGTCTCCAGCAGCTGGTCAGCGTGCTTGGAGAGGATGCGGGCGACGTCGAGTGCGACGTTGCCGTTGCCGAGCACGGCGACCTGCTCGGCGTCCAGCGGCCACTCGCGCGGCACGTCCGGGTGGGCGTCATACCAGGAGACGAAGTCGGCCCCGCCGAAGGAGCCCTCGAGCTCGATACCCGGGATGTTCAGGTCGGCGTCCTTCTGCGCGCCCGTGGCGACGATGACGGCGTCGTAGCGGGTCTTCAGGTCCGGCAGCAAGAGGTCGCGGCCGAGCGCGACATTGCCGAAGAAGCGGATCCAGTCCTTCTCAAGCACCTTGTGCAGGGCGTTGATGATGCCCTTGATCCGGGGGTGGTCCGGCGAGACGCCGTAGCGGATGAGGCCGAACGGCGTGGGCAGCTCGTCGAACAGGTCGACGGCGAGGCGCACCTCGCCGGCGGACACCTGCGGGGACTTGCCCAGCAGATCGGCGGCGTAGATGCCGGCCGGGCCGGCGCCGACGATCGCGACGCGCAGCAGGCGTCCGGTCGGCTGGTCGATAGTGGCTTCAGTCATGAGAGTTCCTTTGCTGTCAGGTACGGGGTGGCCGCCGGCTGTCCGGCGGCGAGAGCTGAGGTCAAGAGGTCTTCGCGTTCGACGTCGGCGAGCGAGACGACGTCGCCGATCACGATCACGGCGGGGTTCGACACGCCGATCGTCCGCGCCCGCCCGGCCAGAGTGTCGAGGGTCGCGACGGTGCTGCGCTGGTCCGGCAGGAAGCCGCGCTCGATCACGGCGGCCGGGGTGGCGCCGTCGAGGCCCCGCGAACGCAGGGCCGCGACGGTCGATTCGAGCCGGGCGACACCCATCAGCACGATGAGCGTGTGACCGGAGCGCACGGGCACGTCGCCGAGCTCGTCGTGCCCCGTGACGACCGTGAATCCGGTCGCCAGGCCGCGATGGGTCACGGGAATGCCGGCGGCCGCGGGCACCGCGACGGCGGACGTCACGCCGGGGATGACGGCGACCTCGATCCCGTGCCCGCGCAGGAACGCCGCCTCCTCCCCGCCGCGCCCGAGCACGTAGGGGTCGCCGCCCTTGAGCCTCACGACCCGGCGCCCGGCCTGCGCCTCGGCGAGGAGCCGGTCGTTGATCTGGTCCTGGGTGGCCACGTGCGCCCCCGGCGCCTTGCCGACGTCGACCACGAATGTGCCGGGTTTGGTGTGCTCGAGCAGTTCGCGCGGGGCGAGCCGGTCGATGAGCACGACGTCGGCGCCGGCCAAGGCGCGCGCCCCGGCCAGGGTGATCAGGTCGGCGGCGCCCGGCCCGGCACCGACGAGCGTGACGGACCCGGCGCCGGTGCGCGCCGTCGTCGTCCCTGTCCCGCCGCTCATGAGTTGGCCCCCATCGGGCTCAGACCGCGACTGGCGAGCAGGCGCCGCTCCCACGGCGCGAAGACCAGGAGCTCGACGACGATGCCGATCGCGAGGATGACCAGGATGATGAGGGCGACGAGCCCGAGATCGGCGAGGTCCCGGCCGCGCTGCAGCAGCGAGCCGACGCCGAGTCCGAGCGAACCGCCGACGGCGATCAGCTCCGCGGCCATGAGCGAGCGCCACGAGAACGCCCAGCCCTGACGCAGACCGGAGACGTACCCGGGCAGCGCCGCGGGCAGCTCGACGAGCAGGATGTGCTGGATCCGGCGGGCGCCCAGCACGTGCGAGAGCGCCCGGTACTGGCTCGGGATCATGTCGATGCCGGCGAGCAGGCCGTTGATGATCGACGGGATCGCCCCGAGCAGGATGACCGCGTAGATCGTCGCGTCGGTGAGGCCGAAGACGATGATCGCCGCGGGCACCCACGCCACCGAGGGCAGCACCTGCAGTGCGGAGACCAGCGGGCCGACCGCGCGGCGCAGCCACGAGACGTGCGCGAGCGTCAGGGCAAGCGGGGTGGCGATGACGAGCGCGATGACGAATCCACTGAGCCCCCGCCAGAGGGACGTGGCGGCTGCGCCGGGCAGCGAGCCGTCGCCGACGACGCGGCCCGCGGTGGTGAGCACGTCGCCGGGGCCGGGGAACAGGTCGTCGCGCATGGGCGAGGCCCACGACGCGATCTGCCACAGGCTGACGAGCACGACGACGGCGGCCAGCGGGGGTGCCGCCTTGGCCCACGCGCGCCGCAGCCCGCGGCCACGCGTAGCCCGCGCAGCGTGGCGGGCCGGCGGAACGATCACACCGTCTGGTTCCTGCCCTGCGTGGGAGCGTTCATTGATTAAGGTGCTCATGTTTGAACTGCTCCTTCCTGAGGACATCGGTCAATTCGGCCGCGAGAGCGGCGGCGCGGGCGGGGTCCGCCCTGAAGTCGTCGGTGATGGTCCGGGTGTCGATGACCCGGCCCGGGTGTGAGGAAAGGACGAGGATCCGTCCGGCCAGGCGGATGGCCTCGCGCACGTTGTGGGTGACGAAGACGATCGTCATCCCCGTGCGCTGCCAGATCGCGCGCAGCTCCTCATGCAGCATGTCGCGGGTGATCGCGTCGAGGGCGGCGAACGGCTCGTCCATCAGCAGCAGCCGCCGCTGCTGGGCCAGGGCCCGGGCCAGCGCGACGCGCTGGCGCATGCCGCCGGACATCTCGTGCGGCTTCTTCTCGCGGGCGTGTCCGAGCTGGACGAGGTCGATCAGCTCGCGGGCGCGCACGGAGCGCTCCGCGCGCGGGGCGCCGGCCAGGCGTAGGGCCAGCTCGACGTTGCCCTGTGCGCTCAGCCACGGGAGCAGGGTGGGGTCCTGGAACATGAACGCGGCGCCGTCGTCCGGGACGTCGATACTTCCGCCGGTGGGCTCGAGCAGCCCCGCGAGCATGTTCAGCAGGGAGGATTTTCCGCAGCCGGAGGCGCCGAGGAGGGCCACGAATTCTCCGGGGCGGATCGACTCCGTCAACCCGTCGAGCACGATCGGCCCGTCGCCGTAGCGCAGCGTCGTCTCGCTCAGTTCAACGCTCATCGGCTCCTGCCTCCTTCGGTGTCGCTGTTCACCCAGTCGGTGTCGATCAGGCCCTCCAGGTCCGCGGCCGTCGCTCCCGGGATGATGCCCGTCGCGCGAGCGCGCTCGAGCAGGACCGGGTACGTCTGCTCCAGCGGGTCCGCGGTGAAGGTCAGCCCCTCGAGCGCGCGGGAGAGGACGGCATCGGAAAGGTTCTCCCCCGTTGCCCGCCGGATCGCCGCGTCCGCGACGCCGACCAGCTCCTCGGGGTGCGCGGTCGCCCAGTCGATGCTTCGCTTGTTCGCCTCGACGAGCCGGGCCACGGTTTCCGGGTGCTCGGCCGCAAACTCCTGCGAGACCACCAGGACGCTCGTCGGGAACTCGCCGTCCGCCCAGAGCTCGCGTTCGTCGACGAGGACCTCCCCGCCGTACTCCTCCACGAGCAACGCGGCCCAGGGCTCGGGCTGCCACGTGGCAGCAATGGCGCCGCGGGAGAAGAGCTGCACGGCGGTACCGGCGGCCGCATGGCTGATGGCGACGTCGTCGTCCGCTCCCTGCTCGCGCAAGTAGTCGCGGGCGGCAATGTCCTGCGTGCCCGCGTACTGCGGGGTCGCGAGCTCGCCGCCGGCGAGGTCCGCGACCGACTCGGTGCCCGGCTGGGCCACGAGGTAGGCGCCGCCGCTCGTGGCACCGGCCACGACGCGGATCGACTTCCCGGCGCTGCCGAGGTAGGACGAGATCGCCGGGCTGGGGCCCATGTAGGCGGCGTCGATCGCGCCGGCGTTCAGTGCCTCCATCGCGGAGGGCCCGGCGGTGAAGACCTGAGACTGCAGCCGCGTCCCGTCGCCGTCGAGCTCCTCGGCGAGGATTCCCTCTTCGAGCCCGACGAGCGCCGGGGCGTGCGTGACGGTGGCGAAGTACCCGAGCTTCAGTTCTTCTGCCGGGCCGAGTTCGGTCGCCTGTGCCGCCGTTCGGGGAGACGGGACGAACGCCGTGCCGATCGCCGCGAGGGCAAGCAACACCACGCCGAGACCCGCGCCCCACGCCCGGCGGCGCGCGCGGGTGTCAGGCCGCGGCATGTTCCGGCACTCCGCGGCCGGCCGCCGCGCCGTGCGCGGCACCCGCGTCGGATTCGATCATGCCGGCCGCCAGCGTCGTGCCGTCCTGCGGGTCGATCAGCAGAAACGAGCCGGCGGCGCGGCTGTCGCGGTAGTCGGTCACGGCCAGCGGGACAGCGGTGCGCAGGCGCACGAGCCCCAGGTCGTTGAGGCCGAGGCGCTCCGCCGGGTGCTTCGAGAAGTCGGAGACCCGCAAGACGTGGTCGATGCCCTCGACCTTGGCCTGCACGACCTGCGCGCCATGCTTGATCAGCACCCGCTGGCCGGGCGTGACCGGGACATCGGAGAGCAAGCAGACCTCGGCCGCAAACTCGCGCACCGGCTCCGGCAGCTCGCCGGCGACGATCGTGTCGCCGCGCGCGATGTCGATGTCGGTGTCGAGCTCGACGACGACGGCGTCCCCCACGTGGGCGGCCTCGACCGGCCCGGTCGTGGAGCGCAGACCCTTGACGCTGGCCGCGTAGGGCCGGCCGGCGCTCAGCACCTGCACGGCGTCTCCGACGCGCAGGCTGCCGCCGGAGACGGTGCCGGCGTAGCCCCGGAAGTCACGGAACTCCTCAGCGTCGTAGCCCGGCTGCAGCGCGCCCTGCGGGCGGATGACGAGCTGGACGTCGAGGCGCGGCACGTGCTGCTCGACGACGACCGGGAGGGTCTCCAGCAGCTCGAGCAGCGTCGGGCCCGTGTACCAGGGGGCCGAGGCGCCGCGGTCGACGACGAAGTCGCCGTCGAGTGCGGAGACCGGGATGACGCTGAGCGCGCTGATGCCGAGCTCGACGGCCACGGCCTCGACGTCCGCGCGGATGCCCTCGTAGACGCCGCGGTCCCAGCCGGCCAGGTCCATCTTGTTCACGGCGACGATGACCTGCGGAACGCGCAGCAGGCCGAGTACGCCGAGGTGGCGGCGGGTCTGCTCGACGACGCCGTTGCGGGCGTCGACCAGCACGACGGCGGCGTCGGCCGTCGACGCGCCGGTCACCGTATTGCGGGTGTACTGAACGTGGCCGGGGCAGTCGGCGAGGATGAAGCTGCGCGCCGGCGTCGTGAAGTAGCGGTAGGCCACGTCGATCGTGATGCCCTGCTCGCGCTCGGCGCGCAGGCCGTCGGTCACGAGGGCGAGGTCGAGCGCCGGCTCGTCGCCGCCGAAGCCGCGCTCCGCGGAGACGCGGCGGATGTCGTCGAGCGAGTCGGCGAGGATGGCCTTGGCGTCGTGCAGCAGGCGCCCCACCAGGGTGGATTTGCCGTCATCGACACTGCCCGCCGTAGCGAGGCGAAAAAGTCCGTGTGCCATTTAGAAGTAGCCTTCCTTCTTGCGGTCTTCCATGGCCGCTGCGGAGATTCGGTCGTCGGCGCGCGTCGCGCCGCGTTCGGTGAGCGTGGACAGGGCCAGCTCGTCGAGCACCTCCGGCACGGTCCGCGCCGCGGAGAGGACGGCACCGGTGCAGCTCGCGTCGCCGACGGTGCGGTAGCGAACCGTCCGGGTCACCACCGGCTCGTCGTCGTTCGGCTGGCTGACCGGGGTCACCGCGCGGATCATGCCCTCACGCTCGAAGACCTCGCGCTCGTGGGCGAAGTAGATCGGCGGCAGCTGGATGCGCTCCCGCTCGATGTAGGCCCAGATGTCGCGCTCGGTCCAGTTGCTGATCGGGAAGGCACGCACGTGCCAACCGGCCGCGTGGCGGCCGTTGTACAGGCTCCACACCTCGGGCCGCTGGTTGCGGGGGTCCCAGCCGCCGAACTCGTCACGCAGGGACAGGATGCGCTCCTTGGCACGGGCCTTGTCCTCGTCGCGGCGGGCGCCGCCGAAGACGACGTCGAACTTGTTCTGCTCGATCGTGTCGAGCAGGACGCGCGTCTGCAGGCGGTTGCGGGTGCCGTCGGCGTTCTCACGCAGGCGGCCGTCGTCGATGTACTCCTGCATGCTGCCGACGACCAGGTTGAGGCCGTAGCGCTCGACGGTGGCGTCGCGGAAGGCGATCACCTCGTCGAAGTTGTGGCCCGTGTCGACGTGCACCACGGGGATCGGCACCCGTGCCGGGGCCACGGCCTTGGCGAGCAGGTGGAGGACGACGACGGAGTCCTTGCCGCCCGAGAACAACAGTCCCGGGCGCTCGAACTCCGCGAGGACCTCGCGAATGATGTGGATGGACTCGGCTTCGAGGGCGTCGAGGACGTCCGTCGACGAGTCCACTTCGCTGGCTACTACGGTCATGAATGCTTCGCTTTCTCGAAAATCTCTAGAGGTGGATGCCGCATTCGGTCTTTGACAGGCCGGCCCAGCGGCCCGCGCGCGGGTCCTCGCCGGGAGCCACGGGCTTCGTGCAGGGCTCGCACCCGATGGACGGGTAGCCGAACCCGAGCAGCATGTTGACCGGCACCCCGTGCGCTCCCGCGTAGTCGGTCAGCTCGTCGAAGCTCCAGGTCGCCACCGGGTTGAATTTGATGAGCCCGTGCGCCTCGTCGAACGAGATCAGCGGGGCGTTGGCCCGCGTCGGCGACTCCTCGCGGCGCACCCCGGTGAACCACGCTTTGTACCGGCCGAGTGCGGCCTTCAGGGGGTCCATCTTCCGCATCTGGCAGCACTTGGCCGGGTCGCGGGCGAAGAGGTCCTTGCCGTACTTCTCGTCCTGTTCCGCGACGGTCAGCTCCGGCATGACATCCACGATCCGCACGGGCAGGTCCTTGGCGACCTGGTCCCGGGTCAGGTGCGTCTGCGGGAAGTGGTATCCGGTCTCGAGAAACAGAACGTCGACGTCGGGTAGCTCCTGCACGACGAGGTGCGGCAGGACCGCGTCGGCCATCGAGCAGGCGACGGCGACCTCCCGGACGTCGAAGTGCTCGGCGGCGAAGCGGACGACGGCCTCCGCCGGCGCGTCGAAACCGAGCTCGCGCTCGCCGAGCGCGACGATCTCCCGCAGGTGTGCTTGGTCAGTGGTGGTGGTCATGAGAGGTCCTCATCCTCGACTCGGTTGGCCCAGGCGGCGAACGACTCGCCGTCGGTGGAGCCCTCGGAGTAGCGGTCCAGCAGGGTGGTGACGTAGCCGGGCAGCTCGTCGGCGGCGACCTTAAGCCCGCGCACGGTGCGGCCGAGCCCGGCCTGCCCGTCCTCGCTCGTGGCGAGCGTGCCGCCCAGGTGCACCTGGAAGCCGGAGACCTGCTCGCCAGCCTCGTTGGTGATCAGCTGTCCCTTCAGGCCGATGTCGGCCGTTTGGATGCGCGCGCACGAGTTCGGGCAGCCGTTGACGTGCAGGCTGAGCTTCTTGGGCAGCTTGCCTGTGTGGTCCTCAAGCCGCGACTCGATCTCCCGGATGGCGCTCGCCGCGGTGTCCTTGGTGTCGACGATCGCGAGCTTGCAGTACTCGATACCGGTGCAGGCGATCGCGGAGCGGGCCAACAGACCGGGTTCGGCCTCGAGCCCGAGCTCCCGGGCGCCGGTAACGAAGGAGTCGACCTTCTCGGCCGCGATGTCGAGCGCGACGATCTTCTGGTGCGGGGTCGTGCGCAAGCGCTCGGACCCGTGCTTCTCGAGCAGGTCTGCCAGGGACGTGAGGATCGTGCCGCTCACGCGACCGACGAGCGGAGTGAGGCCCACGTAGAACCGACCGTCCTTCTGCTCGTGCACGCCGGAGTGGTCCCCGGGCTCGCTCGGCACGGGCGCCGCCGGGCCGTCCGGCAGTTCGTAGCCCAAGTACTCGTCCTGCAGGACCTGGCGGAACTTCTCCACGCCCCAGTCGGCGAGCAGGAACTTCAGGCGCGCGCGGTTGCGCAGGCGGCGGAAGCCGTAGTCGCGGAAGATCGAGACAACCCCCTCCCACACGTCCGGTGCCTGTTCCTCGGACACGAAGACGCCGAGGCGCTCGCCGAGACGCGGGGCCGCGGACAGCCCGCCGCCGACCCACAGGTCGTAGCCGATGCCGAGCTCGGGGTGCTCGACGGCGACGAGCGCGATGTCGTTGATCTCGTGCACGACATCCTGGCTCGGGTGGCCGGTGATCGCGGACTTGAACTTGCGCGGGAGATTGGCGAACTCCGGGTTGCCGACGTAGCGGCGTGCGATCTCGTGGATCGTCGGCGTCGGGTCGATCAATTCGTCGGCAGCGATGCCGGCCACGGGGGAACCGAGGATGACGCGCGGCACGTCGCCGCAGGCCTCGGTCGTGTTGAGGTTGACGGCCTCAAGCCGGCGCCAGATCTCCGGCATGTCGCGCACGTCGATCCAGTGCAGCTGGACGTTCTGGCGGTCCGTCATGTCGGCCGTATCGCGCGCGAACTCCGTTGAGATGCCGCCGATGACGCGCAGCTGCTCGGAGGTGAGGGCGCCGCCGTCGATGCGCACGCGCAGCATGAAGTATTCATCCTCGAGCTCGTGTGGCTCCAGGGTCGCGGTCTTGCCGCCGGGGATGCCCTGCTTGCGCTGGGTATACAGGCCCCACCAACGGAAGCGACCGTGCAGATCTTCGGGATCGATCGATTCGAAACCGCCCTCGGCGTAGATCGTCTCGATCCGCTCGCGCACGTTCAGGCCGTTGTCCTTGGCCTTCATCTCCTCGTTGGCGTTCAGCGGCTCGGTCCCGTCGACTTTCCACTGCCCGTTCGGCTTGGAGGAGCGCCGGGCTGGGCGCTTCGGAATTCGTTCGGTCACTTGCGTCATGCTTCGACGCTAGGCCCGGTTGGGGCACGGGGCTAAACCAGACTGCGGGACATGTAGCCGGATGACCCGGGCCACCGCAATGAAGTCATCCGGCGTCACTTTTCTCGTCTGCTCCAAGGATCGCGGGAGCCGGTTCCGTGACATTTCTTCATCAAGACGCCGTGTAACGACCGACTCTGGCGTTTCGGCCGGGTATGCGCTAGGAACGCCCGGCATGGCCCGTCGGTGGCGCCCCGGCATGGAAGAATGAGGGGCATGGCTGATGACAACTTGGGCACAGACACGCCCCCCACCGTTTCCGTCCCCGACAAGCCCGGACTCGAAGGGCTTGAAGCCAAGCTCAGCGAGCGCTGGCGCGGCGAGGGAACCTACACTTTCGACCCGGACACGACCCGGGCCTCCGTCTACTCGATCGACACTCCCCCGCCGACGGCGTCCGGGTCGCTACACGTGGGACACATGTTCTCCTACACGCAGACGGACGTTCTGGCCCGCTACCAGCGGATGAAGGGCAAGAACGTCTTCTACCCGATGGGTTGGGACGACAACGGGCTTCCCACCGAGCGCCGCGTGCAGAACTACTACGGCGTGCGCTGCGATCCCAAGGTCGCCTACGACCCCACGTACCAGCCGCCCGCGCAGCCCGCGAAGAACCAGCGTGACTGGGACGCCGTGAGCCGGCGCAACTTCATCGAGCTGTGCGAGCAGCTCGCGGTCGAGGACGAGAAGGTCTTCGAGCACCTCTTCACCACGCTCGGCCTCTCCGTCGACTGGAACCTGACCTACCGCACGATCGACGACGTCTCGCGGTCGGTCTCCCAGCGCGCCTTCCTGAAGAACCTGACCGCAGGCGACGCGTACCTCTCCGAGGCGCCGACGCTGTGGGACGTGACGTTCCGCACCGCCGTCGCGCAGGCCGAGCTTGAGGACCGCGAGATGCCCGGGGCGTACTACCGGCTTCCGTTCTTCGCCGCGGACGGCACGAAGATCTTCATCGAGACGACGCGCCCCGAACTCCTGCCCGCGTGCGCGGCCCTCGTCGCCCACCCGGACGACGAGCGCTACCAGCAACTCTTCGGGCAGAAGGTCACGTCCCCGATCTTCGGCGTCGAGATCGAGGTCAAGGCGCACGAGCTGGCCAAGCCCGACAAGGGAGCCGGCATCGCGATGGTCTGCACCTTCGGCGACCTGACCGACGTCACGTGGTGGCGCGAACTGCAGCTGCCCACGCGCGCCGTCATCGGCCGCGACGGCCGCGTACTCAGCGACACCCCGGACTGGATCACCACCGACGCCGGCCGCGAAGCCTACGCGGCGATCGCCGGCAAGACTGTCTTCTCCACCAAGGAGTCCGTCGTCAAGATGCTCGCGGAAGCCGAGCTCCTGGACGGCGAACCGAAGAAGATCCAGCACCCGGTGAACTTCTACGAGAAGGGCGACAAGCCGCTCGAGATCGTCTCCTCCCGCCAGTGGTACATCCGCAACGGCGGCCGCGACGAGGAGCGCCGCGAGCGCCTCATCGCCCGTGGCAAGGAGATCAACTTCCACCCGGACTTCATGCGTTCTCGTTACGAGAACTGGATCTCCGGACTCAACGGCGACTGGCTCGTCTCGCGTCAGCGCTTCTTCGGTGTGCCGATCCCGGTCTGGTACGGCCTGGACGAGGCGGGAGAGCCGGATTACGAGAACCCGATCCTGCCCGCCGATGACGCCCTGCCCGTGGACCCGGCAGCCGAGGCCGCACCGGGCTTCGACGAGTCGCAGCGCAATCAGCCGGGCGGATTCATCGGCGACGCCGACGTCCTTGACACCTGGGCGACGAGCTCGCTGACGCCCCAGATCATCGGCCGCTGGAGCCGCGACGACTCCTTCTTCGAGAAGGTCTACCCGTTCGATCTGCGCCCGCAGGGCCACGACATCATCCGCACCTGGCTGTTCTCGACGGCTGTCCGCGGCGACGCGCTGCACGGCAGCGCCCCGTGGAAGAACGCGGCGATCTCCGGCTGGATCCTGGATCCTGACCGCAAGAAGATGTCGAAGTCCAAGGGCAACGTGGTCGTTCCGACTGAGGTCCTGGACTCGTTCGGTGCCGACGCCGTGCGCTACTGGGCCGCCTCGGCCAAGCTCGGCGCCGACACCGCCTACGAGATCGCGCAGATGAAGATCGGCCGCCGACTGGCCATCAAGATCCTCAACGCGTCCAAGTTCGTCCTCAACCTGGGCGCAACCGAGGCAGACGTCATCTCCGGCGACGCCTCTGTGGTCACCAACGGTCTCGACAAGTCGCTGCTCGCGCGGCTCGCGACCGTGCTCGACGACGCCAATCGCGCCTTCGAGGCGTATGACTACGCGCGCGCGCTGAGCATCACAGAGTCGTTCTTCTGGTCCTTCACCGACGACTTCGTGGAGCTGGTCAAGGACCGCGCGTACGGCGGGCGCGGCGACGCAGAACAGAAATCGGTGCTCGCCGCGCTGGCGACCACGCTCGACTCGGTCCTGCGCCTCTTCGCCCCGTTCCTGCCTTTCGCCACCGAAGAGGTCTGGAGCTGGTGGCGTTCCGGTTCGGTGCACCAGTCGGCGTGGCCGACTTCCGGGCATCTCTCTGCAGCCGCGGCGGGCGCGGACGCGGGTGTGCTGCCGACCGTCGGCGTTGCCCTGGGCGGTATCCGCAAGGCCAAGTCCGAGGCCAAGGTCAAGCAGCGCACCGAGGTGCTCTCCGGGACCATCTCAGCACCCGCGGCACAGCTCGAGCAGCTGCGTCAGGGTCTCGGCGACCTGCTGGCGGCCTCGAACGCGCGGGACCTGCAGCTCTCGGAGCACGGCGGCGAGCTCACTGTGCACGACGTCGAGCTGGCGGCGCCCGCGACATGCGAATGGGCGGCAACCCCCGGCGAGGGGTTGCCGCCCATTGGCGTCTGTAGCGCCGCGCGTTCCTAGACGTCGAAAGTCGGGCTCTCCGTCCGGCTGCGCTTGATCTCGAAGAAGTAGGGGAAACCGGCCAGCGTCACGGCGGCGTCGAAGAGCTTTCCGGCTTCCTCGCCGCTCGGTACCCGGGTGATGACCGGCCCAAAAAAGGCCGTGCCGTTCAGCGACAGGATAGGGGTCCCGACGTCCTGGCCAACCTGCTCGATGCCGGCCGCGTGGCTCGCACGCAGGACCTCGTCGAATTCGTCCGAATCAGCCGCAGCTGCCAGCTCGGCCGGCAGGCCGACAGTCTCCAGCGCCCGACGGATGACCTCCGGGCGGTCGGTGACCTTCTCGTAGTGGAACAACTCGCCCATCGCCGTGTAGAGGCCGGCGACGACGTCGCTGCCATGCTGCTGCGCCGCGGCGACGATCACGCGTACCGGTCCCCACCCCGTGTCCATCGACTTCCTGTAGTCCTCGGGAAGGTCACGACCTTCATTGAGGACCGACAGGCTCATCACGTTCCACTGCACCTGCACGGGACGGACCTTCTCCACCTCGAGGATCCAACGGCTCGTCGCCCAGGCGAAAGGGCAGATGGGATCGAACCAGAAATCGACGGTCGTGGTTTCGCTCATGTTGACTCCTTGCACGTTGGAATGCTCCGGAGCGGCGTTTCCGGAGCCTCACTTCATGCCGCCTCTCAGGCGGACTTGGTCCGGCGCTTCTGCGCCACCTGGTGGGAGATCAGCGTCGGCTCTGCGGTCCCCTCGACCACGGCGGCGGTGATGACGCACTCCGCGATGTCGTCGCGGCCCGGCAGCTCGAACATGACCCCGCCGAGCACGGATTCGAGGATCGCCCGCAGCCCGCGTGCGCCGGTCTCGCGTTCGATCGCCATCTGCGCGATGGTGTCGAGCGCTTCCGGCTCGAACTGGAGCTCGACCCCATCGAGCTGGAACATCTTCTGGTACTGCTTCAGCAGCGCGTTCTTCGGCTCGGTCAGGATCTTCACGAGGGCCTCGCGATCGAGTTCCTCGACCGTCGCCGTGACCGGCAGGCGTCCGATGAACTCCGGAATGAGGCCGAACTTGAGCAGATCCTCAGGGCGGACGTCGGCGTAGGAAACCGCCTCGCTTTTGAGGGTCGTCAGCGGTGCGCCGAAGCCGATGCCCTTGCGACCGGCGCGGGATTCGATGATCTCCTCGAGGCCAGCGAAGGCACCGGCCACGATGAAGAGGACGTTCGTGGTGTCGATCTGCAGGAACTCCTGGTGCGGGTGCTTGCGGCCACCCTGCGGAGGAACCTGCGCGACCGTGCCCTCGAGGATCTTCAGCAGCGCCTGCTGCACACCTTCGCCGGAAACGTCGCGGGTGATCGACGGGTTCTCGCTCTTGCGCGAGATCTTGTCGATCTCGTCGATGTAGATGATGCCCTGCTCCGCCTTCTTCACGTCGAAGTCGGCGGCCTGGATGAGCTTGAGCAGGATGTTCTCGACATCCTCACCAACGTAGCCGGCCTCGGTCAGCGCGGTGGCGTCCGCGACCGCGAAAGGGACGTTGAGCCGACGAGCGAGGGTCTGCGCGAGGTAGGTCTTGCCACAGCCGGTCGGACCGACCAGCAGGATGTTCGACTTCGAGACCTCGACGTCGTCGAACGGTGTCCCGGCTTCGTTGAGCGTCGCGGCCGGCCGGTGCGTCTTGCCGTCGCGGATGCGCTTGTAGTGGTTGTAGACGGCAACCGACAGTGAGCGCTTCGCAGCTTCCTGGCCGATCACGTACTCGTTGAGGTGCTCGAAGATCTCCCGCGGACGCGGCAGGTCGAACTCCTCGGTCTCATCGACCTCGACGAGTTCTTCTTCGATGATCTCGTTGCACAGTTCGATGCACTCGGTGCAGATGTAGACACCGGGCCCGGCGATGAGCTTGCGTACTTGCTTCTGGCTCTTGCCGCAGAAGTTGCATTTAAGCAGCTCGGAACTCTCGCCCATTCGTGCCATCGAGTCCTACTCCCCTAGTACTTGTCTCTTTTCGCTTGCATCCGCTGCAAGATCGACTCATCCCACTCTAGGTCAGGCGACCCGCAGAATGGTCGAAGGGGCGGACCGTGGTGAAAATCTACGGTCCGCCCCTCGGCTGCTCAGCTCTCTAGTCGATGGCCTTCTGCGGCTTGATCTTGCGCGAGGCGAGCACCTCGTCGACGAGACCGTAGTCCTTGGCGCCGGCGGCCGTCATGAAGAGGTCACGTTCGATGTCGTTGCTGACCTCTTCCGGGGTCTTCTTCGTGTGCGAGGCGAGAGTCTCCTCCATCCACGAACGCATCCGCATGACCTCTTCGGCCTGGATCTGCAGGTCCGAGGCCGTGCCCCGCTCGCCGCCACCCATGGCCGGCTGGTGGATGAGCGCGCGGGCGTTCGGCAGGGCCAGGCGCTTGCCCGGCGCACCGGCGGCCAGGAGGACAGCGGCCGCGCTGGCCGCCTGCCCCAGGCAGACCGTCTGCACTTCGGGGCGGATGAACTGCATCGTGTCGTAGATGGCGGTCATCGCCGTGAACGACCCGCCGGGCGAGTTGATGTAGAGGGTGATGTCGCGCTCGGAGTCCATGGACTCGAGCACCAGCAGCTGCGCCATGATGTCGTCCGCCGAGGCGTCGTCCACCTGCGCACCGAGGAACACAATGCGGTCCTCGAACAGCTTGGCGTAAGGGTCCTGACGCTTGAAACCGTAAGGCGTGCGCTCCTCGAACTGCGGGAGGATGTACCGAGCGGACGGCATGTCACCGGCGGCACCGTAACCGTTGAAGTTCATTGATACTCCTGAAAATAAGTGTCGATGTGTGGCTGGGCGCGGGCCGCGCTACGGGTTCATTCCGCCGCCGCCGGAGACGGCTGCGGAATGCTCTGCGATGTGGTCGAAGAATCCGTACTCGAGGCCCTCGGAGGCGGTGAACCACTTGTCGCGCTCGTTGTCCTTGAGGATCGTGTCGACGCTCTGGCCGGTCTGGGCAGCCGTCAGCTCGCTCATGATCTTCTTCATGTGCAGGATGAGTTCGGCCTGGATGCGGATGTCGGAGGCCGTGCCCCCGATGCCGCCGGACGGCTGGTGCATCAGGATGCGGGCGTTCGGCGTCGCGTACCGCTTGCCCTTGGTGCCCGAGGAGAGCAGGAACTGCCCCATCGAGGCGGCAAGGCCCGTGGCCACGGTGACGACGTCGTTCGGGATGAACTGCATCGTGTCGTAGATGGCCATGCCCGCGGTGATGGAACCACCGGGCGAGTTGATGTACAGGTAGATGTCCTTCTCCGGGTTCTCAGCCGAGAGGAGCAGGAGCTGCGAGCAGATGGCATTCGCGTTCTCGTCCCGGACCTCGGAACCGAGCCAGATGATCCGTTCTTTCAACAGCCGGTTGTAGATGTAGTCATCGCGGTTGGCCGGGTCGACCGATGACATCGCGGGGGTCTGGGATTCCTCAGTCATGCTCGAATACCTCTCCGTACGGTTGGTGAACTTGTCTCCGAGATTACTGCCTGCCGCCCGGGTTCGAGAGCTGCGACCACGCTAGTTCGCTGTGGGCGCATAGGCTCCCGCCGTCGGTTAAACGACGGCGGGGCCACCCGCGAATTCGCGGATGGCCCCTCCTGAGCGTTGCGTCGGCAGTGCCTACTTGGCTGCTTCCTCAGCGGCCTCCGGCTCAGCAGCCTCTTCGGTCTCCTCGGCACCCTGCGGGGTGACGAACGAGGACAGGTCGACGACGTTGCCCTCCGAGTCGGTCACCTTGGCGACCTCGAGGACCTTGGCCAGCGCCTTGCGACGGCGAACCTCGCCCACAATCATCGGGACCTGGCCTGCACCGTCGAGCATCTGCGCGAACTGGTTGGGGTCCATGCCGTACTGCGAGGCGGTCTGGACGATGTAGTCGATCAGCTCCGACTGCTCGACGCCAACCTCTTCCTTCTCGGCGATGGCGTCGAGGATGATCTCGTTCTGGAAGGCGCGGCCAGCGTTCTTGCGAACCTCGGCACGGTGCTCGTCGGTGTCGTGATCGTCGCCGGCGCTCTTCTCGCCCTGGTTGAAGTGCTGCTCGAGCTGCTCTTCGACGATCGACTCGGGAACCGGAACCTCGATCATCTCGATCAGCTTGTCGAGGACCAGGTCACGGGCCTGCACACCCTGCTCGGTAATCTTGGCCTCGGCGGCCTGCTCGGCGAGGTCGGCCTTCAGCTCGTCGATGGTGTCGAACTCGGAAGCCAGCTGGGCGAACTCGTCGTCCGCCACCGGGAGCTCGCGCTCCTTGACGGCCTTGACGACGACCTTGACCTGAGCGGTCGCACCCGAGTGCTCGCCGCCGGCCAGCGTGGTCTCGAAGATGGCGTCCTCGTCAGCCGACAGGCCGGTCACGGCCTCGTCGAGGCCCTCGAGCATCGTGCCGGAGCCGACCTGGTAGGAGAGGTCCGAAGCGGAGTCGACTTCTTCGCCGTCCACGGAGGCGGACATGTCGATCGTCAGGAAGTCGTCGTTGGCCGCCGGGCGGTCAGCGGACTTGAGCGTGCCGAAGCGGCCGCGCAGCTCGTCGAGCGCCTTGGTCACGTCCTCTTCGTCGGCCTCGACGGCGTCGACCTGGACCTCGATGCCGGCGTAGTCCGGCAGCTCGACGGTCGGGCGGACATCGACCTCGAGCGTGAACTTCAGTTCGCCCTCGGCGTCCTTCTCCAGGCCCGGGAGCTCGTTGATCTCGACCTCGGGGCGGGACAGCGGGATGAGCTCGTTCTCAGTCATCGCCTGCTGGTAGAAGCCGTTCAGGGACTCGTTGACGGCCGTCTCGATGACGTAGCCGCGGCCCACGCGCTGGTCGATCAGTGCGTTCGGGACCTTGCCCTTGCGGAAGCCCGGCACCTGAATCTGCTCGGAGATCGACTTGTAAGCGGCGTCGATGCCCGGCTTGAGTTCGGCAAGCGGAACCTCGACATTGAGCTTGACCCGAGTCGGGTTGAGATTTTCGACGGCGCTCTTCACAGCGTTGTACTCCTGAAATGGAATCGGTGGTGGGGGCTCTGTTGACACAGTCAGCCCCCCGTCACCGGAAGGCTGACTGTCAGAGTCGGGGTGACAGGAGTTGAACCTGCGACCTCACGCTCCCAAAGCGCGCGCTCTACCAAGCTGAGCTACACCCCGATCAGTGCACGAGTAAGTCTACGCAGACCTCGAAGGGATCCGCGAATTCTCCCCTTGCTGCACGGAACCGCACCAGACGCGGCCCGTGCCGTCGCATTGAAAAGGCGGCCCACTTTCCGTAGACCGCCGACTCAAGAGCGAGGGGATGACGGGAATCGAACCCGCGTAATCAGTTTGGAAGACTGAGGCTTTACCATTAAGCTACATCCCCGCAAAACCGGTATTTTCCCGGTTCCGACTGCAAGAGATTAGCAGTGCGATCGGCCGGGCGCAAAATCCGCGTCACCTCTGGCAGCCGGGACACCAGTAGAGCTTGCGCCCCGCGATTTCCGCGACGGCGACGGTCTGGGGGCAGCGCCGGCACCGCTGGCCGGCCCGCTGGTACACATAGTGTGCCTGCTCGGGCCAGATCTCTGACCCCGGGTCCGGGCGGTCCGCCGCGTCCGTGGTGACGATGCGACCGTCGCGCACGCCAGCCCGCAGCAGGGCGACGAGGTCGCACCACAACGCATCGACCTGGCCCGGCGCGAGCCGGTTCGCTCCCAGCCAGGGATCGATCCCGCCGCGGAACAGGGCTTCGGCGCGGTAGATGTTGCCGACGCCGGCCACCCGCGCCTGATCCATCAGTACCGTGCCGATCATCGTGCGCGTCGCGCCGAGGCGCCGGGCGAACTCCGCTGCCAAGCAGGACGACGGCGTCCCGCCCTTCGCGTCCGTCCCGCCCGCCGCGCCGGTCGCCAGCGCATCGGCGGCCAGCGGGTCGGGCCCCAGCTTCGCCCGCACCGCACGCATTTCCTCCGTGCTCAGCACCTCGCAGGCGGAGGCGCCGCGGAGGTCGGCCCACCCGTGCTCGGAGACCATCCGCATCCGGACCGCACCCACCGGGGGCGGCGGACCGGCGTAGACCGGCGCACCGCCGTCGTGCACAGAACCGCCGCCGACCTCACGCTCGCCGATCCGGCGCGGCGCACCGATGCTCGACGCGCCAGCGAAGTGCTCGTCCCCGCCGAAATCGAAGGCACCGTAGAGGCCAAGGTGCACACGCAGATGGTGGGCACCGTCCGGCCCGAAGTGCACAAACAGCTGCTTGCCGTGCGCGCTTGCGCCCACAACCTCCCGACCATCCAGCAGGGCCGCGCCGGCAGCAAACCTCCCCTGCGGGCCGGACACGCGCACGCGCTGGCCGCCGAACACGTCCGTGAACTGCCGGGCGAGACGATGGATCGAATGTCCCTCGGGCACTTAGCGCAGGATTTCGCCGGTGGTCTCGTAGGCCGCGACCTTGCCGATGCGGCGCGCGTGACGCTCGGCGCCGGAGAACGGCTCGGCGAGGAAGGCGTCGATCAGCCCGGTCGCCTCCTCGAGGCTGTGCTGGCGGCCGCCGAGGGCGACGACGTTCGCGTCGTTGTGCTCGCGGGCGAGGCGGGCGGTATCGAGGTTCCACGCCAGGGCGGCGCGGATGCCCTTGACCTTGTTGGCGGCGATCTGCTCGCCGTTGCCGGAGCCACCGAGCACGATCCCCAGCGCGTCCACACCCTGGGCCTGGTCCGCCGCGACGGCGAGAGCCGCGTCGATGCAGAACGCCGGGTAGTCATCCTCGGGGTCGTACTCGCTCGGCCCGTGGTCAACGACCTCGAAGCCCTTCTGCGTCAGGTGTTCGACCAGGTGGGCGCTCAGTTCCATCCCGGCGTGGTCGGTGGCGATGTGTACTCGCATATCTCGTCCTTCAGGTGCGTCGTTGCGGCGTCGAATAAACCGGATCAACCCTACCGGCTGACCGGCTCCACCCACAGCGGGCCCGCGCCTGTTGCGACGCTTTCGGCCGCGCCGAGCTCTCCCGTCGCCGGGTCAACCGGGTGCGCGCCCACGGTGCCGGAGGCCTCGCCGGCCACGACCAGGTGATCGCGCCCGTCCACACCCGGCACGACGGCGGCGCCCCGGGGCTGCCGCTCCGTCACCCACGTGCCCACGTACTCGAGTTCACCCGTGGCCGCGTCGACGGCGAACCCAGTGACCGTCGAAGTGGACCGCTCGGTCGTGTAGAGGTACCGCCCGCCCGCAGCCAAGTGCAGATCGGCGCACCAGATCCGGTCGAGGCCGGGGGTCGGCTTCGTCGCGTCCCGCGCCCAGCCGGGTACGAGGTCGAGGGAGTCAGGCACGGCGTCGACCCGCTGGACTTCGGCGAGGGCGCCGGTCACGGCGTCACGCGCGAACACCGTGACGAGCCCGGTCATCTCGTGCAGGACGTAGAGCCGGTCGCCGGCCGCGTTGAAGCGCTGGTGACGCGGCCCGGAGCCGGCCGGGCTCGAGACCCGGGAGACCTCGCGCAGCCGCGCGCCGTCGACTTCGTAGGCGACCACGGCGTCGTCGCCCAGGGAGGCGACGTAGGCGTGGGCACCGTCCGGGGAGACGACAACGGAGTGCGCCTTCTCCCCCGGGGCGTCACCGGCGACAGCGGGCGGATCGGGGATGCCATCGGCGTCGAGCGCCAGCCCGTGCACCGTGTGGCCGTGATAAGAGGCGGAGAAGAGTGCGGACCCGTCGGGGGCGAGCGCCACGCTGACACACTTGTCCGGGACCTCCGCGATCGCGACCGAGGAGAGGGAGCCGTCGTCGTGCCGGCGCAGAACCTGGACCGATGCGGGGGTTCCGGACTGGCCGGAGTAGAACAGGCCGCGGATCGCGTCGTAGGCCGACGTGCGGATGCCCGGCGCCGGGAAGGACTCCCCCGTGGCGGTCAGGGCGCCGGTCGCGGCGTCGAGCATCAGGCGGTCAATGCGGTCGTCGCCGGCACAGGCGATGTAGAGGTCGTAGACGGTCGTTTCCGCTGCATGCGTAGTCATCGGGTCTCCTCGAGAATCGTCACGCCCGCGGGCGCGGTCTGTCTTGCGACCGATCCTACGTGCGACGATGCGGGCTCCGCGATCTAAGGTGTACGTGGCTTCACACTGGAGACGCGCCCCTCTGGTCCGCACCGCCGATCGGTGAGACACTAGAGGAGATACTCAACAACTATTTCAGAACACCTACCGCCAGGAGGCATTGTGCCCGGTCTCAATCTCACTCGTGCCGAGGCGCAGGAGCGCGCCGGAATCGTCGCTGTCGACTCCTACCGCGTCGAGCTCGACCTCACGCGCGGCGATCGGATCTTCGGGTCGACGACGACCGTCACGTTCACCGCGACCGAAGGCGCGTCGACGTTCATCGACGCCATCACGGACACCGTCCACTCGGTCACGCTCAATGGGCAAGAGCTCGACCCCGCGGCAGTCTCCGACGGCGTGCGCATCCAGCTGCCCGGTCTCGCCGCGCGCAACGAGCTGCGCGTCGTCGCCGACGCGCTCTACACCAACACCGGCGAGGGGCTGCACCGCTTCGTGGACCCGGTTGACGACGAGGTCTACCTCTACACCCAGTTCGAGGTCCCGGACTCGCGGCGCGTGTTCGCGGTGTTCGAGCAGCCGGACCTCAAGGCGACCTTCGAGTTCGCCGTGACGGCCCCGGGCCACTGGGACGTCATCTCGAACTCGCCGACGCCCGAACCACTCCCGGCAGAGGCAGCGGGCGCGAAGACCTGGGCGTTCGAACCGACCCTGCGCATGTCCTCCTACATCACGGCGCTCATCGCGGGCCCCTACGAATCCGTGCGCAGCGAACTCACAAGTTCCGACGGGCGCACGATCCCGCTGGGCGTGTTCGCACGCAAATCGCTCATGGAGCACCTCGACGCCGAGAACATCTTCCGCCTCACCCGTCAGGGCTTCGAGTTCTTCGAGGCCCAGTTCGGCACCCCCTACCCGTTCCCGAAGTACGACCAGCTCTTCGTGCCGGAGTTCAACGCGGGGGCGATGGAGAACGCCGGCGCGGTGACGTTCCTCGAGAACTACGTCTTCCGCTCCCGGCCGACGGACGCCGTCGTCGAGCGCCGGGCGATCACCGTGCTGCACGAGCTCGCCCACATGTGGTTCGGGGACTTGGTGACGATGCGCTGGTGGAACGATCTGTGGCTCAACGAGTCCTTTGCGGAGTTCATGTCCACGCTCGCCGCCGCGGAGAACACCGAGTTCACCCAGTCCTGGACGACGTTCGCGTCGATGGAAAAGGCCTGGGCCTACCGCCAGGACCAGCTGCCGAGCACGCACCCAATCGTCGCCGAGATCAAGGACCTCGAGGACGTGCAGGTCAACTTCGACGGGATCACCTACGCCAAGGGCGCCTCCGTCCTGCGGCAGCTCGTCGCGTGGGTCGGCCAGGAGGAGTTCATGGCCGGCGTGCGCACCTACTTCTCCAAGCACGCCTTCGGCAACACCGAGCTGGCAGATCTGATGGTCGAGCTCGAGGCCTCTTCGGGTCGCGAACTCGGCGAGTGGAGCCGCCTCTGGCTCGAGACCGCCGGCGTGAACAAGTTGACCCCGCGGATCTCCACCGACGACGCCGGCACGCTCACTTCGTTCGCGATCGAACAGTCCGCGCCGGCTGACCACCCGACGATCCGCCCGCACCGCCTCGCGATCGGCTTCTACGACCTCGTCGACGGGTCACTCGTGCGCACCCACCGCGAGGAGCTCGACGTGGCTGGCGAGGTCACCGAGGTTCCGGCGCTCGTCGGGCGCACCCGCCCTGACCTGCTCCTGCTCAACGACGACGACCTGGCCTACGCGAAGATCCGCCTCGATGAGACGTCGCTGGCCACCGCCGTGAAGCATCTCAAGGACTTCGACGCGTCCCTGCCGCGCACCCTGATCTGGGGTTCGGCCTGGGATGCGGCCCGTGACGGCGAGACCCGCGGACGGGATTTCGTGGAGCTGATCCTGAACAACATCGCCCACGAATCGGACTCTTCGGTCGTGATGGTCCTGCTGCGCCAGCTGGGCACGACGCTGGACTACTTCGTGGCACCCGCCGCCGCACACGAGCTGGCCGAGGCCGCCGGCGACCGCCTGTGGGAGCTCGCGCTCACCGCCGCACCGGGGTCGGATCATCAGTTGCAGTTTGTCAAGGCCTTCGCGCTGCGCGCCCGAACCGACACGCAGCTCGGCGAGGTTGCGGCGCTGCTCTCGGGAGACACCGTGCTCGACGGCCTGGAGATCGACACGGACCTGCGCTGGGAACTCTTGACGGCACTCGTGGCTGGTCGCCGGGCGGACGCCGCGGACATCGCCCGCGAGCTGGAGGCCGACAACACGGCCAACGGCGCGCTCGCGGCCGAGCTCGCACGCGCCGCCCTGCCGACGGAGACCGCCAAGCGGGCAGCGTTCGACGCCGTCGTCCTCGAAGACGCGCTCTCCAACACGCACCAGCGTCAGGCGATCGCCGGATTCAACCGCGTGCACGACGCCGGACTGATCGCCGGGTTCGCCGACGCCTACTTCGCCAACGTTCGCCGCGTCTGGGACGAGCGCAGCCACGAGATCGCGCAGCAGATCGTGGTCGGCCTGTACCCGGCGGCCCAGATCTCGGAGGCGACCTTGGAACAGACGGACGCGTTCCTGGCCGACCTCGGCAACGAGGCGCCAGCTCTGCGCCGCCTCATGCTCGAGAACCGCGACTCCGTGGTCCGGGCGCTGGCCGCCCGGGCCGCCGACGCGCGGGACTAACCGCGCGCAGGCGCACAGGAGGCCGGGACGCGGCCCGAAAACCGCGCCCCGGCCTCCTGCCGCGCGTACGGTGGTTCCATGAACCTCAACGAACACGGCTACCGGGTCGATCTGGAGTGGACGGGCGCCCGCGACGCCGGGACCACGGGCTACCGCGCCTACGGCCGGGACCACATGGTGCGGGCGGACGGTCTGCCGGACCTGCCTGGCACGGCAGACCCCACCTTCCACGGGGACCGCGACCGGTGGAATCCGGAGCAGCTGCTCCTGGCTGCGCTTGCCCAGTGTCACATGCTCTCCTACCTGCACATCGCGGTGAAGCACAACGTCGTCGTCACCGGCTACACCGATCAGGCGGAGGGCACCCTGCGCCTGAACCGTGACGGCAGCGGTGAATTCACCTCGGCGCTGCTGCGGCCGCGTGTCGAACTCGCCGACGAGTCTCAACGCGAGCTGGCTGACTCACTGCACCACCAGGCCAACGCGGTGTGCTTTATCGCCCGCAGCGTGAACTTCGAGGTCCGGCACTCACCCGTGCGGCCGTAGCCGGCCCCGGCCATTGCACGGGCCTGCGGTGGTCACCAGTTTCGCTGCGCCCCGCCGCCGGTACCGTCCCCCTCGCCATCGCCGTCGCCGTCGTCCTCGCCGGGATCGGTGGATACTCCGCCCTCGCCGCTTCCGCGCTCGCGTTCGACTTGCTCGTATTCGGCCACCTCCGCGTCCTCGCGTCCCTGTCCGGTGCGCTTTTCGAGCTCCGCTTGGCGCTGCTCCTCCGGGTCCTGCGGTTCACCTTCCGGCTCCGGCTCCTCGACGTAGTCGGACTGCGCTTCTCGCGCCGACTGCTCCTTCTCGGCGTTGCGCTCGCTGGCTTCGGAGCGTTGCTGCGCCGGCGCCGAGTCCTGTTCGGACTCCTGCTCGTCGGATGCGCTCTCGTCCTGCTGGTCCTCGTCCGACTCACTCTCGTCCTGCTGCTGCTGGTCCGATTCCCCGTCGCCTTCCTCGGATTCCTGCGACTCGGCCTCCTCGCAGTCGGGGAAGGCCAGCACCGCCTGGGCCTCCACATAGTCGCGCTCCGCAATCGAGTAGTAGGAGTCGGTACGCGACAACAGTTCGTCGGGATCGATCTGATCCCCCTCGTAGTCCGTGACCACGTCCTCGTCATACGGCTCCCCGGCCGCCTTCTTGTCGAGTTCCGCGATGACCTCTTCGCGCTCGGCGGCCGTCTCCTCCGCGACCTCCGTCCAGTAGTCACCCCCGGCCTCGGCGGCGATCGCCCAGTTCGTGACGATCATGCACCGCACCGTCGCGGATTGGTCGACGGCGAGTTCGTAGGCGTCGGCGAACCTGTCCTGCGCGCCGTACATGTAACCGTCTCCCTCCAGCCCGTCGGCCAGGAGGGCCGTCCCCGCGTTGTATTTCAGCCGCCACGGCACCGGGGCGAGCCAGCCGGACTGATTGTCGAAGGCTTTGTACGCGTCGTAGTACTCGCCGGCGTCGTAATTGCCGATGGCCCGGTCGACGGCGGCCGGAAGGAAGCTCAGCCGCACTCCGGAGCAGAGCAGCACGGCGACGATCAGGGTGATGGGCAGCCAATGCCAGAGCCGTCGCGGCGGCTTGCCCTGGCTCGCGCGCTTGCTTCGGATCCCCCTCAGCGCCGGCCAGACGCCAAAGACTGCGATGATGCCCGACACCAGCAGGATCAGGAGGATATCGTCGAAATAGCTAGCCACGTGCGCTCACCTTCCGGGCCCGACCGGCCGCCACGGCCCACGCCGCTGCCTCCCAGGCGAGCAGTGCCGCGAGGACCAAGGCCAGGGGCCAGACCACCGGGGTGTGCACGGATTTCTCCCGTTCACCCGTCCCGATCACCGCCAGCGCCTTCACCTCGCCGGCCATCGCCGCCAGAGTCTCCGACGAGTCGCGGTGGACGTACGTCAGCTGCAACTCGTCAGCTACCTCCCGCAGCACCGACTCGTCGATGACCGAGACAGCATCGCCGCCGTCCGGATCCTGAATGTATCCCGGCTCCTCGTTCCCAGGTACGTACTCGAGCATGGGTCCCCCGTCGGGCGTGCCGTAGCCAAGCACCGCGCCGCCGTCGATCATCGCCGCGAGGGCGGCGTAAGACCGCCGCTCCCCGGGCACCGTTTCCTCCCCGTCGGAGAGGAAGTAGACGATGCGCGCATTCTCCGGGTTCGCCTCGACGGAGGCTGTAAGGGCGGCTTCGAGCTCGTCGAGGGGGCGATCCAGCAACGACCCGCGTGAGAACCGTGAGATCTCCTGGGTCAGGGTCTGCGACCACGCCTCGACGGCTCGGGCATCCCAGGTCAAGGGCAGCTGCCGAGTCGCCACCGAGTCGAACCCGATGACGGAGTACCTCGCGTCGGGGATGGCCTTCGTCAGCTCGAAGACATCGTGCCGCACTCCATCCAAGCGCGGCTCCTCTCCGGAGTCGCCCCAATCCTCGGCCGCCATCGATCCGGTCCGGTCCACCACGAAGTAGACGTCCGCTGCGGTGTGCGTGGTTTCCACTGTCGTGCTCGTCGCCGACGGCCCCGCGCCGATCAGGCCGATGACGAGCACCATGCCGAGCCGGCGGATCGCGCCGACGCGCTCGGATCGAGAGCGCGCCGTCATGAGCCCGCGCGTTCCGAGCCAGAGCATCAGGGCTACGCCGGCCAGCAGCCAGCCCCAGCCAATCAACGGCTGCCAGGCCAGTCCTTCCCCGAAGATGTTCACGCCCGCCCCCGTCCGCCCACGAGGATCACGAGACCGACACCCAACAGCGCCCACACGAACCAGTCACGCGGGGCGTCGGTAACAATCGATTCGGCGTCGGCGGCCAGATCAACGGCCTGTTGGGCCTGCACATCCGCCACCAACTGCTCCACGGCCTTCGGATCGGTCACAGCGAAATAGAGTCCGTCGTGGGCCTGAACGGTCTCCCGGTAGGCCTCCGCTTCGGGCCCGCCGTCAGCGCTGCCCGCGTACAGCCCGTAGAGCTCGACGGCGCGGGAGGAGGCCAGGTCAGCGGCCTGGTCCAGGTCGTACACGCCCTCCATGAACACCTCGTTATCCGTCGTCAGCAGCACGGACCGGGAGCGCTCGGAATACTGCTCGTCGAACTGCAACGCGCAGCTCGCCAGGCCGTCGCCGACCAGGCTGCCGCCGTCTGCCGATTCAGTGCCCGCGAACAGGGTCAGCACACGGTTGATCTCGTCTTCGTCCCGGTCCTCGGGATCCTGCTCAACGAGCCGTACGACGTCGTCGAGCAGGCCGCCGACGCGTTCGAGCTCGGCCTGGACCATCCGGTAGTCGTCGGTCAACGGGATGAGGACGCGCGACGTGGAGTTGAAGATCACCAGCGCGATGCGCTCGCCCGCGAACTCGTCGGTGAGTTTCGCGTAGACGTCGATGACCTCCGCGGCGTAGGGAACCATCGATCCGGAGATGTCCATGCAGAGCACGATGTCGCGGGTCGCCAGCCGTTCCTCCAGCGTCTCGTGCTGGGCCGGGCGAGCGGAGAGCGCAGCCACCGCGACGAGCGCAACACCGAGGGCCAGCACACCGACCATCGCTCCGAGCCGATGCCGCCGTCGCAGCGAGCGGTAGGCGGGGAGTTCGCTCAGGTGCTCGGTGTGCGCTAGCGGCAGGGCTGACGACTGGCGGGAGCCGCCGTTCCGTCGCCCCCACGCGAACGCGAGCGCGGTGCCCGCGAGGGCCACCAGCAGCACGCCGAGACCGACGACGGGCCAGACCCACACGCTCTCGGATCCCACGGTCACCACTTCCTCACGAGGCGACGGGCGCGGTTGAGCGAGGTGTTGACCCGATGGCGCGAGCGCGCCGCAAAGGTCGGAGCCAGCATGCGCTCGAATTCGTCAGCCAGCCGTCGCGTCTCCGGGCTGGTCGCGAGCATCGAGACCGTCGCCGACCCCAGGTCGAGCCCCGTCCGATCCTGCGCGAAAGCGCGAAGCTCAGCGCGCAACTCGAGGTGTAGCTGCCGATCGTCCAGTTCGCCTGCGGCGTGGCGTTGCTCTAACGCGCCGATCCGCCGCAGCGCCCGGTCTCGAATCACGTTCACCGGATCTTCAGCTGGCCCTCCGGCAGGTGATGGCAGCGAGACCGGCGCGACCGGCGCCGCTTCCCGCGAGAGCAGGACCCCGACCACCACGACGCCGGCGGCCCCCAGCAGGAGCCCGACGCCCACGAGGACCCACCACCACTCGTAGGGCACGGGGGCGAGGACGTCATCGAGCATGACGCGACCTCCCCAGCAGGCCCATCAGGCCGTGGCCGACGTGGGTGCTCCCGCCGACGGCCATTCCCGCCACTCGGCGCCTGACGAGGCGGTCGTCAACCGCGGCGCGGCGGTCCGCGACGGCGCGGGAGGCCTCGAGCGCCAGCCGCTCGCGCAGCCGCTTGCTGCCGCCAAATCCACCCCCGGGGCGCAGAAACCGCGGCAGGACGCTGCCGGTCGCGATGTCGATGAGCGACGGCGCCTCAGCCGCGCCCTCGCTCAACGCCGACATGTCCTCGACGCCGATCACCATGACCTCGTGCTGAACGGCCAGCAGCTTGAGCAACGCGTCGTGTTCGGGCCGCGGCTGGGTCTCGTCAGTCAGCAGCACCATGAGCGACCGCCGGGGGAAGGCCTTGAGCGCGCGGCCGATCAGGTTCCCGATGTCCGACGGCGGCGCGTCGGCCGCCCATTGTTGGCTCAGCGCGCGCAGCGTCGCCTCGATTTCGTTGGCACTTCCGCGGGCGGGGCGGTGCACGCAACGCTCGGCGTCCGCGGCGAGCAGCGCCACGCGATCGCCCCGGGCCCGCGCGAGATACGCCACGGTGGCCGCCGCCTCGTCGATCACGGCGTGCTTGGCCTCACCGCTGGGTGCGGTCGCGCTCATCGCCCGGCCCGTGTCGGCCAGCAGCACCACGGCAACGCTCGACTCGTGAGCGAAGCGCCGGATCACGGGTTCGCCCGCCCGCGCCGACGACAGCCAGTCGATGTCGGAGACGTCGTCGCCGACTTCGTATGGCCTGAGGTCGTCGAAGTCCTGCCCGTGCCCTGTGAGGACCGAACGGTGCCGCCCGGAGAGCAGCCCGACGGCGCGCCGCACCAAGGGCAGCGACACCCGGGCGCGGGCGAGGGCGAGGCGGGAGGACATGCGGCTAGGGGACGGGGACGGCGTCGAAGACGAGGTCGATGAGTTGCTCGGGACTGACGTCGTCGGCCAGTGCCTCGAAGGTCCGTAGCAGCCGGTGGCGCAGCACCGGATAGCGCACGGCCCGGATGTCATCCGGAGCCACGAAGTCGCGTCCGGCCATGAGGGCTCCCGCCTGGGCGAGCTGCAGGAACGCGATGCCGCCGCGTGGGGACGCACCCACGCGGACGAGCGAGCGCAGCTCCGCCACTGGTCGGGGCCCGCCGCCGCGAGTGGTGTTGATGATGTCGACCACGTAGCGCTTGATCGTCGGTTCGATGTGCACCCGGTCGGTCAGGGACTGTAGAACGCGCAGCTCGTCCAACTCGATCGGTGCAGCCGTAAGTGGAGCGCCCATGGCGCCGGTGACGACGCGGCGCAGGATTTCGACCTCGTCATCGGGTTCCGGGTAGTCGAGCACCTCCTTGACCAGAAAACGGTCCATCTGCGCCTCGGGCAGAACATAGGTGCCCTCCTCCTCGATGGGGTTCTGGGTGGCGATGACCATGAATGGGCTGGGCAGCTTGTGTTCGACGCCGCCGATCGACGTCTGCCGCTCCTGCATGGCTTCGAGCATCGCCGACTGGGTCTTCGCCGAGGATCGGTTGATTTCGTCCAGCAGGACGAGATTCGCGTGCACGGGCCCAAGTCGCGTACTGAAGGTGTTCGTGGTGTGGTCGAAGATCTGCGTGCCGACGATGTCGTTCGGCATCAGGTCCGGGGTGCACTGGATACGCGCGAAGTGGCCGTTGACGGAGTCCGCCAGAGTGTGAGCGGCCGTGGTCTTGGCTAGGCCCGGCACCGACTCCAAGAGAACATGACCGCCCGCGAGCAGCGATCCGACCAGGAGGTTCCGCAGCTGTTCCTGGCCCACCAATCGCTGATTGAAGACGTCGTCGATCCGAGCCAGAAGTTTCTTCGCGAGGCGCAGGTCCGACGAGGAGATCACCTCACGCCGCGGCTTTCCCGTCAATATGGTCATAATCCGGAGATTACCAGAGCCCCACCGGCGTCCGGCCGTCCGGACTCACGGATGAAGGCACGGTCGATTCCATCGGTAAGCTGGAAACATGAGCTCTACCCCGAACTCCCCCTCACCTGCACCCGACTCCTCCGAATACGAGGGCACCTTCTACGCCCAAGTCGGCGGCAAGGAGACCTTCCGCCGGCTCGCGGAGAAATTCTACGAGGGCGTCGCCGCCGACGAGCAGTTCCGGGCGATGTACCCCGAGAAGGACCTGGGCCCGGCCACCGAACGCCTCCAGATGTTCCTGGAGCAGTATTGGGGCGGACCAACCACCTACTCGGAGCAGCGCGGCCACCCTCGCCTGCGCATGCGCCACATGCCCTACACGATCAATTCCAAGGCCCGCGACACCTGGCTCAAACACATGGAGGCGGCCGTCGATTCCCTCGACCTCCCGCCCCTGCAGCGCGAGGTCCTCTGGGACTATCTCGAGCGCGCCGCGCACTCGCTGGTCAACACCCCGGACGAGCCGCACTCCCAGGGTCTGCGCCTGGCGTAGTCCGGAACACCAAGGCTAGAGCCGGGCGCCTTGCCGGACCAGGACGTGCCCGGCCGACGTTGAGAGACGGTGCCACGGGCCCTGCGAAAGCACCCGCACGGTCCCGTCGCCGGGGACGAATCCGAGCGTCTTGGCGGCGAACGCCGCCCCCGTGGGCAGCTCCGGCGCTGGACCCGTGCCCAGCGGGCTGGACCAGATGCGCGAGCGCACGGTTGCCAGAACCGGCTTCCCGGAGTTCTCCGGCAGGGCGTCGACGACGGCGCGCGTGCCGGCCTCGGCAGCGGCACGTAGCGTCTCGTCGTCGTACTCCCCTGCCTCGGCCCAGCCGGAGACCGGGGGAAGGATGCCGGCCCACGCGGCCTGCGATTCGGCCGGTGGAAGCTGCAGGGCGGTTTCGATCGGGCTCATCCGCGCCAGCCGGTCCGTGAGCGCACCGAGCGGGAAGACGGCCGTGCCCTCAGCGGGCTGCGCCAAGCGGAACGCACGCATGCCGAGAATGGTCGGGGTGGACTCGCCGAATTCCTGGGGGACGATGACCGGAACGTAGACCGCCATGGCCAGGTCCCGCATCATCAGACTCACATCACCGTCGTGCACACTACGCGCGCGGGCCAGGAAAGTCCGCAGGTCGGCGGTCGAATCGGGGTCAGCGAGGTGCACGATGGGAGTCTCAGGCGCAGGCATGGACCCATCTTGCCATCGATCGATCCTCGCGCGCAGTTGAGCCCGATCTGCCCGGCCGCTAGGGTCAAGTGAAATCTACCCCCACTCCGCGCGAGTTGGGCACTACCCGAAGGAGCCACCATCGTGCGTATCGGAGATTCCGAGGGACTGCTGCAATTGCTGGATCTCGCCAACGACGGAGCACGCACCGACGAACACGTCTTCCTCGGCGCGTCACCGGAGCAGCCGCACCAGCGGGTCTTTGGCGGGCAGGTGCTCGCGCAGTCCGTGGTCGCCGCCGCGAAGACCGTCGAGACCGATCGGCTCGTGCATTCCCTGCACGCCTACTTCCTGCGGGCCGGCGACGCCACCAAGCCGATCACGTTCGGTGTCCAGGAGCTGCGCGACGGCAGGTCGTTCTCGGCCCGGCGCGTGCACGCCTACCAGGACGGGCGCCCGATCCTCTCGATGATCGCTTCCTTCCAGGTCGAGGCGGACGGCCTCGAGCACTTCGCCCCGATGCCGGAGGGCCTGCCGGCCCCGGAGTCGTTGCCGACCACGGCCGATCTTCTGGGAAAGATAGACCACCCGGCCGCGCAGGACTGGGCGTTCAATCGCCCGTTCGACGTCCGCCACATCGAGGCGCCCATCTACGTCGAGGCCCCTGCACCCGGCGCCCGGACGGCCACGAACGCCGTGTGGCTGAAGACGTTCGGACCGATGCCAGACGACGAAGCGTTGCAGCGGGCCGCGCTGGCCTACGCGAGTGACTACACCCTGCTCGAATCCGTCCTGCGCCGGCACGGGGTCTCATGGGTGACGCCCGGAATGAACGTCGCGAGCCTCGACCACGCCATGTGGTGGCACCGCAGGGCGCGGGTGGACGAGTGGCTGCTCTACGTTCAGGAAAGCACGAGCGCTTCGGGCGCCCGCGGCATGGGCCAGGGCCGGTTCTATAACAGGGACGGGTTGCTCGTCGCCACGGTCGCGCAGGAGGGCATGGTTCGCCTGCCCCAGATTCCGTAGCCCGGTCGGCGCGGCTTCGCCCGGCAACGACTCGGAATACAGCGGGGCCGGGCCCGCACCTTGGGTGCGAACCCGGCCCCGCACGTCGGGCCGACGGCCCGTTGACGCTCTTAGCCGCGAGTCAGGCGGCGGTGGGTGACGCGGTGCGGCTTAGCCGCTTCCGGACCCAGGCGTTCGATCTTGTTCTCCTCGTAGGACTCGAAGTTGCCCTCGAACCAGTACCAGTTCGACGGGTTCTCCTCGGTCCCCTCGTAGGAGAGGATGTGCGTAGCGACCCGGTCCAGGAACCAGCGATCGTGAGAGACCACGACGGCGCAGCCCGGGAACTCGAGAAGTGCGTTCTCGAGGGAGCCGAGGGTCTCGACGTCGAGATCGTTGGTCGGCTCGTCGAGGAGCAGCAGGTTTCCGCCCTGCTTGAGGGTCAACGCCAGGTTGAGCCGGTTGCGCTCACCACCGGAGAGGATCCCGGCACGCTTTTGCTGGTCCGGACCCTTGAACCCGAAGGCCGAGACGTAAGCGCGCGACGGCATCTCGACATTGCCGACCTTGATGTAGTCGAGGCCGTCGGAGACGACCTCCCACAGCGACTTGTCGGGGTCAATGCCGGTCCGGTTCTGGTCGACGTAGGAGATCTTGACGGTGTCGCCGACCTTGAGGTCGCCGTCGTCGAGTTCCTCCATGCCGACGATCGTCTTGAACAGCGTCGACTTGCCGACGCCGTTGGGGCCGATCACGCCGACGATGCCGTTGCGGGGCAGGGTGAAGGACAGGTCGTCGATCAGAACGCGATCGCCGAAGCCCTTCTTGATGTCCTTGGCCTCGATCACGATGTTGCCCAGGCGCGGTCCCGGCGGAATCTGGATTTCTTCGAAATCGAGCTTGCGGGTGCGCTCAGCCTCGGCTGCCATCTCCTCATAGCGCGCGAGGCGGGCCTTGGACTTGGTCTGCCGGCCCTTCGCGTTGGAACGGACCCAGTCGAGTTCCTCGCTGAGTCGCTTGGCCTGCTTCGCGTCCTTCTTGCCCTGGACGGCCAGTCGTTCCCGCTTCTTCTCCAGATACGTGGAGTAGTTGCCCTCGTAGGGGTGCAGGCGGCCACGGTCGACCTCACAGATCCACTCGGCGACGTGGTCCAGGAAGTACCGGTCGTGGGTAACGGCCAGGACGGCGCCCGGGTAGGCGGCCAGGTGCTGCTCTAGCCACAGCACGGACTCCGCGTCGAGGTGGTTGGTCGGCTCGTCGAGGAGCAACAGGTCCGGCTTCTGCAGCAGCAGCTTGCACAACGCCACGCGACGGCGCTCACCACCGGAGAGGTGGGTGACTTCCGCGTCGCCCGGCGGGCAGCGCAACGCGTCCATGGCCTGCTCGAGCTGGTTGTCGATATCCCAAGCGTCCGCTGCGTCGATCTCCTCCTGCAGCTTGCCCATCTCCTCCATGAGGGCGTCAAAATCGGCGTCGGGCTGGGCCATCTCTTCGGCGATCGCGTTGTAACGCGTGATCTTGCCGTAGATCTCGCCAACGCCCTCCTGAACGTTGCCGAGGACCGTTTTCTCCTCATTGAGGGGTGGCTCCTGCAGCAGGATGCCCACCGAGTAACCCGGGGAGAGCCGCGCCTCGCCATTCGAGGGGGTGTCTATTCCGGCCATGATCTTCAGGATGGTCGACTTACCCGCACCGTTCGGGCCGACCACACCAATCTTGGCGCCGGGGAAGAACGACATACTCACGTCGTCGAGAATGACCTTATCGCCAACGGCCTTGCGGGCCTTGGACATGGTGTAAATGAATTCCGCCATGCACCTAAGGCTAGTCGGTGCGCGACCATTGTTCACAATGGGCCACGGCCTGGTTCGCCGCCGAAGGACGGCGAACCGCCCCGGCGAGTTCACGCTGCCTGCTGCACGCCGTTCACCTGCTCCCCCGCCTCCTCGGTCCCGGGGTCGGAGTCGTGGTTGCCGTCATCGATGTCCGCTAGCGATCCGAAGCCGCTCCCCCAACCAGGACTTGTGTCCGCCTCGCGCTGCGGCGAAATCGGACCGGCAGCATCATCGTCGCCCTCCTCCTTGGCCAGCTCCCGCTGATCCGGTCCCGCGGGAATCGCTGCGGTTTCGCCCCGAATACTGCTTTCGCTCTGGGGCGGTTCGGCAGCCACGCCGTGAAAATAATTCACGAAACCCCAATTCAGGTCGACTCCGACATGATCAGCTTCGACTTCCGAGAGGTAGAGCCATTTCGGCTCGGTTTCGCTGCCCTGGTTGATGCGCCGGTTACGGATGCGGCCGTGGATCACCACAGCAGATCCCTTGGACAGCGAAACCGCCGCGTTCTTGGCCTGGTCGCGAAAGACCACGATCCGATGCCAGTTGGTGTGGCCGTCTTCCCACTCGCGCGTCGTCCGGTTGAACCGCCGCTCCGTCGAGCCCACGTTGAACCGGGTAATCGGAACGCCGTTCTTCGCCGAATACTTCGGGGCGGCACCCAGGTTGCCCTTGATCGTCACGAAATCCGTCATTTCTCTTCCAACTCCTCCACTGGTGACGCCACCGGTACCCGCGACGGCCGCTGATTGCGGCCTCGGTCCGGCGCGTCTTCTCAGTGTGGACAGGAGCCCCCGTCGCGTCAGCTCTGAGCGGTGGAGCTGTGGACAACGGGCGCTCCCGAGGCCGCTGTGGACAGCCGGTCCGTGGTCATTTCAGCCCGCGCCGCCACGATGACTAGAATGGTCGCGGCGCCTTGTTAGGCCCATGCCTCCGTAGCTCAGCTGGATAGAGCAGCAGCCTTCTAATCTGCCGGTCGCGCGTTCGAGTCGCGCCGGGGGCACGAGAAAGCCCCAGTCAGGTCCGTATCTAGTGGACTAGGCTGGGGCTTGCCTGTGTTGTTGGCGTCGTCCCGTCCCCCAGCAAAGCACCAAACCTCAAGTCGAACTCGGAACGGGCTGGCCCAATATGTTCTCGTGGCCATTCGGCCACCCCCGACACGAGCATTGAACGCCCCGGTATAAGATCAACGCATCTATCAATCCGTTGGGGGCTTGACCGATGAACTTCCTCTGGGTCGCCATGCCGGCCCTCCTCGCCGCCGCAGCCATCGCTGGCCTCGTCGCGAATCTCTTCGTTCCGACCCAGACGCTGCCGCGCCCGAAGCCGCCGAGTAGGGACGCGGACCCGACTGAGCCGCACCGAGTTGGCAATCCCGTTGAATCGACCGTGGATTAATTCCGCCGCCATTCAATAATGTCGCTTCACCCGGGCTCGCCAAGCCACGCCGAGGCTCCACGGGCCAGTAACCACCGGATAGGCGGCCGACTGGGGAAGAATTGCTCTCAGTCTCCTCACAATTTTTCCCCAGTTCCGCGCGTTATCCTTACTTGGCACAGAGTTTCCGGTGGCCGGACAAGTAAGCCCAGCCCGCACAGTGAAGAACAAACATGATGGGAGGTACGAGGTGACTGTGTCTCCGACCGCGGCACCGTCCTCCCCCGTACCCCCAAGCCCTCAGTCGGCGGGTTCCACCCCGTGGCGCAACGCCGTCCTGGCTGTCTTCGCTCTCTGCGGCTTCGCGACAGCATCCTGGGTCTCACGCATCCCGGCCGTGCGCGACAACCTTGGTCTCACTACCGCCGACGTCGGCCTGCTACTTTTTGGCGGCGCCGCCGGCGCGATCTTTGGCCTGTCACTGGCCCCGTGGTTCCAACGACTCCTGGGAGCTCGGCGCGGTATCCTCTACGGCCTCCTGGGAATGGCTGTTGCCACCGCTCTCCTCGGCTTGGCCGCGGAGAGCCACAGCACGTTCGCCCTCGCGACGGCGGCCCTCGTCGGCCAGAGCTTTGCCTTCAGCATCACCGACGTGATCATGAACGTCGAGGGCGCTCAGCTCGAACGCAGCATCCGCAAGACACTGATGCCGATGCTGCACGCCTTCTTCAGCCTCGGCACGATCGCCGGCGCCCTCGCGGGCGCCGGAGCTGCCGCCACCGGAGTCTCCGTCTCGGTTCATCTGGGCGCCGTCGGCGCCATTGTCGCGCTCGCTTCGTTCTACGCCGTGCGCTTCCTTCCGCGCCTGTCCGCGGTCGATCAAGCGCCACGCCCCAAGCAGGCCGGCCCAGAGCGCCTGGCCCAGCAACTCCGCCTGCTGCGCGACCCCCGGCTGGCGTTCATCGGGCTCCTGGTCGTCGGCATGACCCTCACCGAGGGTGCGGCGAACGACTGGATCGCGCTCGGCGCGGTCGACGGCCATGGCCTGCCCCAGGAGGTCGGAGCGCTTGTCTTCGGGGCCTTCGTCACGGCGATGACCGTCGGACGCATGCTCGGAGGGCCGCTGATCGACCGATTCGGGCGCGCCACAAGCCTGATCGGGCTCGCCCTCCTAGGACTCTCCGGTCTGCTGCTCTTCATCCTGGCCGACACCATCTGGCTCGTCGTCCTTGGCGCCTTGTTATGGGGGCTGGGCGGTTCCCTCGGTTTCCCGGTCGGTGTCACGCTAGCCGCCGACCACCCCACCCACGCCGCAGAGCGCGTGAGCACCGTGGCCATCTGCGGATACTTCGCGTTCCTGGTCGGCCCTCCGGCGTTGGGAATCCTCGGCGAGCATTGGGGCGTGCTCAACGCGTTGTACGTTGTCGCAGCCCTCCTGATGCTCTCCCTGCTGGCGATTCCGCGGGCGGCGCGCCCGGCCCGAAAGCACCACGCCGGCTCCTAGTCGGCGGGGCCCGCGGCGGCAACCGGGGGCAGGGTGGGAAGTCTCTCACCGACCTATTTCGTCGTAGCGTCCAATTTCCGTTCACACATTGGTAACCTTAGAAGGTCCCGCGGCGATATGCCGCGCTCTGATGGCCTCCGGCCGACACCGCAAGTCGCCGCTGGAGCCCTCCTACAGTTTCAACGCCACCGTTCAGCGTGCAGTCAACGCGCCCAAAAATCGCCAAGGAGTGTCGCCCCTTCATGACAGCTGTTGCCTCAGAACCATCGACTACGTTGTGGGACCGTCGTTACGAGGAGCACATCGCTCCCGTCAACCGCATTCTCGATGAGACGGCAGCGCTTCGGCCGGGCTTCTCCGTCAGCTATGTGGATCCCGTGCACGATGCGGACCAGGCGAAGATCGTCTCTCTCTACTCGAATGTCGGCGTGGCCGACGCGTCCGGTTTCATCACGGCCGGCGACTCGGAAGCCATCACCCGCCAGCTCGGCCTGCAGTGGCAGCTGGGCCTTCGCCCCGAGTACGTCATGCCGTGGAACGTCCACCCGTGGCACACCCCGAACGAGCCGAACGGCCGTCTTCAGCCGCCGCAGATCCGTGACGGTCTCAAGCCGTTGCTGCGGATGCTCAAGGTTGTCGAGCGGGCGTCGGTCATCGTCGCCCACGGCACGGAGGCCCACCGTCTCGCCGACCAGCTCCTGAAGACCGAGAACCCGCTGCTCTGGCGCCGCGGCTTCAAGGTCTACAAGGTCAAGTCGTTCGGCGGGCGAGCTTTCGCCGGCGCGCCCGAGCGTCAGCACGCCAATCTCGAAGAGATCCGCAATGCGTACCAGGACTCGATGGCCCGGACCGGAATCGCACTCCCGCGCTAAAACAAAGACGTGACCAATACGTCGGGCCGCCCCAGCTTCCAGCGGGGGCGGCCCGACGTGTTTTCAGGACTTTCGTCCGCCCGCCCGGCGCCGCACGATGGCCTTGTTCAAGGGTGTGAAGAGCCGTGCCGTCTTCGGATCGATCAACATGATGTAGGCCAGGTAGACGACGCCGCCGAGCGCAGCGATGAGCTGCACGAACAGCTGGTCGATCCACTGGGCGACACTCACCTGTTCGATGACGACAAGCAGGACCAGCACCATGCTCACCGCGTACCAGATCCGCGCGATGTGTCCCCCGTACTGGTGGTACGCCGCAAAGAGCGGCGCGAGCCAGAGCAGGTACCACGGCTGGATCACGGGGGCGAGTACGACGGCGGCCGTCAGCGCGAGCCCGCACGAGAGCAATGCCTGATGGGCGGGCCGACGGAACGCCCACCAGAACGCGAGCGCCACGGCGAGGTACCTGAAGAAGGCGAAGACCCCGTTGGCCACGGTCATGGTGTCGGCACCGAAGAGTGAGGCGATCCAGCCGATCAGCAACCCGAGCAGCCCGATCGGCGCGTAAGGGAAGGCAGCCGAACCGGCGGTCGCCATGGCGGTGATCCATCCGAACCAGAGCCCGGTCACGGCGCCGACCAGAGCGAGCGCCACGAAGGCGACGGAGCCCGTGAGGATCCAGACACCCATCTTTTGGCGCAGCGTGACCGCTGCCGACTCACGGTCATTGCGGGCGCGGAGCATGGCGAGCCCGACGAAGGGCAGGGCCAGGACGACGATGGGCTTGACCGCGATCGCGACCGAGACCCAGACGACACCGAGCACGCGCTGGCCGCGGGCGACGCAGAGGAAACCGAGCAGCAGCCCGCCGACCATGACGGCGTCGTTGTGGACGCCGGCGACCATCGTGACCAGGAAGAACGGGTTCGCAATGCATACCCACGCGGCCCATCCGGGGTCTGTGCCGTGCACACGGGCGAGCCGGGGAAGTGCGTAAAGGCACGCGAGGACGCCGGCGACCGCCAGAACGCGGAAGAAGAGCACCCCGAATTCGGGCACGCCCCCGGTGATGAAGTAGGTCCCGCGGGCGAAGAGCAAGAACAACGGGCCGTACGGCGACGGGGACTCGGCCCAGAGGCTGTCCGCGCCCTCGGCGTACCAGCCGGGAAGCTGCGAGACCCAGTTCTCGTACGGGTTCATCCCCTGCTGCATGAGCCGACCCTGGGCGAGGTACGAGTAGACGTCCCGGCTGTAGATCGGGAAGCTCGCCAGCATCGGCGCGGACCACGAAAGCACTGCGCGACGCACGGCGATCATGCCCGCCTGCCCGGCCATGATCCGCTGCCCCAGGCGCAGCCAAGCGCGGCACAGCAGCATCGACCCGAGGGCCAGCAGCAGCGAGCACGTGAGAACGACCCATGTCTCCGCCCGCAGCATGTTGAGCGTGGTTGCCCGCGCGAAGACCGACTCCTGGCTCGTCGCGAGCCACCCGACTCCCCACGACCCGATGAGGATCATGAAGCTCGCCAGGAGGCCCTGAGCCAGGACCACGTGCACGTCGGCCTCCGGGCCGCCGGTGAGGTGGCGCAAGATCGGCAGGCGGGAGAGCCGCCGTCGTAGTGCTTCAAGCCCGCCGGTCAGCCCCGGGAACGGAAGTTGGGGCGGCTGGAACGGCTGTGACGGCTCCGTGGCTGCGGGCGGACGGGGCACGCTAGCCCGCCTTCCGGAAGCGGAGGCGGTGCGGCAGACGCAAGGACTGGCGGAACTCGACGAAGATCAACCTCGTTTTCGGGTCGAAGAAGGCGAGGTAGACCATGGCGGCCCACGAGATGAGCGTCGCGAGCTGCTGCAGCAACGGCTTGACCTCGCTCATGAACTGCCAGACGAAGAGCTGATCAGCGACACCGTAAGCGATGAAGAACGCGACGGTGAAGTAGACCCAGATGATCTGCCAATCGTCGCGGATCCCGGAGGCCGCGAAGAAGGGCAGCAGCCACAGCAGGTACCAGGGGTGGATGACCGGCGAGAGGACGACCAACGCGGTGAACGCAAGAACCATCCGCTGCACGATGTGCCCGTGGCTGCCCTTGAACATCAGCAGCAGCACGATAGCGACGGAGGCGAGCCGGCCGATGAGCTTCAGCGTCGGGAGCACCCACGCGCTGTCGAGCCCGAGCGTGCCCAGCGACCCGTTCAGGAAGTTGATGAGAATGCCGATCGGCGAGTAGACACTGTAGCCCGTGCCGGTCGTGAGCATCACGGTCAGCCAGCCCAGGCCGTAGCCGTTGACGTAGCCGATGACGACCATCAGGCCGAGCCCGATGCTGGCAGTGTAGACCCAGTAAAGGAACCGCCTCGGCCATGACGCGCCACGCCCGGCCCACAGCAAACCGATGAACGGCAGCAGGACCATCGTGATCGGCTTGATCCCGATGGAGGCCGTGACCAGTAGCACGCCGCGAATGCCGCGGCCAGTCGCCGCGTAGTAGGTGCCGGCGACGGCCAGGCCCACCATGAGGGCGTCGTTGTGGGCGCTCGCGACGAACGACACCAGAAAGAGCGGGTTGGCGACGGTGATCCACGTGGCTTTCGCCCCGGAGACGCCGTGCAGCGCCGCGAGCTTGGGTGTGTAGACCATGCAGAGCACGACGCCGGCGAACGCCACCAGGCGGAACAGGAAGACCGCGAGATCGGGGTTCTCCCCCGCGATCATCATCACCACGTGCTCAACGTTCAGGAACAGCGGACCGTACGGCGTCGTCGACTCCGACCACATCGTGTCGGTGCCGAGCTGGAACCAGTTCGATATCGTCGAGATGCCCTGCTGGTACGGGTCGTGGCCGGCGGCGACCAACCGGCCCTGGCCAATGTAGGCGTACACGTCGCGGCTGAAGATAGGCACGCACGCGAGCAGCGGCAGCCCCCACGCCCAGCACGCGCGGCGCACGATGGCCAGCGAGCCCTCGGGCCAGCCGCGCAGCTTCTGCCCGAGCCGTAGCCAGGCCCGGAACATGATCCAGCAGCCGATCGTCATCGCCGACGTCGAGGCGATCACGCCCCACGTCTCGGTACGCAGGAGAATCATGAACTCCACGCGGTGAAGCGGCGAGATGCTTGCGAGCCAGCCGATGCCGAGCGAGCCGAGGACGATCAGCAACGCGCCGATGCTCCCCTCGACCAACGTGCGGTTCACCTTGGGCGCCGCGGTCAGATCCGCAGTACCGGGTTCGGTCACGTTCACGCACGTTCCTTCGAGTCGGGTCGGGACGGGACTACCAGCCGCGCGATTTGAGACTCACGCGGGGTTAGTCAATGCCCCAGATCCTAACATTTGAGCCTCGCCGTGAGGCGAAGAGCCACACGCCGCGCCCGACGCGTTCGTCACGTCGGACGCCCGGCCGACCTATGCTTGCGACATCCGGTTATCGCCAGTCAGGAGCGTCATGGGTCGTCACGCAGCCAGCACCCCGGACGGTGCCCACCGTCCGCCCGCCCCCTCCGGTGTGCACGCCGTCCTGGGCTGGGGTCTCTTCGCCGCCGTCGTCGTCGCTCTCGCGGGTCCGCGCCTCGGCCTGTCCCTCGGGGCCTCCCTGGCAGCGGGTACGACGACGGCCGTCGCCTTCACGCTGCTTTGGCTCGTCTCGTTGCGCTTCGCCCGGCGGGCGAGCGGCGACTAGCGCACTGCGGGTAGATTGGGTCCGTGCCTATTTCTGCAGAAAACATCGTGTGGATCGACTGCGAAATGACGGGTCTCGACCTCGGAGCCGACGCGCTCGTCGAGGTCGCCGTGCTCGTAACCGATCCTGAATTGAACGTCCTCGGCGACGGGGTCGACGTCGTCATCAAGCCCTCGGACGAGGCGCTCGCCCAGATGAACGACTTCGTCCGCAAGATGCATACCGATTCCGGACTGATCGACGTCCTCGCCGACGGCGTCTCGATGCAGGAGGCGACGGGGCGCGTCATGGATTACATCCGCAAGTGGGTCCCGGAGCCGAACAAGGCCCAGCTGGCCGGAAACACCGTCGGCACGGACCGCAACTTCCTCGCGCGGGACATGCCGGAAGTTATCGAACACCTTCACTACCGGATCATCGACGTTTCCACGATCAAGGAACTCGCGCGCCGCTGGTACCCGAAGGCCTTCTTCCAGTCCCCCGCCAAGACCGGCGGCCACCGCGCCCTCGGCGACATTCGCGACTCGATCCAAGAGCTGCGTTACTACCGGCAGGCCGTCATGGTGCCCGCGCCGGGGCCCGACAGCAAGACGGCCCAGAAGATCGCCCGGGCGGTTGTCGCCGAGAACGACGCATCCGACGCCACCCCACCGGCGGTGTGATGCACGGCACGCATTCTCGATTAGGGCAATCGGGCATGAATGTGTGTAAGATAGTGTGCGTTGCCCGGACGGCAGGAGGCGAAAACCTCGTGTCAGACGCGCATAGCGACCCGGCATCTCAGGCGTAGCGTTCAGCTGCGAATGATGTGCCCGGCGCCGCGATGGTGGGTATAGCTCAGTCGGCAGAGCGTCTGGTTGTGGTCCAGAAGGTCGCGGGTTCAAGCCCCGTTACTCACCCCGAAGAAGCCGCCCCGGTCCTGACCGGGGCGGCTTGTTTTTTGCCCGCCGAGGAGGAAGTTCATGGCTGTTCGACCGATCGTGATCTACGGCGAGGACGTCCTGCACCACCGCGCCCAGGAGGTCGTCGAGTTCGACGACGAGCTGCGCGCGCTCATCCAGGACATGTTCGATACCCAGGACGAGGCGAACGGGGTCGGCCTCGCCGCCCCGCAGATCGGCATCGGCCTGCGGCTCTTCACCTACGAGTTTGCCAACGAGGATGGCGTGCCGGCGCGCGGCGTCGTCGTGAACCCCCGCCTGACCCTCTCCAAGGTCTCCGGCGCTCAGCCCGACCCCGACGAGGAGGTGGAGGGCTGCCTGTCCGCCCCGGGCCTCTCCTTCCCGCTCAAGCGCGCGGAGTACGCGCGCGTGGAGGGCTTCGACGGTGACGGTGAGCCGATCTCGTTCGAGGCCACCGGCTGGTTCGCCCGCGTCATGCAGCACGAGTACGACCACCTCGACGGCTACCTCTACGTCGATCGCCTCAACGACAAGTGGGGCCGCCGCTGGAAGAAGGCCAAGAAGCAGCTCGACTGGGGAGTCGCGGGCAATTCCTGGCTACCCGGCGTCGACCCCGACCCCTTCGGCCACTGAGCCACGGGCCCGTCACGGCCGCCCTCCCCCGAACGCAACGACGCCGTCGCCCACCGAAGTGGGCGACGGCGTCGTCGTGTTGCGGCGGGCCGCGGAGGCCCTAGGCGGTCGCCAGCTCGGATTCGAGGACCGGGAAGGCCTTCGGGTGCGTGCCCGCGAGCTCTTCGAGCACGCGGATGACCTGGCAGGAATAGCCGAACTCGTTGTCGTACCAGACGTAGACGACGGCGTTCTTGCCGTTGGCGATCGTGGCGAGACCGTCGACGATGCCGGCGCGGCGGGAACCGATGAAGTCCGTCGAGACGACCTCCGGCGAGTCGATGTAGTCGATCTGCTTGTGCAGCGGGCTGTTCAGGGACGTCTGCCGCAGGTAGGTGTTGACGTCCTCCTTGGTGGCCTCGCGCTCCAGGTTGAGGTTGAGGATGGCCATGGAGACGTCCGGGGTGGGAACGCGGATCGCGTTGCCCGTGAGCTTTCCGGCGAACTCCGGCAGCGCCTTGGCCACGGCCTTGGCCGCGCCGGTCTCCGTGATGACCATGTTCAGCGCCGCCGAGCGGCCGCGGCGGTCACCGTTGTGGAAGTTGTCGATCAGGTTCTGGTCGTTCGTGAAGGAGTGCACAGTCTCAACGTGGCCGTGAACGACGCCGTACTCGTCGTTGAGCGCCTTCAGGACGGGGGTGATGGCGTTGGTGGTGCACGACGCGGCCGAGACGATCGTGTCGGTCTCGACGATGTCGCCGTGGTTGATGCCGTGCACGATGTTCTTCACGTCGCCCTTGCCCGGTGCCGTGAGCAGGACGCGGGAGACACCCTTGGCCTGCAGGTGCTGCTCGAGCCCCTCGCGGTCGCGCCAGCGCCCCGTGTTATCGACGACGATCGCATCGTTGATGCCGTGCTCGGTGTAGTCCACCGCAGCCGGGTCGGACGAGTAGATGACCTTGATCAGGGTGCCGTTGGCCTGGATCGTGCTGTTCTCCTCGTCGACGGTGATGGAACCGTCGAACGGGCCGTGCACCGAGTCCCGGCGGAGCAGCGAGGCGCGTTTGACCAGGTCGTCGTCGGATCCCTTGCGCACCACGATCGCGCGCAGGCGCAGGCCGTAGCCGCCGCGCTCGATCAGGATGCGGGCCAGGAGGCGGCCGATGCGACCGAAGCCGTAGAGCACGACGTCGCGCGGCTGCGCCTCGGAGGCGCCGGCAGCGCCGACGAGATCGCCGAACTCGGCCTTCAGGAAGTCGGAGACCTCAGCACCGTTGCCGGACTCCTTGTATTTCCGGGTCAGCTTCGCGATATCCACGGAAGCGGCACCCAGGTTCAGGCCGGCGATGGCCTGCAAGAGCGGGTAGGTCTCCTCGAGCGGGAGCTCCTTGCCGTCGTTATGGCGGGCGATGCGGTGGGCCTTGAGAATGTCGACGGCCGATTTGTTGATCAGCTTGCGCCCGTACACGGAGGTCACCACGTTGTTCTTGCGGTAGAGCCGCCCGATGAGCGGGATCATGGCCTCGGCGAGTTCTTCGCGTCCGCTCCATTCCGAGAGGGCCGCTGCAGACTGCTGGGTCACTAAATGTCCTTCCTTCGCATCGGCCATGGATCCGTTGGCCGACTGGCACCGTGTAAGCACCATTGCAGATACGGTTCGCGGGGTGTCAGGATCTCTCCCCGATGGAGCCTCGTTGCTCCTCATCTTCCATGATAAGCGGCGGGCCGATGCCCAACGAACGCGGCAGCGTGAGGCTCATCACAGCTGGGGTGGACGGGATGACCTGTACGCCGGGTTCTGTGCCTGCCGCGGTTACCCGAACTAGCAGGTGACGATCATCCATCTAGGCGCACCGTTGCCGGTGCGCTCGAGCGGCCTACCCGGCTGCTCGGGCGGACAGCCCTCAATCGCAGCCTGTCTGGCCTTGCTCCGGGTGGGGTTTACCGAGCCGGCCCAGTCACCTGGGCCGCTGGTGGTCTCTTACACCACCGTTTCACCCTGACCCGCGTACAACGCGGGCGGTCTATTTTCTGTGGCACTAGCCTGCGGGTTACCCCGAGTGGGCGTTACCCACCACCCTGTCCTGCGGAGCCCGGACGTTCCTCGGGCCGCCGAAGCGGCACGCGATCGTCCAGCCATCCCGTCCAAGCGCCCAGTCTATCGCGCCAGGACTCGCGCACCGAACGCGGGGCCGCGCGACGAGCGGCCGGCTCGGCCACTGGGCCCGCGCGCCGATACGATGCTAGGCGTGCTTATTCTCCTGCCGCCTTCCGAAGGCAAACAGCAAGCGTCGACATCGACTCCCTTCGACGCGCATGCCCTCTCGTTCCCCTCCCTCACCCCGGACCGGCTCGCGGTGCTCGACGCCCTCGCCGAGACCTCGGGCCGGGCGGACGCGCACGAGGTCCTCGGCGTCGGCGAGACGCTCGCTCACGAGGTCGAACGCAACCGGAGGCTGCACGACGAGCCGGCCGGCCCGGCGCACACGATCTACACGGGCGTGCTCTACGAGGCGCTCGGCTACGCCACGCTGCCCGCGCCCGCGCAACGGCTCGCCGACGAATCGATCCTGGTCGTCAGCGCGCTGTGGGGCGCGGTCGGGTTCGCCGACGTCATCCCGGCCTATCGCCTCTCGATGTCCGTCAAGTTGCCCGCCCCGGTGGCTTCTCCGCTCGGCCGCCTGGCCACGTGGTGGAAGCCGCGGCTGTCCCGCGCGCTGGCCGAGCGCGCCGCCGGCGAACTCGTCGTCGACTGCCGCTCGAGCACGTACGCCGCCGCCTGGGCCCCGCCGGCCCCCGACACGGTCACGGTGTCGGTCGTCCAGATCCGCGGCGGCGCCCGGAAAGTCGTCTCGCACTTCGCCAAGCACACGCGCGGCGAGCTCATCCGGCACCTCGCAACGCGCACCGGGGCGCAGCCGGGCACGCCGGACGAGCTCCTCGCCGCCGCCCGCGAGAGGTGGGAGGCTGAGCTGGTGGCGGGCACCGCCCGCAAGCCGCACCAGCTGACCATCGTCCTACCCGAGGACCATTCCTTCGCCCGCTGAATCCACCGCACCCCGGAAGGCAGCACCATGACCCACTCCCCCGTGTCCTCCGCCCTCGCCGCCATCGGCGACTGGCCCGTCGATCACGCCGCCGCCGTCGTCGTCGGGCACGACGGCGCCACTTACGGAACCGCCGGCGACCAGCGGGCCCGCTTCCGGCTGGCCTCCGTCACGAAACCCTTGGCCGCCTACGCGGTGCTCGTCGCCCTTGAGGAGGGCGCCCTCGAGCTCGAGATGCCCGCCGGCCCGGACGGCGCCACCGTGCACGATCTGCTCGCCCACACCGCCGGCTACGACTTTGGCGAGCGGACGGTGCGCGCCGCGCCGCGCACCCGGCGCATCTACTCCAACGCAGGGTTCGAGGTGCTCGGCGAGACGCTCGAGGAGGCCACGGAGATCGCGTTCAGCGAGTACCTCGACGAGGCGGTGCTGCAGCCGCTGGGCATGACAGACACGACCCTCGAGGGCAGCCCGGCCGCCGGCGCCGTGTCCACGGCCGCGGACCTGGCGCGCTTCGCCGCCGAGCTCATGGCACCCACGCTGCTGGCGCCGGAGTCCGTCCAGGCCGCGTCCACCGTGCAGTTTCCGGGCCTGCCCGGCGTGCTGCCCGGGTTCGGCCGCCAGAGCGACAACGCGTGGGGGCTGGGCTTCGAGATCAAGGCGGGTAAGGACCCGCACTGGACCGGCTCGGCGAACTCCGCGCGCACGTTCGGCCACTTCGGCCAGGCCGGGACGTTCCTCTGGGTCGATCCCGAGCTGCGAGCCGCGTGCGTGGCGCTGGCCGACCGCGACTTCGGTCCGTGGGCGATCGAGGCGTGGCCGCCGCTCTCCGACGCCGTCGTACATGCACTGACCTCCGCCCGCTAGCCGCACCCGTGACCCAAACAACAGGGAGGCCGCCGGAACCATGTTCCGGCGGCCTCCTTGTCTACGCGGGTGCTAGCGCCACATTCCGCGGGTGTCGATCACGGTCTTGCCCTCGAGGGTGGACCGGTCGATCGTCTTGAACTGAGCGTGGTCGACGAGCAGCAGGACGATATCCGCCTCCTCGATGGCGTCGCCGGTGGCGACGAGCTCGGCGTTGGCCAGGCCGGAGAGCTGCTTGGGCATCTCGTCGATGTGCGGCTCGACGACGAGGAACTTGGCCTCGCCGAACTCCGCACCCAGGCGCTGGGCGATCGAGATGGCCGGGGACTCGCGCAGGTCATCGATGTTCGCCTTGAACGCGAGGCCGAGAACGGCCACCTTCGCGGTGCCGGAGACGCCGGCGACGGCCTTCTCGACCTGCTCGATCACCCAGTCGGGCTTGGCGTCGTTGGTGACGCGGGCCTGGCGGATGAGCTTGGCCTCCTCCGGAGCGCTGGAGACGATGAACCACGGGTCCACGGCGATGCAGTGCCCGCCGACGCCCGGACCCGGCTGCAGGATGTTCACGCGCGGGTGGTGGTTTGCGAGTTCGATGAGTTCCCACACGTTGATGCCCAGCTTGTCCGCAATGATGGAGAGCTCGTTGGCGAACGCGATGTTCACGTCGCGGAAGGAGTTCTCGACCAGCTTGGCCATCTCCGCGGTCGTGGCGTCCGTGAGCAGGATCTCACCCTCGCAGAACTTCTGGTACAGGTCACGGGCGGCCTCGGCCGCGGCGGTCGTGATGCCGCCGACGATGCGGTCGTTGGTGACGAGCTCGACCATGACGCGGCCCGGCAGGACGCGCTCCGGGCAGTGCGCAACGCGCAGGTTCTCGATCGAGAGGTCCGGGCGCAGGCCGAGGATGTGGTCAGCCAGATGCTGGGTCGCCCCGGGAGGGGAGGTCGACTCAAGGATGATCAGCTCGTCACCGGAGAGCTGCGGCGCGATGGCAGCGCCCGCGGCCTCGATGTAGGAGAGGTCAGCCGTCTTGTCATCGTTGAACGGCGTCGGCACGGCGACGATATAGGCGTCAGCCTTGGGAGTCTCGAGAGACGCCTTCAGAGTGCCCTCGGAGACGGCCCGGGACACGTGACCACCCAGGTCCGGCTCGACGAAGGGAACCTCGCCCCGGCTCACCGCCTCGACGGTCTTCGGGTTGACGTCGACGCCGACGACGTCGACCCCGTTCGTTGCCAGAATCGCTGCGGTGGGCAGGCCGATATAGCCCAACCCGATGACCGCGACGCTCTTGATTTCCGCCATTGAGGCTTCCTCACCTGTTGTTTGTCTTGCTGTCGTTTGATCAAAGCGAACCCGGCGGGAGCGAAATGGCTCACCACGCGGCGCCACCGACGGGCGGTCGAACCGAGTGCGCAAAAATTCGAAATGGCGCGCCTTCCACCGCTCCGCGGACAAAATCCTAACATCGCGCCCCGCGAGACCAGGATCGGGCCGGCCCGGCGGCACCGCCGTCGTTCTGATCACGAATCCTTAATAAACGCGCGGTGAACAGGACCGCGCGCTCACCAATGAATACACGCAGGCGTTGATAGAGTTGCCCGAAGACACGGAAGAATGACCAACCCACCAGACTTCAAGGGGAACCGCACCACTATGCGACCAGTGATCATGCCCATCTATGGCACCCGCCCGGAAGCCATCAAGATGGCCCCGATCGTCAAAGCTCTCGAGGCGTCCGATCTGTTCGACAGCAAGGTCGTCGTCACCGGACAGCATCGAGAGATGCTGGACCAGGTCAACGAGATCTTCGAGATCGAGCCCGACATGGATCTGAACATCATGCGCCCGAACCAGAGCCTCAACGGCGTCATGACGCGCACGATCGACGGGCTGGACGCGATCTTCCGCGAGGAGAAGCCGGCCGCCGTGATCGTCCAGGGCGACACGACGACGTCGACTGCCGGCGCCATCGCCGCCTTCTACCACGGCATCCCCGTCGTCCACGCCGAAGCCGGCCTGCGCAGCTTCAACATCCTCTCCCCGTTCCCGGAGGAGGCGAACCGGAAGATGACGTCGCAGATCACAAGCCTGCACCTGGCCCCGACTTCCGTGAGCAAGCAGAACCTCCTGACCGAGAACACCAACGGCGACGACATCGTCGTCACGGGCAACACGGTCATCGACGCCCTGCTGACCACGGTCGGCAAGCAGCTCCCGTTCTCGGATCCGCAGCTCGAGGAGCTCGCCGCGTCCGGGCGCCGCGTTCTGCTCGTCACGACGCACCGCCGCGAGAACCAGGGCGGAGCCATGGAGGGTGTCGGCCGCGCGCTGGCCCGCATCGCCAAGGCCGAGCCGGATGTGACCATCGTCCTGCCGGCCCACAAGAACCCGGTCGTCCGCGAGGCAGTCCTGCCCGCGCTTGAGGGCCTCGAGAACATCATCGTCACCGAGCCGCTCGCCTACGGCGAGTTCACCCGGATGCTCTCGATCTCCAACATCGTCCTCACCGACTCGGGCGGAGTCCAGGAGGAGGCCCCGAGCCTCGGCAAGCCCGTCCTGGTCATGCGCGAGAACACGGAGCGCCCCGAGGCCGTCAGCGCCGGCACCGTGGTCCTGATCGGCACCGACGAGGAGCGAATCTACAACGAGGTCTCCGCACTGCTCCATGACGAGGAGCACTACGCCGCGATGGCCAACGCGGTGAACCCGTACGGCGACGGCCGTGCCGCCGAGCGCACCGTGGCGGCCATCGCCCAGCTGCTGGGCGTTGGCGAACGCATCGACGAGTTCGACCAGTAGACATCTAGGGACAAACCCTGGGTCTTGTGCATGAGTGCACAAGGCCCAGGGTTTGTTTGTTCTGGGCGGGCGCGCGCCCGTGAGAAAATGACAGCAGCTGGTACGACGCGAGGAGGTCGAAAGTGCTCGGCGCCTACACTCCCGACGGACACCCCCAGGACGTCCGTCGCGTCGCCGTGCTCTCCCTGCACACCTCGCCCCTGGCCCAACCGGGCGGCGGCGACGCCGGCGGCATGAACGTCTACGTCAGCCAACTGTGCCGGCACCTCGCGCTCTTCGGGGTTGAGGTCGACGTCTTCACGCGCGTACCGGAGAATGAGCCGGCCCACGCGATCGAACTCGCCCCGGGCGTCACGGTCCATCACCTCCCGGCCGGGCCGCCGGAAGCGACCAAGAACGACCTTGCCGCCTTTGTCCCGCAGCTCACCCGCGCCATCGCCCGGCACTACCACGACGCCGCCGCCCCCGACGCGGTCCACAGCCACTACTGGGTCTCCGGCCTTGCGGGGCTCGCGTTGCGCGCGGAGTGGTCGGTCCCGCTCGTGCACACGATGCACACGCTCGCCCGGGTCAAGCTGCGTGAGGATCCGCAGGCCGTCGAGCCACCAGCCCGCCTGGATGCTGAGGACCGCCTCGCCGCCGAAGCCGACGTCCTCACGGCAAACACCCCGACCGAATGCCAGGAGCTGCGCGATCTCTACGGCGCCTCGCCAGACAAGATCGCCGTGGTGCCGCCGGGGGTGGAGCGCTCGATTTTCCGTGCTGACGGCCCGGCCCGGTGGCTCCAGGCCGACGGCGGAGACGCGGCGCCGGAGAGGCCGCTGCGCATCGTCTTCGCCGGACGCATCCAGCGGCTCAAGGGCCCGCATATTCTGCTGGAGGCCCTCCAACGCGTGCGCGCAATCGATCCGCAGGGCCGCTACGAGGCCGTGCTGATCGGCCAGCATTCCGGTCCCGACGAGCTGGACCTCGAGCGGCTCCTACCCTCGACGTCCGGCCCGGTCACCGCTCGCCTGCTTGAGCCGATGCCGCCGGCGGAGCTCGCCTCGTGGTTCCGGGGCGCCGACGTCGTGGCTGTTCCCTCTTACAGCGAATCGTTCGGTCTCGTCGCCGCCGAGGCGCAGGCCTGCGGAACGCCCGTCCTGGCAAACCTCGTCGGCGGGCTCCGCCACATCGTGCACGACGGCGTGACCGGGCGCCACGTCGTCGGGCAGACACCGGAGGCCTGGGCCGAGGCCCTGGCCACGCTCGGCGACCACCGCGATGCGCTCGCGCAATGGGGGCGTCAAGCCGCCGTGCACGCGGACCGGTTCGACTGGAACCAGGCCGCGCGCACGGTGCTTTCGCTCTACCGTTCACACGCGGTGGCAGACCTCACCCTGCTCGGCTTCACGCCCTGCCACCACTAGCTCACCGCGGGGCGACGTGCCCGGAGAAGTGCTCGCGCGTGCCGGCGCGGTTCCATCCCGCGAACCGCACGACCCCGTAGGGGTCGGCCGCATCGTCCTCGACGAGGGCGAAGTTCACGGTCCCGGGCAGGAACACGGGCGCCGCGAACTCGATGGACCACTCGTAGCCGCCCTGGTTCGGCGCCGCGACCGCCAGCGACCGCCCGGCCAGGTACATGCCGTGGGCGATGTGCCGCTTCAGGCCGAGGGCCTTGGCCGAGAGGCTCGTCAGGTGGATCGGGTTCCAGTCCCCCAGCACGGCCGCATATTCACGGCCGGTATCGGCGCCCAGCCGCCACTGGCCGGTGCGGGCCGGCGCCTCGAACTCGACGCGTTCGGGACGCTCCGGTCGCGTGCGTCCAGGCAGATCCACTCCCTTGGCGAGGTAGGTCGAGACGCCCCGCCAGAGGACCTCGCCGTGAGAAGAAACCTCGGCGACGACGTCGACCTGCGTCCCGGCGTAGTGCTCGCGCAGGCCCTCGGCCCAGGCGCGCACGGCGAGCTCCTCCTCGGGGCGGATGCGCCGCAGGTGTTCGACCCGGTTGGACAGGTGCACCAGACCCATGAGTGGCAGCGGGAAATCGGAGGCCACCATGACGCTCATGGCGACCGGGAACGCAAGCCCGTGCACGAAGACCGAGGGCAGGTCATCGCGCACGGTGTCACCCATGAGCCGCTGGTAGCGGGTGAGCTGGCCCGCGTCGACGTTGAGGCGGCGGACCCGGTGTTCGACGGCGGGCAGCTCCCACCGGTCGTCGCCCCCGGATCGGTGGGAGCCGAGCAGGCCGGCCAGCCCGCTCGCTGCGGTCTTCTTCACGGCTGCCGCGTAGATTCCGCCGAGCGCGGGGGCCTCCCCCAGCTCGACGCGACGGCGTTCGCCCGTCCCGGACATCCGCCTCACCGTCCGATCAGGGACTGGCCGCAGACCCGCAGCGTTTCGCCGTTAATCCCGGCGGCGGCATCGGAGGCCAGGAACGCGATCGCCTCGGCGACGTCCACGGGCAGGCCGCCCTGCATGAGCGAGGGCATCAGCAGGCGCCCGACCGCGCGGGTCGCCATCGGCACCTTGGCGGTCATCTCGGTCTCGATGAACCCCGGGGCGACCGCGTTGATGCCGCCGCCGACGCTGGCGAACGACTCGGCGGACGCACGAACCATGCCCATCACTCCACCCTTGGAGGCCGCATAGTTGGTCTGCCCGCGGTTGCCGGCAATGCCGCTCGTGGAGGCGAGCGCGACGACGCGCAGGCCCGGCAGCTCAGCAGCGAGGAACGCCTGATTCATCCGCAGCTGCGACTCGGTGTTCACCGCGATCACGGACTTCCACCGCCCCTCGTCCATATTCGCGAGCAGCTTGTCGCGGGTGATCCCGGCGTTGTGCACGACGATGTCGAGGCCGCCGTGGCGCTGGGTCGCGTGCTCGATGATGAGGTGCCCGGCGTCGGCCCGCGTCACGTCGAGCTGCAGGGCCGTCCCGCGCACCTCGTTCGCGACCTTCGCGAGCGCACCGCCCGCTGCCAGCACGTCGACCGCAACGACCTTGGCGCCGTCGCGGGCGAGCGTCTTGGCAATCGCCGCGCCGATCCCGCGCGCGGCACCGGTGACGACCGCGACCTTCCCGGCCAGCGGCTTCTCCCAGTCCCCCGGGAGCGTTCCGCGCGTGCCGGAGACCTCGATGAACTGACCATCGACGTAGGCGCTGCGCCCGGACAACAAAAAGCGCAGGCCGGCCTGCGCCGAGGCCGCGCCCATGTCGATGCCCTCGGCGAGCAGCAGCCCGTTGGCCGTGGCCCCGCCCCGCAGTTCACGGCCGAGCGAGCGCACCAGCCCGTCGACGCCCTGCCTCGCAGCCGCCTGTTCCGGGTCCAGCCCGTCGCGCACGGGCCGCGAGATAGAGACCACACGCCCGCCGGGCAGCAGCGACTTCACGGCGGGTCCGAGGTTCAGGGCGACGTCGGCGAGATCGCCCGGGCGGGCCACGTCGTCGTACGCGACGACGACGGCACCCACCTTGCGCCCCGGCGCCAGGTGCCGCAGGACGTCCAGCCCCCAGCCGAGGAGCAGGTCGGCGGCCGGCTGCGCCGACGCCCCGTGACCGAGCACGAGAACGGGGCCAGGCACGAGCGGCTCCCCGGCCGCGTAGCGGCGCAACGTCGCCGGGCGCGGCAGCCCGAGCTGCTTCGCGATGTTCTTGGTCACGCCCGTGTTCACGAGCTTCTGGTACTGGTTGGACATTTAGCGCGCCTCCAGGATTGCGACGACGCCCTGGCCGCCGGCCGCGCACACGGAGACCAGGCCGCGGCCCGAGCCCTTCTCGTGCAGCAGCTTCGCCAGCGTGGCGACGATCCGTCCGCCCGTGGCGGCGAACGGGTGCCCGGCCGCGAGCGAGGAGCCGGCGACGTTGAGCCGGGAGCGATCGATCGCACCGAGCGGGGCGTCGAGGCCGAGTTTGTTCCGGCAGAAGTCCTCGTCCTCCCAGGCGGCGAGGGTGGACAGCACGGTGCCGGCGAAGGCCTCGTGGATCTCGTAGAAGTCGAAGTCCTGCAGCGAAAGGCCCTGGCGGGCGAGCAGCCGTGGGACGGCGTAGGCCGGCGCCATGAGCAGGCCCTCCTTGCCGCGAACGAAGTCGACGGAGGCGGCCTCGTAGTCCACGAAGTTCGCGAGCATCGGCAGGTCATTGGCGCGCGCGAATTCCTCGGAGCCGAGGAGGACGGCCGAGGCGCCGTCGGTCAGCGGCGTCGAGTTGCCGGCGGTCATGGTGGCCTTGTCCCCGAGGTCGCGACCGAAGGCCGGCTTGAGGCTGCCGAGCTTCTCGAGCGTCGTGGACGGGCGCAGGTTGGTGTCGCGGCCGACCCCGCGGTACTCGGTGATGAGGTCGTCGAAGAAGTTCCGCTCGTAGGCGGCGGCCAGGTTCTGGTGGCTCTTCAGGGCCAGCTCGTCCTGGGCTTCGCGGGAGATGCCCCAGGCGACGGTGGTCAGGGCCTGGTGCTCCCCCATCGACAGCCCGGTGCGGGGTTCGCCGGTCCCCGGGGCGTTCGGCGCGAGATCCTTCGGGCGGAACTTCGTCAGGGCGGAGAGCCGCTGCTTCGGCGTGCGCGCCCGCGCTAGCTCGAGCAAGACGCGACGCAGGCCCTCGCTGACGGCGATGGGGGCGTCCGACGTCGTGTCGACACCGCCGCCGATCGCCGATTCCAGCTGACCGAGCTTGATCTTGTTGGCGAGGGAGCCAATGGCCTCCATGCCGGTCGCGCACGCCATCTGGACGTCATAGGCGGGCGTCGCCGGGTCGAGGGCCGTGCCCAGCACGGACTCGCGAACAAGGTTGAAATCACGGGAGTGCTTGAGCACCGCGCCGGCGGCGACCGCGCCGATCCTCTGGCCCTGCAGGCCGAAGCGCGCCACGAGACCGTCGAGCGCGGCCGTGAGCATGTCCTGGTTCGAGGCGTCGGCGTAGGGGCCGTTCGAGCGCGCAAACGGGATGCGGTTGCCGCCGATGACGACGGCGGGGCGGACGCCCGCCGGGGTCTTACTCGACGCTGCGGCTTTCGACGTGGAAGTGGCCATGGTTCCTCCTGGAATCGGTCCTCGGCGCGGATCGAATATGTGCTCCGCACCACTGTGACCGAGCTTACCTGATACGCTCGGTATCGTGAACTCGGAGAACGATCGGGGCGTCGCCCCGGAACAAGACGGCCGGGCTTCCCGCTGGGAGGCCCACCGCGAAGCCCGCCGGCTCGACCTGCTGCGCATCGCCCGCAAGGCGATCCACCGGCTCGGACCCAACGCCTCGATGGAGGACATCGCCGCCGAGGCCGGGACCAGCAAGTCGGTCTTCTACCGGTACTTCGGCGACAAGTCGGGGCTGCGCCGCGCCGTCGGCAGCATCGTGGTCGAGCACATGCGCAGCACGGTGCTGGAGGCCGGGAAGACGGCCGCCACCGAGGAGGAGGGCCTACACGAGATGGTCGCGGCGTACCTGGCCATGGCCGAGCGCTCCCCCAACGTCTACTTCTTCGTCACGTCCCTCGCCCACGACCCGCTCGCCCCCGAGGCCAGCGGCGCGGACGAGGACGACGAGGAACCTCTGGACACGTTCTTCCGCGACATCACCACCTTGATGGGCGAGTCCCTCGCGCACTACCTGAACCGCACGGACCGCACCGCGGGCAGCGAGCAGCACACACTGCTGTGGCCGCAGGCCTCGATCGGCATGGTCCGGGCGGCCGGCGAGGCATGGCTGCGCATGCCCGCCTCCGCGGAAAAACCGACCCATGAAGAACTCACCGACACGATCACCGGCTGGCTGGTGCACGGCATCAGCGGCCCCTCACGAAAGGCCTGAACATGAGCCAAGACGTACCCGAGTCGATCACCGAGAACCCGCGCGTCGACGTCGCGAAACTGGGCGAGCAGCTGCTGGGGCGGTGGGCGGACGTCCGGCGCACGGCCCGCGCGCTGGCCGCCGAACCGCGCACCCAGAAGATCGAGGGCCAGTCCATGGCCGAGCACCGCGAACGGGTGCTGGAGCAGCTCGGCTACCTCGTCGAGCAGAAATCTGTGCACCGGGCCTTCCCGAAGCGCATGGGAGGTGAGGAGAACCCGGGCGGGAACATCGCCGGGTTCGAGGAGCTCGTCGTCGCCGACCCGTCGCTGCAGATCAAGGCCGGCGTCCAATGGGGCCTGTTCGGTTCCGCCGTTCTGCACCTGGGCACGAGTGCGCACCATGACGCGTGGCTGCCGGGCATCATGAGCCTGGAGATCCCCGGGGCGTTCGCGATGACGGAGATCGGACACGGCTCCGACGTCGCTTCGATCGCGACAACCGCCACCTACGACCCGGCCACGGAGGAATTCGTGGTGCACACGCCGTTCCGCGCCGCGTGGAAGGACTACCTGGGCAATGCCGCCCTGCATGGCAAGGCCGCCGTCGTCTTCGCGCAGCTGATCACGGCGGGCGTGAACCACGGCGTGCACGCCTTCTACGTGCCGATCCGCGACGAGAACGGCTTCCTGCCGGGCATCGGCGGGGAGGACGACGGACTCAAGGGCGGGCTCAACGGCATCGACAACGGCCGGCTGCACTTCGACAACGTGCGCATCCCGCGCACCAACCTGCTCAACCGGTACGGCGACGTTGCCGTGGACGGGACGTATTCCTCACCCATCGAGAGCCCGGGCCGGCGCTTCTTCACAATGCTCGGGACCCTCGTGCAGGGGCGCGTCTCGCTCGACGGCGCGGCAACGGCCGCCTCGAAGGTGGCCTTGCAGATCGCGGTCGGCTACGCCAACGAGCGCCGCCAGTTCAACGCCTCGAGCGACACGACCGAGGAGGTCCTGCTCGACTACCAGCGCCACCAGCGCCGGCTGCTGCCGCGGGTGGCGACGACCTACGCGATGAGCTTCGCACACGAGGAGCTGCTGGAGAAGTTCCACGAGGTCTTCAGCCAGGACGCGACCGACGAGGCGCGCCAGGACCTCGAGACCCTCGCCGCCGCGCTGAAGCCGCTCTCCACGTGGAATGCGTTGGACATCCTGCAGGAGTGCCGCGAAGCGTGCGGCGGTGCCGGATTCATCGTCAAGAACCGCTTCACCTCGCTGCGCGCCGACCTGGACATCTACGTGACGTTCGAGGGCGACAACAACGTCCTGCTGCAGCTGGTCGCCAAGCGCCTGCTGGCCGACTACGCCGAGGAGTTCCGCAAGGTCGACGCCGGCGCCCTCACCCGCTACGTCGCGCGGCGGGCCGAGGGCGTCGCCCTGAACCAGTCCGGCCTGCGCCAGCTCGCGCAGACCTGGACGGACGCGGGCAGCGAGAAGCGCAGCGCGAACTTCCTCAAGGACCCGGGAACGCAGCGGAACCTGCTCGCCGAGCGCGTGCGAACGATGGTCGCGGAGGTCGCCGAGGACCTCAAGGGAGCCGCGAAGCTGCCGCAGGCCCGCGCCGCGGCGGTCTTCAACGAGCGCCAGGAGCAGATCATCTCGGCTGCGCGCGCCCACGCGGAGCTGCTGCAGTGGGAGGCGTTCACGCGCCAGGTCGAGCTGGTCGAGGACCCGGGGACGCGCTCGGTGCTGACGTGGCTGCGCGACCTCTTCGGGCTGTGCCTGATCGAGCGGGACCTGGGATGGTTCCAGATGTCGGGGCTGCTCTCCAGCCAGCGCGCCCGTACACTCGGCCCGTACATCAATCGCCTGCTGGCCCGGCTGCGCCCCCACGCGCAGGACCTGGTCGACGCGTTCGGCTACACGCAGGAGCACCTGCGGGCCGAGATCGTCACCGGCATCGAGGCCGAGCGCCAGGACGAGGCCATGGCGTACTTCCGCACCCTGCGCGCCTCCGCCGACGCCCCGATCGACGAGAAGATCATCCTCGCCCGCAAGCGCGCGGCCGAGAAGTCGGCCAAGAAGGCCCGCGCGAGAAAGTAGGACGGGCGGTACGTCACCACGGCGGCGGTGCGGGCACCTTGGGCGCCCGCACCGCCGTCGTGCGTCATCGCGCCGTGTGGGACGCCTGGGCTGCTCGGTAGACCTCGAGCGTGCGTTCGGCGATCGTCTCCCAGGAGAAATGGTCAGCGGCGCGCACACGGCCGGCAGCACCCATGGCCCGCGCGCGCTCGGGATCCGCGAGCGCCCGGTTCAGTGCGGCCGCGAAATCGGAGACGAAGACCTCCTGGTCCAGCGGCGTGCCCGTGCCGTCGGAGGTCTGCTCGATGGGTACGAGGTAGCCGGTTTCTGCGTCGACGACGACCTCGGGAATGCCGCCGGTGGCGGTGGCGACGACGGCGGTGCCGCAGGCCATGGCCTCGAGGTTGACGATACCGAGCGGCTCGTAGATGGACGGGCAGGCGAAGACCGTCGCGTGCGTGAGGATCTGCATGACCTGCTCCCGCGGCAGCATCTTCTCGATGACCACGATGTTGCCGCGGTCCCTTCTCAGCCCCTCGATCAGCTCGTTGACCTCCGCGGCGAGCGCGGGAGTGTCGGCGGCCCCGGCGCACAGCACCAGCTGCACGTCCTCGGGCAGCAGCGCGGCGGCGCGCAGCAGGTACGGCAGACCCTTCTGCCGGGTGATCCGACCGACGAAAGCGACCGTGCGGGCCTGGGGGTCGATCCCGAACTCTTCGAGCGCGTCGGTCTCCTCCCGCGGGGCCCACAACTCGACGTCGACGCCGTTGTGCACGACGTGCACCTTGCCCGGATCGACGTCCGGGTAGGCCCGCAGGATGTCGTCGCGCATCCCGGCGGAGACCGCGATGATCGCGGCCGCCCCGTGGTACGCCGTCGATTCCGCCCACGAGCTCAGGGCGTAGCCACCGCCGAGCTGCTCGGCTTTCCAGGGGCGCAACGGCTCCAGCGAGTGTGCGCTGACGACGTGCGGGACATCGTGCAGGAGCGCCCCGAGGTGACCGGCCATGTTGGCGTACCACGTGTGCGAATGCACGACGTCGGCGCCGGCCAGGTCCCCGAGGATCGACAGGTCTGTACCCAAGGTCTGGACGGCGGCATTGGCCTCGGCGAGATTCTCGGGCGTCGCATAGCTGGTGACGCTGGCCCCGTGGAAGTCCGCGGGACGGGGGTCGCCGAACGCGCGAACGCGGATGTCCGCGCGCGGTGCCAGGACCCGCGTGAGCTCGGCGACGTGCACGCCGGCCCCGCCGTAAATGGTCGGTGGAAATTCTTTGGTAACAATGTCTACTCGCACACACACAACGTAGCCGGTGCGGGGAATCTCACATAGTGTTTCCGGTACGTACTACGCAGTTCGGCCTTATATGACCGAACCGGAAGACACATGAGGGAGTGCCGATGCCGAAATGTAAGGTCCTGGCCGTCGTCCTGGCCGGAGGAGAGGGCAAGCGTCTGATGCCCCTGACCGTGGACCGGGCTAAACCCGCGGTCCCGTTCGCGGGTGGTTACCGACTCGTCGATTTTGCCCTGTCGAACGTCGTGAACTCCGGGTACCGGCAGGTCGTCGTTCTCACTCAGTACAAGTCGCATTCCCTCGACCGTCACATCTCCGAAACGTGGCGCATGTCGACCCACCTCGGAAACTACGTCGCCTCCGTCCCCGCCCAGCAGCGACTGGGCAAGCAGTGGTTCCTCGGGTCGGCGAACGCCATCTTCCAGTCACTGAACCTGATCCATGACGCGAACCCCGACTACGTTCTCGTCGTCGGCGCCGACCACGTGTACCGAATGGACTTCTCGGCAATGCTTGAGGCCCACATCGAGGCGGGTGTCTCGGTCTCCGTGGCCGCGGTCCGCCAGCCGCTGGCACTGGCGAATCAATTCGGTGTGATTGAACTCAATGAAAGCGATCCGCGAAAGATCTCGGGATTCGTTGAAAAGCCAGAGACGACGGCGGGACTCGACGACGATCCGTCAATGTTCCTGGCATCGATGGGCAATTACATTTTCACTAAAGACGCCTTGATCGAAGCATTGACCGCGGACAGTGAAAAGGAAAACACCGCCCACGACATGGGTGGCGACATCATTCCCGAATTCGTCTCCCGCGACGACTGCGCCGTGTACGACTTCTCCAAGAATCCGGTCCCGGGCGAAGCCTCCGAGGGCATCCGCTACTGGCGCGACGTCGGCACTCTCGACTCATACTACGACTGCCACATGGATCTGCTCGAGCCCGTCCCCGCGTTCGACCTCTACAACGGGGAGTGGCCGATCTTCACGCGGCAGAACGCGTCGCCGCCAGCGAAGCTCGTGCGCGGCAAGGACGGCGTCCCGGGCACCGCCCACGACTCGATGCTGGCCGCCGGCGTCGTGGTCTCGGGCGGCACCGTTCAGCACTCGGTGCTCTCCGGTGACGCGACAGTCCTCGCCGGCGCCAAAGTCACGGACTCGGTCCTACTCGACAACGTTCACGTCGGAGAGGGTGCCGTCGTGCACCGCGCGATCCTCGACAAGAACAGTGTGGTCCCCGCAGGCGCGCAAGTCGGCGTCGACCACGATCTGGACCGCTCGCGCGGCTTCTTCGTCACGGAGTCCGGACTGACCGTGGTCAGCAAGGGGAAGACCGTGCCCGTCGACGCGCCGGTCCCGGAGCACGCCGTTTAGGGGCCGCTTCGCTCGTGACGGTAAAGTTCTACCGTCATGAGCGAAGATTCCCAGCCCTCCCCCGCCCCTTCTGAAGACGCCGAGACCGCCACGCCCGGAATCTCAGAGTCCGACTTGGCTGCCTGCCTGCGCGTGCTCGACTCCGTGCACACGCTCAGCGATCGTGACGAGACGTTCGTTGCTGTCCGCGACGCCACCGCGCGCATGTTCAAGCAGGTCAAGCGCTACCGCCGGGCTCAGGCGCGCAAGGCGGTCCAAGACGCCGACCGCGCCGCCGTCGAACGCACGGCCACCGGCTCGCGCGACCGGCTCGACGACGAAACCCTGGGCCTGCAGCTCTCCCCCGGGGCGGATGGCGAGTCGAACGGCCACTACGTGCGCCCGCGCGGCTGCTACGTCTGCAAGCGCTCCTTCACCAAGGTCGACGCTTTCCACCACGCCCTCTGCCCGGAGTGCGCCGTCGAGGGCCGCTCCTGGCGCGACGCGCGCACCGACCTGACAGGACGTCGCGCCCTGCTCACCGGCGGACGCGCCAAGATCGGCATGCACATCGCCCTGCGCCTGCTGCGCGACGGCGCCCACACGACGATCACGACCCGCTTCCCCCACGACGCGGCCCGCCGCTTCGCCGCCGTCGAGGACAGCGCCGACTGGCTGCACCGGCTCAAGATCGTGGGCATCGACCTGCGCGATCCCGGTCGGGTGATCGCCCTGGCCGACCAGGTCGCGGCCGCCGGCCCCCTCGACATCCTGATCAACAACGCCGCACAGACCGTGCGCCGCACCGCCGGCGCCTACCGGCACCTCGTGGAAAACGAGTCGATGCCGCTGCCGCCCGAACTTTCGCCGGCCCAGGGCGGCCCCGAGGTCGTCGGCTCCGGCCACGCCCCGCAGTCCCACCCGCGCGCACTCGCTGCGGCTTTCGACCTGACCGCGGGCGAGCTCACCGCGTCCGAAGCCATGGATCCCGCCGAACTGGCCAGGCTCGCCATGACGGCCGGATCGGCCTCCCTCGAGCGACTCGCTGCCGGGTCCGCAATCGACGCGGGCGGGCTCGTGCCCGACCTCGGCGACGAGAACAGCTGGACCCAGGTCCTCGGCGAGGTCGACCCGCTCGAATTGCTCGAGGTTCAGCTCTGCAACGTGACAGCACCGTTCCTGCTCGCGAGCCGTCTGCGGCCCGCGATGGCCGCCGCGGCGGCCCGGCGGAAGTACATCGTGAACGTCTCCGCCATGGAGGGCCAGTTCTCACGCCGGTACAAGGGGCCCGGGCACCCGCACACGAACATGGCCAAGGCCGGGCTCAACATGCTCACCCGCACGAGCGCCGAGGAGATGCTCACCTCCGACGGCATCCTGATGACCGCCGTCGACACCGGCTGGATCACCGACGAGCGCCCGCACGATGACAAGATGCGCCACGCCGGTGACGGCTGGCACGCCCCGCTGGATCTCGTCGACGGTGCTGCCCGTGTCTACCACCCGGTGATCGCAGGCGAGGCCGGCCAGGATCTGTACGGGTGCTTCCTCAAGGACTACAAGCCGTCCCCGTGGTGAATCGCCGCAGCTCCTGCGCCTCAAAGCTCTTATCAAACGGTTCTTTCATGATCTAATGTGCGTGTGGACTCGAAGAATCTGACGCGCAACGAAGCGGCCGAGCGGGCCGGCCTCATCTCCGATCTGACCTACCGGCTCGAGCTGGACGTCTCTCGTGCGGCCGAGCCGGACGTGACGACGTTCGGTTCGCGCACGACGCTGACGTTCAAGGCGGCCGCCCCGGGGGCGACGACGTTCCTCGACTTCCTGCACGGCGGCGTCGACTCGGTCGTACTCAACGGCGAGGAACTCGAGGTGGCCGAGGTCGTCGGCGAGCACCGCATTGTCCTGCCCGGCCTCGCGGCCGAGAACACCGTCGTCGTCACTGGCCGCGGCCTCTATTCGACAAGCGGCGAAGGCCTGCACCGCTACGTCGACCCGGCGGACGGACAGACCTACCTCTACACGCAGTACGAACCGGCCGACGCCCGGCGCGTCTTCGCGAACTTCGAGCAGCCCGACCTCAAGGCCCCCTTCGACGTCAAGATCACCGCCCCCGCCGCCTGGCACGTCGCCTCCAACGGGGCGTCGATCCGGATCGACGACCAGGGCGACGGCACGGCCACCTGGCACTTCGCCCGCACCCGCCGGATGTCCACCTACATCACCGCACTGCTCGCCGGCCCGTACCACCACGTCACCGACGAGTGGACCGGCACCCTCGACGACGGCACGACCCTGAGTATCCCGCTCGGCGCCACGTGTCGCGCCTCGCTCGCCAACGACTTCGATCCCGAGCAGATCTTCGACGTCACCAAGCGCGGCCTCTACCTCTTCCACCGCCTCTTCGCCTACCCGTACCCGTGGGGCAAGTACGACCAGGCCTTCGTGCCCGAGTACAATCTCGGCGCCATGGAGAACCCCGGCCTCGTGACCTTCACCGAGGCCTACGTCTTCACCTCCCGGGCCACGGCCGCGCACTACGAGGGCCGCGCCAACACGATCATGCACGAGATGGCGCACATGTGGTTCGGGGACCTCGTGACCATGGAGTGGTGGGACGATCTCTGGCTCAAGGAGTCCTTCGCGGACTTCATGGGCACGTACGCCGTGGACCACGCGACCGACCTGGGCCAGCCGTGGGTGACTTTCGCGAACCGCCGCAAGGCCTGGGCCTACGTGCAGGACCAACTGCCCACCACGCACCCGATTGTCGCGGACATCCCCGACGTCGACGCCGCCAAGCAGAACTTCGACGGCATCACGTATGCCAAGGGCGCGGCAGTGCTTAAGCAGCTGGCCGCCTACGTCGGCGAGGACGCGTTCTTCGCCGCCTCCCGCGCGTACTTCGCCGCCCACGCCTACGGCAACACGACCCTCGACGACTTCCTCGCGGTCCTCGGGGAGGCCTCCGGCCGCGACATGGCCGGCTGGTCCGACGCCTGGCTGAAAACCGCCGGCGTGCCCGTGATCGGGGTCGATATCACCACAGACGACGACGGCGTGGTCACCTCCGCGTCCATCGTCCAGGAGGCCACGGATCCCGTCACGGGCGAAGCCGTGCTGCGCCCGCACGTGTTGCGCGTCGGCACGTTCGACGTCGTTGCGGGCCGCCTCGAGCGCACGGGCGGCTTCGCCGTCGAGCTCACCGGGGCCCGCGCGGAGCTGCCGGAGCTCGTCGGCTCGCCGCGCCCCGCCGTCGTGCTCCCCAACGACGAGGACCTCACCTACGCGAAGGTCCGCTTCGATGCCGGCACCCTCGAGACGCTGCTCGCCCGCCTCGACGAGCTCGGCGAGCCGCTCGCACAGGCCACCGTGTGGGCTGCGCTGTGGAACATGGTGCGCGACGCGGCGCTCCCGGCGACGCGCTTCGCCGACGCGGTGGCCCGCATGGCGCCCGGCGTGCGTGAGGTCGGGGTCGTGCAGCTGCTGCTCGAGCAGGCACAGTCCGCCCTCGAGCGCTTCACCCCTTCCGGCCAACGGGACGCGGCGTTCGCCCGGCTCGCCGACACCGTGCTGGGGCTCACGCACGCGTCCCACCCGGGGTCGGACCACCAACTGGCGTTCGCCCGCGCGCTGGCCCGGCTCGGCCGCTCGACCGCCGTGTCGCGCGACGTCGACGCAACCCTCGACGGGCTGCTGGCGGGGAGCGTGAGCGTCGAAGGCCTCGAGGTCGACGAGCAGCTGCGCTGGGCCCTCGTGCAGGCCCGCGCGGCCCGCGGGCGTGCCGATCAAGCCGAGATCGACGCGGCGCTCGGCGCGGCGCCGAGCGCCGTCGCCACGGTGGGGCACGCACTCGCCTCGGCCGCGCGGCCCGAACCGGAGGTCAAGGCGGCTGCATTCCGCGCCGTGCTGACCGGGCGCGGGGAGGACTCGGCGGTGCTCTCGAACGACGTGCTCAGCGCGACGGCGGCCGGGTTCCGCCTCGGCTCGCACGAGCTCATCGACGGCTACTACACCGAGTACTGGGACTGCCTGGAGGACATCTGGGCCCGCCTGAGCATCGGGCTGGCGACGCGCACCGTCGAGGGCCTGTTCCCGGGCGTTCAGGATGTCACCTCAGCCGGCGTCGACGCGCACCCGGTCCTGGCCACTGCTCGCGACTGGCTGGCCCGGCACGACGACGCACCGGCCGCGCTGCGCCGCATCATGCTCGAGCAGACGGACACGCTGGAGCGCACCCTGACGGCGCAGGCCGCCGCCCTCTAGCCTGCCCAACGCATGAAAACGGCCGCCGGGACCCACCCGGCGGCCATTGTTGTCAGCCCTAGTCAGCCGCGTCGGACTTCGCGCGGTCCCCACACGAAGTAGGCGACGCCGGAAGCGACAACACCGGCTATCCAGACAGCGACCGGCACGCTCTCGAGCCACGTGGTCATCGGTCTCCCCGGCGCCCCGTCGACGACGACTGAGCCGAAGCCTACTGCCAGCGCGACGACCCACGCGTACTCGCCCAGCAGCACCACCGAAACCGTGCCCAGAGCCACGAGCACGCAGACCAGCGGACCAACCCGATCGACGTAGACGCCTGGCCACGTCGCCAGTGCGGCCAACAGCCAAGCGAGTCCGATTTGAATGAGGCGAACCGATCCGGTGCGGGCCAGCGTGCGTTCGAGGGCCGCGAAGTTCGTGTACAGCGGGCCGGGAACTATTACCATGGCCGCCAGTGCGACGACGACTGGCGTCGGCACGAGCCATTGCACAAAAGGAATCCAGACGGAGTAGGCCATCTGCGAGATCCCGACGATCATCAGAATCAAAGTCGCTGGCAGGCAGATATGCAGCCGCGTCAGCTTGAAGAGCGTCCATCCGGTCATGATGCGGCGGCTCCTCCCACGGGACAATCCACGAGTTCGGAGTATGCCGAACGTACAGCCGGCGGCGCCTGCTCCTCTTGGATACTTCCGTCCAGTCGACTTTCGAGCCAGGTTGCAACTGTCCTCTGCGCCGTCAGCAGGCCGTCAGGTCGATCATGTCCACGGTAGGCGTCACACGGTCGAGGCACGTAGATCGCCGAGAAAGAATCCCATCCGGTAAGCCGGCCATCTTCAAAGCGACCCGGGTCGATCTCGATTGATCCTTTGTCATCGAAATCGAAATCGTTGGCCGAGTCATGGTCCCACACGTAAGCATCCGGCAGGTCAAGTCCTGTCTCGCCCAGGCGATCGTAGGTCCCACTCAACCCCTTAGCCGCCACCTCCAGCATCTGCTCCGTTCCGTGGGGGCCGCATACCTGCGGCACCTGCCCGACGCAGACCGTCGCCACTGGAATCGCGTCATATTTCGGTTGATTGCCCGCCGCGGCAGCGCCGCCGATCCCGACAGACAAGACCAAGACGGCCGCCAGCGATGCGACCAGTCTGGACCGACGAAATACCGACGACTGTCCGATGATGACGAGCGCACACGCTACCGCAACGGCCATATGGAGACCGACGAAACCGCCAGTCCAGATGTCGTTGCGCTGCGAACCAGCCAGAGGATCGAGTTTCCCCCCTGCCGCGAACATCGAATCAAGACCGATCCGAGGTCCGAAAAGAAAAATGAAATAGACAAGGAGAGCTGCGGCCGGACCAGCCGCGCGATTGCGAACGGCCCCTCCGACCGCTGCCCCCAGGCAGGCAGCAGCGAGGAGGCACGCGACGATTTCTGCCACGGGCCGGTAGTCCGTCACGGTGAGGCCGGAGGTGAAACTGACGCGTATGGCGACGGCGCAAAGCGCGATCAACCACGCCGCAAGAGCCCAGATGAAGACCGCCACCGGCAACGAAAGAGCGGCCAGATAGCCCCGTACGGTGCTGCGCTCGAAATCGACGAGTGTCGGCGAATGACGCACTGCCCTGTCATGTGCCGCGATACCTGCGACGAGCGGGGCCACCACCGGGCTGATCCCGGCGGTCCAGCTCAGGGCCCACCCCCATTCGTACTCCCAGCCAGGCCGGGACCAGACAGCGACCGCAACGAGCAGCACGATTCCGGGCGCTAAAATCTTGGCGGAGGACCGCTTCAACCAGAGCCACAAGGCGGGGCCGATCACGGTGCACTTCCAGAGGTGAGGGAGAGGAATCCTGCTTCGAGCCGGCGGTGATCCGCAACATCGGTCGGGGCTAGCCGGCCGAGATCCGTTACGTCCCCGTTGAACTTGATGCGTCCCTCGTCGAGAACGATAACGCGCTCCGCGAGATCGGCGACATCCTCCATAACATGGCTGCTGATCAGGACCGTGCCGGGCAGATCTTTCAGCAGATCAACCATTTCGCGGCGACGGCGGGGGTCCAGACCAGTACTGGGCTCGTCGAGCAGGAGCACTTCGGCCCGACTCGCTAGCGCCTGAGCCAGCGCAACCCGCCGGAGCATACCCCCAGAGAGCGTTCCCAGTTTTTTGTTTGTCTGGGCACCAAGGCCCACCTGGCCCAATGCATCTCTGGCCCGGTTCGGGGCCTCCACAGCGGGGCAACCGCGCATCCAGGCAAGGTAGGACACGGCCTCGACCGCCCTGAGGTTCTTGGGAAATTGTGGCAATTGGGGCACGAAGGCAACATTCGTCAAGCCCCGCTTTCGATGGCTCCGGCCATAGAGGTCAAGCCCCTCAATGCGAACGCATCCTTTGTCAGGCCTCAAACCACCCGCCAAAGCCATCAGAAGCGTGCTCTTGCCGGCGCCATTGACGCCGACAAGAGCCGTTACTCCTCGAGCAATCTCGACGGACACATCACTTAGAGCTTGAACGTCACCATAAGAATGACTGACATCAGTTGCTTCAAGCGCTTTCATTTTCCCCGCATCCGTCAACTCGAACTTTTACCAATACCGCTGCGCGCTTAGATTACACGGATCCAAAGCCCATGCCCTATCCATGCAGATCTTTACCTCCGTATAGGAGCCGGCAGCGGATTGGTGGGCGTTAACTGTTTTTGTCGCCATGGTATACCACGTTGAACCTCCATCCGCCCTGCGGGCTGATTGGACACCCCCGATGCCCTGCCCACTCTTGTAGGCGCGAGCGTCGATGTAAGTTCGCATGTCATCCTTGAGTCGGTCTGCGGCGGTCGGTTCCAACCGAAGCCCATCCCAGCCAGCCTGGTAGAAGTGCCCCTTTCCACCCCCGCGCCAAGCCCCGCTGTAGTAGACGTGGGTATCGCCGAACCAATAGGCCTGAGCGGCCGCACCCCCCGTCACGGCCAAGATGCCAGCGAGCATAAAACTAGCAACGAAACGACGAAACATCGCCATGATAATCATCCCCCTTTTGAATGTGATTTAGAACCTACCAAATCCCAAAGGGAACACAATGTCGCTGACTATAACGGTTACGCATCATTCAGGAGAAAGAGGCCGAGCGGCCGTTTTCATGCTCACGGCACCCGTTGCAGCCACTCGTCGGTCAGGAACTTCTCCCGTGCGAGTTCCTCGGCCCGCGCGATGGTGTCGGCGTCGAGCTCGGCGCGCCGGGCCCCGTAGCGCTCACCGAAGACGGTCATCATGACTTCGAAGATCTCCGCCCTGCTGCGCCCCGCCTGCCGCTTGAGCGGGTCGACCCGCTTCTTGGCGCTGGCGATCCCCTTGTCGGAGATCTTCTCCCGGCCGATGCGCAGGACCTGCATCATCTTGTCGGCGTCGATGTCGTAGCTCATCGTCACGTGGTGCAGCAGCCCGCCGCCGGCCAGGCGCTTCTGGGCCGCGCCGCCGATCTTCCCGTGTTCGGTGGCGATGTCGTTGAGCGGCTTGTAGTGCGCGTCGATGCCGACCCGCCCCAGAGCCTCCATGACCCAGGAGTCCAGGAATGGATACGAGTCGGCGAAGCTGAGCCCGTCGACGAGCGAGACCGGAACGCAGAGGGAATACGTGATGCAGTTGCCAGACTCCATGAACATGGCCCCGCCGCCGGAGATCCTGCGCATCACGGTCACCTCGTGCTCGGCGGCCGCCTCGGCGTCGACCTCGTTGCGCAGCGACTGGAAGCTGCCGATGACCACGGCGCGCTCGGACCAGTCCCACAGCCGCAGGGTCGGCCGTCGTCGTCCGGCCGCCACATCGCGCGTGATCACTTCGTCGAGCGCGACGTTCGTGGCGATCGGCAGGTCCACTGGCGGCAGGATCTCCCACTCGTGGTCGGCCCACGTGCTCGCGTGGCCGAGGGCGCGGCGCACCGCGATGGCGACGGCGGCGGCGTCGAACCCGATCATCTCCGCACCCTCGCGCAACCCGCGTACGACGGCGTCGCGCAGCGTCCCGTGCGTCGCGTCGGCCGGCAGCCCCGTCAGCGCCGCGTTGAGGTCCTCGAGTGCCTCGTCGGGTTCGAGGAAGAAGTCGCCGTTGATGTTGGCAGCGGCGATCGTCCCGTCCTCCACGGTCAGGTCTGCAACGACGAGCTTCCCGCCGAGGACCTTGTATTCGCCATGGTGTGCCTGCGCATTCGAACTCATGTGTTCAATCCTAGGACCATGCGGCTGCTCCGGTTAAAGCCGTGGGGCCCACTCCGAATCGGAGTGGGCCCCACGTGGGCGGTGAAGCAGGTGACTACTTCTTGCCGCCGAAGCTCTTGAAGCGAGCGTTGAAGCGCTCCACGCGGCCGGCGGAGTCCATGATGCGCTGCTTGCCCGTGTAGAACGGGTGCGAGGCGGCGGAGATCTCGACGTCGATGACCGGGTAGGTGTTGCCGTCCTCCCACTCGATGGTCTTCTCGGAAGACGTGGTGGAACGGGTCAGGTACTTCTCGCCGGAAGCCAGGTCGTGGAAAACGACGGGGGCGTACTCGGGGTGCGTGTTTGCCTTCATGAATAAACCTTTTCTCTGCGCCACTGGATTTTGCCAGCGGCTGATCTGATGAGGTGGGCCCACACGGAAGTGGGCCGACGCACCATCCTATCTCATCTCACCTCGCGTGCAACAACCGGACAGCGCCGGTAGGATGCGCGCCATGGCCATCAAACTGGAGAACGTCGGCATCGCGGTGCGCGACCTAGACGGGACCATCGCCTTCTTCACCGACCTCGGCCTGACGGTCCTCGGGCGGGATACGATCAGCGGCGAGTGGGCGGACACGGCCGTCGGACTCGACGGCAACCACGCGAGGATTGCCATGCTCACGACCCCGGACGGGCAGGGACGCCTCGAGCTCTTCGAGTACATCCACCCCGAAGCGATCGAGACCGAGCCCACCCGGCCCCACGAGATCGGCATGCACCGGGTCGCCTTCTCCGTCGACAACATCGACGAGGCGCTCGAGATCGCCGCGAAACACGGCTGCCACCCGCTCCGAGGCGTGGCCACCTACGAGAACGTCTACAAGCTCACGTACCTCCGTGGCCCCAGTGGGATCCTCGTGATGCTTGCCGAGGACCTCACCAAAAACTGACGGACGGGCTCGAAACCGCTCTGACCCCTGCCGTTACGATTCGGCTGGCGCGTATCGCCAGGCCGCCAGTGTGAAGATTCTTCTGGGGCAGGCCGCTGCGCAAGTCCGCGGAGATGATCCCGCGTCAGTCGTCTGGAGTTCTTCCGTCACCCGCTCGAAGCGTCGATAAGTCCTTGGAGCGCGTCCCGAGTGCTGGTGAGCTCGGCGATGCGGCCATTGTAGGTCTGCAGGTGCTCCACAAGCAGGGGTACAGCGCAAGGCTCGAGCCGATCGGTGTCATGGATGCAATCGAGGAGCTCACGGATGGCGTCAAGTGGCAGTCCCGCGCCCAGCAGGCTTCGGATCGAACGGACCTGATCGATGACAGACGCGTCAAAGAGCCGTTGACCGCTAGAGGATCGTCTCGCTGCGATGAGACCTTGGTTCTCATAGTGCCGCAGCATCCGAGGCGTCGCCGACGTGAGGGCGGCGATATCCCCGATACGCAGTGGCGGGGCCACGACTTCTCGATTTGCCTCTGCCACTGGTGTCAACTCCTACGGTCATTTCCATGAGCACATCTCTCACTCAATTCAATGGTAGGTCCGCCGGCACGGAGGACCTCGCACCCCTGGCATTCTCCGGCTACGCCCACTTCACCGCGACGCAGGTCCGAGGGCACCAGATACGCGGCCTGGACTTTCACTTGAACCGGCTCAGGAACGCCAGCGACGAGCTCTTCGGCAGGCACCTTTCCGATGACGTGATTCAGAGGCACCTGCGCAGTGCACTCGCGTCAGCTCCCCCTGACGTGTCCCTGACGTGTTTTATCTCCTCACGGCCGGGCGAATTCTCCCCTGCGGGCGACAGGATTGAACTCGACGTCCTCATCAAAGTTACCGATCCCGCCGAGCCGCCGGCCGGCCCGCTCGCACTCGACGTGGTCGAACACGAGCGACATCTGCCTCACGTCAAGCACGTCGGGGAAGTTTCCAAGACGCTGCTACTCCGGCGTGCGAACGCCCTTGGCTTCGACGACGCTGCATTCACTGACCGATCCGGGCGACTGAGCGAGGCCACGATCTGGAATCTTGCGTTCTGGGACGGGACGTCTGTGATCTGGCCTCGGGCCGAGGTCCTCACCGGCGTCACCATGCAGATTCTCCAGCGCCGTCTCGACGATCTTGGGGTCCCGCAGAAGTCCATCGAAATCCGCCGTTCCGACCTCGACGAACATCTCGCAGCGGTGGTGATGAACTCTTGGACTCCCGGCATCCCGATCTCCCAGATCGGAGCCAGCGCTCTCAAACAAGACTCCGAACTTCCGCGGATCTTGCATGCGGCATACGCCACCGAACCACTGACATCAGTGTGAGCGGTCTGCAGTCTCGAACTTGTTGACGCGCTGACAAACAGCCGTTGTCGCGGCTTTCCACGCAGCGCCTCAACGAGACGTGGCGCAAATCGCCGGCCTTCGCTCCGAGGTAGGTCAGAGGTGGACGTCGGGACGCCTGATCGTTGCAGCGGGTCCAGGGTCGACGGCCAAGAGGCTGAACATCAGGCTGTCTCGCCGCCGTCCTTTGAACGTGAGGTGGGAGCGAAGCCTGCCTTCAAAGGTGAAGCCGGCACGCGTGGCGACCGCTCGGGATGCGACATTGTTGGGCCCGCAGGCAACCGCTAGGTTGCTGTGCGGGCGTCGAATGCGGCGCGCGACTCGGCAATCGCGTGGCGGTGGGCCAGCGACCAGTCGGCGAGCGCCTTGACTAGGTGTGTCAGGCTCGCTCCCGTCTCCGTCAGCCGGTAGTCAACTTGGGCCGGGACCGTCGGATAGACGGTGCGCAGGACGAGCCCGTCCCGTTCGAGCCGGCGAACGGTCAACGTCAGCATTCGCTGGGAGATCCCGTCGATTGCGCGCTGCAGTTCGCGGAAGCGCCGCGGACCGGTCGCAAGCTCGACGATCACCAGCACTGACCATTTGTCTCCTACTCGGTCCAGAACGTCGCGGATACCGCAGTCCGGATGCTTCTCCTGCCCGCACGGTTCCAGGGGCGCTGATCCTTCGCGCGGCGCGTGGGTTACACCAGTGTTCGTGACTGACATCAAAGTGCCTCCTTGTGGAGCGCGAGCATTGGGCAGAGGATCTGAACTGGTCGCCACCGTGGTTACCGAAGAGAACCAGCCAGGAGTACTCATGATCCTCGTTACCGGCGCCAGCGGACAACTCGGCAGCCGCATCGTCACTCAGCTGCACGCGCTAGGCGCTGACGTGGAGGGCGGGAGCCGTTCTCCCGGCGAACACGGCCGCGCCATGGACTTCGACGTGCCCGAAACGATGGACCTGACGGGTGTCTCCACCCTCGTTCTCGTATCCGCCGGGTACGGGGAGGACGATGTGGTCGTTCGCCGGCACTCCACAGTGCTCGCGGCCGCACGCCGAGACGGCGTCGGCCACGTCGTCTACACCAGTCTCGTCGGTGCCGGCGACCATCTCGGATTCGCTCTGGCGCATCGCGCCACCGAGCAGCTTCTCCGCGCCACTGGCATGCGGTGGACGATCTTGCGCAACGGCCTCTACGCCGAACTGGTCGGGGCGTTGCTTGCATGGGACGGGGCGGACTTGATCTCACCGTTCGGCACCGGAGCGGTGGCCGCGCCGACACGTGAGGACCTGGCTCTCGCGGCGGCTCGCGTCGCGATTGCCCCGTCTCATCATGACTTCCGCGTCCACGAGCTGACCGGGCCTCCCTTCACCATCGCTGACATCGCCGGCGTTCTCTCAGTACCCGTCCGAGAACTTCCTCTGGGCCGGTACCGCCAACGCCTCCTGGACACCCCCGAGCTACTGCCGTTTCAGCCGCCGATGCTGGCCACGATCGCAAGCACCATCCGCCACGGCATGCTTGCCGGGCACCATCCGGACCTCGCGGACCTTCTCGGCCGCGAACCGGGCAGCGGACTCGAGGCGGCCGTGGCCTCGGCCGCCTCGACCCGCCCGGCCTGACCGCAGCCAGTGGCGCTGTGCCCGTGGAGACGTGCGTAGTGACGCCCGGTGCGCCTGGGCCAGGATTCGGGGAATCCAACGAACCGCATCTCATCCTCGACTGGACGGTCGCGAAGGGCCTGTCTTCGACTCGTGTTTCCTCCCACTGGCGCGAGTACGGACAGCCAGAAGCGCACAGCCGATGACGGTGATGCCACCGAGCACTGTGGACCAGTCGAGCTGCTCATGCAGAAGCAGGGCTGCCCAGCCGATGCTCATCACTGGCTGAGTGAGTTGGATCTGGCTCACGTGCGCCATCGGGCCGATGGCCAACCCTCGGTACCAAGCGAAAAACCCAAAAAACATGCTCACAACAGCGAGATAGGCAAACGCGCCCCACTCAGTCGCACCGCCCGCCGGTGGATGCTGGACGACCGCGACGCCAGTCAAGACGAGCATCAGCGGGGCGGCGAGCACGAGCGCCCAAGAGATCGTCTGCCACGAACCCAGCGAACGAGAAAGAAGCCCACCCTCGGCGTAGCCGATCGCGCAGACGATGACAGCAGCGAACAGCAGCAGATCCGACCAGTGCAAAGCCGCAAGCCCGCCGCCCTGGATCACAGCGAAGGCGACCGCTGCGACCGCGCCGATTCCGGCAGCAATCCAAAAGGACCGGACAGGGCGCTCCCCGGCGCGCAGCACCGCAAACACTGCGGTCGCGGCGGGAAGGAGGGCGATCACGACAGCCCCATGACTCGCTGGTGCCGTGGTCAAAGCAAACGAAGTCAGCAGCGGGAACCCGACCACGACGCCCCCAGCGACAATTGAAACCTGCAACCACTGCTTCCCACGCGGCCGCTTCTGCCGGGTGAGCCAAAGCGCAGCAATCGCGAGGACCGCGGCGACCACCGCACGACCGGAGCCGACGAACAAAGGCGACATCTGCCCGTTCTCGACGGCAACACGAGTGAACGGGACAGTAAACGAGAAAGCCGCGACACCGAGTAGACCCCACCACAGTCCCGCCTGCGGCAGGTGTAGCGGTAGTGGCGAAAGTGTAGTAGCGGTACCATTGATCTTCATGAACAACAGTAGCAGTCAGCGGATCTTGGCCGGGCTGCGGGAATGGATCTCCTCCGCTCCCGCAGGTGCGCAACTGCCCTCGACCCGGACGCTGGTCGCCCAGTACGAAGCGAGCCCAGTGACGGTGCAGAAAGCCCTACGCAAGCTCACGGAACAGGGCCTCGTGGAATCCCAACCGGGTGTCGGCACGTTCGTTCGCACGGTCCGGACGAGCCGTCCGCATGACTACGCGTGGCAGACGACGGCCTTGGGTTCGCCGCAGCAGCGGCTACCGCAGATTTCGGCCGCAATGCGGACGGCCCCCAACGACGTGATCTCGCTGCACGCCGGTTACCCGGACAAGGAGCTGTTGCCCGAGCGTCTGGTACGGGCCGCGTTCGCCCGCACCGGACGCAGCGAGGCTGCGGTGAGCCGCCCTCCCGCCGCAGGTCTGCCCGATCTTCAGTCCTGGTTCGCCGCAGAGCTTGGTCAGGTGACATCCGTGGGACTCGCCGCCCCGGCCGCGAGCGACGTGGTGATTCTGCCAGGCAGCCAGAGCGGGCTGAGCACACTGTTCCGCACGCTCGTCGGGGCAGGAAAGCCCATGCTGATCGAATCGCCGAGCTACTGGGGCGCGATCCTCGCCGCCGCTCAGGTCGGCGTCGAGCTGGTTCCGATCCCCAGCGGTCCGCAGGGCCCGGATCCCGATGATGTGAAACGTGCGTTCGCGCGGACCGGCGCACGGGCGTTCTACGCGCAGCCGAACTTCGCCAACCCCACCGGGGCGCAATGGTCGCCGGATCTCGCGGCGGCCGTGCTCGACGTCGTACGCGCGAACGGCGCGTTCCTGATCGAAGACGATTGGGCACATGACTTCGGAATCAGCGCCGACCCGGTACCGGTCGCTGCCCGCGATGACTCAGGGCATGTCGTCTACCTCCGCTCGCTGACCAAGAGCGTCTCCCCCGCTGTTCGAGTGGCCGGGCTGATCGCGCGCGGCCCCGCACGTGATCGCATCCTCGCCGACACGCAGGCCCAGTCGATGTACGTCAGCGGAGCGCTGCAGACTGTCGCACTCGACATCGTTACCCAACCTGCCTGGCGGACTCATCTACGCTCGCTCCGCCACCAACTCGCGTCCCGTCGTGATCTGCTCGTCGCTGCTCTCAGCGAGCACGTGCCGAGCGCCCACCTGGAATCAGTCCCCCACGGCGGGTTGAACCTCTGGCTCCGTCTCCCGGACACTTCAGACCTCCCGCAGCTGGTCCGCGCCTGCGAGAGTCAGGGCGTCATCGTCGCCGCCGGTGACGAGTGGTTCCCCGCTGAGCCGACGGGCCGGTACCTTCGACTCAATTACTCCGGTCCCAACCCCGGCGCGTTTCCTGACGGCGCACGGATCATCGGCCAGGCGCTGGCAAACACCTCCACGACGGCGTAGCCCGTGGGATCCCACGGATCACACATGGGTCGGCAGAGATGGCCGATCGCCTCAGCCGACCCGCTACGACTCCGCCCAATTGCCTATCGCGCGCGTAACTCCCAGAACGCCACCGCAGAGGCCGCCGCGACGTTGAGCGAGTCGACGCCGGCAGCCATGGGAATCACGACCTGCAGGTCGGAGTCGGCGAGCGCCGCCGCCGAGACACCGGCACCCTCCGTGCCGAGGATCAGGGCGAGCTTCTCGTGATTCTGTGCGGCGACGTCGTCGACGGGCAGCGCCTCGTCGGTGACCTCCAGGGCAGCCACGGTGAACCCAGCGGCGCGCAGGCGCGCGACGGCGCCGCCCCAGTCACCGAGGCGCACCCAGGGAACCTGGAAGACGGTGCCCATGGACACGCGGATGGCCCGCCGGTAGAGCGGGTCCGCGCAGCGGGCGGTGACGAGGACGGCGTCGACGCCGAGAGCGGCCGCGGAACGGAAGATCGCGCCGAGATTGGTGTGGTCGGAGACATCCTCGACGATCGCGACCCGGCGGGCCCCGGCGAGCACGTCGTCGAGGTTTCGGGACGCCGGACGGTCCATCGCGGCGAGCGCACCGCGGTGCAGGTGGAACCCAGCGATGCGCTCGAGCAGGGCAGGCTCCCCCACGTAGGCCGGGACGTGCGGGAACTGCTCGAGGACGTCGGAGAGCCCCTCGACCCACTTCGGGGCCAGGAAGAAGCTCCGCGGCGTGTGGCCCGCGGCGACCGCGCGGCGAACCACCTTGGAGCTCTCAGCGATGTAACGCCCGTTGGCCGGGTCGGCGACCTGGCGGAGGGCGGCGTCGGAGAGGGCCAGATAGTCGGCGACGCGCGGATCGGCACCCGGGTCGTACTCGTGCCCCGGCTCCGGGGTGAGGTGGACGATCACGCGCCGTTCACCAGCCGGGCGAGCAGGTTCACCAGGGCCATGCACCCGAGCACGATGATCACGCCGCGCAGCCAGGCCGGCGAGAGGCGCCGGCCGATCTTCGCGCCGACGAACCCGCCGACGAGGGATCCGGCGGCGATGAGCGCGACGATGACCCAGTCGATGCGCTCGAATGCGAAGAGCAGGTAGGAGATCGCCGCGATCAGGTTCACGCCGAGGGAGAGGATCACCTTGATCGCGTTGGACTGCTGCAGGCTGCCGTGGAAGAAGACCCCGAGGATACCCATGAGCAGCACGCCCTGAGCGGCGGTGAAGTAGCCGCCGTAGACGCCGGTGATGAAGACGAGAACGTAGAGCACCACCGGCAGCCGCTGCCGGTCCGCCATCTCGGGGTGCACGTGCTCGGCGCCCTGGCGTTTCTTCGCCCACGCCGACAGCCGCGGCTGGAACGCGACCAGCAGGACGGCGACGATGATCAGGGCGGGGGCGACGACGTCGAACACCGACTCCGGCAGGTGCAGCAGCAGGTACGCGCCCACTAGGCCGCCCACGAGGGAGACGGGCAGCAGGCACAGCAGCGTCTTGGAGACGGAGCGCGCCTCGCGCCGATACCCCCACGCGCCGGAGAAGCCGCCGGCGACCAGGCCCATGGCGTTGGAGACGATCGCGTTCACCGGTGCCGTGCCGAGCGCGACGAGCACGGGGAAGGTCACGAGGGAGCCGGAGCCGACGATCGTGTTGATCGTGCCGGCCCACAGGCCGGAGAACAGGATCAGCGCCTCGCGCCAGAAGTCCCAGAGGGAGAGATCCGCCATGGAAGGGTGCCGGCGCCGCTACACGGCGTGGGAGTCGCGCGCGACGGCGGTGTAGCGACCGCCGTTGGCGATGAGCTTCAGGTCGGCGTCGAACGTCGCCGCGAGGTTGGCCTCGGTCAGCGTCTCGCGGAGCGGGCCGGATGCGACGACGGCGCCGTCGCGCAGCATGAGCACGTGGGTGAAGCCCGGCGGGATTTCTTCGAGGTGGTGGGTCACGAGCACGACGGCCGGCGCGGCCTCGTCGGCGGCGAGTGACGAGAGGCGCTTGACGAGGTCCTCGCGACCGCCCAGGTCGAGACCGGCTGCCGGCTCGTCGAGGATCAGCAGCTCGGGATCCGTCATGAGCGCGCGCGCGATCTGGACGCGCTTGCGCTCGCCCTCGCTGAGGGAGGCGAACTCGCGATTGATCAGGGTGGACATGCCCCAGTCGTGCAGCAGCGCGAACGCGCGCCGCTCGTCCATTTTCTCGTACTCCTCGCGCCAGCGGCCCGTGGTCCCGTAGGCCGCAGTGACGACGACGTTGAGCACGGTCTCGTGTCCGGGAATCTGGTTCGCGAGCGCCGCCGATGAGAGGCCGATCAGCGGGCGCAGCTCAAACACGTCAACCTGGCCCATGGTCTCGCCCAGCATCGAGGCGGTACCGCTCGACGGGTGCATCCGCGTTCCCGCGATCTGCATCAGGGTGGTCTTCCCGGCGCCGTTCGGCCCCAGCACCACCCACCGTTCGCCTTCGCGAATCTCCCAGTCGACGGCATCCAGCAGTCGCTTACCGCCACGGACGACCGTGACCGCGGCAAAATCCAACACGTCACTCATGAGGAAAACACTAGGCCAGCGCACGCCGAATCGACCAAACGACGTGCGGTGACCGTCATGATCGGCCCGCCTTTTGCCTCCCGGAGGCACCCGACGGAAAATCTAAGGCATGCAGATCACCGCCTACGTCGTCCACATCCACCGCGCCGATGCCGCCCCGGCGCTCACGGCCGAGGCCCTCACCGCCGCCGTCTCCCACCTAGGGACCGTCGTCGGCTCCCAGCCCCTGACGGGGCCGCAGGTGCACGACGACGCCACTCACGCCCCCGGGATCGGCTACGCGGGCGTGCGGCTCGCGGTGGAGGACGCCGACGTCGTGGCCCTGCGCGCCGCAGTCGACGCGGCGCTGTTGCGGGCCGGCGTGCCCGCACCCGAGGCGTGTGGCGAGAGCGCACGGACGGGCGAGAGTGTCGCCGTCGTGCCGGCGTCGCTGATGCAGGCGCCCACGAAGCTGCTCGTCATGGACGTCGACTCGACGCTCATCCAGCAGGAGGTCATCGAGATGCTGGCCGCCCATGCCGGCCGCGAGGCCGAGGTGGCGGCGGTGACCGAGGCCGCGATGCGCGGCGAACTGGATTTCGCCCAGAGCCTGCACGCACGAGTCGAGACACTGGCCGGCCTCGATGCCAGCGTGATCGACGCGGTGCGCGAGCGGATCGCCCTTTCCCCCGGTGCCCGCGACCTCGTCCGCACCCTGCGGGCCGGTGGGCACCGCATCGGCGTCGTCTCCGGTGGTTTCATCCAGATCCTGCGGCCGCTGGCGGACGAACTGGGCCTGGACTTCGCCGTGGCCAACGATCTGGAGATCGCCGACGGCAGGCTCACGGGGCGAGTCACGGGCGAGGTCGTCGACCGGGCCGCGAAGGAACGCTACCTGCGCCAGTGGGCCCAGCAGCTCGACCTGCCGCTGGAGGCGACCATCGCGGCGGGCGACGGCGCCAACGACCTCGACATGGTGCGCGCGAGCGGGCTCGGCGTCGCATATTGCGCGAAGCAGGCCCTGGCCAGCGAGGCAGATGCGCGGATCGATCTGCCCCGGCTCGACGTGCTCGGCGTGTACGCGGGGCTGTAGGCCGCGGCACGAAACGATAACAACCTCGCGCCGGGCGCGCGGCGGGGACGGCGGCCCCGGGAATCGCCGCTACCCTTGAGTACTATTGCGTGGCCGGCCCGTCCGGCCACCCTGGCCTCATACCGGAAAGCACTCCAAGCACGTGACCTCATCAAAAAAGGGACTCTCCCGCGCCGCCAAGGGCTGGACCATCGGCGGATCCCTCGCCCTCGTGCTCGCCGGCGGCTACGCCGGAACCGCGTACGCCCTAGTCGGCCAGATCCCCCACGACACCACCGTGCACGGGGTCGCCGTCGGCGGCCTTAGCGACGACGAGGCCCTGGAGAAGCTCACTGCCGAGCTTGGGCCCCTAGCGGAGCAGCCATTCGACGTCGCCGTGGGCGGCGAGAGCGCGACGATAGACCCCGCGGATGCGGGCCTCGGCATCGATCTCGAGTCGACGGTGTCCGGCTACGCCGGGTTCACGCTGGACCCGGTCAAGCTGTGGCAGCACGTCGTGGGCGGCTCGGAGGTCACGCCCGAGTTGACCGTCGACGACACCAAACTGGCGGCGGCCATCGAGACAGCAGCCGAGACACTCGATGTTGCCCCGACCGAAGGCACCCTCGAGTTCGAGGGCATCGAGCCTGTCGTCACCGAACCGGTACCCGGTGAGAAGGTCGCGCAGGATGCCGCCTTCGGCACCGTCGTCGAGCGCTGGTTCGACCCCGCCGCGACCATCGAGCTGCCCACGACCACGGACCCGGTGGATGTGCCCGCCGAGGAGTTCGACCGCGCCGTAGAGAATCTGGCCGCGCCACTCGTCGCCGACACGGTGACCGTGCGCGCCGAGGGACAGTCAGCGAAGCTCTCCCCCGAACTGCTCGCCGGCGCCGCAACGTTCACCGCGGAAAACGGCAGCGTCGACCTGGAGCTCGACGCCGAGAAGATCGTCGAGTCCCTCGGCAAGGACAACCCCGACCTCGGAGTGGAACCGCGCGAGGCGCGCGTTGTTCTCGAGGACGGCAAACCCAAGATCGTTCCTTCCAAGACCGGCCTGCGAGTCTCCCCCAAGGGCCTGGGCGAGAAGATCGTCGCCGCCGCGAACACGCAGGAGCGCTCGGTCTCCGCCGAGGCCGAGGTCACCGAGCCGGAGTTCACGACCAAGGACGCCGAAGCCTGGGGCATCAAGGAGGAGATCCTCACCTTCTCGACCCCCTACCCGAAGTACGATTCGGTGCGCACCCAGAACCTCAAGGCAGGCCAGCGCAAACTCAACGGCGTGATCGTCAAGCCCGGGGAGACGTTCTCGCTCATCGGGGTCCTGGCTCCGATCACCAAGGAGAACGGGTACTTCGAGTCCGGCGTCGTCGAGTCCGGTTTCTCGACGACGGCGCTCGGCGGCGGCCTGTCCCAGATCTCCACGCAGATGTTCAACGTCGGCTGGCTCGCCGGTTACGACGACGTCGAGCACCGCCCGCACACTCGCTGGTTCGACCGCTACCCCGCCGGGCGCGAGGCGACCCTCTGGGAGGGCCAGATCGACATGAAGTGGAAGAACAACACCGATACCGCGGTCATGATCCAGGCCTGGGTCGGCCAGGACCGCGTCTACACGCGCCTGTGGGGCACGAAGCACTGGGACGTGAAGACCAACACCAGCAAGCACTACAACCTGACCAACCCGGAGACCAAGTACAACGAGGCCGACGAATGCGTGTCGGAGTCCGGTGGCGAGAAGGGCTTCACCGTCGACAACACCCGCACCCGCACCTCCGCCAGCGAGACACTGCCCAAGGAGACCCTGACCTGGACGTACGCGCCGTGGCACAAGGTCGTCTGCGGTCCGCCTCCCGGCGACGACGACTGAGCGCGGGATTAAAAACGGCGGGGCGCCGGCAGCAGGAATCAACCTGTTGCCGGCGCCCCACCGTCGTCGTGCTGAGTTCTAGGCTCGGCCGCCCGCGGCGAGGAAGTCCTCGGCACCGCCGACGTACTCGGTGTGGCCGTGCTCGACGTCGGCGCCAACCATGGCGGCGACCTCGGCGGCGAACTCCTCAACCGAGTAGAGCTTGCCGGCGGCCTCGCGGCGCGCCTCGATCGCCCCCGGCGTCGAGCGGTCCAGCAGCGTCGCCGTGATCGTGCCCTCGATCATGTCCCCCGAGACGACGACAAACGTCACGCCCTTCTCTTCGAGCATCGGCAGGCGCTCGCGCAGGGCGACCTCGCCGGCGCGCTTGGACTTCGCGACCGGGACGTACGCGTCCATGGTCGGGACCGTGTCGATGAAGTGGGCCTGATGACTCGTGACGAACACGACGCGGCCACCCGGATTCATGACGGCGGCCGCAGCCTCAAGCATGTTGACCTGGGCGTCGCGGTTCAGGCGCAGCGCGTAGTCCTCGCCGAGGCCGGATTCCATGCCACCGGAGGCGTTCAGGACGAGAATGTCGACCCCGCCGAAGTTCTCCACGGCCGCGTCGACGAGCGCCTGCGCACCGCCGTCGGTCAGGTCGGCACCCACCGCAACGGCCTTGCCGCCGGCCGCTTCGATCGCCGCGACGACCTTGTTCGCGCGCGGCGCCTTCTGCCGGTAGTTCACCACGACGTTCGCGCCGGCGGCGGCCAAAAGCTTGGCCGTCTCGGCGCCAATGCCGCGGGAAGACCCGGTCACAATGGCCGTCTTACCGCTGAGATCGGTCGCTGCCGTCGTCTCGCTCATGCTGGCTCCTCTTCGTAAATTTGTGGGAAAGCTGCAAATCCTGCGCCACAACGAGGGGCGCCCGTGACTATTTTGCCAGCCCCGGGCGACCCCGCTGTTGTAGGAAACCTCTAAGGTTAGTGGCCCATGCCCAGACCGCCGTCGACCGGGATGACGGCGCCGGAGATGTAGGCGGCCTCGTCGCTGGCGACCCAGCGGACGACGTTTGCCACCTCGTCCGGCTCCGCGAATCGGTTGGCCGGAATCGACGCCTTGTAGCTCTTCTGCGTCTCCTCGGGCAGCGCGGCCGTCATGTCGGTGTTGATGAAGCCGGGCGCGACGACGTTGGCCGTGATGCCGCGGCCGCCCAGTTCGCGCGTCAGCGAGCGTGCGATGCCGACCAGGCCGGCCTTCGACGCGGCGTAGTTGACCTGTCCCGGCGAACCCAAGAGGCCCACGACGGAGGAGATGAGCACGACGCGGCCCTTGCGCAGGCGGATCATGCCCTTCGTCGCGCGCTTGATCACGCGGAAGGCACCCGTCAAGTTGGTGTCGATGACGGACGTGAAGTCCTCCTCGCTCATTCGCATGAGCAGCGTGTCGCGGGTGACACCGGCATTGGCCACGAGGACCTCGACGGGACCGTGCTCGGCCTCGACGGCCGTGAAGGCTTCGTCGATCGATGCGGCATCGGTCACATCCGCCTTCACACCGAGCAGGCCCTCGGGCACCTCGCCGCTGCGGTAGGTGATGGCCACCTTGTCGCCATTGGCCTCGAAGGCCCGCGCAATCGCAAGGCCGATGCCCCGGTTTCCGCCGGTGACGAGGACAGAGCGCGGCTCGTGGGCCGTCGCGTCAGACATGAGTTACCTCCATCGGGTCGCCGCGGGGAGGTGCCCGCGGACCACGTTCAATGATTCTGGGCCATCCTATCCGGCGGCCACCCGGATTCTGCGAGCGGCCCGGTCGGTGAGACAATGAAAGGACTCCCGTGGGAAAGAAATATGCGCGATTCAACTGATTCCGGATTCGACGACGCCGGCTCCCGCCCGCGGTCGGCGCGGGACGGCTCCGGCGGCGTGCACAAAATCACTGACGCCGAGGAGTCGCACACCACGGACGTGCATTCGCGCATGTTCAAGTACACGCTGACCATGGGCATCCGCGTGGCCTGCTTCATCGCCGCATTCTTCTTCCTCGACTCCTGGCTGGTCTGGGTCTGCCTGTCCGGTGCCATCCTGCTGCCGTGGGTCGCCGTCGTCATCGCCAACGGCGCCGGTAAGGACCACTACCGGGACCAGGGCGCGTCCAGCCTGATCGACCACCCACCCTACGCCGGAATTGACACCGGGCCGGGCCCGGAAGACGACGACGGCCCCGTCACCCTCGAGGGCGAGCTCGATGATGACCCGGGCACGCCACCGCACCCGAACACCAAGGAGGACGGCCAGTGAGCCTCTTCAGCCAACTCGCCGGCGAGAGCGGGCCTCAGGCCCCGACGTGCTCGCGCAAGGGCTGCCGCGCTCGGGCCAAGTGGTCCGTCCTCTGGAACAACCCCCGCATCCACACGCCGGATCGCCGCAAACAGTGGCTGGCGTGCGGGGAGCACCGCGACTGGTTGCAGGACTACCTGACCCAGCGCGGGCTGTGGAAAGAAACCGTCCCGTTCGAGGCGAAGGAACAGTAACGCCGTGTACCGCTTTCTCGTGAGCACCCGCTGGTTCGGGTGGCTGCTGCTCGTCTGCGTCTTCGCCGCCGCCTGCACCTGGCTTGGTAACTGGCAGATGAACCGCCTCGACGAGGCCCGCGCAGCCAACCAGATCGTCGAGAACAACTACGACGCCGAGCCGGTCGCGTACGCGGACGCCGCGCCGCTGTTCGACGCCCTGCCAGCGCAGCGGGCCTGGACGCCGGTACGCCTCAACGGCGAATACCTGACCGACGACACCCTGGTGGTACGCAACCGCCCACTGGGCGGGCGCCCAGGCTACGAAGTCCTGGTGCCGTTCCGCACCGAGTCCGGTGACGTCGTCGTGATCAACCGCGGCTGGTTGCCGATCGGCAACGAACACGCCGGCCGGCCCGACGTCGTGCCGGAACCGCCCCAGGGGCGGACCGAGGTCGTGGCCCGCCTGCGCCCGGCCGAGCCGACGCTCAACCGCGACGCCCCGGCCGGGCAGGTCGCCTCGATCGACCTCCCGCACGTCTCGGAGGTGCTCGGATTCGACGTGGCCGAGGGCGCCTACGGCGTGATGGCCCGCGAGTCCCCCGCCGCCGCCGAAATCCCCCAGGCCCTCGAGCGGCCCGTGCTGGAGGAGGGCAACCACCTCTCCTACTCGATGCAGTGGTTCGCGTTCGGCGTCCTCGGCTTCGTCGCGCTCGTCTGGGCGGCGCGGCAACAGGCGCGCATCAACCGGGAGGACCGGGAGGAAGCGGCGAAGGCCGCGGCCGCCGGCATCGAGATCAAGCACTCGGCCTACCGGGCACCGCGCAAGAAACAGGCTCCGCGGCGCGATGGACAGCCGACCGACGAGGAACTCGAGGACGCGTACCTCGACGCGCTCGAGCGGGAGAAGTAGAAAAGCCGGTGGCCCCGGAGAATTCCGAGGGCCACCGGCGTTTTCGCGGCGCGGGTCAGGCTAGGGCGACCAGTTCGAGGTAGTCGTCGCTGAAGAGGTCCTCGTCGCCGTCCGGCAGCAGGACGACGCGCTCGGGGTTCAGCGCGGCCACGGCGCCTTCATCGTGGCTGACCATGACGACGGCGCCCTCGAAGTTCGCCAGCGCGCTGAGGATCTCAGCGCGCGAGGCCGGGTCCAGGTTGTTGGTCGGCTCGTCGAGCAGCAGCACGTTCGCGCTCGAGGCCACGATGGTGGCCAACGCCAGACGCGTCTTCTCGCCGCCGGAGAGGACACCCGCCGGCTTCTCGACGTCGTCGCCGACGAAGAGGAACGACCCGAGGATCCCGCGGATGTCCGCGTCGCCCAGGTGACTCGGCGCCGAATTGCGCATGTTCTGCAGGACGCTGGCCTCGTGGTCGAGAGTCTCGTGCTCCTGGGCGTAGTAGCCGATCTTCAGGCCGTGGCCCGGCTGTAGTTCACCCGTGTCCGGCTGGGTGACGCCCGCAAGCATGCGCAGCAGGGTCGTCTTGCCGGCGCCGTTGAGGCCCAGGATGACGACCTTGGAGCCCCGGTCGATCGCCAGAGAGACGTCGGTGAAGATCTCGAGGGATCCGTAGGATTTGCTCAGGCCCTCGGCCATGAGCGGGGTCTTGCCGCACGGCGCCGGCGTCGGGAAACGCAGGGCGGCCACGCGGTCGACCTGGCGCACGTCTTCGAGGCCGGCGAGCAGCTTGTCGGCACGCGCCGTCATCTGATGCGCAGCGGAGGCCTTCGAGGCCTTGGCCCCGAAGCGCGCGGCGCGGTCCTTAAGCTGGGCAGCCTTCTTCTCGGCGGTCGCGCGCTCCTTGCGGCGGCGCTCCTCGTCGGCGACGCGCTGCTCCTGATAGCGCCGCCAACCCATGTTGTAGAGGTCCACGGTCGCGCGCATGGCGTCGAGGTAGAGGACCTTGTTCACGGTCGCCTCGAGCAGGTCGGTGTCGTGGGAGATCACGAGAAGCCCGCCCTGGTGGTTCTTGAGGAACTCCCGAAGCCAGGTGATCGAGTCCGCGTCGAGGTGGTTGGTAGGCTCGTCGAGCAGAAGCGTGTCAGCATCGGAGTAGAGGATGCGCGCGAGTTCGACACGACGGCGCTGGCCGCCGGAGAGCGTCGAGAGCGGCTGGTTGAGAATCCGCTCCGGCAGGGCGAGGTTGTTCGAAATCGCCGCGGCCTCGGACTCGGCCGCGTAGCCGCCGCCGGCGATGAACTCCGCCTCGAGACGGTCGTAGCGGCGCATGGCCTTCTCGCGGACGGCGTCGTCCTCACTGGCCATCTCGTCCTGGCAGCGGCGCAGCTTGCCGACGATCTCGTCGAGCCCACGGGCTGAGAGGATGCGGTCGCGGGCGAGCTGCTCCATGTTCGGGGTGCGCGGGTCCTGCGGCAGGTAGCCGATCCTGCCGGATTGGGTCACCTCACCGCCGGCGGGCTGGCCTTCGCCGGCCAGTACACGCGTCATCGTCGTCTTGCCGGCGCCGTTGCGCCCGACCAGACCGATCTTGTCACCACTGTCGATGCGGAAGGAGACACCTTCCATGAGCAGCCGGGCGCCGGCTCGCAATTCGAGGTCGGCTACGGAAATCACCGGCACATTCCTTTCGACGGGGACGTAGAATGACGGACATTCCAGTCTAGCCGTGCCAGCACGTGTACCATCATTGAACACCGTTCAATAAGGCATTCGAAGGACCGATCGTGACTAATCACACCACCGACTCCACCCAGGTGGCGCCCCGCACCCTGGCGCGCCCGACAGCTCGCGACCTCGCCCTCGTCGCCGTCTTCGCCGCACTCGTCGCCGTACTGGCCCTCGTCCCGGCAGTACCGGTCGGGCCGCTGGGCGTGCCGATCACGCTCCAAACCCTCGGCGTCGCCCTGTGCGGGCTGATCCTCGGCGGCTGGCGCGGCGGCTCGGCCGTCCTGCTCTATGTCACCGTCGGGCTCGCCGGAGTGCCGATCTTCGCGAAGTTCTCGGGCGGCCTCGGCGTCCTCGCGGGGCCATCAGCCGGCTACCTGCTCGCCTTCCCCCTGACCGCTCTGCTGACCGGAGCCATCGCCACGTGGCTCTTGCGCTGGACGACGCGGTTGCGCTTCCTGTGGCTCTTCGTCGCGGCCTTCGGTTCCTCCGTGCTCCTGACCCACCCGCTCGGCATCCTCGGCATGAGCATCAACGCGGATCTGCCCCTGTCCCAGGCCTTCCTCTACGACCTGCCCTACTGGCCCGGTGACGTCCTCAAGTCCCTCGTCGCCGCCGGCATCGCCGTGACGGTCTTCAAAGCGTTCCCGCGTCTCGCGCGCCGCGATTTCCGCTCCTGATCGGCTCCGTGGGTTACTGGAGTCATGCACGAAACGACGATCCGCTTCGAAGCGGCCGAGCTTACGCTGGACGATGAGTCGGCGGCCGATCCTGACACGGGCGCTTTGCCACAGCGGACCGTCCTCTCCCCCGTCACCCTGACGCTGACCGAACGCCGCATCGCCGTCGTCGGGGCAAACGGTTCCGGCAAATCCACGCTGCTGAAGATGATCAACGGGCTCGTCGCCCCGAGCCGGGGCCGCGTCCTCGTCAACGGGAACTGCACCACGCGGGCGACCAAGCGGGTCCGCCGCGACGTGGGCTTCCTCTTCACGGACCCCCTTGCCCAGCTCGTGATGCCCGTCGTCCTCGAAGACGTGGAACTCTCGCTCAAGGCGAGCGTCCCGCGCCGGGACGAGCGCCGCCATCGTGCGCTGGAGATCCTCCAGCGGCTGGGGCTTGAGCACCTGGCCCGGCGCAGCGTCTACGACCTCTCCGGAGGCGAACGGCAGCTCGTCGCGCTAGCAACCGTGTTGGCCGCCGGGCAGCGGATCCTCGTCGCCGACGAGCCGACGACCCTGCTGGACCTACGCAACAACGCGATGCTGCAGCGCACCTTCGACTCGCTCGAGCAGCAGATCGTCTACGCAACCCACGACCTCGACTTCGCCGCGCAGGCCGACCGCGTGATTGTCATCGACCACGCGGACGTCGTATTCGACGGCGCCCCCGACGAGGCGGTCGCCTCCTACCGCCGGCTCGCCCTGCGGGAGGCCTGAATGCGCGGCCGGATGATGACGCTCGGGCTCGCGATCCCGGGTCGCAGCCCCGTCCACCGGGCGCCCTTGTGGGCGAAGTACCTGCTGGTCGTCGCCGTCGCGGTGTGCGCGATCACTTGGCGTGAGGCGCCGGTCGCCCTCGGCCTGATCGGCCTGTCCGTGGTGCTGTACGCGGCGGCCGGGCGGCGGGTGCTGCGCCACTGGGCCGATCCGCTGCGGTACCTGTGGTGGATGTTCGCGATCCTCGGCGTGCACCAGTGGTGGCTGGCGACGTCGGACGGCGCCACTGGGTTCGACGCGGTCGCGCGCGCTGTCGCGATCATCGGCGGCATGCTCGCGGCGCTCCAGGCCGCCCGCCTCCTCCTGCTGACCACCGAACTGACCGTCCTCATGGACGGGCTTGGCCGGGCGCTACGCCCGCTCCGGCACGTCGGCATCGACCCTGATGCGCTCTCGCTCGGCGTGAGCCTCATGCTGCGCAGCATTCCGGCCATCGCCGCCTCAGCCGTGGAGGTCGGCGACGCGGCGAGGGCGCGCGGGATCGGCCGCAACCCGGTCGCGCTGGCGGGGCCCGTCGTCGTCTCGGCGATCGACTACGCCCATCGGACGGGCGACGCCCTCGCGGCCCGCGGTCTGCTCGACCGCGACTAAACCGGAACCACACGCCTAAAGTTCGTGGGCTTCCGGCACACAAAAGAGCCTGGGCTCTTGACTCCGGCCAAGGGATAAACCCTCGGCGCGGATCAAGAGCCCAGGCTCTTCTCGCACTGCGGACGATCGCGTCCTAGATGTTGAAGCCGAGGGCCCGCATCTGGTCGCGCCCGTCATCGGTGATCCGCTCGGGACCCCACGGCGGCATCCACACCCAGTTGAGTCGGTGCGCATCCACCACGCTGTCCAAGGAGGAAGCGACCTGCTCCTCCAGGATGTCGGTCAGCGGGCAAGCGGCCGTCGTCAACGTCATGTCGATGATCAGCGTGCCTTCGTCGTCGTACTTCAGCCCGTAGAGCAGGCCGAGGTCGACGATGTTGACCCCGAGCTCGGGGTCGATGACGTCCTTCAACGCCTCCTCGACATCTTCGAGGGACGCCTGCGTGTTGCCCTGGGTCGCCTCGCTCATGGTCAGGCCTTCACCAGGAAGCGGTCGTAACCCTCGTCCTCGAGCTGGTCAGCCAACTCCGGGCCGCCCTGCTCGGCGACGCGGCCGTCGACGAACACGTGCACGAAGTCAGGCTTGATGTAGCGCAGGATGCGGGTGTAGTGGGTGATGAGCAGGGTGCCCGTCTCGTTGGCCTCCGCCGCGCGGTTGACGCCCTCGGAGACGACCTTGAGCGCGTCGACGTCGAGTCCGGAGTCGGTCTCGTCGAGGATGGCGAAGCGCGGCTTGAAGAGCTCCATCTGCAGGATCTCGACGCGCTTCTTCTCGCCGCCGGAGAAGCCCTCGTTGACGTTGCGGTTCGCGAAGTCGGCGTCGATCTTCAGGTTCGCCATGGCCGCCTTGACGTCCTTGGTCCAGTGGCGCAGGCTCGGAGCCTCGCCGTCGATCGCCGTCTTGGCGGTGCGCAGGAAGTTCGTCATCGTGACGCCCGGAACCTCAACCGGGTACTGCATGGCCAGGAACAGGCCGGCGCGGGCGCGCTCGTCGACGCTCATGTCGAGCACGTTCTCGCCGTCGAGCAGGATCTCGCCCGAGGTGACGTTGTAGCGCGGGTGGCCGGCGATCGTGGACGCGAGCGTCGACTTGCCGGAGCCGTTCGGGCCCATGATGGCGTGCGTCTCGCCGGTGTTGATCGTCAGGGTCACGCCCTTGAGGATTTCCTTGGTGCCCTGCTCGGTGTCGATCGAGACGTGCAGGTCCTTGATTTCCAGAGTAGACATTGTGTCCGTATCTCTCCTGTAAGCCGCGGATAGCGGCGTGGGTCTGTGAATTCTTGCGGCCTGCGGGGGCCTAGTTCTCGGTGGCTTCGAGCTCTTCTTCGACGTTGCCGTTGAGACGGTCCTCGAGCTCGGGCACGCCGATCTTCTGGATGATCTCGTTGAGGAAGCCGCGGACCACCAGGCGGCGCGCGGTCTTCTCGTCGATGCCGCGAGCCATCAGGTAGAACAGGTGCTCGTCATCGAAACGGCCGGTGGTGCTGGCGTGGCCGGCACCCTCGATCTGGCCGGTCTCGATCTCGAGGTTGGGCACCGAGTCCGCCCGCGCACCGTCCGTGAGGACGAGGTTGCGGTTGGCCTCGTAGGAGTCCGTGCCCTCGGCGTTCTTACGGATCAGCACGTCGCCGACCCACACCGTGTGCGCGTCCTTGCCCTGCAGCGCGCCCTTGTAGAGCACGTTGGAGGTGCAGCGCGGCTGGTTGTGGTCAACCAACAGTCGGTGCTCGAGGTGCTGGCCGGCGTCCGCGTAGTAGAGGCCGTACAGTTCGGCTTCGGCGCCCGGGGCGTCGAATCGGGCGGACGGCGTCAGGCGCACGAGGTCGCCGCCGAAGCTCACGGCCACGTGCTTGTAGTACGCGTCCTTGCCGACCTTGGCCTGCTGGGCCGAGGTGTGGATCGCGTCGTCCTGCCAGCCCTGAAGGGAAACGAGCGTCAGCTTGGCGCCCTCCTTCACGTCGGCCTCCACGTTCTGCGCCAGCACGGCGGTCCCGACATGATCCAGCACGACGACGGCGCTCGAGTTCGCCTCGGCGATGATCACAAGGTGCTGCGCGGCCGCCTCCTTGGAGTCACCAGTGATCGTCAGGGTCGCCTGGGCACCCTCGACTCCCGCCGGGATCGTCAGCACGGTGGCTTCCTTGGCGGCATTCCAGGCGTTCGCGGAGACGCGATCGTCCGGGACGCCGGCCGAGCCAACGCGCGCGTCGTCCATAGCGACGTTCTCGAGGGTGAGGTCCTCGCCGCCGGTCAGGATGACGGCGGGGGCGTCACCGGTCGGTGCGTCCTTGTGCAGGCCGCCCAGTCGCTTGAGCGGGGTGAAACGCCAGTCCTCCTCGCGGCCGGTCAGGGCCGGGAAGTCCGCCAGGTCGTAGCTGGTGGGGCGCTCGCCGCGCGACGCCTGCGGCACGCCTGCGCCGCCACCGTGGCTGTGGGCCTTCGACGCGGCGCCGCCGAGCGGCGATGCGTCCTCGTTCAGCGGGGAGAGGTTTTCGCCCTCCTCGGTGAATCCCGCGATCGACGGCGCGCCGATGCGAGCCTTGTCGCCGGAGAGAGTAGTTGCGGTATCAGTCATGATTAACCGACGGATCCTTCCATCTGCAGTTCAATGAGGCGGTTCAGCTCGAGCGCGTATTCCATCGGCAGCTCGCGGGCGATGGGCTCGATGAAGCCGCGGACGATCATCGCCATGGCCTCGTCTTCGGCCATGCCGCGGGACATCAGGTAGAAGAGCTGCTCTTCGGAGACGCGCGAGACAGTGGCCTCGTGGCCCATCGTGACGTCGTCTTCGCGGACGTCGATGTACGGGTACGTGTCCGAGCGGGAGATCTGGTCGACCAGAAGCGCGTCGCAGACCACCGAGTTCTTGACGCCCTTGGCTCCCTCGCGTACCTGGACGAGGCCGCGGTAGGCAGAGCGACCACCGTTGCGGGCCACCGACTTCGCGACGATCGACGAGGACGTGTTCGGTGCGATGTGCACCATCTTGGAGCCGGTGTCCTGGTGCTGTCCTTCGCCGGCGAAGGCGATCGACAGGGTCTCACCCTTGGCGTGCTCGCCGACGAGGTAGACGGCCGGGTACTTCATGGTGACCTTGGAACCGATGTTGCCATCGACCCACTCCATGGTGGCGCCCTCTTCGCAGATGGCGCGCTTGGTCACGAGGTTGTACACGTTGTTCGACCAGTTCTGGATCGTCGTGTAGCGGACGCGGGCGCCCTTCTTCACGATGATCTCGACGACGGCCGAGTGCAGCGAGTCCGACTGGTAGATCGGTGCGGTGCAGCCCTCGATGTAGTGAACGTAGGAGTCCTCGTCGGCGATGATCAGCGTGCGCTCGAACTGGCCCATGTTCTCCGTGTTGATACGGAAGTAGGCCTGCAGCGGGATCTCGACGTGCACGCCCTTTGGCACGTACACGAACGAGCCGCCCGACCAGACGGCCGTGTTGAGCGAGCCGAACTTGTTGTCGCCGACCGGGATGACCGAGCCGAAGTACTCCTGGAAGACCTCCGGGTGCTCCTTGAGGCCGGTGTCGGTGTCGAGGAAGATGACGCCCTGGGCCTCGAGGTCCTCGCGCAGCTGGTGGTAGACGACCTCGGACTCGTACTGCGCTGCCACACCGGAGACGAGGCGCTGCTTCTCCGCCTCGGGGATGCCCAGCTTGTCGTACGTGTTCTTGATGTCCTCGGGCAGGTCCTCCCACGAGGTTGCCTGCTTTTCGGTGGAACGCACGAAGTACTTGATGTTGTCGAAGTCGATGCCCGAGAGGTCAGCGCCCCACGTCGGCATCGGCTTGCGCTCGAAGTACTTCAGGCCCTTCAGGCGCAGGTTCAGCATCCACTCCGGCTCGTCCTTCTTGGACGAGATATCGCGGACGACGGCCTCATCGAGGCCGCGCTTGGCGTTGGCGCCGGCGTCGTTCTTGTCCGACCAGCCGTACTCGTAGTTTCCGATCCCTTGGAGCTCCGGATTCTTCTCCAGGATCTCATTGATCACGCCGGGATCGGCGTTCTCCTGTGCAATCTGATCCGTCATCGCGGCCTCTCCTGCTTGTTGATCTTGATTCGAGTTCTCTTCTCAGCACGCTGAGGTGTCTTGTGGCGTCCGACGGGAACGTGCGTGGTGCACACGTGCCCCCCGCCGGCGAGCGTCGACAGCCGGCGAACGTCCACGCCGAGCAGTCGAGCGAAGGTCTTGGTTTCCTCTTCGCAGAAGTCCGGGAACTCCGCGGCGAGGCCCTGGATCGGGCAGTGGCCCTGGCAGAGCTGGACGCTCTGCATCGCTTCGGGAAGATTCGCGCCGACCTCACGGATGTATCCGACAAACCCGTCCTCGGCCAGCGCTTTCGCGAGGGCGTCTGCCCTGGCGGTGACGTCGTCACCTGCCGCGTCGACCAGGGGCTGATAGCGACGCTCCATGGCTCCGAAACGGCGGGCAGCAAACGTGTGGATGGCCTCGGGGCCGACGGCCTCGGCGAGCTCCGTGAGAGCCTCCGTGGCGATATCGAGATAGTCGTTGCCGAGCTTCGTCTGGCCGCGCTGGCTCAGGACGTAGCGGCGAGCCGGTCGGCCCGCCCCGGCGCTCTGGCTGGCGGTCAGCTTGACCTCGACGAGACCCTGCTTGCTGAGGGTGTCGAGGTGGCGACGGACGGCCGCGGGCGTGAATCCGAGCGACTCGCCCAACTCCGCGGCGCTGACCGGCCCCTGTTTCAGGACGGCCTGCAGAACGCGGTCACGGGTCCGCTCTTCGTTTTCGGGCACCGCGCTATCGTGGGGCCGCGCCCCACCGTCATCGGGAGTCGTCAACTGAGCTGAATACACAACACAATCATGACCTATTGCGGGGCAACCCGCTAGGAAGGCGACCCTTAGCTGAGGCGGGCTCCGCCGTGATCCCCACCACGGTCGCACGTAGTGTGGCCGACTCTACCGCAGCCCGCCGTCGGGCGGAACCTCTACGTCACGTAGAATGCTCTGGTGCACTCGCCAGCCCCCGCCCTCGTCGTCGACGCCCTCCATAAGGACTTCGGCCCAGTCGCCGCGCTCGATGGCCGCATGATCCGCGTCCTACACGGCGTCTCCCTGCGTGCCGATCGCGGCTCCGTGACGACCATCCTCGGCACCAACGGGGCAGGGAAATCGACGACGCTCGGCTGCGCACAGGGTCTGCTGCGCCCGGACGGCGGCTCCGTTTCGCTGCTTGGACACAATCCCTTCACGGCGTCCTCGGACCTGCGCTCACGCGTCGGCGTCATGCTCCAGGACGGCGGCCTCCCGCCGTCGGTGCGCCCGATCCCGCTGCTCAAGCACGTCGCCAGCATGTATCGACACCCGGCCGACGTCGACGCCCTGATCACCCGGCTCGGCATCGACGCCTTCTCGGCAACGTCGATCCGCCGCCTCTCCGGCGGCCAGAAACAACGCGTCGCCCTCGCCGCGGCACTCGTTGGCCGGCCCGAGATCGTCTTCCTCGACGAGCCCAGTGCCGGCCTCGACCCGCAGTCGCGCCAAGTCGTGTTCGACCTCATCTCGGAGCTGCGCCACGCCGGACTCGCGATCGTCCTCACGACGCACCTCATGGACGACGCCCAACGTCTTTCCGACTACGTCTACATCATCGACGAGGGCCGCAACGTCGCCGAGGGCACCGTCGAAGCGCTGACCGCCCACGCCGAGACGGACTCCCGCGTCCTCGAGATCTCGACGACGGCGGAGCTCGACGCCGCCGCGCTGCACGCCTCCACCGGGCTGACCCTGACCCGCGAGTCAGCTGGCCACTACCGCGTCACCGGCGTGCACACCGCCGCCCACCTCGCGGCGGCGGCCAACTGGCTCGCAGCGGCCGACGTGCTGCCCACCGCCCTGAGCATGCAGCCGCGCAGCCTCGAGGACGTGTTCCTCGATCTGGCGTCGACCAAGGAGCAGCCCCATGCCTGAAACACCCCTCGCTCCCGGCACCACGAACGCCGCCTCCGTGGCCCAACGCATCCTGCGGCACGGCCGCTACGAGACGATGCTCATGCTGCGCAACGGCGAGCAGCTCGTCCTGGCCGTGGTCCTGCCGCTGCTGGCCCTCGTGGCACTCACCTTCGTCGACCTGCTCGACGGCGTCGCGTCTTCCCGGATCGACGCCGCCGCGCCGGGAGTGCTAGCACTATGCGTCATGTCGACGGCGTTCACCGGCCAGGGCATCGCCACGGGCTTCGATCGCCGCTACGGGGTCCTGACGTTCCTCTCGACGACGCCGCTCGGCCGGGTCGGGCTCATCTTCGGCAAGGCCCTCGCGGTGCTGGCTGTGCTTGTCGTCCAGATCGTCGTCGTCGGCGGTACCGCCGTCGCCATGGGTTGGCGGCCCGACCCTGTCGGCGCTGCGATCGCCGTCGGCCTCCTGCTCGCGGGCGCCGCAGCCTTCACCTCCTTGGGCCTGCTCATCGCGGGGACCGTCCGCCCCGAGGCGACCCTCGCGATCACCAACCTCGCCTGGATTCTGCTGGCCGCGGCCGGCGGCATCGTCATCCCGGGCAGCCACCTGCCCGCGTTCCTGGGCAACATCATCCAGGTCCTCCCCTCGGCCGCGCTTGGCGACGCCATGCGCGCCGCGCTCATCGACGGCACCCTCGCGACGGGGGCCGTCGTCGTACTACTCGCGTGGGCTGCTGTCGCCGGCACCGCGGCCACCCGCTGGTTCAAATGGACGTAAGTCCGATCGGAGTCACATCATGAGTTCCACCGCCTCCACCTGGACAGACCGCCTGTCCACCTGGGCTGAGCGCCTGCCGACCCGCGTCGGCCGGGGTGTGCACGCACTCGCCATCGCCTCACTCGCCTCCCAGATCGGGATCATCGTCACGGGCGGCGCTGTGCGGCTCACGGAATCCGGCCTGGGCTGCTCCGAGTGGCCCAACTGCATGCCCGGCTCCATGACCCCCACCCCGGAGATGGGCATCCACGGGGTGATCGAGTTCGGCAACCGCGTCCTGACGTTCGTGCTCGCAGCAATCGCCGTCGCGATGATCGTCTCCCTCTGGAACATGCGCCGGAGCCATCCGACGCTGTTCCGTCTCGCTCTCGGCCTGCTCGGCGTCATCCCCGCGCAAGCATTCATCGGCGGCATTACCGTATGGACCGACCTGAACCCGTGGGTGGTGGGCCTGCATTTCCTCGTCTCCGCGACCGTCGTCGGATTTGCGACGCTACTCGTGAACCGCACGCGCATGCGTCTACGCGGCCAGGATCGCCTCGCCCCCCTCTCCGCACCCGCCGGGCTCGCTTCCCTGGGCTGGGCGATCCTCGCGTCCACCGGGGCGGCGCTCGTCCTCGGAACCATCGTCACGGGTACCGGCCCGCACGCGGGCGACGCCGGCGCCCCGCGCCACGCGTTCGACCCGGAGATCGTCACCCGGCTGCACACCGCGCCGGTCTACGTGTTGATCGCCGCGACCCTCGCCGCCGTCGTCCTGGTCTTGCGCCGCCTGCCGGGAACCGACGCTCCGTCGAAAGGGCTCCGCCGCGGCCTCGTGCTGCTCGTGATCGTCATCCTCGCGCAGGGCGGCATCGGCTACTGGCAGCACTTCACGGGCCTGCCCATCGGCCTCGTCCTGCTGCACATGCTCGGGTCCGCGCTCCTCGCGGCGGCCGCCGTGAACGTCTGGGACCGGGCGACAGGCCGCTTCCCCCTCTAAGCGCGCCGGGCTCGACCGCGCTAGGATCGGGCCGAGCACTTGCGACGCAGCAGCTCCGGCCGCCACGCGTCGCGTCCCGCGAATAGGAAGTATGCAATGAGTCAAAACACGTGCCGGATCCGTCCAGCCGAGCCGCGCGACGTCCCCGTCCTGCTGGCCCTGATCACCGAGCTGGCCGAATACGAACGCGAGCCCGACGCCGTGCGGAACACCGGCGCCCTGCTGCACGAGCACCTCTTCGGTCCCGATCCCAAGGTCTTCGCCCACGTTGCCGAGGAGACCCCGACGGACGACGACGGTGCCCCCGCCGGCGACCCGGCCGTCGTCGGAATGGCGATCTGGTTCGTGAACTACTCCACGTGGGAGGGCGTGCACGGTATCCATCTCGAGGACCTCTACGTCCGGCCGTCAGCACGGAAGAACGGACACGGCAAGGCCCTACTGGCCACGCTGGCGCAGCTCGCCGTCGAACGGGACTACGCGCGCCTGGAATGGGCGGTGCTGGACTGGAACGAAATGGCGATCGGCTTCTACGACGCGATTGGCGCCGATGCGATGAGTGGCTGGACCACGCGCCGTCTGCACGGTGAGGCGCTCACCGCGGTTGCTGCCCACGCTCCGACGGCCCTCGCGGAGGAACCCTCGGAATGAGCCTCCAGACGAGCGCGCACCACGTCGCCGCCGTCCACAGCCATCGGGGACTGCGCACGACCGAGCACTACTTCGACGTCCCGCTCGATCACGCCGACCCGTCCGGCGAGCAGATCCGGATCTTCGCCCGCGAGATTGTCGCGAGCGACGTCGAAAATTCCGCGGCGCTGCCCTGGCTCCTCTTCCTGCAGGGCGGGCCGGGCGGCGCCGGTCCGCGCGTCACCTCGCTCTCGGGTTGGATCAGTGAGGCCGCGAAGTCATTCCGTGTCCTCCTCTTGGACCAGCGCGGCACGGGCCTGAGCGCGCCCGTGAGCCGCCAGAGCCTGCCGCTGCGCGGCGGCGTCGCCGCCCAGACCGAGTACCTGCGGCACTTCCGCGCGGACTCGATCGTCCGCGACGCCGAGGCAATCCGCCACACCCTCGGTGTCGAGCGCTGGACCACCCTGGGCCAGAGCTACGGCGGCTTCATCACGCTCACCTACCTGTCACTGGCCCCTGAGGGGTTGGAACGCTGCCTCGTGACCGGCGGCCTGGCCGCGTTGACTGGCCACGCCGATCGCGTCTACCGGCACACGTACGCCCGTATGGCGGCCCGCAATGCCGAGTACTTCGCCTGGTACCCCGAGGACCGGGCGACGATCGACCGCGTCTTCGCGCACGTCGACTCGGTCGCCGAAACCCTCCCCGACGGGCGGCCCGTTACGCGCGGCCTCGTCCAGATGCTCGGGCAGTATTTCGGTGGCAACTCGCGCGTGCATCAGCTGCACTTCGCCCTCGAGCAGGCCTTCGTCGAGACGGTCGACGGCCCGCGGCTCTCCGACACCTTCCTCAGCACCCTCCAGTCCCAGGCCTCCCGCCTGGTGAACCCGCTCTACGCGCTCATGCACGAATCGATCTACGGGCAGTCCGGCCACGGTCGGAACGACGACGGTTCGGTCGCCACGGCGTGGGCCGCCGAGCGGGTTCTGCGCGAGTTCGCGGACTTCCTGCCCACGGCCGAGCGCCCGCTGCTGACCGGCGAGATGGTCTACCCGTGGTTCTTCGCCGAGGACCCGGCGCTCGCTCCCCTGCGGGAGGTCGCCGAGGAGCTCGCCCGCATCGAGGACTGGCCGGACCTGTACGACCTCGACGTCTTGGCCACCAATACGGTGCCGGTCGCCGCCGCCGTCTACAGCGACGATGTCTACGTCGACCGGCACCTCAGCCTAGAAACGGCCGCGCGCGTGCGCGGGCTGCGCGTCTGGGAGACCGACGAGTTCCACCACGACGGAATCGCGGACGACGGCGCGGGCATCTTCGCGCGTCTGCTGTCCATGACGACGCCGGAACAACGCAAAGGAGCCACCCCGTGAGCCTGCACATCACCGGAGACCCGGCCGCCGACGAGCTGCTGGACCGCGACCCGCTCGCCCTGCTCATCGGAATGCTGCTGGACCAGCAGGTGACGATGGAGTCGGCGTTCGCCGGCCCCGCCAAGATCGCCGACCGCGCTGGCACACTCGAGCCTGGGACGCTCGCGGACCTGAAGCCCGACGAGTTCGTCGAGATCTTCCGCATCAGCCCGGCCGTGCATCGCTTTCCCGGCTCCATGGCCGGACGCGTTCAGGCCGTGTGCGCCGCGATCCGCGACGACTGGGGGTCCAAGGCCGAGAACATCTGGACCGAGGGCGACCCGGACGGACGAGAGATCCTCAAACGGCTCAAGTCACTGCCCGGATTTGGCGACCAGAAGGCCAGGATCTTCCTGGCCCTGCTCGGCAAGCAGCGCGGACTGACGGCAACGGGCTGGCGGGAGGCCGCCGGAGCCTACGGCGAGGACGGGGCCGATCTGTCGGTCGCGGACATCGTTGACGACGCCTCGCTGCAGCGGGTGCGCCAAAACAAGAAGGCCATGAAGGCTGCGGCCAAGGCCGCCAAGAAGTAAGCGCCGGAGGCGACGAAAGCCGTGTGACCACCCTGGACGGGGCGGCCACACGGCTTTCGTGTTGCCAGCGGCTACTTCTCTTCCGAATTAACCTGCTCGGTCTCCTTGGCCTCCTTGACCTCCTTGGCCACGGCGGCGGCTTCACGGCCCTTCTTGGACAACAGGGAGGCGGCGGTGGCGATGACGATCGTCGACAGGATGACGACCAGCGACAAGTTGGTCGAGATGTCCGGGACCCACTCGATGTGCTCTCCGTTGTTCACGAACGGCAGCTCGTTGTGGTTCAGCGCGTGGAAGATGAGCTTCACGCCGATGAACGCCAAGATAAACGAGAGCCCGTGCTTGAGGTAGATCAGCCGGTCCATCAATCCGCCCAGCAGGAAGTACAACTGGCGCAGGCCCATGAGGGCGAAGATGTTGGCCGTGAAGACGATGAACGCGCTCTGCGTCAGGCCGAAGATCGCGGGGATGGAGTCGATCGCGAACATCAGGTCGGTCATGCCGATCGTGATGAAGACCAGGACCATGGGCGTGAACATCCGCCGCCCGTCGACCGTGGTGCGCAGCTTGTTGCCGTCGTAGTCGGCACTGACGGGCAGCTTGCGGGTCAGCCGGGCGATCAGGCCGTTGTTGGCGCCCTCTTCCTCGTCCTCACCCTGGTCCTTGAGCTGGTGCCATGCGGTCCACAGCAGGAAGATGCCGAAGAGGTAGAACACCCAGGTGAAGTGCTCGATCACGGTGGCACCTATGAGGATGAAGATACCGCGCAGGATCAGCGCGATGATGATGCCGAACATCAACACCTCTTGCTGATACTTCCGCGGCACGGAGAAGCGCGCCATGATGATGATGAAGACGAAAAGGTTGTCGACGCTCAGGCTGTACTCGGTGACCCAGCCGGCTACGAACTGCTTGCCGTAGTCGGGGCCCGCCTGCCAGTACATGAGGCCGGCGAAGACGAGGGCCAGGGTCACGTAGAAGCCGACCCACAGGCCGGCTTCCTTCATGGAGGGTTCGTGGGGGCGCTTGACCACGTAGAGGAGGTCGAAGAGCAAGATGAGGCCGAGGACCGTCAGGGAGATGGCTTCGAACTCAAAAGTCAGCTGATCTGACACAGACTACCTTTCGTAGGGCGGCCGGTAGCACGGCCGCTGCAGGGACAACTCAGTGCCGCAAGTCTCTCCGCCGCCCACGACCGGCCACCGCGTCAGCGGCGGGATCGATGGGTTCGGCCACTGCGCCCGGCTGATCACCGCCCGTTTCCGGGCCGCGCACCGTCTTTGGTGAGTCAGCGTGTTGACGTCCGCAGTGTTCGGGATACTCCCCTACGTGCTCTTGATTCTATCCCATGAGTCGTGGGACGTTCATCGCTTACCCTAGGCGTGGCCTGCCTCCTTCATCTGTCGCAGCTCCTTCTTGAGGTCGCTCAGCTCGTCGCGCAGGCGCGCCGCGAGCTCGAACTGAAGGTCCGCCGCTGCGGCGTGCATCTGTTCGGTCATCTGCGCGATGAGCTCGCCGAGGTCCTCCGCGGGGGCCGCTGCCAGCTTCCGTTTGCCCGGCTCGACATTGCGCTGGGAGTCGGTCTTGGTCGCGTTGATACCGCGCTTGCCTTTGCCGTAATCAAACTCCTCGAGCAGCGCCTTGGTGTCCGCGTCCTCACGGGCCAGCTGGTCGGTGATGTCCGCGATCCTCTTGCGCAGCGGCTGCGGGTCGACGCCTCGCTCCTTGTTGTGGGCGACCTGGATCTCACGACGCCGGTCGGTCTCGTCGATCGCCTTGCGCATCGAATCCGTGATCCGGTCGGCGTACATGTGCACCTGGCCGTTGACGTTACGGGCTGCGCGGCCGATCGTCTGAATCAGCGAGGTACCCGAGCGGAGGAAGCCCTCCTTGTCGGCGTCGAGAATGGCGACGAGAGAGACTTCCGGCAGATCAAGGCCCTCGCGCAGGAGGTTGATGCCGACCAGCACGTCGAAGGTCCCCATGCGCAGCTCGCGCAGGAGCTCAACTCGGCGAAGCGTGTCGACGTCGGAGTGCAGGTACTCGACCTTCACCCCGTGCTCGGTCAGGTACCCGGTGAGGTCCTCAGCCATGCGCTTCGTCAGCGTCGTGACGAGGATGCGCTCGTCGCGCTCGGTACGCTCGCGGATCTCCCCTAGGAGATCGTCGATCTGGCCCTTCGTCGGCTTGACCTTGATCTCGGGGTCGACCAGACCGGTCGGCCGGATGATCTGTTCGACGACACCCGAGGACTGCCCCAGCTCGAACTTGCCCGGGGTCGCCGAAAGGTAGACGGTCTGACCGATGCGCTCGAGGAACTCGTCCCACTTCAGCGGGCGGTTGTCCATGGCCGACGGCAGCCGGAAGCCGTGCTCGACGAGCGTGCGCTTACGCGACATGTCCCCCTCGTACATGGCACCGATCTGCGGGATCGTCACGTGCGACTCGTCGACCACGAGCAGGAAGTCGTCCGGGAAGTAGTCCAGAAGGCAGTGCGGGGCGGTACCGGCTCCGCGGCCGTCGATGTGGCGCGAATAGTTCTCGATGCCGTTGCAGAAACCCATCTGCTGCATCATCTCGAGGTCGTAGGTGGTACGCATGCGCAACCGCTGGGCCTCGACCAGCTTGTTCTGCCCCTCCAGCTCGTCGAGACGAACCCGGAGCTCATCCTCGATGGCAGTGATAGCACGGTTCATGCGCTCGGGGCCGGCGACGTAGTGGCTGGCCGGGAACACGTACATCTCGTCTTCTTCGCGCACGATCTCGCCTGTCAGCGGGTGCAGCGTGTAGATGTTCTCGATCTCGTCACCGAAGAACTCGATGCGCACGGCCAGTTCCTCGTAGACCGGGATGATCTCGACGGTGTCGCCGCGCACACGGAAGGTGCCACGCTGGAAGTCCATGTCGTTGCGCGCGTACTGCATGTTCACGAAGTGCCGGAGCATATCGTCCCGGTTCATCTCCATGCCCTTTTTCAGGGTCACCATCCCGGAGACGTACTCCTCGGGCGTACCAAGACCGTAGATGCAGGAGACCGTCGCGACGACGATGACGTCCCGCCGCGTCAGCAGCGCGTTCGTTGCGGAGTGGCGCAGTCGTTCGACCTCTTCGTTGACCGAGGAGTCCTTCTCGATGAAGGTATCCGTCTGCGGGACGTAGGCCTCGGGCTGGTAGTAGTCGTAGTAAGAGACGAAATACTCGACTGCGTTGTTCGGGAGCAGCTCGCGGAACTCGTTCGCCAATTGCGCGGCCAGCGTCTTGTTCTGCACCATGACGAGCGTGGGGCGTTGGAGCTGTTCGACGAGCCACGCCGTCGTCGCCGACTTGCCGGTTCCGGTGGCGCCGAGGAGCACGACGTCCTTCTCACCGGCGTTGATGCGCTCGGTCAGCTCGGCGATGGCCGCCGGCTGGTCCCCGGCCGGCTCGAACTCGCTGACGACCTCGAAGGGGGCAACGACGCGTTGAATGTCGTGGGCAAGGCTCATGCCCCAAGGCTACCCCGAGCCGGTGCCCACGACACCCGATGCCTCGAACTTTTCTTCGAAGGCGAAATCGCCTACGGACGACGGCGCCCCCGCCGACCCAGCAGCCCGGGGAACAATGGCCCCGCGTCGATCCTGCCCAGGATGGCCATGACGAGCTGCTGGGCGAAGATCACGCCTGCCACGACAGCCACCGCCACCGCGGAGAACCCGAGCCACGCGCCCACCGCGACGGACGCCCCGTACGGCTCGCCCGCGGCGAAGTCCGCACGCCCGCCGAACCCGAGCCAGACAAGGAGCCAGGCCGCCAAGAGCGCGGCCGCAACGAGAAACAGGCGCCGTACCCATTTCATACCCGCCCCGAAGCGGAACGGCTCGAGCTCGCCTGCCCGGCTCATGCCTGGAACTCCGTCAGTTCGCGCCACACGGCGCGTACGGCCCGGATCAAATCCTCGCGCGTCGAGTCGTTGCGCAGCACCACGTCGGCGACGGCCGCACGCTCGTCGTCGGTCGCCTGCGCGTCGATACGAGCACGCGCGTCGGCTTCAGACATGCCACGATCGGACGCCATGCGGCGCACGCGCTCCTCGACGGGGGCCTGCACGACGATCACGACATCGAACCGCTCCGCCTGCCCCGTCTCGACGAGCAGAGGGATATCCTGCACGACGACGGCCCGGCCGCCGTCCGCGGCCGCGATCGCCTCGCGTCGCATCCGCGAGGCTTCCGAACGTACGCGCGGGTGGATAATCCCATTGAGCCGCGCCCGAGCGTCGGCATCCCCGAAGACGAGCTGGCCGACGGCGGCCCGGTCCATCTCTCCGCCTGCGGTCAAGACGCTCTCGCCGAAGGCGGCAACCACCTCAGCCAGCCCCTCGGTGCCGGGTGCGACGGCCTGCCGGGCCAACGCGTCCGCGTCGATCACGGTCGCACCGAGTGCGGCCAGCTCGGCGGCGACCGTCGACTTGCCGGAGGCGATGCCGCCGGTGAGGCCGACATCGATCACGTGCTCGCGCTGCTCAGTCATGCCCTCTACCCTACCGAGCATCCAGGGCCCGCCGCCCGGTAGGCTGGGCGGGTGAATCAGAGCGAGACGAGAGCCACCGGCTACACCACGATCAGGGCCGACGTGGTGCACGAGCTCGAGATCAAGCGCTCGCGCTTCATCACCTACTTGCGCCGCGTCGAGAGCGAGGCAGAGGCCCGCGAACTGGTCGCGGAGCTGCGCAAGTCCCACTTCGACGCGCGCCACCACTGCACGGCGTTCGTCCTGGGCGCCGACCGGGACGTCCAGCGCAGCAACGACGACGGAGAGCCCTCCGGCACAGCCGGAGCCCCGATGCTGGAAGCGCTCACGCGCCGTGAGACGCACGACGGCGACGCTGACCTCTCCGACGTCGTCGCCGTCGTCGTTCGCTACTTCGGCGGGGTTCTGCTGGGTGCCGGCGGCCTCGTGCGCGCCTACTCCGAGTCGGTCTCGGCCGCGCTCGACCAGGCGCGTCTCGTGCGCCGGCAGCGGATGCGGCTGTACGACGTCGTCGCGGAGATGACCATCGCTCCGCGCCTGGAGAACGATCTGCGCACGTCGGGCCACCAAGTACTCGGCGTCGATTACGCTCCCGGCGACGACGGTCAGGTGCAGGCCAGCGTACGCGTCGCCCTGGCGGACGCCGCCGATGCCGAGGACGCGTTCTCCGCGTATCTGGCCTCCCACACTGCCGGTGCCGCCTCATGGCGCCGCGGGGCAACCGAGTGGGTCGACCTGTGAGCGGCCCGGATCGGGCATCGCTCTTCGCGGCGCTGCGTCGCTGGCCGGACGTCGAGGCTGAAAACCTGCAGGCCTATGATTCGGCCGACGAGCTCCTGCTGGACATGGCCACCGAATCCGTCGCCGCAGGCGGGTTCAGTGGCAGCGAAGTGACCGTCCTCGGCGACCACTATGGCGCCCTGACCCTAGGTCTAGCAGCGGCTGGCCTCGCCGGCCTCCGGGTGCACACCGACGCGCTGGCCTCCCAGTTGGCGATCGACGCCAATGCCCAGCGGCTGGGGCTGTCGGACGCTTTCCGGCACGTCCAGCCCTCGGCCGATGGCGGTCTCGAATCCCTGGGCAGGGACCTGCTCGACGGGATCCGCCTGGTCGTGATGCAGTTGCCGCGTTCACTCGACGAGCTGCGCGACTGGGCCCGGCTCGTCGCCACCTTCGCCCACGACGACGTCACCCTCCTGGCCGGCGGTCGCGTCAAGCACATGAGCCGCAGCATGAACGACGTGCTCGGCGAGTCGTTCTCGTCCGTCGGTGCCTCCCTCGCCCGGCGCAAGGCCCGCGCCTTGACGGCCTCCGGCGCCGTGCGGCCCGCGCCCGGCCCGCCGGTCCCGGACACCGCAAGCTACGACGTCGGCCTCGGCCGCGAGTTGGTACTGACCGCCACCGGCGGCACCTTCGGCGGAGCCAAACTCGATCCCGGCACACGGCTGCTCCTCCCCGCGCTCACCCAGGCCCGTCCGGCTGCACTGGCCATCGACCTGGGCTGCGGCAACGGCACCATCGCGGCTTTCCTCGCCCGCTCCCGCCCGGACCTGCAGGTTCTCGCTTGCGACCAGTCGGCGGCCGCGATCTTGTCGACCCGGACGACGGCTGCGGCCAACGGGGTGTCCGACCGCGTCACGGCAGTCCGCGATGACGCCCTGAGCGGGCAACCCGACGGGAGTGCGGACCTCATCGTCCTGAACCCGCCGTTCCACATGGGCAACACGGTGCACGCCGGCATCGCGCTCAAGCTCTTTGCGGACGCCGGCCGTGTGCTGGCCGACGGCGGCGAACTCTGGTGCGTCTGGAACTCCCACCTGCGCTACCGCGGGCAGCTGGAGCGGCTCGTCGGCCTGACGCGCCAAGTCGACCGAGATCCCAGATTCACGGTCACCGTCTCGCGGCGCGAGCGCGCCTCGTCCTGAATCTCGGCTCACCGAGACCAACCAACCACCGCAGCCAACGGCAGCCGCCCGACAAACGAGCAAGCAGGACACGCCTCAGTCCAGTCAGGGGTCCTGAAATGCGTCCTGCGCGCGTGGCCCGGGTCGATGCCGGCCCAGTTTGGGGAGTATGGGTTCCAGGCGCCTGGTCAGGCGGCTCGATCGTGTCCGCCGGACGCGTCCGTAGGATCGGGCGGGTCAGGCGGGTCGTCCCCGCTGTGGCCGCCTCCGCCGCTACGGCCGGGACTGGCGCCGCGCCCTCCCTGCGAGTTTCGGTTGGGCTCGGTTTGGCGCGTCTGCCCGGCGGCGAGGATTCTGGCCCGCTGCCTCGTCTGCGAGGTCGGAGCCGGGACGAAGACCCCGTCCGGGTCCAGCCAGGGCGGCGCCTTGACATGAACCACACCCTCACGCATTTCGATGTCCCAGCCGGAGCGGTCGAGGCTGTGGTGATGGTGCCAGCAGAGAAGAACCCCGTTATCGATCGTGGTCTTCCCACCCCGGGCCCACGGGCTCACGTGGTGGACTTCGCACCAGGCGGCCCGGATCGTGCAGTTCGGGATCACACAGCCGCCGTCGCGGGCCGCGATCGCCCGACGCTGATGCCCCGTGAACACCCGCTCCTTCGCACCGAGGGTGATGATGCGCCCGTGGGTGTCGAACACGACCTTCTGCACCGCCCCAGTACACGCCGAGCGGTGGGCGATCCGCCCCGTGACCGGGGCATCGATGCCCTCGAGCTGCGCGTACCCCTGCGGGTCCAACAAGTCCTCCGCATTCACATGCACCAGCAGGGTCGCGGTATCCCCGCCGAGGTTCGGAGTGCCTTCGCAGCGGGACGCGGCCTGAATCATGGTCATCAGGATGTCGTGGCGCTTCTGTGCAGGTGTGCGCTCGTCCAACAACCGGCTGCTGGCAGCAGCACCGGCGGTTGCAGCGGTGTCCGAACCAACCCCGTCCATGTCGGTCGGGTCCGCGCCTGCCGTGTGGGGGTCGGTGGCGGTGGTGCGGGCGGCGGGGTTCGAGTGCGCGTCGAAGACCAGCTGCAGCATCGCGGCGACTTCGGGCATCAGCGAACCGGTCAACGACACCAGCCCGTCCTTCAACGGTCCGAGCGTGAGGAAACGCTTGCCCTGCGCCCGCTCGGCCGCCGGGTCCGGGCCGTCCTGATCCAGACAGGCACCCCACTGATGGGCGAGCTTGACCATCTGCGGGTAGCTCAACGCCAACCCCTCCTCCGGCTCCACCGGCCCCGCAGGATCACATTCCGGGGAAGTGCCGGCGGAATCGCCTGTTGGCTGGTCGCTGTCGGCGGTGTTGTCGGGGTGCTCGGGAGAGTTGTCGGTGCCGTTCCCTTCGGCCGTGGCCTGGCGGATGAGGCGGGCAGTCAGGGCGCCTGTGGCGGCATCGACGAGTTCGGCCTCGGCTTCGGCCAGCATCGCCGGGTCGGCCCGGCGGGCGACCTTGTTCAACATCCCCGTCACCAGGGACGCGGTGTCCGGGTCGATCCGGCCCTGGTGCAGGGCGCCGGCGACGTGAGGGAACTTCGCCTC
>MLDA01000006.1 GCA_023896275.1 Kocuria rosea subsp. polaris | reverse complement strand
GTGGGGGAGTGGGTGGGCGGTCGTGGATCGGGGTTGATGCCCCGGACCACGACCGCCTTTCGCGTTTCAGCGTGGCCGAAGGGTGAAATGGTGGGTGAAATCGGGCGCCGCAGGGGCCGATTGGAACCGTGAGCCTTCAACCATTTGCCAACATCGTGTGAGCGCGTTAAGTCGTGCCCCCGCCCGTTCACGGGTACGGGGATCCGCACGGCGGAGTGGCTCAAGCAGGCCATACCCCCCTCTGAGTCGGTTTGTCCCACTCCGCCGTGCTCCCCCGGTCTTCTTCCCGCCCCCCGCTAGTAGCGGGTGTCGACGTCCTCGAAGACCAGGAAGGTCTGGGTGTCGAGCACCCCGGGCATGCTCTGCAGCTGATCAAAGATCACCTGGCGGAGCTCCGCGTTGTCGCGTCCGCGCACCAGCAAGATCACATCGAAGTTCCCTCCGACGAGGCCGATGTGATGAACCTGCTTGATCGCCGCGAGCCGCTCGCGCATCTCCCGCCACGAATGCTGGCGAAGCTTCAGCGTCACGTAGGCCGACGCCGTCAGGCCAGCCTTCACCGGATCGATCACCGCCGTGTAGCGGGTGATGACCCCCTCGTCCTGCAGCCTGTTGATCCGCGAGTACGCGTGCGCCCGCGAAACGTGCGCCTTCTGCGCGATGGCGGTGACCGATTGCCGGCCGTCGCGCGCCAGCTCGGCCAGGATGCGCTCGTCGGTTGCGTCGAGTGCTACGGGGTGCGGCTGCATGGGTGTCCTCCAGAGTTTCTCGCCGCCGGCGGCGTTCGGCGGGTGGTGCAAGTCGTCTACGGCGTCGGGTGTAACGCCAATCACGGTGACGATCCGTCCACAAGAATACTCCGTTCGAATCCAATCCTCTGCTCTTGGGCCGGAATCAGGATACGAAGTGGTCGTCAGGGCGCATACTTGATCGCAAGAACGCCGCGCGGTGTGGCCTGCGTCATGTCCGCCGGCCGCACTGCACTCAGGCCAGCGAAGGAGATCACATGGGAACGCCACCGATCGGCGCCGACGCCCGCGAGGAGGACCGCGCCGCCTACCTGGACGAGACCGCCCGCAAGTTCGGTATCTCGGTCGAGGACTATTTGCTTCCGACGGACGGCTCCATCCGGATCCTCGACGAGACCGGGGCCCTTCGCCCGGTCGGCGAGCAGGGCACCGCACCCGGGCACGAGTACCCGCTGCCGGAGGCCGGCGACCTGCTCGAAGCGTATGAGGCGCTCGTCGTCGGCCGCCGGGTCAACGACCAGAACTCCGCGCTCGTGCGCCAGGGCCGGATGGCCGTATACCCGTCTAGCCACGGGCAGGAGGCCTGCCAGGTGGCCGCCGCGCTCTGCCTCGGCGCGGACGACTGGATGTTCCCGACCTACCGCGACTCCGTTGCCGTGATGACCAAGGGCATCGATCCCGTCGAGACCATGACGCTCTTCCGCGGTGACTGGCACGGCGGGTACGACCCCAAGAAGTACAAGGTCGGCATCCAGTCCACCCCGCTGACCACTCAGCTGCTGCACGGCGTCGGCGTCGCCCATGCCGCCAAGCTGCGCGGCGAGGACGCGGTTGTCCTCGCGATGTGCGGCGACGGTGCCACGAGCGAGGGCGACTTCCACGAAGCCCTGAACTTCGCCGCCGTCTTCAAGCTGCCGGTGGTCTTCTTCGTGCAGAACAACCAGTACGCGATCTCGGTGCCGCTGGCCCACCAGACGGCCGCACCGTCGCTGGCCCACAAAGCCGTGGGCTACGGCATGGCCGGCGAGCGCGTCGACGGAAACGATCTCGTGGCCCTGCTGGCCGTGCTGCGCCGCGCCGTCCGCCTGGCCCGCGACGGCCACGGCCCGCTGCTCGTCGAGGCGCACACGTACCGCATGCAGGCGCACACCAACGCCGACGACGCGACCCGGTACCGCCAGGACGCCGAGGTCCAGGAGTGGCTCGCCAAAGATCCCGTGACCCGGATGCGCGCCTACCTGCGGAGCGAATCGGTGCTCGACGACGCCGGCGAGGCCCGGATCGCCGAGGCCGCCGAGGCGATGGCGACCCGGCTGCGGGACGGGCTCAACGAGGACGTCACCCCGGACCCTGAGGACCTCTTCCGCTACGTCTTCACCGAGCCCACCACCCAACTGCAGGAACAGCGCGCCCGCCTCGTCGACGAGCTGGCCCGCGACGCCGCCACCGAGACGGAAGGAACCCGATGACCGTCACGACCTCTTCCGACGCCAACGGCAACGTCAGCGCGGCGACCGCCCGCGCGAGCGAGCGCGCCGCCGAGCATGCCGAAGCCACTCAGCTGCAGCCCGTGACGTTCGCCAAGGCGCTGAACACCGCCCTCTCCGACGCGCTGGAGGCGAGCGACGACGTCGTCCTCTTCGGCGAGGACATCGGCACCCTCGGCGGCGTCTTCCGCATCACCGACGGGCTGACGGACCGCTTCGGCGAGCACCGCTGCTTCGACACCCCGCTGGCCGAGTCGGGCATCGCCGGCATGGCGGCGGGCATGGCGATGAACGGGATGCGCCCGGTCATCGAGATGCAGTTCGACGCGTTCGCCTACCCGGCGCTCGAGCAGATCTTCAGCCACATCGCCAAGATGCACAACCGCACGCGCGGCGGGCTGACGATGCCGATCGTCATCCGCATTCCCTACGCCGGCGGCATCGGCGGCGTCGAGCACCACTGCGACTCCTCCGAGTCCTACTACGCCCACACGCCCGGGCTGAAGGTCTACGCGCCGGCGACGGTCGCGGATGCCTACCGCATGCTGCGCGAGGCCATCGACTCCGACGACCCCGTGGTCTTCTTCGAGCCGAAGAAGCTCTACTGGTCCAAGGACCGGGTCGATCTCGACGCCCTGCGGGCCGCATACGACGACGGCGCGGCCGCCTCGCGCTCCGAGGGCAAGGCCGTGATCGCGCGGGAGGGCAGCGACGCGACACTCGTCGCCTACGGCCCGTCCGTGTCTACTGCGCTGGCGGCCGCCGAGGCAGCTGCTGAGGAGGGGCGCAGCATCGAGGTCGTCGACCTGCGCACGATCGTCCCGCTCGACGATGCGACGATCACGGCGTCGGTGCGCAAGACCGGGCGGGCCGTCGTCGTGGCCGAGACTCCGGGCTTCGCATCGGTCGCGAGCGAGCTCGTGGCCCGCATCCAGGAGCGCTGCTTCCACTCGCTGGCGGCCCCGGTGCTGCGCGTGACCGGATTCGACGTGCCGTTCCCGGCACCGAAGCTCGAGGAGTTCTTCCTGCCGAGCGTGGACCGGATCCTGGACGCCGTCGACGAACTGCAATGGGAGGGATGAGCATGTCCGTCAAAACGTTTCTGCTGCCGGATCTGGGCGAAGGCCTGACCGAGGCCGAGCTGCTGAGCTGGCACGTCTCCGTCGGCGACACCGTGCGCGTCGATCAGCCGATCGCCGAGGTCGAGACCGCGAAATCCGCCGTCGAGGTCCCGTGCCCGTTCGCCGGGGTCGTCCAAGAGCTCTTCGGGGCGCCCGGCGACACCCTCGACGTCGGCAAGCCGCTCATCGCCGTGCTGCCCGAGGGGGCGAGCCTGCAGGCGCCTGAGGCCCCGCGTGAAGCGCCGGCCGCCGCGCAGTCCTACCGCGAGGAGGAGCGTGCCGGAGCATCCGCGGCGGCCGCCGAGGCCGGGGAAGGGAGCGACTCCGGGTCAGGCAACGTCCTGATCGGCTACGGCACCCCGGGCGGTTCCGGGGCCAAGGGGCGCCGCCGCAAGCCGAAGGTCTATCGCGAGACGGTCGACCCGCGCCCACTGCCAACCGTCGTGGCGCCGGTCGATCCCGCGCCCGCCGCCGAGCCGGGCCTCGCGCCGCGGGTCATCAACCCGATCGTGCGTCGCCTCGCCCGCTATCACGGCATCAGTGTCGCGTCCCTGCGCGGCTCGGGCGATGACGGGCTCATCCTGCGTTCCGACGTCGACGCGGCCATCGCTGCTGCCGGCGGTACCGCGAGTGAGGGCGGCCTCGCCGGCGCGCTGGCGACCGCAGCGGGCACGACGACCGGACGCCCCGCCGTCGTGCCCGGAGAAGCCGCCGCGTTGCCGGCCGCGACCGGCGGTACTGACACGCGGACCGGGCTCGGCGTCGCCGAGCGGATCCCGGTCAAGGGGGTGCGCAAGACGATCGCGGCCGCGATGACGCGCTCGCGCACTGAGATCCCAGAGGCAACGGTGTGGGTCGACGTCGACGCGACCGCACTGCTTGAGCTGCGGGCCTCGCTCAAGTCGACGCCGGCCGGCGCGCCCGGGTTGCTCGCGTTCATCGCGCGCTTCGTGGTCGCCGGCCTGGCCAAGTACCCGGAGCTCAACGCCCGGATCGAGGATGTCGATGGCGGGCAGGAGCTCGTCCGGTTCGACGGCGTGAACCTCGGCTTCGCCGCGCAGACGGACCGCGGGCTCGTGGTCCCGAGCGTCGAACGGGCCGACGCACTCAGCGCCCGCGAGCTCGACACCCGCGTTCGCGAGCTGACCGCGAAGGCGCGCGAGGGCAAGTGCTCGCCGACCGAGCTCACGCGGGGCACGTTCACGCTGAACAACTACGGGGTCTTCGGCGTCGACGGCTCCGCGGCGATCATCAACTACCCGGAGGCCGCGATCCTCGGGGTCGGGCGGATCATCGAGAAGCCGTGGGTCGTTGGCGGCGAGCTGGCCGTCCGGCACGTCACCGAGCTGACGCTCGCTTTCGATCACCGCGTGTGCGACGGTGGCGTGGCCGGCGGCTTCCTCCGCTACGTGGCCGACGCTATCGAGAATCCGGCCTCCGTCCTGGCGGATCTCTAGGAATTCACGGTGAGCCCGGTCGGCGTTGTCTTGACGCCGGCCGGGCTTTTTGTGCGCTTACCTCAAGGGCAGCGCAAGAAATTTTTTCCCGATTTGGACACGCCGTCAGGCGCGAACCGACGCGGGTCAGTCGGTTTTAGGAGCCTCGCGTTCCCCTTTGTGTCGACGCCGAATCGGCGGGATCGCCGTCGTGGCGGGGGTTTGGGCCAGCCCATCGAGTGTGACGCCGATTACTAACAGTCGCCGCGTCGGGTGTCCAGCCGATACCGACCGGACGGTAACGTTAAGACACGTCGTGTGCGCCTAACTTGTATCGAACGCTACAGAATGTGCACAATAATGACACTCACAGGGACGCCGGGGGTCGCGACTCTTGAGGAACGAGAGACGCCGATTTCGTGTTAACGCGGAGTCGGTCGGCTCTTCACCCGCAGTCCTCGCAATTTATGCAGCACGCGAGGCGATACCAAGAAGGGAATCACCCACCATGGCAGACCGTATTAAGCCATTCGCCATCCTCTCCCCGGACCGTGACCGCAAGGACGGCAAGCCGCGCCGCAATGTCGGCCGTCCCGCCGTCATCGATCCCGACGCGACGGCAGCCTGCGCGCTGCGCCTCTTCGACGAGTTCGGCTACGACGCCGTGACGATGGAGCAGGTCGCCAAGGCGGCCGGCATCGGCCGCAAGAGCCTCTACCGCTACTTCGCCTCGAAGGCCGACCTGGTCTGGGGCGGGAGCCTCCCCGTCGGGTCCAAAGCCACGGCCATGCTCGAGGGCAAGAAGGGCAAAGACGCCGAGGCGGCCTTCGACACGCTGCGCGAGTACGCCCGCGTCGGCACCGAGGATCTCGATCCCGAGGTGACCCGCATCCGCCTGCGCCTGACCAACCAGCACCGCGAGCTCGCCGGCTACGGCTATGGGTTCCTGGCGGAGCGCGGCCGCATCATCTCCGAGTACCTCGAGCGCTCGGGTGTCGAGCAGCCCCGTGCGGCCTACCTCGGCGCGGCCGTCATCTCGGTGATTCACGCCGCGTGGGTACTCTGGGCGCTCTCCGACGACTCCGACCCGTCGCCGTACCTGGAAGACGCCATCGGCGTCGTTCTCTAACCGGGCGCCGGAGCCCACGTGCAGGATTTCGACCTGCAGCACATCGGCCGGGGACTCGCCTTCGCGCAGTCCCTGGCCGAACTGCGTTCCGCCCTCGCCGGTCCGGCCTCCCGCGCGGTTGTCCAGGCGCCGCCGGGTACGGGCAAGACCACGCTCGTGCCGCCGCTTGTCGCCGAGCTCGCCGCGCGCGACGGGTCGGCAGGCCGGATCGTCGTCACGCAGCCCCGCCGGGTCGCCGCCCGCGCGGCGGCTCGCCGCCTGGCCCAGCTGACCGGCACACGCGTCGGAGACCTCGCCGGCTACAGCGTCCGCGGCGAGTCCCGCACAAGTGCGTCGACGCGCGTCGAGTTCGTCACCGCCGGCATCCTGCTGCGCCGCCTGCTCGCGGACCCCGGCCTCGAATCGGTGGCCGCCGTCGTACTCGACGAGGTGCACGAGCGCGCCCTCGAGACCGATCTGCTGCTCGGAATCCTCGCCGACGTGCACGCGCTGCGCGGCGGCGCTGACGGCGACCTGCGGGTCGTCGCGATGTCCGCGACGGTGGACGCGCCCCGCTTCGCCTCCCTGCTGGGCCGGTACGACGACGGCGCCCCGGTCCCCGTCGTCGACTCACCCTCCGTGCTGCACCCGCTCGAGGTCCGCTGGGCCCCGATGCCGTCGGCGCCTGCGGCCCGGTCTACTCGCGGCGGTCCGTCGAACTCTTCTCACCGCCTCGACGAGCGCGGGGTCCGCCGCGAGTTCCTGGATCACGTGGCGTCGACCGCGGCGGACACCCATGCTGTCGCCCTGGCCGCGGACCCGGGTGTGGACGCGCTCGTGTTCGTGCCCGGCGCCCGAGAGGTCTCGCACGTCGTCGCGGCGCTGGCCCGGCGGGCACCCGGCACCGAGGTGCTGGCCCTGCACGGGCAGCTGCCGCCGGGTGAGCAGGACCGCGCCGTTGCCGGTCGGGCGCCGGGGGAGAGGCCGCGCATCGTCGTCTCGACCGCGCTGGCCGAGTCCTCGCTGACCGTGCCGGGCGTGCGCCTCGTGATCGACGCCGGCCTCTCGCGCGAGCCGCGGCGAGACGCCCGCGGCATGAGCGGGCTCGTCACCGTCTCCGCGTCGCGAGCCGCGTGCGAGCAGCGGGCCGGCCGCGCGGCTCGCCAAGGGCCCGGCGTGGTGGTGCGGTGCTTCGACGAGCGCACCTTCGCCGCCGCTCCCGCCTACATCACCCCCGAGATCCAGACCGCCGACCTGACCCCGTCCGCGCTGACGCTGGCCTGCTGGGGGTCGCCCGGCGGGAAGGATCTGCCGCTGCCCGACGCGCCGCCGGCCGCCGCGTTCGCCGACGCCGAGCTTGTCCTGCGCGGGCTCGGCGCCCTCGACGATGCAGGCCACGCGACCGACGAGGGGCGCCGCCTGGCCGAGGTCCCGGCCGACCCGCGCCTGGCGCGCGCCCTGTTCGACGGCGGCGGACGCGTCGGCCTGCGGGCCGCGGCGGAGGTCGTGGCACTGCTCGCCGGGGACCTGCGCGGCTACGGCATCGCCGCCGCCGGCGGCGACCTGTCCCGGGCGCTGTCGGGGCTGCGGAACGCGCGCGGCCCCGAGCGGGGGCGCTGGGACGACGAGGTGCGCCGGCTGAGCAGGCTCGCGTCCGACGTCGTACCCGGTGGGCCCTCGCGGGCGGCCGGCGAGGGCGAGACCGGATACGTGGCGGCGCTGGCCAACCCGGAATGGATCGCGCGCCGCGCCGGCGAGAACGAGTACCTGCTGGCCTCGGGCACGCGCGCGCAACTGCCGCCCGGCAGCGCGCTGAGCGGGCACGAGTGGCTCGCCGCCGCCGAGGTCGCCCGCCAGGGCAGCCGGGCGCTGCTGCGGGCGGGTGCGCCGATCGCTGAGGACGTCGCGCTGGAGGCCGGCGCCCACCTGCTCACCGACCGCGTGGAGGCCGAGTTCGACGGCGGCCGCGTGCGGGCGCGGCGCGAGCGTCGCCTCGGCGCGATCCTGCTCGAGTCGACCCCCGTGAAGGCGTCCCCGGAGCAGGCGCGGCCGGCGGTCGTGCGGGCGCTGCGGGCCGAGGGGCTCGGCTTCTCGGAGAAGGCCGGGGCGCTGCGGCGGCGGATGGCGCTGCTGCACCGCGTGCTCGGCGACCCGTGGCCGGACGTGCGCGAGGCCGCCCTGTTGGAGCGGATCGAGGAGTGGTTCGCCCCCGAGATCGAGAAGTTGGCGGCCGGGGCCAGCGCGCACCGGATGGACCTCGCCGAGCCGTTGCGTCGGCTGCTGCCATGGCCAGCGGCGACGCGGTTCGACGAGCTTGCGCCCGAGCGAATGCGCGTGCCCAGCGGCAACACGGCGCGCGTGGAGTATCCGTCGGTCGACGAAGCGGGCGCGGACCGAGAAGATCATACGGAGGGCGGTGGGGATCCGGACGGCGTGGATCCGGACGCCGTGGTTCGCGACGGCGGAACCCGCGACGGCGGATCCCGCGACGGCGGACTGCGGCCGGCCGGCGACCGCCCCGTCGTCGCGGTGAAGCTGCAGGAGTGCTTCGGCTGGGCCGAAACTCCGGCGCTCGTCGACGGACGCGTGCCGGTTACCTTCCACCTGCTCTCGCCAGCCGGACGGCCGCTCGCGGTCACGGGAGACCTGGCCTCGTTCTGGTCGGGGCCGTACGCGCAGGTGCGGGCGGAAATGCGCGGGCGCTACCCGAAGCACCCGTGGCCGGAGGACCCGTGGACGGCCCCGGCGACGTCGAAGACTAAGAACCGCATGTAGCCGGCGGCAACCGCTCGCACGAGGCTCGAGGCGACTGGCACGAGATAGGTGGGACTCCCGCAGTCGAGTCGTCGCTGAGCGCGGTGAATCCGCGATTCGAGAGCGTTCCTTGACGACTCGAAGGGCGCGGGCAGCGCTCGTTGACGACTCGAAGGGCGCGGGCAGCGTTCCTTGACGACTCGAAGGGCGCGAGCAGCGCTCGTTGACCACGGGCGCGAAGCATTCGATGCTCGCCACGTTCCGCCCCGAGCGCTTCGCCTGATTGCTCCCTGTGGCCGAGGTTCCGGCCGGCTGTGCATCCCGTGTGAATACGGGTCCGCAGCCGGCCGGGACCTTTACCGCCGACCCGCCGCGCCGTACGCTCTAATTCACGCGGCAACCATGTGTGCGGCCGCCGACAGGAAGGTGGAATCATGCCGGTCATCAGCGTCGTCACGGACCTCGAAGCGCTGACGTTCACGGTGACCGCCGAATTGCCGGCGGAGCCGGAACGGATCTGGCAGCTCTGGGCCGAGCGTGAGCAACTCGAGCGCTGGTGGGGGCCGCCGACTTGGCCGGCCACGTTCACCCGGCACGGCATCAACGCCGGCAGCGAGGTCCGCTACTTCATGACCGGCCCCGAGGGTGAGAAGGCCGCCGGCTGGTGGCGCATCCTCGAGGCCCATCCGCCGAACAGCCTCGTCTTCGAGGACGGCTTTTCCGACGACGACGGCGAGCCCTCCGGCGAGCTCGGCACCACCCGCAACACCGTCTCCATCGACGCGACCGAACTGCGGGCCGGTCGCCCGGGCACGCGCATGCGCCTCGTGACCGCCTTCGAGTCCCTCGAGCAGTTCAGCGAACTCGCCGAGATGGGACTCGAAGAGGGGCTCAAGGACGCGATCTCCCAGATCGACGGCCTGCTCGACGACACCCCTTGACCCGCTGCCCGGTCGCGGCACCGACGCTGTATTCAGGTTGGTGCGCGATACTTTCCGCACGGAGGGAACCGATCGACGCGTAAGGGGTGGCTCGGCATGACGGTGGAGCATTGGTCCGGTACTGGTACTGACCTCGCTGAGCGGATCAAACTCAAGCGCCCCCGCCACCTCGTGGTCATCTCCCGGGACAAGTACCGCCCCCATCTCTATCTCGACGCTGACGAAGTCGCCCGCCAGGTCTCCGGCTCGGCTGAGGTCGTGATTGTCGACAACGGCCGCACCACGTACGAGCTCGAGGAGGAACTGCCACCCGGCGACACCGTCTACGGCAACGCGGGCCGCGTCTACCCGGGTGATCTGCTTGGTCACTCCCACCGCTATCCGTCGGTCCCGATCCTCGCCGAGCGCGCGGACCTCGTCGCCCAACGCACCCAGGACCTCATCAACCTGGTGCACGGCATGCCCAAGCTGCGCAGCGAGCACCAGCGCGCCGCCGCAGCCGCGGCCGAGGCGGCGGTCGCGGGCACCGTCGTCGGCGTGCACGACTCCGGCGAGGACGCGTTCGTGCTCCTCGCGAGCGGGGCGATGACGAGCCTGCGCCACGACACGCTGGTCCCCGGCGTCCGCCTCGACTGGTACCTGCCCGAGCAGATGGAGGTCTCCGGCACGCTCACGGCCGCGGGCCTGGACCTGCGCTCGTCCCTGCTCAAGCAGCAGATCATGGACGTTTACTCCTACGGCGATGTGGTGCTCGCCCTCGTGAAAAAGGTCCGCGAGGACTACGCCTACCTCGAGCCCCTGCCCGGCGACAGCATCCGCGTCAGCCGCACCGACGTCACGAGCAACCCGCAGGACAGCTTGGCCGACTTCCTCACGGTCGGCGAGGTCGTCACGGCCCGCCTCGTCTCCAAGAAGGGCAAGCAGCGCCTCGTGCTGCACGACGTTGACGAGGACGAGCCCGTCCACGAGGCCCCCGCGCTCATTGCGGGCGGCCCGCCCTGGCTGGTCTACGGGCGCAATCTGGCACCCAAGCACGACGACGGCGCCCACGCGGGCGCGGAGTCAGCACCCGAGACGGAGGGGGACGACGACGCGGCGGACGCCCCGTCGATTGAACCCCAGGGGCCGCATGCGGCGGGCGCGGGGACCGCGGAGGCGGCGGCCGGCGTCGTGCAGGTCGCCGGACTGGATCCCGAGCGGCTGGATGAGCTCTCGGGCGCGATGGGCGAGCTGCTGCGGGAGGTCGCGCCGTTGAAAGCGTTGCTGGCGGGGGCGCAGCGCGGGCTGCTCGGGCAGTCGGGCGGATCGGACGCCGGGCTGCGGGAACAACTGCGCGAGCAGCGTGCGGAGATCGTCAAGCTGCGCGAGGAGGTCGACCGGCACAAGCAGCAGGTGCGAGACATCCGGCGCCGGGCCAAGGGTGCGAAGTCCCAGCCCTCGGGCCGGCGCGGGCTGCCCGTGGACGACTTCGCGAACGTCGAGGACGCGCTGCGGTTCGAGGTGTACGTGGAGTGGGTGAGCCGGGTGGACGCGGCGGAGAAGCCGCACTTTCCGCTGCCGGACCACTACGACGTCGGCGAGAAGTTCGTCGACTCGTTCATGTCGCTGCAGCCCGAGGCGCAGGGCAAGACGCTCAAGGCCCTCGTGGACATCCTCACGGGCCGCGCCCACAAGATCCCGAGCCGGCAGGTGCACGCCCTGCGTACGGGGGACGGTGGCGACGATCCGCAGATCGAGCGGGCGGACGGGGCCCGGTGTTTCCGCGCCTCGGTTGAGGTCAATGCGCCGTCGGCGCGGCGTGTGCACTACTGGAAGTTGCCCGACGGAACGATCGAACTGCACGAGGTCGTGATCCACGACAAGACCACCGTGTGACGTCGGCGTTCGGCTCGCTACGCGGGGGAAACATTCTCCTGCTACTTTGTCGAACTATGAGACTCACAGATCGCGAGCAGGAGAAGCTCATGATCGTCGTCGCCGCCGATCTGGCGCGACGGCGGCAGGCGCGGGGATTGAAACTGAACTACCCGGAGGCGGTCGCGATCATCACCTACGAGTTGGTCGAAGGCGCGCGCGACGGCCGGACGGTGGCCGAGCTGATGTCCTTCGGCTCCACGATCCTCACGCGCGAGGACGTCATGGAGGGCGTACCCGAGATGATCCATGACGTCCAAGTCGAGGCGACCTTCCCCGACGGGACCAAGCTCGTCACCGTGCACGACCCGATCCGCTCCTCAACAGGGAGCCAGCTGTGATCCCGGGGGAGACGATCGTCGCCGGCGGCGAGGTGACGCTGAACGTGGGGGCACAGACCGTCGTCGTGCAGGTCACCAACACGGGTGACCGGCCCGTGCAGGTCGGCTCGCACTTCCACTTCTTCGAGGCCAACGCGGCGCTCGACTTCGACCGTGAGGCCGCCCGCGGCTTCCGGCTCGACATCCCCTCCGGCACGGCGGCCCGCTTCGAGCCCGGCGACCGGCGCGCGGTGCAGCTCGTCGCGATCGGCGGCCGCCGGGCCGTGTACGGGCTGCGAAATCTGACCGACGGTGCCATCGAAGGAGAACACGCGTGAGCAACCAGGTCTCCCGCCAGCAGTACGCCGAGCTCTACGGGCCCACGACGGGTGACAAGGTGCGGCTCGCGGATACCGAGCTCTTCCTCGAGGTCGAGCGCGACCTGACCGTGTACGGCGAGGAGGTCGTGTTCGGCGGCGGCAAGACGATCCGCGACGGCATGGGCCACAACGGGCGGCTCACCCGGGACGAGGGCGTGCCGGACACCGTGATCACTAACGTGGTGATCGTCGACTACACGGGGGTTTTCAAAGCCGACGTCGCCCTGCGCGATGGGCACATCGCCGCGATCGGCAAGGCCGGCAACCCGGACCTGCAGGACGGCGTGGACATCACGATCGGCGTCTCGACCGAGATCATCGCCGGGGAGCGGAAGATCCTCACCGCCGGCGGCATCGACTCCCACATCCACTTCATCTCCCCGGACCAGGTGCCGACGGCGCTCACGAGCGGGGTGACCACGATGATCGGCGGCGGCACGGGCCCCGCCGAGGGGTCGAAGGCCACGACCGTCACCCCGGGGCCGTGGCACATTGCGCGCATGCTGCAGGCCGCTGAGTCGCTGCCGGTCAACATCGGACTGCTGGGCAAGGGCCACGCGTCGACGACGGAGCCGCTGGCCGAGCAGATCCGCGCCGGCGCCATCGGGCTGAAGATCCATGAGGACTGGGGCGCGACACACGCGGCGATCGACACGTCGCTGCGGGTCGCGGACGAGTACGACGTGCAGGTCGCGATCCACACGGACACCCTCAACGAGTGCGGGTTCGTGGAGGACACGATCGCCGCGATCGGCGGCCGGGTCATCCACACTTTCCACACCGAGGGCGCCGGCGGTGGCCACGCCCCGGACATCATCGCGATGGCCGGGTTGGAGAACGTCCTGCCCTCGTCGACGAACCCGACGATCCCGTACACCCGGAACACCGCTGAGGAACACCTCGACATGCTCATGGTGTGCCACCACCTGAGCCCGGACATCCCCGAGGACGTCGCGTTCGCGGACTCGCGCATCCGCCCGGAGACCATCGCGGCGGAGGACGTGCTGCACGACCTGGGCGTCTTCTCGATCATGTCCTCAGACTCCCAGGCCATGGGCCGGGTCGGGGAGGTCGTCTCGCGCACGTGGCAGCTCGCGGACGCGATGAAGCGCCGCCGCGGCCCGATCGGACCCGACGGCCCCGAGGCGGAGGCCAACGACAACTTCCGCATTCGCCGCTACGTCGCGAAGTACACGATCAACCCGGCCCTCGCCCAGGGCATCGCGGACACGGTCGGCTCCGTCGAGCCCGGCAAGTTCGCCGACCTGGTGCTGTGGGATCCGGCGTTCTTCGGCGTCAAGCCGGACCTGATCATCAAAGGCGGGCAGATCATCGCCTCCGTCATGGGGGACCCGAACGCTTCCATCCCGACGCCGCAGCCGCAGACCATGCGCCCGGCCTTCGGGGCCTACGGTTCCGCGCTGGCCGACGCCTGCATCACGTTCCTGCCCGGCGCGGCGGTCGCCGCCGGCGTCCCGGAAGGGCTCGGGCTCAAGCGCCGGATCCGCACGGTCTCGGGCTGCCGGGACGTGCGCAAGGCGGACCTGAAGCTCAACGACGCGACCCCGGAGATCACCGTGGACCCGCAGACGTACCGGGTCGAGGTCGACGGCGAGCACATGGTGTGCGATCCGGTCGACGTCGTGCCCCTGGCCCAGCGCTACTTCCTCTTCTGATAAGTCACCACCCGAGAAACGAGCGAGCCCACGATGATCGTCACCCACGTCGTCTGCAACCTGCACGACGCCGACTTCGCCGAGCGCGAGGCCCTGGCCGGCCTGCACCAGGAGAAGGTCACGCTCTCGAGCGCCGACCTGACCAAACGCGTCCAGCGCCTCGAGACGGACCACGGGCGCAGCTTCGGCCTGCGCCTGGCCGCGGGCAGCTCCGACCTGCGCGACGGCGACGTGCTGATCCGCGAGGAGGCCAACGTCGTCGTCGTGTCCGTGCTGCCCACCGACGTGCTGGTGATCGCGCCGCGCTCGGTGGCCGAGGCCTTGTTCGTGGCGCATTCGCTGGGCAACCGGCACCTGCAGGCCCAGTTCTTCGGCGCCGAGAGCGAGTACGCCGCTGAGGTCATGGTGGTCCAGCACGACCACACCGTCGTCTCCTTCCTGGAGGCCAACGGCGTCGCGTTCGCCCGCCAGGAGCGTGTCATGCCGGTCCCGTTCCGCCATGCCGAACACACCCACTAGGACGACGGCGGGGTCCGCCCGGGTGCCCGCCGACGCCGACGCGGCGCTCGGGTTCCTGCTCCAGCTCGGCGACTCGGCGCTGCCGACGGGAGCGTTCAGCCACTCGTTCGGGATGGAGTCCTACCTCGCCGACGAGCGCATCGCCGGGCCCGACGCCTTGCACGAGTGGCTGCTGGCCTATCTGGACACGCAGCTCACGTGTACGGAGGCGCTCGCCGTGCGCTGGGTCGCCACCGCGGAGAAGGACCCGCACGACGTCGACGCGCTGCTCGAGGCGGCGACCGCGCCCGCCCAGGTCCGCCTGGCGAGCCGGCGCATGGGCGCGCAGCTGGCCAAGCTGGCACCCGAGCTGCTCGCAGAGGTGCCCGCCGGGCCCTGGCCCCGGCACTACCCGGCGGTCTACGGGCTGCTCGGCGCGGCCGCGGGTGTGCCGACGGGACGGCTCGTGCACACGTTCCTCATGGGCTCGATCGTCTCGCTCGTACAGAACGCGGTGCGTGCCGTGCCGCTCGGGCAGTCGGCCGGCCAGCGGGTCATCACTGCTCTGCGCGCGCCCGTGGCCCGCGCGGCCGAGCGGGTCATGCTGCTGGACGAGGGGGACTTCGCGACCACGGCCCCGGGCCTCGAGATCGCGCAGATGCGGCACGAGCACCTGCGCGCCCGCATGTTCATGAGCTGAAGCTGTGGCGCCTAATTGAGGCGGCTCAGGCCAGCCGGCGCAACCGGGTGAACGGACGAGACGGGAAGACCAGCTCGGTGAACGTCGCGAGGCCGCCCGCCGCGTAGACCTCAACGACGCACGCGTCGACGACGATCTGCAGCTCCAGGGTCCCGGCGGCTACGGCCGCGTCCGGGATGGGCGCGGAGTCCACGGAGGCGAAGGTCGGGTGGAAGGCCTCGGCCGCGGCGCGCGTGCGATCGCAGGTGAGGGTCCCAGCGTCGGCGTCGACGACGAGGCGCAGCTCCTCGCCGGAAGCCCCGTCTCCGGCCCCGTCGGCGCGCCCGGCCCCGTCGGCGTCCCCGTCCAAGTCGGCGTCTCCGTCGGCGCCCCCGTCCGCGCCCGCGTCGAGGACGAAGGTCGTCACGGACCCCGCGGCCAGCGGCGCCGAGGCGTCGAAGGCCAGGGCGGCGGCGCCGTCGTCGTGCCCGTCGTCGTGCCCGGTGGCGGCGCCCGCCGAAGCGCCGAGGGTGAGCCGCACGGCGTCGTGCGGCAGGACCGGGACCTGGCGGATTTTGTGGCGGCCGTCGCGGGTGCGCTCGAGCCCGATCTCGCGCACGAGCGACATGGCTGAGCGCCACGGAGCAGTGGGGGTGTCGTTTGCGTAGTCCCAGTTGCTCGCCCAGCCGATCATGAGGCGGCGGCCGTCGGGCACGTTGGCGAAGGAGACGGCCGCGTAGTAGTCGCGTCCGAAATCGAGCCAGTCGTAGTCGGCCGGGTCGGTGGAATCGGTGAGGTACTCGGCGGTGAAGCGCTCGCCGTCGAAGTCGCCGACGAAGTACTGGGTGCCGGAGCCGCCGGCGATGCCGCCCGGGTTCAGGCTCACGATGAGCGCCCACCGGGTCTCGCCCGTCGCGGCGACGCGCAGCGGGAAGAGGTCGGGGCACTCCCACACGCCGCCGGTGGCGTGGGCGGGGCCAAAGTCCGAGGCGCGCGCCCAGGTCTTCAGGTCGGGGGAGGTGTAGATCGCGACGACGTGTTCGGTCGCCTCGACGACGAGCATGACCCAGTGCCCGTCCTCGCCGCCGTGCCAGAAGACCTTCGGGTCCCGGAAATCGGCGGAGCCGATGTCCAGGACGGGGTTGCCGCCGTAGCGGGTCCAGGTGGCGCCGGCGTCGACGCTGAAGGCCAGCGACTGGGTCTGCAGGCCCGAATCGTCCATCGCGACGGACGTGTAGATGGCGACGAGGGCGGTCTCGCCCGCGCCCGCGAATCCCGCCGTGTTGTGGTGGTCGACGACGGCGCTGCCGGAGAAGACCAGCTCGTCCTCGGTGCAGGGGATCGCGACGGGCTGCTCGGCCCAGTGCACGAGGTCTGTGGACGTCGCGTGCCCCCACGACATGTTCCCCCAGATGCTGCCGTGGGGGTTGCTTTGGAAGAAGAGGTGGTAGACGCCGTCGTGGTAGAGGAGCCCGTTGGGGTCGTTGAACCACGTGTCGCGCGCGGTGAAGTGGGCCCGCGGCCGCGGGGTCTCGGCGGCGGGGGCGTCGGCCGGGCGGTCGGTGGTCATCGTTCCTCCTGTGTGCTGCGTCATGTCTCCATCGTACGCCTAAATCGTGTCAGGTCCATGTCGCCCGGCGTCGCGCCGGCGGCTGCGGGGGGAGGGCTGGGCTATCGTTGCTGACGGTACGACGTGCGTGCTGGGCACGACCGTCGCGAGCGACGCACCGAGAGGACACACATGAGCGACCCCGTCATCATCGGCATCGGCGGCCCCGTCGGCGCCGGCAAGACCCAACTGGTGGAGCGCATCACGCGGGCCATGAGCCACGAGGTCTCCATGGCCGCGATCACCAACGACATCTACACGATCGAGGACGCGAAGATCCTCGCGGCCTCCTCCGTGCTGCCGCTGGACCGGATCGTCGGCATCGAGACCGGCGGCTGCCCGCACACGGCGATCCGCGAGGACACGTCGATGAACGAGCAGGCCATCGAGGAGCTCAAGGCCAAGCACCCGGACCTTGAGGTCATTTTCGTCGAGTCCGGCGGCGACAACCTCTCGGCGACCTTCAGCCCGGAGCTGGCCGACTTCTCGATCTACGTCATCGACGTCGCGCAGGGGGAGAAGATCCCGCGCAAGGCGGGCCAGGGCATGATCAAGTCGGACCTGTTCGTCGTGAACAAGACGGACCTGGCCCCCTACGTCGGCGCCGACCTGGGCGTGATGGAGGCCGATTCCAAGGTCTTCCGCGGCGAGAAGCCGTTCTGCTTCACCAACCTCAAGACCGATGAGGGCCTCGACGGCGTCCTGGAGTGGATCCGCCGCGACGTGCTCATGCTCGACCTGGCCTGAGCGTGGGCCTGCAGCAGGCGGCGCCCGAGCGCTACACGGGTGAGTTGCGCGTCGCCGCCCGCCGGGCGCCCGGCTCCGCGCGCACGGAGGTCGGCTGCCAGTATCACGCCGGGGCCCTGCGCATCCTGCGCCCGCACTACGCCGCCGGATCCTCACAGGCGGTCCTCACCGTGGTCAACCCCGGCGGCGGCTTCCTCGGGGCGGACCGGTACGTCATCGAGTACGATGGCGGCCCCGCCTCCTCCGTCCTGCTCACCACCCAGTCGGCGACCAAGGTCTACCGCACGCCGCAGGGGGCGGCCCGGCAGGAGCAGCGCTTCGTGCTCGCGCCGGGCGCGGTGCTCGAGTCGGTGCCGGACCCCGCGATCGCCTACCAGGACGCCTCCTTCGTGCAGGACAGCGAGGTCGACCTGGCGGACGCGACGGCCCACTTCTTCGGCGCGGAGATCGTCACGCCCGGCTGGGCGGCCGACGGCACCTACTTCCGCTACAGCGACGTCCGCCTGCGCACCACGGTCCGCTCAGGCGGGCACCTGGTGCTGCTCGACAACCTGCTGCTGCGCCCGGACGGCGCGCGCCTCGGCGGCCTCGGCTGGCTCGAGGGCCGCACCCACTACGCCTCCGTCGTCATCGCCGGCGCCGGCGTGGGGGAGGAACTCCTGGCCCAGGTCCGCTCGGTTTGCGCGGACTACGCGCACGACGACGACGTGGCGGGCGGTTCGGAGCCCGGAGCACTTGGCGTGCTCGCCGGCTCCAGCCTGACGGCCCCCGCGGCCGGGTCCGGCGGCACAGCGGATGCTGCCGACGCCGAGGGCCCCGCCCGGGTGCTCGTCGTGCGCGCACTCGCCGACGGCACGGACGTGCTCACCGAGCTCGTGCACCGCCTCGGCACCGCGGCCCGGCAGGCGCGCACGGGGACCCCCGCGGCGGGTTGGGACCTGCGCAAGTACTGAGGCCGCCGTCGTGCCGGTGGCGTCCGCGACGGCCGACCGAAACGTGATCGTCACAGGTGGGGCGCCGATTTCACACGCCGGACACACTCGTGTGACCGGATCGGACACACAGGGTCCGTAGATTCGTCGCCATGAGTTTGACGACGGACGAACAAGACAAGAGCGGCGGGCCCCTGACGGCCGCACCGCAGGCCCCGCACGCGCCCGGAGCGAGTGAGAGCATGGCGGCGGCCAAGGAGTCGCTGGAGGACTACACGCTCCGCTTCGCGCCGCGCTCCTACCGCAAGTGGACACCCGCCGTGGTGGCCACGAGTGCGCTCGGCGGCATCGCCTACCTCGCCGACTTCTCGATCGGCGCGACCATCGGCATGGCCTACGGGACCGCCAGCGCCGTCGTCGGAATCCTGATCGCCGCGGCGATCATCTTCACCACGGGCCTGCCGCTGGCCTACTACGCGGCCCGCTACAACATCGACCTGGACCTCATCACGCGCGGCTCCGGCTTCGGCTACTACGGCTCGATCGTCACCAACATCATCTTCGCGACCTTCACGTTCATCTTCTTCGCACTCGAGGGCGCCATCATGGCGCAGGGTCTCGAGGTCGGGCTCGGCATCCCGAAGTGGATCGGCTACGCGGTCTCCACGCTGATCGTGATCCCGCTGGTCATCTACGGGATGAAGACCCTGGCCAAGCTGCAGGTGTGGACCACACCGCTGTGGCTCGTGCTCATGGTGATCCCGATGGTCTACCTCGTGGCCCAGAATCCAGACTCGGTGAACGCGTTCTTCGCCTACACCGGCGAGTCCGGCGACGGGGGCGTCAGCTTCGCGTCGGCCATGCTCGCCGCCGGCGTCTGCCTCTCGCTCATGGCGCAGATCGCCGAGCAGATCGACTACCTGCGCTTCATGCCGCCGAAGACGCCGGAGAACTCCCGCAAGTGGTGGACCGCCATGATCATGGGCGGGCCGGGCTGGGTCGTCTTCGGCGCCATCAAGCAGATCACGGGCCTGTTCATCGCGGTCTACCTGATCGCCACCATGAACCCGGGCTCGGACGTCAATGCTGCCGAGCCGGTCAACCAGTTCCTGGGCGTTTACCGCGAGATGATGCCGGGCTGGCTGGCGATGGTCCTCGCCGTCGTCCTCGTGGTCATCTCGCAGATCAAGATCAACGTCACCAACGCGTACTCCGGCTCGCTGGCGTGGACCAACTCGTTCACCCGCGTCACCGGACGCTACCCGGGCCGCATGGTGTTCGTGGTGGTGAACCTCGCGATCGCGTTGATCCTGATGGAGGCGAACATGTTTGACTTCCTCAACACGGTGCTCGGCTTCTACGCGAACTGCGCGATGGCCTGGGTCGTGACGGTCGCCGCCGACATTGCGATCAACAAGTACCTGCTCAAGCTCTCACCCAAGGCTCCGGAGTTCCGCCGCGGCATGCTCTACGCGGTGAACCCGGTGGGCTTCGTCTCGATGATCACCTCGGCGGTCGTGTCGATTGCGATCTTCTTCGGGGTCTTCGGCACCGCCGTGCAGCCGTTCAGCCCGCTCTTCGCGGTAGGTTTGGCGCTGGTCCTCACCCCGACCCTTGCGATTGTCACGGGCGGCAAGTACTACCTGCGCCGCGGTGACGACGGCATCGAGCTGCCGATGTTCGACCGGCACGGCAACCCGGTCGACGACCGCCTCACGTGCTGCGTGACGGGCCTCGAGTTCGAGCGGCCGGACATGCTGGCCTCACCTGTGCCAGGGCCGAACGGGGAGAAGCAGTACATCTCCTCGCTCGCCCTGGCGACGGACAGGACCGGCGTGCACGTGCTGCCGGCCAATCCTCCCGTCAGGTAAGCGCCATGGAGCCGCAGGTGGCCGGGTCCGCGGAGAATCAGTGTCCGCGGAAGTCCTGCGGCTTCTTGGGGCCGCCGTCGTTCTCGTCCGAACCGTCGTCGGGATCGCTCGGCGGCCGCCCGGCCGAGCCGGTCGCGCGGCGGTCCTCCGCGGCCCGCTCCTGGGCGAGCTCCTGCTTCGCCTGAGCTGCCTCTTCCTGGGTCTGGTCGGTCGCGTTCTCGCCGCGCCCGAACTTGTCCTGACCGGTCATTCCATCGATTCCCATTGCTACTGCTCCTCTCCCTCGTCGCCGACCTGCGGCCGACTCGATTCTCGAGCTGTCATACGGGCCCTCCGTGGGAGCGCTGACTAGCACTGACGATTTCCACGCTAACCTCCGGCGGTGCCCTTGGCCAGCGTTCCGCGAGCTCTCCCAGAAACCGCTCAGTTAGCGCCGCGGGCCTATCGGGGCGGGCCCTCGGGGCTCCCTTTCCGGCCAGGGAAACTTCGACGTCCAGCCACCGTGGCGGTGGCCCCGCGTACGGTGTTGGCCCCGTCGCAGGCGCCCGTCACACCCTGTGGATAACTCATGCGGCGAGTGGACAAACCAGCTAGGCTCTATCCCAAAGAGTGAGTTGGGGCATATGAAAGGCAGCCGTCAGTGAAACAGTTCCGTCCCGCAACCGTTGCGGTCGCTGGTCTCCTCGCGCTGGCGCTGGCCGGCTGTACCGGCACGACGGCGGTGCCGTCCGAGTCGCCGTCCCCCACGTCGGCGGCGCCGACGAGCAGTGCTCCTCCCACGCCGAAGCCGGCCACGAGTACCTCCCCGGCGGAGAACCTGGAGCCCCCGGAGATGCCGAAGCTGGCGACCGAGTTCTCTGCAGCCGGATTCGAGGCTTTCGTCGAGTACTGGTTCGAAGCGCAGAATTACGCAATGGCCACAGGGGACACGGCATTGCTAGATGAAGTCTCCGATGACGGTTGCCGTTTCTGTCGAGTGCGTAGTTTCGTTGTGCACGACATCTATGATGACAGCGGTTGGACTCAGGGCGGAGAACTGACGCCCGATGATTTTATAACGAATTTGCAGCCGATTGAAGATTACTACCATGCTGAATTTGTCCTGAAACAATCCGCTGGATATGTGTATCTTGAAGACGGTTCCATTGATCCCGAGCACGGGTTCGAGGAAGTGGCATTTGACTACGAGTTCTACGCGTACTTTGAAGACGAGTCGGGCTGGAGTGCGGCGATCATCGAGAAAGTCGAAGATCAATGAAGGTGGCTGTCGCAGTGGTGCTGACTTTTGGCGTACTTCTGCCACTTTCGCCAGCTGAAAGGCAATCGCCCACCACAAGTATCAGTGAAGACGAAAGGCATGTCGATCTTGAGTTTGAGGATACGAAGACAAATACTGTCGGTGGTGCAGGCGCCGGCGGTGGTGCAGATGCTGGCGGTGGAACCAATCCAATTCAAGACGTCCCCGACGAGTGGGAAACATATAAGCCCTATTGTCGCGATAGAAGCAATCTAACTGACGAGGAAGAGGACCATTGTCAGGCTAGCGCGAGTGCCCGGTGCGATGAAGGTGAGGACTTTTATCAGGTGAGTCGACACACTCGCGACGACCCAGAAGGCACCCTGACACCAGAGACAGTCTGTCTCTCAGAAAACTCGCCGCTCATTATCGATGCGGATGTACCTGAAGAGGTCGTCACCGTAACGGCGACCGCATTTCGTTCGTTGCCGATCCCTTCTTCGGACATTGTCTTCGAGTCGCCCGTTGACGGCCACGAGCAGTACGGCCTCGCGCTGATTCGTCAACGGGTGAATCAGTGGGCCGATAGTCAGGTGCATACGCTCGAAACCACCGTTCTGGGAACCACCGTTGAAGTCCGGGCCACGCCGATCGAATACCAGTGGACGTACGGCGACGGGAACCACCGCACCACTGCGCATGCCGGCGAAGCCAGGCCCGATGACGCGGATCCGTACGAGTACCGGACCTACACGGACAACATCTACGAGGAGACCGGCAACTACGAGGTCAACCTGACCACGGTCTACACCGGTGAGTTCCGCTACGGCGATTCGGGTTGGATCCCGATTTCTGGCGTGGCCTCGGTCCCGAGCGAGCCGAAGATCAACAGCATCTGGAAACGCGAAACCCGCAACGTCTCGGCTGACTGCATTGAACACCCCGAAGGTTGGGCCTGCGATTCGCCGTTCCTGAAGACGCCGCCCTGGGAAGAAGAATAAAACTTAGGCCGCAAGCCCGTGGCGCGCGAGTTGGAAGCGCTCCGTGGCCTCGCCAAAGATGTTGCTCATGATGGCTACGGCGCTCTCGTGGGGGACACGACCGGCGCGGAGCCTTCGTGCGGCGACGGCGAGACGGTCAGCGAACTCGTTGCCCAGATCCCCGTTGTGCCCGCGCACCCAGACGAAGCGGACGTTGCCACCGTTGTCCTGCTCGTGAATCGATTTCACTAGGAGCGCTTCGCGTTTGGTGACTTCTCGCGGCGACCACGTCGGGTCCTGAAGCATGCGGACGGCGAGGGCCGAATCGCAGCGGACCAAGACGCCGTTGGCCCGCATGGCCTCCTTCCCGAACTCATCGCGAGCGAACTTAAGAGCCCTCCGCACGGTGAAGAGCTCGGCCTCCAGAACGGTTTCGAGCCTTGCCGTCGCGGATCCGAGCAAGGGCCGGAACACGCTCGCAGACTCGACGAACCACCCATGACCGCTGGGCTCTCCGCGCCGAAACGATGCATCCGTGGAGATCTTGATCTCGCCGATGTGGGCGATGGTCTCCCGGGCGAGCGTGGCTCCGGCAGCCGCGCGGGGGCCGGCCGGCGCCGTCGCGCTAGAGACGGGAATGCCGAGGCGGGCCAACGCATCGTAGACGCCGAATCCGTCGTCTGCTCGTGCCGGCCGGTGAACGGGGTAGGCGTCCCCGACTCCAAGGTCGATGACGGCGACCGCAAGCACGCGCTGCAGTTCTGATTCCAAGGCGCGTTGGAGGGCGTCGGGGTGTTTGAGGTGGTCGCGCTCGGTGAGTTCGGTGAGCGCGAAATGCCCGGTCAACGTGCTGATGACTTCATCCTCGCGGAATTTCACGGCGACCCAACACACCAGCCCGAGCCGCTTGCTGCAGTCAATCGCGATGCCGCTGCGCCGCGCATCGGTGGAGTCGACGGTCTTGAGCCTGGTCTTCGGCGCGCAAGGCTTCGGCACCACGCCGATGGCTCGTCCCACCGCCCGGGTGGCCCGCGATTCGACAGCCTTCCAATCCATGAGTCCCCCTACTCGCTAGACGCCCCCACCAGCCGTGGCTGGAGGTAATGATGAGAGTACGCCAGCACGCCACCACAGGGGGAGGCCGCTGGCCCTGTAAAGCTCAACTATTCGATAACGGTCGCCAGCCCTTACGTAGAGTGGTGCTCAGACGTTTGAGCGCCGATAATCTACGCGGCGGGTGAAGGGGGAGCGGTTTGGGCAATTCAGTCGACGCATGGGTGTGGCCGGCGTACATGGGGTTCCTGCTCGGCGGGCTGGCCTTCGCCGTCGTGCTTGTCCCGGTGGTGATCTACCAGTACCGGCGCTACGGCGGCTTCACGTGGCTGCGCTTCCTCGGCGCGGCCGCCGTCGCGGTCTACGGCGCGGCCCTCATCGCTTACACGCTCCTGCCGCTGCCCGTCGCCTCCGACCTCATGTGTGCGCCAGGCACCACCGGCCTGCGCGGCATGCTCTCGCAGGCGCAGCTGACACCTTTCCAGTTTGTGGACGACATCTCCCGCCAGACCGCTGGCATGTCCCTGCTCGCGACCCTCAAGTCGTTCGTCGTCCTGCAGGTCGTCTTCAACGTCCTCCTCTTCATTCCGTGGGGCGTGATCGCCCGCCGCTTCCTGGGCTGGGGCGTCATCGGCGCCACGTTTACGGGCCTGCTCGCGTCGGGCTTCATCGAGCTCACGCAGGTTTCGGGCGTCTACGGCATCTACGACTGCGCGTACCGCGTGGGCGACGTCGACGACCTCATCGCCAACACCGCCGGCGCGCTCCTCGGTGCGCTCATCGCCCCGATCTTGCTCTGGTTCATGCCCGAGCGTCGTCAGTACCTCTCTCGCCGCCTCACGCCGCGCCCGCTGACCGTGTGGCGTCGCTGGTTCGGGATGCTGCTCGACCTCGCCCTGTTCGGCCTCTTCGCCTCGATCTTCTCGCTGGTGTACGCCGTCTATCTCGGCTGGACGGAGGGGCCCGAGTCGCTCTGGATCACCGCACTCGCCGGCTTTATCGTTCCGGGCTTGCTCGTGTTCTACCTCCCGTCGCTCTCCGGCACGGGTGGATCTCTCGGCCAGCGGGTGGTCTGGCTGGGCGTGAGTGAGCGCGAGCCCTCCGGAAACGCCCGGCACGACGACGGCGCCGCCCGCACCCGCTTTACAGCCGCCCCGCGCTGGCGTCGGGTGGCTCGCGCAAGCATCGTCGGCGGGCCGTACACGGTGCTGACGATGATCGGCACGCTCGGGCAGGAGTCGTTCGGCGCTGGCATCGCCAATGGCTTCGTCGGGCTGCTGTTGTTCGTCGCTTTCGTCTCGGTGATGGCAACCTCGACCCGGCGCGGTCTCTCGGGCGTGCTCAGCGGGACGTACCTGGCTGACGTGCGGCGACGGTGACGCAGCGGGGAATCCGCGGCAGGTCGAGCCACTCCTAACGAGACCTCGCACCGTTGCCGTAGCGTTGCGGAAGACCTAGGCTGCGATGCTCGCCGATTTCGAAGTATTTGGACGGATCGTCCGTCGCGTTGTTTGGTACTAGTAGTGGAATCTGGGCAGTAAAATGGTGAGAACAGGCTACGTAGCCATCAGCCGGGGCGATCCAGTGGACGGTCTCATGCGCATTCCGATCCGATAGTTTCCTTCGGTGGGCCAGCTGCGCGAGCAGAGAGCGGTTGCTGTCCGTGTTGTCGAGAAACTGTAGAGGGCCTGTCGCGGGGTCTGGCATGGGATTGGTCACGTCGATCCGGGCGCGAACCACGCATGAGCCAACAGATGAAGGTCGCACCCCTACGCGGCTGAGAGATCAGCGCTCTTGACCTGAGTCTTCTCGACCGAAGCCAGATGGAGCCCATGCGTGCAACGTAGGCTGCCGGCCTGGCCCGGCGGCACCAAAACGTAGGTACAGGCGGATAACGTAGAGTAAACAGGATTGGCTGAAGGCACTGGTGAGTATGAAGTGTTCGACTGATGCCGGGATGATATGGAGGATCATATGACCGACGAATTGACTTCAATCGAATTGTGCGCCGGTGCCGGAGGCCAGGCTCTCGGGCTCGAGAAGGCTGGATTTCGGCACATCGCGGCCATTGAGAATGATCGCTGGGCATGTGAGACTCTGCGTACCAACCGCGATCATAGTCGTCTTGAGCCGAATCGACGCTGGAATGTGCGAGAGATCGATCTGAACCTAGTCGACGGCTCGGATTATGAAGGCGTCGACCTCGTCGCTGGCGGCGTGCCTTGCCCTCCGTTCTCTGTCGCCGGACAGCAGTTAGGTGCAGATGACGAACGCGATCTTTTCCCGAAGGCCTTGGAAATTGTTGAGCAGGCCCGCCCGCGAGCCGTCATGCTTGAGAATGTTCGAGGGCTCTCGATGCCTCGGTTCAAAGAGTATCGGGATCAAATCCGAGAGCGCCTAGCAGCGCTGGGCTACTGGTCAGACTGGAAGCTTATAAATTCTTCCGATTTTGGTGTGCCTCAGTTGCGTCCTCGGTTCATTCTAGTCGCGATTCAGGAAGATTACGCCGGTGGATTTAATTGGCCCGAGCCTCGGGCAAGCCAGGTTACTGTCGGAAAAGCCCTCGAGTCCTTGATGTCGGCTAATGGTTGGCCTGGGGCCAAAGAGTGGGCGCGGCGAGCGAACAAAGTTGCGCCGACCCTAGTGGGGGGGTCGAAGAAACATGGCGGTCCGGACGTTGGACCTACCCGGGCGAAGCAGGCATGGCTTGCCCTGGGTGTGAGGGGAAACTCAATCGCCAACGAAGCGCCGGGCCCCGACTTCCCAGCGCATGAAAATCCGCGCCTGACCGTGCAAATGGGGGGTGTTCTGCAGGGCTTCCCCAGGAATTGGAAGTTTACCGGCGGAAAAACCGCTGCTTGGCGCCAAGTTGGCAATGCATTTCCGCCACCAGTGGCAGAGGCCATTGGGAGGCAAATTGCCATTGCACTTAGTGTTGGCATCCCTATGGAAGGAGCGGTTGAAGAGCACTCAGAGGACCTGATTCAAGATCAGGTTGCGAGGCAGGGCGACGACCTTGTCATGGCTGGGTAGCATTTAGGGATTGAGTGGTGATGGCGGAGAACTCGACTTATAAAGCCGAAGTCGAGGTCACTAGATTCATATGATGGGTCCCGGTCCTGACACTGCCTCTCCAGCAGTTGGCCTTCTCCAATGTATGCCATTGATTTCTACTCCAGTATTATTTTCGCTTGGGACAACAAAAGTGGAAATATATTGGTCTCTTTCGGGTACCGCAATGTTGAGGCCACGGGCGATCCTTCTTTGGTTTTCATAGGCCCCACTGAGGACGATCATTCCCTCGGGCGCCAGGAGATCTCGGCATCCACCATTGTGGCGAATTCTTCGCTGCGCGTCGAGCTGCTGGCTAATAGTTTCGACGGTAGTCCTGTGCACGAGCATCTCTCGGGCGTGGATGAATAGTTGTGCGAGTCTCTTTGTCCCACCACGCGGTGCCTTGATCTCCTCGATCAAATGTGGAGGTAGTTGGAGCAGAACGTTTGCCGGGAGAACGGCGTCGCGCCAAAGCCATGTAATTTGGTCAACTCCATATTTGCTGAGGCGCGCTTTTCCGTCGCGATTTCGACCAGCTCCAATTCTATTCCCGGTGACATGTACCAGTCCGAGTGACCACTTTGCTGTTTCATCGTTCGCAGTGCAGACGAGAGCTATTTCGTTAATTACCTCAGGCGGCAGCATCCACGAGCCCGGGGTCTGGCTCCACTTTGCATCAACCTGATATCCGAGGATGCGAAAGTCGGTAGTAGCGCCGTCGGGGAACTTGAATTCTCTTTGGGAATTGATCTCAAAAAGTGTCCCAAAGTGAGTTTTTTCTGTCTTCATCAACTGGTCCCACTTATACCTGCCAGTTTCGCGACCATTATAGACAATATCGTAGGTATGTCTGATGACGCGTGACCAGCGCGACCCCTGGGGATCGAGGGACTTCAAGTGCTTCGCGATGAGTTGCACCGCCTCGTCCCCGGGTGTTTCTGACGCGGGGCCCATAGAATTTGGCACGAGAATGAATCCCTTCTCTGAAGTTGGCGAAGCCGATGCAGGCGAGTGTATCTCCAGTTGCACCTCGGGTTCGAGTCAATATTTCAGTTCAGACCGAAGACCGCCACGGCAGGGAGCCGGAACAGGATCGGGGAGAGCCGTCCCAGGATCGCGACTGCGTGGAGGATGATCCCCAATGTAGCCATATGCTTGCCGTCCGGCACCTCTTCCATAGGCCCGGAGATAGCCATGACGAGGCCGACGAAGGGCACGTAGAATGTGGTCCCGAACGCCAATGAGCACAGCTCGAAACCCAGTGAGATGATGCTCGCGCCCCGGGGTGGGCGCGCTGGATTACGACGGGCGTCTGCTGCGGATCCGGCATGTCTTGCTACCACACGTTGAGTCTCGACGGGCCAGTTCGCGACACCCTAACTCATATTGGCGGGGTTGTGAGTGAAACCCACGCTCGGGACATGCACATTGGCGAAGCGTCTGTCATATTATGAAACTCTACATCACGTCGTGGATCCGCCCTTGCTTGCGAAATACCTCGTAGTTGGGGCTATTCATGGACTGCGTCCGCCGATACGACGGATTGTGTTTTCGTGCTCGAGCCAGCGGGTACAAGGAGTTCGGAAGTGAACCACTCATAAATAGCCTTGCACAGAATCTGATACTGCTCGGGTGCGAGTTTCTGGCCGCCCACCACTTCACCGTGAGCAATGATATTTCTGACCGACGCTAGATTATCCAGGCTGTCGCGCCGTGGCATCGTGAGAAATTCGCAGAAACGGGATTCATGATCTGCACCGAAACGACCCATGAGTGCTATCAGAGATTTTGAGTTCAAGTTTGGCGAACGTGTGAAGAATGATTTAGCAAACTCGAGAGCTGGGCCGCCGGAAGTCTTTTCTAGATACTTGATAACGCAGTCAAAGACTAGTTTTTCCAGGAAGCCAGCACATCGAAGGCAGAGGTAGCGTCGCAAGTCGACCTGGAGCTGAATGTTCTCAGTGGGAATGAAAGAGATGGCAGTTCGGTAGCGCTCGAACTCTGCTTCAAGACCCGACCATAGTGCGTAGGCTTCTCTGTGTGCGATACTATTTGTCGTCGATGTCAAGTTATCATCCAATGAGCGTGCGATAGGCCTCACGGAGCCGCCCGAACACACTATCGCGATGAGAAGTGCTTTTCGATATTGATTCAAAATAGTTTGGGTCGGCGCGAAGTTGCGCCGTTGCATTCCGTACTTGGGTGGCGTCTATTTCTATTCCGTTCATGAGTGCAAATATGAGCGTTCCCAAGATCGCGTCGATATGGGCTGCATTGAGTCGGCCAGAGAACTTTAAACCGTCACTCCCGTTGGCTTCGACGAGGAGTAGGCAGGCTTTGCTGAAGGCTGCCTTGATTTGATCACGATCCTTTTCTGAGATGTGATCGTTGTCCTCCAGATAGCTATTTAGGAATTGGGCCATGGGTGGCTTATATGCACGAAGTTTCTGCTCGGAATCCTCCCATAGCCCGCCCATTTCGGAAAGTACGGTGGACATCGCAAGAGCGCGCAGAATGAGTTCATGATCCTTGAGTTTCTTGTGAACTGAGCCAAACAAGGATCGCCAAGAAGGGTCGTGGTTGAGTTCTCGGACAAGGTCGACTAGTGGGCCCCTATAAAGTGCCACTCTTATTTCTTGGGCGGTAAGTGATACTCCACCACTATTGAGTCGCCCAAATAGTCGGTATACTGCGTCACGCCCATCATCGCCGGCGGGCTCAATAACTACCGCCTGTATAAAGGTGTTGTTCAGGCGCCTCTTGCTTTCTTGCGAGAGAGTTTCATAGGAGGCCCCTTGGAGGTGTTTTACCACATCCTTGAGTATGAAAGGGCGGCCGTCAGGCTGAGACCCAGCATAGAAGTTCTGGAGGGTTGTGAGGCGTTGTTGGCCGTCAAGAACCAAGTATCTTCCGTCTGGCTCGACTACCAGAAAGATGCTCGGAATCGGCCATCCGAGAAGGAGTGACTCGACAAACTTTTCCATCCGCGGCGTCGTCCAAACGCGTTGGCGCTGGAAGCCCTGTACAGTCAATCCGGTCGACTCGTCTGGGTCGAAGCGAGGTATGACAATGTCGCCTTCATTCAGGCGGCGAACAAGGCCGGCGACGTCAAAATCAGCCCCAAAATATGGGAGGCTTGACGGTGTAGTTTCAAACAGGTCCAGGTCGTCATTTTCGCTCTCATCTTCGACAAGTTCGTCATGAACCTGGTCCTGCTCATTTTCGACGAATTCTGATTGACTCATAGGTGGTACTCCGGTTTTCTCGTGCGCTACTTATTTGGGCTACTCTTGGATTCGCTGAAAGTAGTGGGCCATTCCCGAGGGGATGGGGCTATGTATCTCTAGTATCACCCAGTTCCACCCGGAGTCATTTCTGATTCACTTGTAGGCGCCAGCTTGTCGCTGTACTGAGTGGCGCCAGGGGCACTCAAGTTGGCGGCGTACTATTTTGAGATTAACGGTCACTCGGTGGTCATTTGTGTACAATCTAGATTTGATTAAACCCAATTGCCTTGCGTCTTGCGTAGTGCTTTATGGTCACATATTATGTTTCATGCTACCACATTCTGCCGCAATAGAAATGGGCGCTCATCCCGAACAGGGCGAGTTGGAGCTATTTCTATTACGTGGACAGCATCTATGTGACCTTGGCTTGTGTTTAAGGGTGACAAATTGTCGCGAATCTTGGCTTTGTCGAGCTTCCAATTCGATGAGTTGATGTCATGATCGTCAGCAGAGTGTCCGAGTGTATGCTGCTCGGTGTACGCGAAGCTATGAAAGGCCAAAGACGGCCACCGCGAGCAGCGGGACAAGGAACAGGATCAGCAAGAGCCAGCCCAACATCATGACCGCGTTGAGGATGATGCCCCACGTGGCCACCGACTTGCTGGCCGGCTCCTTCATCAGGCCGATGATGCCCATGATGACGCCGACCAGCGGCACGACGAACGTGAACCCAAGCGCCACGGAGCACAGCCCGAGGACCAGCGAGGTGATGCTCGCGCCCCGGGGCTCGGTCCGGATCACGACGGGCGGCTGCTGCGGATACGACATGTCCCCATGATAGATCCGACGAACACGGGCGGGGGAGCGGGGGCGCCGGTTAGTGTGGAGATGAGCGCCGCGGCGCGGACCTGACCTCTACGGGAGACGAGATACACGCCATGGAAATCATTCAGAACGTCTTCGTCGTCACCGGCGCGGGCAACGGAATCGGCCGTGAGGTCGTCCTGCAGCTGCTTGCACGGAACGCGCGCGTCGCCGCCGTCGACCTCAACGCCGAGGCCCTGGCCGAGACGGCCCGGCTGGCCAACGCGGGGGAGCTGCTCAGCACCCATGCCGTCGACATCATCGATCGCGAAGCCGTGAACGCCTTGCTGGCCGCCGTCAAAGAAGCGCACGGCAAGATCGACGGACTGCTGAACATCGCCGGCATCATCCACGAGTTCAAGCCGTTGTCCGAGCTGGGTACTGAGGTCATCGAGCGGGTCATGAACGTGAACTTCTGGGGCACCGTCAACACCACGAAGGCACTCCTGCCCGAGCTGGAATCGCGCCCGTATGCGGGGATCGTCAACGTCTCCAGCATGGGCGCGCTCCTGCCCTTCCCTGGGCAGAGCGCTTACGGGGCGTCAAAGGCTGCCGTCAAACTCTTCACGGAGGGGCTGCGGGCCGAACACCGGGAGACGAAGCTCCAGGTATCGACGGTCTTCCCCGGGGCGATCGCCACCGACATCGCCGGCAACTCCGGCGTCGAGGTGCACCGCCGCGTGCAGGAGCCGGTGACCGCAGGCAAGAAAGGCGAGAAGCCCAAGCAGCCGACGCTGACGGACCCGATTGACGCGGCCGCCGAGATCGTGCGGGCGCTCGAGACCGGCAAGCCCCGCGTACTGATCGGCAAGGACGCCGTCATGATCGACCGGCTGGCCCGCATCCTGCCGGCGCGTGCCGTCCTCATGGTCGCCAAGAAGATGGAAGCAGCGATGGCCGCGAGGTAAGCGGCGGCGTCGGGCTAGTTCTCGCCCTGGGCGTTCGGGTACTGGACCAGGTTGGAGAAGACCACTTCTCCGGCACCGTTGTTGCGATAGCCGTGCGGCACGTCTGCGGGGTGGGTCGCGGCGTCGCCCTCGGTCAGCACGTACTCCTGATCGAGCACGCTCAGCGTCAGCTCACCCGAGGACACATGCACGAGCTCCCGCGTTCCCGTCGGGTGCGGCTGGCCCAGGTAACCCTCGCCCGGAGCCATGCGGAACTCCCAGAGCTCGGCCACGTTGGCGCCCGGCAGGGAGCCGGCGAGGTGGGCCGTGCCGCCGTCGTTCCCCGCCCAGATGCGCGGGCCCTCACCCGAACGCACCACGCGGACCTGGTCGCGCGGCTCGGTCTCGACGAGCGCGACGAAGGAGACGCCCAGGGCGTCGCCGATGGAGGAGAGCACGGCGATCGACGGGTTGGCCTGCCCCTGCTCGATCGTGACCAATGTGCGGCGGCTCACGCCCGAACGATTCGCGAGGTCATCGAGCGTCCATGCGCGCTTGTTGCGCAGCGAACGCACGCGCTGGCCGATCAGGGCGGCAATGTCCAGGTTCTCGGTCACGTGTTCCTCGTCGGTCGTGGGCAAGGGCGGGATTCAGTCTATCCGGGGCGGGCGCCGAGGGTCTTCCAGATGTGGGTCGGCGCCGCTACGTTGAGGACATGACCTATGCGAACGTCGGCCTGATCGAGGCCACCCCCGGAAACCGAGACGCGCTCGTCGAGATCCTGACCCGGCCCAACGGGGACCTGGCCGCGGTCGGATGCCTCCTCTACGACGTGGGCGTGAACGACGACGACCCGGAGGCCGTATTTGCGACGGAGCTGTGGGAGAGCGCCGAGGCCCATGCCGCGTCGCTGCAGCTCGGGAGCGTGCAGGCTGCTATCGCCGACGCCCGGCCGATCCTCTCCGGGCGGATGGAAGGCATGCGGTTCGAGGTGCTCGGCTCGCCGCTGCGGGAGTAGTCGGCGTCCACCCGTTGCTGGGAATCGCGTGTGCGTCGGTTCCAACCTCTTGCATCCGAATTGAGCGAAAGTAGGATGGCGGCACCACCCGCCGGTCGCTCCGGCGGGACCCGCCGCCTGGCGAGACGCGACGGGTCCCGGAAGGCAGCCGGGGCGGCGCGGCCCGATAGTCGAGAACAGATCCGACTAGGAGGAACAGTATGACCACTGACCCACAGCAGTCCGTACCAACCGCCGAATCCACCAACGCCAACACGCAGCAGACCCCGGCATCGACGCCGCCCTCCGGGCCGGTCGGCGCCACTCACCCGCAGGGTGAGGTGTTGACCACCAGCCAGGGCACACCACTGCGCGAAACCGACAAATCGCTCAAGGCCGGTCCCCGCGGACCAGTCCTGCTGCAGGATCACCACCTGCGCGAGAAGATCACCCACTTCGACCACGAACGGATTCCCGAGCGCGCGGTCCATGCGCGCGGCGCCGGCGCGCACGGGACATTCACCGGATACGGGACGGCGTCGCGCCTGACGCAGGCGGGCTTCCTCGCCAAAGGAGTAGAGACGCCAGTCTTTGTGCGGTTCTCGACCGTCGCGGGCTCCCGCGGTTCCGCCGACACGGTGCGGGACACCCGCGGCTTCGCGACCAAGTTCTACACGTCGGAAGGCGTGTTTGATCTCGTCGGGAACAACATCCCCGTGTTCTTCATCCAGGACGGCATCAAATTTCCCGACGTGGTGCACGCGGTCAAACCCGAGCCGGACCTCGAAATCCCTCAAGCCCAAAGCGCACACGACACGTTCTGGGATTTCGTGTCCCTGCACACTGAGGCCCAGGCGCACACCATGTGGGTCATGAGCGATCGGGGCATCCCGCGTTCGTACCGGACGATGGAGGGGTTCGGCGTGCACACGTTCCGGTTCGTCGACGCGGAGGGCGACACCAGCCTCGTCAAGTTCCACTGGAAGCCGAAGCTGGGCGTGCACTCGCTGACGTGGGAGGAGGCGCTGATGATCAACGGCGCCGACCCCGACTTCCACCGCCGCGACCTCGCGGCCGCGATCGACGCCGGTGCACATCCGGAGTGGGAGCTGGGCGTTCAGGTCTTCCCCGACACCGAAGAGCAGACGTTCCACGGGATCGACCTCCTGGATCCGACGAAGTTCGTGCCCGAGGAGCTGGCGCCGGTCGAACCGGTCGGCAAGATGGTCCTGAACCGGAACCCCGCCAACTACTTCGCGGAAACCGAGCAGGTGGCCTTTCACCCGGGCCACCTCGTGCCGGGAATCGACGTGACGAACGATGCCCTGCTGGCCGCTCGTCTCTTCTCTTACATCGACACCCAGATCACCCGGCTCGCCGGACCGAACTTCTCCCAGATCCCCATCAACCGCCCGCACGCGCCCGTCAACGACATGCAGCGCGACGGGTTCCATCAGCACAACATCCACGAAGGCAAAGCGCCGTACCACCCCAACTCGCTGGACGGCGGGTGCCCCTTCATGGCGGGTGAGGGCAACGACGTCACCGGCTTCATCGACGTGCCGGAACCAATCGCGGCGTCCGCGAAGGAGCGGCGCCAGGCGCAGAGCTTCGACGACCACTTCTCGCAGGCGCGGATGTTCTTCCGCAGTCTGACCGCGCGGGAGCGGCTGCATGTGCAGCAGGCCTACTCGTTCGAACTCGGAAAGTGCACGAGCGAGGAAGTTCGAGCCCGCCAGCTGCAGGCTCTGGCGAACATCGACGCGGAACTCTGCGCCGGCGTCGCGCGCGGCCTGGGCCTGCCCGCGCCGGAGCCCACGGTCGACGTCCCCGACGCGGAGACCAGCGCCGCGCTGTCCCAGGTCGGCGCTTCGTGGCCGGTTGACGGGCGCGTGGTGGGAATCGTCGTCGACCACACGACGCCGGACGCGACGGTCGGCCGGCTGGTCGCGGACGTCCACCAGGCGGGGATGTCTCCGGTCCTGGTGGCCCCCACCGGCGGCGCCCTCGCCGACGGTTCGCCGGTGGACCGGACGTTCCTCACCGCGCGTTCCGTTGAGTACGACGCGCTGGTTCTTGCTGCCGCGCCGCATTCCGGGCCCGACGCGCATCCGGACCTGGACGGAAAAGCCGGGGCGGTGGTGCCACCGGACGGCGGCCGGATCGACCCTCGGCTGGTGCTGCTGCTTCAGGAGACGTACCGGCAGGCCAAGGCCATCGTGCTGGCCGGGGAAGGGGCCGATTGCCTGGCCGCGGCGGGCCTGCCCACGGCCGGCCCGGGAATCGTCGACGCGAATGTCGAGGCCGCGATCTCCGAGGTGGCCGCCCTGGTCTCCAGCCACCGCGTGTGGGAGCGTTTCGACGCCCCGGCCGCGCCCTAGAGAAGGCTCCTTCCGCGGCTGCGGTTGCGGAGGGATCGCTCATCACGTCGGCCCACCGGCCCCGTCAGGCTCTCCGTCTGGCGGGGCCGGTGGCTTCTTTGTGACGCCCCTCATGGTGATGCACTTCATGATGCAGTATGTTGCACGATCGGATATCGTGGTTTGGTGACGAACTACCGCGATCTCTTCCGTACCCGGGGTGTGTTCCGCATCGTGGTCTCGCAGCTCATTGCGAGATTCCCCGCGGGCATGCTCTCCCTTGCTGCGCTCATCCATGTGCAGCGCCAGCACGACTCCTACGCCGCTGCCGGCGTCGTCCTCGCTGCGCTCGCGATCGGCCAGGCTATCGCCGGCCCGCTGACGAGCCGCATCTTCGGCCGCTTCGGTATGTTCCGGGTCATCGGCGTCACGATGACGGTCGCCGCGCTCGCCACGGTCTCGCTCGCGATCCCGGGTCTGTCCGTCCCGCTCTACACGCTCATCGCGTTCATCGCCGGCGCCTCCACGCCGCCCATCCAGCCGGCCGCCCGATCGCTCTACCCCTCGCTCGTCGCGCCCAAGCAGCGCACCGCGCTCTTCGCGTTCGACGCCTCCGTTCAGGAGATCATCTGGATCTTCGGCCCGGTCATCGTCACGTTCCTTTCGCTCACGATCCACAGCGCCCTCGGCATCCTCGCCGCCGCCGCGCTGCTCGTTGCCGGCGGGCTCTGGTTCCTGACGGCGCCCCAGGTCGTGCACGCTGTCTCCGGCGAGCCCACCGGCCGCCTCGGCTCCGTCCTGCGCTCGCACGCGCTGCTCATGGTCCTCGCCGTCGGGTTCGTCATCTCAGTCGCCACCGCGATGATGGAGGCCGCCGTCGTCGCGAACTTCGGCCACGGCGGCGTGCAGGCCGGCATGATCCTCGCTGCCCTGTGTGCCTCGTCGCTCGCGGCCGGGTTCCTCGTCGGCCAGCGCCGGCTCACCCGTTGGTCGCTCGCGCGGCGCCTCGGCCTCGTCGGCATCGGCCTGGCCCTCGCCTCCCTGCAGACCGGCTTCTGGTGGGTCCTGGCCGCCGGCGTCATCGCCGGCGCGGGCATTGCCCCGGTCATCGCCGCGATCACCCATATGACCTCCAACGCGGTCTCAGCGCCCGACGTCGCCGAGGCCTTCGGCTGGAGCACGACGGCGCAGCTCGTCGGAATCGCCGCCGGCAGCTCCGTCGCTGGTGTCCTCATCGACGCCTACGGCGGCCAGGTGGCCCTCGGCGTCGCGGCCGCGGTCACCTTCGCCGGCGTCGGGATCGCGTCGTTCGTCGGCCAGGGCCAGCCGCCGTCGCGCCGCGCCCAGGAAGGGCCGACCCGTCCGATCCCGCGCGTCACCCCCGTCGGGGCGTAGGGAAGGCCCTTCGGGGAGTCCGTCACTGTTCCAGTTCACCTGGACGGGGTAGCGTCTGCGTATGGATGTCATTTTGATCCCCGGATTCTGGCTCGACGGCGCTTCCTGGAACCCGGTCACGAGCGATCTGCAAGCCGCCGGCCACCGCACACTCGCGATGACCCTGCCCGGGAAGGAATCCCCGATCGCCAGTCGGCACGGGATCGGGCTGCGGGACCATATCAACGCCGTCGTCGACGTCCTCGATTCGATCGACGCGCCGGCCGTCCTCGTCGGACACTCGGGCGGCGCGGCGATCATCCAGGGCGCGGCCGACCGGCGCCCGGACCGCGTCGCGCACCTGATCTACGTCGACGCCGTCCCGCTGCCCGACGGGGCAGTCGTCAACGACGAACTCCCCGCCGTCGGCTGCTCCATTCCGCTGCCGGGCTGGGAGGTGTTCGACGACGCCGACCTCACGGACCTGAGCGACGAACTCCGTCAGGAGTTTCGGCGCATGGCCGTCCCGGAGCCGGCGCTCGTCGCCACCGAACCGCAATCGGTGCGCAACGACGCCCGCTTCGACATTCCGGCGACCGTCATCGCGTGTGAATTCTCCGCGGCCCAGATCCGATCCTGGATGGAAGCCGGGGCGCCGTTCACGAGCGAGCTCGCCCAGATCAAAGACCTCAGCATCAAAGAACTGCCCACGGGCCACTGGCCCCAACTGACCCGCCCGGCGGAGCTGGGACGGCTGCTGGCCGACGTCGTCGGCTGAACCCTGCGGGGATCGTCCGGCCAGGAGCGCCGGCAGGACGCTTACGGCCCGTCGACCTTGGCCAGGAACTCCGCGACGAGCGGAGCGAGCGAGGCCCCGACCGCCTCCGGCTCCCGCTTGCGCCCGGCGACGTTGAACGAGTGGTCACCGCCCTCGACCCACGACACCGCGGCCCGGCCCGGCTGTGACCCCTCGAGCGTCGCGGCCACCTGCGTCATCAGGTCGGTGCGCGCAAACGTGTCCCGTGTGCCCTCGACGAACAGCTGCGGGATGGTGATGCCGTACAGGTGCTCATCACGCAGCTTCTCCGGCTTGCCCGGCGGGTGCAGCGGGTAGCCCAGGTGCACGAGCGCGGCCGCCTCCATGCCCTCGGCCACCGCGACCGAGGCCATGCGCGCCCCGAAGGACTTGCCGGCCGCCACCACGGCCGACGTCGTCGTGCCCTGCGCCTCCGCCGCGTACGCGAGCGCGCAGCGCCACGTGCCGACCGCCAGTGGCGGGCGGTCCGGGAACTTCTTCCCGGCCTCCATGTAGGGGAAATTGAAGCGCAGCACGGCGTACCCGAGCCCCGCGAGCTCGTCCGCGAACCCGGCCAGGAACGGGTGCCCCATGCCGGCCCCGGCGCCGTGGGCCAGCACGACGACGCCGCGCGAACCGCCGCTGGCGGGCTCGCCCCAGATGCCGCTCACCTCGGTCTCGACGCGGCCCTTGGGGGTGTCGGCGGAGACGGGAATGGTCGCGGGGGTGTGGGTGATGCTCATGAGAAACATTCTGGCATCCGAACCGCTCCCGAATTGATGCGGTATAGGTCTTGAGCCCGCCCGTGGGCAGGTCTACGATCCGAAGTACCAGCAGGGGCGGGGCCTCGAGGGATCGCTTCTGGGGTTGTATCCGGAAGGAGAAGTCATGACCACACAGACCGAGAAGCAAGTGGGTGACCACCGGTTCGCCGAGAAGGACTTCGGCTCCGAAGCTCTGGAACAGGAGCACCTCGACGAACTCAAGCATCACGCCGAGGACGAGGAGCACCGCAAGGAAGCGGCCGCCAAGACCGGATTCGACGAGATTCGCGAGGACTAGGCGTCCGCGCCGCCCCGGCCCGACCGACCCGCGAAGGGTGGCCGGGCGGGGCTCTCGCGTGTCCCGCACCGGCGTTGGCACCTAGAGTGGCCGTATGAGCGAAGTTTTTCAGGCTGACCAGTCCTCCCTCGAACGCCCGCGTTCCGCGGAGACGCCGGCCGACCCGGACCGACTGCCGCCCGTCGATCAGGGTGCCGCGCGCGCCATGTGGGGCGAATACGTGGCTGCGACTGCCGTCGTGCCGGAAGAGTCGACGGACTACATCGTCGAGTGTTTCGGCGACTCACCCGCGCTCGCGGACGCGCTCCTGCACGAGGTCACGCACGGCGCGAAGCGGGCGACGTCGTCGCTGCTGCCCGAGTACGTCGAGGAGGGCGAAGCGCGCCCGGAGATCGGCGGCCACTGGATCGTGTGCAACGGGTCCGGCGAGCCGGCAATTATCGTGCGGACCACCGAGCTGAAGCTCTCGGCGTTCGACGACGTCGACGCGGACTTCGCGCACGATGAGGGCGAGGACGATCGCAGTCTCGAATCGTGGCGCCGCGAGCACGAGAAGTTCTGGCGCCGCACGCGCGCCGCGGCCGGGCACGACTGGCGGCCCGAGATGACGCGGGAGCCCGGCCAGGAGCTCGTGCTCGAGCGCTTCGCCGTCGTGTGGCCCCCGGAATTCGCCGACACCGGCTCCGGGGCTTAGGCCTCCGCGGGCCTACGTGGCCGGCACCCAGCCCATGCAGTAGTCCAGATTGGCGATGACCGTGCGCACGGCCGCGTCGGCGTCACCGGCGGCGATCGCGTCGACGAGGTCGTCGTGGCCGGCCGTCAGGCAGCCGTCGAAGCCGTCCTCGAGGCGCTGGACCATCTTGGTCCCGTGGAAGACGTCCCCGAAGCTGTCGTAGAGCTCGAACAGCAGCAGGTTGCCGGACGCCTCCGCGACCCGCAGGTGGAAGTCCCAGTCCGCGGCCGACCACGCCTCGAAGTCCCGGGCGGCCCACGCCGCGCGCCGCTGCTCCAGGAGCGAACGCAGCTCCACGACGACGGCGGCGTCCGCCGCGCGGGCAGCGAGCCGCGCCGTCTGGGTGTCCAACGCGAACCGGGCCTGTAGGACGTCCTCGTCCGAATGCTCGCGGTAGACCCGCTGCGCGGTGCCGCTGATCTCGCTCGTGGCCCGGACGTACGTCCCGTCCCCGCGCAGCACCTCGAGCACACCCGTGTGGGCCAGCGCCTTCACCGCCTCGCGCAAGGTGCCGCGGGAGACCCCGAACTCGGTGACGAGTTCGTGTTCCGGCGGGATGCGCTCGCCGACCTTCCAGCGCCCGGAGGCGACGGCGTCGCGCAGGCGGGAAACGACCTCGCCGGCCAGCGGTGGCCGCAGTGCGGACGTGCTCATTTGCGCTCCTCCTCGACGGCGACGAGGGGGATCGGCGCCGTCGCGGGGCGTGGCCGCCCGTAGTTGCTGATCCGGTAGCCGAGCACGAACTGCACCAGCGTGAGCGTCACCAGGATGATCAGCGGGATCGTCCAGGACCCGAGCGCGCCCTGCAGCAGGCCGAGGCCGAACGGCCCGGCGGCCGCGATGAAGTAGCCAACGGACTGGGCGAGCGTGGAAAGCGCCGTCGTCTCGCTGGCGCTCTCGCCGCTGCGGCTGATCATGAGCATGAGCAGCGGGAACAGGCCGAGGCCCAGCCCCGTCAGGATCGCCGGGACAACCGAATACTCGACGGGCAGCACGAGCAGGGTTGTGAAGCCCGCGACGGAGCACGTGCAGGTGATGAGGAACGCCGAGCGCAGCAGGCGCGGTTTCGACGCCATCCAGAGCATGAGCAGGACGGTGGGGATGCTGACCGCCTGCACGAGCCCCAGCATGAAACCGGCGGAGGCGGCGTCGAGCCCGCGGGAAATGAGCATGTGCGGCATCCAGCTCAGCAGCGTGTAGACCAGCAGGGCCTGCACGGAGAAGAGGGACGTGAACAGGAGCCCCTTGCGGGTTGCGAGCATCGGCCACGGCGAGACGTGCGGCTGAGCCGGGCCGGCACCGCGGCCGCCCGCGAACGCCAGCGGAAGGAAGAGCAGGAGCGCCAGCGCCGCCGGGACCGCCCAGGCGGCCAGGCCCAGCGTGGGTGAGCCGAGGCGATCGGCGATGGGCACGCTGAGGGCTGCCGCCGTCGTCGCACCGACCGACATCGTGACGCTGTAGGTCGCCGTCATGGACGCGGTCCGGTGCCGGTGGTACTCGCGGATGAACGCGGGCATCGTCACATTGCACACGGCCAGGCCGCTCATGCCGAGCACGGTGCCGGCGAGCAGCGTCCACGTCGATTCGAACGCCCGCACCGCGAGCCCGAGCGTGAGCATGGTCAGCGCGAGCGCGAGCGCCCACTCGAGGCCGGTGCGCTTGACGAGCCACGCGGTTCCGGCCCCAGCGAAGGCGAAGCACAGTACCGGGATCGTCGGCAGCAGCGCGGCCACGAGCGTCCCGTAGCCCAGCATGACCTCCAGGTCATGGAAGAGGGGAGCCGCCGAAGCGATCGCGGCGCGCAGGTTCAGGCCAACCAGCACGACGGCGGCGATCGCCAGCAGCCCCGTCAGCCACCGCGGGCGGCGGGTCGTGCCGTCGACCGGCTCGACGGCGATCGTTGCGCCGCTGCCGGGAGCCGTCGTCCCGGGAGGTTGCTGCGTTGCCTCAGAAGTCATGCCTAAACATTAGACGTTTGATGTTTGAGGGCGCGAATTCCGTGATCGACAGCACCGCGGGGCGGGCCTCAGCCCTGCTCGCGGCGCCGGACGATCTCGTTGATCCACACCGGGGCGAACGGTGACGTACAGCCCGGCGGCGTCGGATAGTCCTTGAGGACGCCGAGGCGCTCGCCGATATCCAGCGCGCGGGCGCGGTGCTCGTCGTGTTCGATGCCGATCTGGGCCAGGCAGGTGTTCATCGCCCACTGCAGCCGGTCGGGTGGCTCCCGCATCTCGGTCTCGATGGTGTCGAGCAGGCCGACAAGGTCGAGTCCTTCCGGTTCCTTCGCGACGCGCTCGGCGGTGAGGGCCCAACCGGCGCTCGCGACCACCGGGTCGGCGTCGTCCGTCCAGGCCACCCGCAGGTCCTCGGCATGCGGGCTCTTCTTGACCACGTAGTTCACGAGCCAGTCGTGAACCTTGGGCGCCCGCGCCGCGCGCAGCATGGCGTCCAGCTCGTCGCGGGTGAAATCCTTCGGCCGGCAGATCAGCAGCGCCAGCAGGCGGGCCGCGGTGTCGCCGGTGGCCCACAGCTCCTGCGCGAGCGGCTGCTGCTTCTTCAGCTTCTTGGCGACCGCTCGCAATTTCGCCAGGTTCACCCCGTGGTCGTCGCCGCGCTTCTCGTTCGCGGCCCGCACCTTCGGGTCCGCGAGATCCTCCAGTTCGGCCACTACCTCGTCGAGTTTCGTTTCGCTCATCGCGTCCTCCATCCCATGTCCCACAGACTATGCCCGCAACCCGATGCGGCCGAAGGGTGGTTCGGCCTGATCGGTATCTTCTGTGTTGGAACTGGGAGGAGGCAGGCAAGTGCCTCCAAACGCCACTTGCCCCATTGACGTGGGCGCGGAGGGGCTGCCTACTCTGGGCCTACCGACGAGATCCGGAGGTGGGACATGCCGAAGGAAGAGCGGGACGATACCCCGCAGATCAAGGACGACGAACTCTACGAGGAGCTCCGCGACGACGGTGCCTCCAAGCAGAAGGCCGCACGCATCGCCAACGCGGCCGCCCGCGACGGGAGATCCGCAGTGGGGGAACGTGGAGGCGAGTCGGGAAGCTACGAGGATTGGACGGTCGAGGAGCTCAAGGATCGCGCCCGCGAAATCGGCGTGACCGGTTACTCGGACATGCGCAAGGACGATCTCATCGACGCGCTCCGCAACTCGTAGCGCTGTCGCCACACACGCCGAACCTCAACCGACGGAGGAAGCATGATGAGCACAGATCCTTACATCGAACCAGACGACGACGAGCCGGGCGCCCCGCCGCTCGACGGGCGCGACTCCCAGCCGGGAACCGGCGGATCCCAGGACGAGCCCTCGACGCTCGACGAAGAGGATCCGTTGCGCGACGCACTGGACCCGATCGACGGGGACCTGCTGCTGCCGCCGCCCATCCCGGACACCCCGCGACCGGACCCGGACGAACTGCCTGACGGTTCCGGTGAGGAAACCGCGCGCGGTGCTGAAGGACCTAACGACGAAGAGGAGCGATTCGATGCCGGATGATTCCACAACCGACCTCAACAACCCCGTCACCAAGTACCCGAAGCTCTCCCCGCCCCAGCAAGACCAGCCGGAACCCGGGCTCGACGCGAAGCTCGAGCCGCGGGCAGACCTCGGCGAGAAAAGCTACGAAGGCTCGGGCCGCCTCGCGGGACGAAAGGCCCTGATCACGGGCGGCGATTCAGGTATCGGCGCGGCCGTAGCGATCGCCTACGCGCGGGAAGGTGCCGACGTCGCCATCGCCTACCTCCCGGCCGAGGAGGAGGACGCCCGCCACGTCCTTGAGCAAATCGAGTCCGCGGGCCGCACCGGGGTCGGGCTCCCGGGTGACTTGCTCGACCTCGACTACCGGGGCCGGCTCGTGGAGGATGCCGTCGAGGCCCTCGGGGGACTCGACATCCTCGTCAACAACGCCGGCAAGCAGATCTTCTCCGAGCAGTTGGAGGACCTCGACGACAAACAGGTGGAGGAGACCTTCCAGGTCAACATTCTGGCGATGTTCACGCTGTCGCGCGCCGCGCTGAAGCACCTTCCGGCGGGCGGATCGATCATCAACACGACGTCGATCCAGGCCTACGAGCCCTCGGCTCACCTGCTCGACTACGCAACGACCAAGGCCGCCATCAACGCATTCACGAAGGGGCTCGCCGAGCAGCTCGGCCCGCGCGGCATCCGCGTCAATGCCGTGGCGCCGGGACCAATCTGGACGCCGCTCCAGGTCTCGGACGGACAGCCCAAGGAGCGTCTGCCGACCTTTGGCCACGACGTCCCCCTCGGGCGGGCCGGGCAACCGGCAGAGCTGGCGGCGGCCTACGTCTTCCTCGCGAGCGAGGACGCCAGTTACGTCCTGGGCGAGACCCTCAACGTGAACGGCGGCAAGGCCTCCCCGTAAGCCGTACCGCGCCCCTCCCGCAGCAACAAGGGCCGTCCCCCACGCCATCAGTGCGTGGGGGACGGCCCTTGGCATGCCGGGAGGGTTAGCCCTGCTCGATGCGGACGAGGTTTCCGGCGGGGTCGCGGACGGCACCGTCACGCACACCCCACGGCTGGTCGGCCGGTTCCTGCACGATCTCGGCGCCTGGGGTCTCGGCGATCCTGGTGAAGGTCGCTTCGAGATCGTCGGAGCGAAGGTGGATGCTCCCGAGCTCGCCTTTGGCCAGGAGCGCGGCGATCGCGTCTCCGTTCTCCTGCGACCGGCCGGCCCGCGGGTGGAAGAGGACCAGCTTGACGTCGGGCTGCGCCCCGGAGACGAGGGTGATGTAGCGGAAGCCGTCGTTCTCCACCTCCAACCCGACATCCAGTCCCAGCGCGTCCCGGTAGAAGGAAAGGGCGGCGTCGGCGTCGTCTGCGTATACATGGACCTGACTCAATGAAATGTTCATGTCCTGAACGCTACGGTGCCGACTGCCGGTGCGCTTCTCCAGAACTGCTCGGTTTCCGCGGGCGTGTGATCGCCATGACCTGACAGATCCGCAGGTCCTGCATCGCGGTGTGGTCCCGGTCCCGGTAGGCGCTGGGGGATTCCCCGACGAGCTGGGTGAACTTCGAGGAGAACGAGCCGAGGCTCATCGCGCCAACGGCGAAGCAGACGTCGGTGACGGACATGTCGCCGCGGCGAAGCAGCGCCTTGGCGCGCTCGATGCGCCGGGTCATCAGGTACGAGTAGGGGGTCTCGCCGTAGGCCTCGCGGAAGCGGCGGCTGAAGTGGGCCGGGGACATGAACGCCGTTCTGGCGAGCGCCGGCACGTCGAGGGGTTGCGCGAAGTCCCGGTCCATCCGGTCCCGTGCGCGCCGCAGCCGTCTGAACTCGTCGAGGCGGTCCTCGGACATCGGAGTGTCCATGGCTTCATTATGTCCCCTCGGTGCTGCCGCCGCGAGGCGTGAGCGGCCGGGCAGACAAACGTCAGCGCCCCGCCTTGAGGCGGGGCGCTGACGGTCGGAACTGCGGGATTACTTCTTGAAGTGATCCGCCGCGGACTCGGCGGCATCGGAGACCTTCTCGCCGGCCTGCTTCAGGCCGGCCTCCGCCTGATCCTTGAGGCCTTCGGCCTTCAGATCCTTGTTGTCGGTGGCGTCGCCGGCGGCTTCCTTGGCCTTGCCGGAGAGCTCCTGGGCCTTGTTCGAGATCTTGTCAGAAAGCGACATGTGTTCCTCCTGCTAGTGATTTCTTGGGTGGTCTGGTCAGCTGCTGAGCTCGCCGGCGTCGTTCTCGAGGTGGCTGCGCATGAACCACTGGAACAGCTCGAGCTTGCCGGTCTGGGCGATCAGCATGTCCTCGGTGATCGGGTCGATCTCCGCGACGACGCTGATCACGTCGCGCTGCGAGGAGATGACTCCGTTGTAGACATGGTCCAGCGCCGCGAGGTGTTCCTGCGTGCTGCCCCGGCCGACGTCGTAGTCGTCCCACTCGCGGGTGGCGACGAGGGCGCCCGGCAGCCCGTTCGGCGCGACGCCCAGCGTCGCCATGCGTTCGGCGATCTCGTCGACGAAGCCGCGGACGAGTTCGATCTGCGGGTCGAGCATCTCGTGCACCGAGATGAATCCGCGCCCGACGACGTTCCAGTGGGCGTGCTTGAGGGTGAGCTGCAGGTCGTTGAGGGTGTGCAGCCGCTCCTGCAGGGCGGCGCCGACGCGATGCCCGTCCTCGAGCGAAAGGCCCGGGACGGTGAAGCGGGAATCGTTGGTTTCTGCCATCTGTACCCTCCTGGTGCGTGACAAATGCTGACAACCGCCACGCTAGCGTCGCAGGCCTAGTGTGGCTAGTGGGTTGGGAGGATTCCCAGATTCTCGTCAGCCTCTGTTCACCTTCGCGGTTTCGAAGACTAATGTTCGCGGTATGAAGGGACCGAAATCCCGCCGTGAGTTCGACGTGAGCGGGAGTTACGAGCGGGACGAGAGCGATGCCGAGAGGTTCGACAGGAACTGGATCGAGCTGCTGCAGGAGCTGCGCGTCCTGCAGATGGGCACGCAGATCATGACCGCGTTCCTCATGACGCTCCCGTTTCATTCGGCCTTCAGCGACCTGAGCGACTTCCAGGTCCGCGTCTACGTCGTGCTGCTCGTGTCGGCCGCACTGGTGACCGGGCTGCTCATGGTGCCGGTGGCCATCCATCGGCGATTCTTCCAGCGCCGGGTCAAGCAGCGGACTGTCCGCTACGGCCACCGCGTCGTGCGGATGTCCACCCTGGCGGTCGGGCTCGTGATCAGCCTCGCCGTGTTCTTCGTCGTCGACGTCGCGCTGCATCGCGTCGCGGCCCTGTGGGTCGGCGGCGGCGTGCTTCTCGCTGGCCTGTTCATGCTCCTGTTGTTGCCGATGATGCTGCGCCCCCGGTCGTAGGGGGATGCCTCTCGGGCCCCGGGAATACTCGGTGCGCCTCCGCGGTTTTATATGCAAATGCATAAAATCGACGGCGGCCGCCCTGGTCGCCAAGAGAGGAGCTGGCCATGGGTGTCGGCAGCGCAGTAAACATCAAGAACATCGTGGTGGTCTCGGGCGGGCTCGGTGTCCCCTCGACCAGCCGACTGCTTGGCGACCGGATCGCCGAGGCCACCGCGCAGTCGGTCGAGGCCCTCGGCGGCAGCGCCCGCGTCGACGTCGTCGAGCTGCGCGAATACGCCGGCGACATCGCCAACGCCATGGTCTCCCGCTACGCGAGCCCGCGCCTCCAGGCCGCGATCGACCGGGTGGCCGGCGCTGATGCACTCGTCGCCGTGAGCCCCGTCTTCACCGCGTCCGTCTCCGGGCTCTTCAAGTCCTTCCTCGACGTGCTCGACCCGAGCGCGCTCGCCGGAATGCCCGTCGTCCTGGCCGCCACGGGCGGCTCGGCGCGGCACTCGCTCGTGATCGACTACGCCCTGCGGCCCGTCTTTGCCTACCTCAAGGCCGAGGTGGTGCCCACCGGGGTCTTCGCCGCCCCCGGCGACTGGGGTTCGGAGGGATCTGCCGGGTACGACGACGACGCCCTCACCTCCCGCACCCGCCGCGCCGGGCGCGAGCTGGCCCTCGCGCTGACCGCCGGCGCCGCAGCGGCCGGTGCGGACGCGTCGGCAGGCGAGGCTCGCACCCTTGACGCCGCGGCGGTCGGAGGCGCCAGCGCAGCGTCGATGCCGTTCGAGGACCTGCTCGCGAGCGTGAATGGCAACCACATGTAAAGCGTCCGTGGGGTCTTCTCGAATGTGCTACGAGATGCTACGGTTGACGCATGAAGACGATCAGTCAACGCGAGCTGCGCAATGACAACGCCGAGATCATGCGTGGTGTCGAGCAGGGTGAGACGTACGAGGTAACGCGACGCGGCGTCCCCGTCGCGAGGATCGTGCCAGCCGATGGTCGGGACGAACTCAAGTGCGTCAAGCCGGCCAACGCGGACATCGTCTGGCCGGCCGCCGTCGTCCTCGCCGAGACGACGGCGGACATCCTCGACGAGTTGCGGGGGGATCGGTAGTGCGCTGGTATCTCGATACCTCGGCCGCGCTGAAGCTCGCCGTCGCCGAGGCCGAAACGGCCGCGTTGGTGGCCGCGATCGATCACGAGCGGCCAGAGCTCGTCGCCTCGATTCTGCTCGAGACGGAGATGCGGCGGGCCGCGGCCCGGGCCGAAGAGCTGTCGCAGGGCACCGTTAGCCACGTTCTGGATGGGATCTCGTTGTTCGAGATGGCACGGTCCACGTACTGGGCGGCGGGCGTGCTCCCGGGACGTCATTTGCGTAGTCTCGATGCCCTCCATCTCGCCACCGCGAGCACGCTCGACGTGGACGCCGTCGTCACCTACGACCTGCGCATGGCCGACGCCGCGGAGTCGCTGGGACTGACCGTCCTCGCCCCGGGGCTTGACGCGGGGTGACCGCGCGTTGACGCTGCGCGCAGCCGACGGCCGTCAGTGCTGGGAGGCGGGCCGCCGGCGTCGTCGGGCGCTAGCATGGTCACCATCGGCACGGCCTGCCCACCGGGGCGGGCCGCGACGGTGACAGCCCGCCGGAACCGGCGGATTCGCGAAGAGGCGGAAGGCGCATGCATGCTCAGTGACGAGACCATAACCGAGATCGCGGACGAACTCGTCGCGGCGGGAAAGAACCGCACGCCGGTCAAGCGGCTCACGGCCCGCTACCCGGAGATGACCATCGAGGACTCCTACCGGGTGCAGAACCTGTGGCGCAAGCGCAGCGAGGAGGACGGGCGCCGGCTCGCGGGCCGCAAGATCGGCCTCACCTCGCGCGCCATGCAGATGGCCACCGGCATCACCGAGCCCGACTACGGCATCATCTTTGACGACATGATCCACGAGACCGGCGTCGAGATCACGTGGGCCGACTACACGCACCCGCGGGTCGAGGTCGAGCTCGCCTTCAAGCTCGGCCGCGACATCACCGGCCCCAACGCCACAATCTTCGACGTGCTCGACGCGACCGACTACGTGGTGCCCGCCCTGGAGATCCTCGACTCCCGCATCGAGATGGAGGGCCGCACGATCGTCGACACCATCTCCGACAACGCGGCCATGGGCTCCATGGTCATCGGCGGCAACCCGGTGCGGCCGAACGACGTCGACCTGCGCTGGGTCTCCGCGATCCTGTTCAAGAACCAGGTCGTCGAGGAGACGGGGGTCGGCGCCGGAGTCCTCAACCACCCGGCCTCCGGCGTGCACTGGCTCGCCAACAAAATCGCCCCGCACGGCGACGGGCTCAAGGCCGGCGAGATCATCCTGGCCGGCTCCTTCACGCGTCCGATGTGGGTGCACGCAGGCGACACCGTGCTCGCCGACTACGGCCAGTTGGGGACGGTGACATGCCGTTTCGTCTAGACCCGCCGAAGTCCTTCAAGGACCTGTTCTCCGGCGATCGGTCCGCCGGCCGCACCGTCGCCGGCATGTTCGTCTGCTCGGGGGATGCCGGCGCCGCCGAGATCTGTGCCGGGTCCGGCCTGGACTACGTGCTCATCGACGCCGAGCACGGCCCCGTCAACCTCGAGTCCGTGCTCGCCCAGCTGCGGGCCGTCGCCGGCTACGACTGCGTCTGCGTGGTCCGGGTGCCCTTCAACGACGCGGTGCTCATCAAGCAGTTCCTCGACCTCGGCGCGCAGTCCCTGATCGTTCCCATGGTGAACACGCCCGACGACGCCGTCTCCGCCGTCTCCGCCGTCCGCTACGCCCCGGCCGGCGTGCGCGGAGTCGGCTCCGCGCTCGCCCGATCGGCCCGCTGGAACCGCGTGCCGGACTACCTCGCGCGCGCCGACGAGTTCATCACGCTCATCGTGCAGATCGAGTCCGCTGAGGCCGTGGCCAACGCGGCCCAGATCGCCGCGGTCGACGGGATCGACGCCGTGTTCATCGGGCCGTCGGATCTGGCCGCGACCATGGGGCTGCTCGGCCAGCAGGACCACCCCGACGTCGTCGCGGCCGTGAAGCGGACGATCGCGGACGTCAAGGCGGCCGGAAAGATCGTCGGCGTCAACGCGTTCGTCGAGTCGCAGGCGCGCGAGTACATCGCGGCCGGGGCGGACTTCGTCAACGTGGGCGCTGACGTCGCGCTGCTGGCCCGGGGCACCGAGGCGCTCGCCGCGAAGTACATCGCGGACGGTTCGGGGGACCGACCGGCCAGCTATTAGGGGCCGGACCCACTAGACGCGGGCGCCCGCCGTCGCGATCGCGGACCGGTAGTGGCCCAGGAGCTCGTCGCACAGCGCGGGCCACGTCCGCCCCTGGACTGAAGCCCAGGCCGCCGACGCAAACGCCTGGCGCTTGGCGTCGTCGTACGCGAGGTCCGTGACGTGGCCGCGCAGGTCGGCCAGCCGCCCGGGCGCGTACAGCCAACCGGTGCGGGAGTTGTCGACGAGGTCGAGCGGCCCGCCGCGGCCGACCGCGACGACCGGCACCGCGCAGGCCATGGCCTCCTGGATCGTCTGGCAGAAGGTCTCGGATTCGCCCGGGTGGACGAAGATGTCCAGACTCGCGACCATTTCGCCGAGCTCGTCGCCGCTGAGGAACCCGGCAAAATGCGCTTCGGGCAACAGCTCCTGGAGCTGCGCCTTGAGCGGCCCTGAGCCGACGATCACGAGGCGCGTGTCCGGCAGGTCGGCCAGCACCGCGAGGTCCTCGACCTGCTTCTCCGCGGCGAGGCGCCCGACGAACCCGATGAGGCGCTCGCCGTTCGGCGCCAGCCGGCGGCGCAGCTCGCCCGAACGCCGCGCCGGGGAGAAACGCTCCGTGTCGACCCCGCGGCGCCACATCCGCAGCCGAGGGATTCCCGCGCCGGCCAGCTGGTTCATCGAGTAGCTGCTCGGGGTCAGGTTGATCGTCGAGGCCGCGTGCATCGTGCGCACGTGGTTCCAGAGCAGCTGCTCGAGCCACGGGGCACCGTAGCGCTGGGCGTAGGCGGGGATCTCCGTCTGGAAAACGGAGACCGTCGGCAGCCCCAGCTGGTTCGCGGCCTGGATGGCCCGCCAGCCCAGTACGAACGGGCTGGCAACGTGCACGACGTCGGGGCGGACGCGCTCGAGCAGGCGGCGCACCCGGCTCACGGTGCCCGCGGCGACGCGCACGTTCGGGTAGCCGGAGAGCGGCAGGGCCGGCAGCGCGTGCACCTCGAAGCCCTCGACGACGGCGGGGGCCTGCTCGGTGGCCCAGGCGGGGCCGGCCCAGCTCGTCGCGGGGGCTACGACGACGGCCTCGTGACCCTCGCGGCGCAGGTGCCGCAGCAGCTGCAGTACGGAGTTGGTCACGCCATTCATGTGTGGAAGGAACGATTCTGCAATCACAGCGATCTTCACGCTCTAAGCCTCGCGCCCGCCGGTAGCGGGTGGGTGAACACCCCCGGAGGCGGCGGTGAACACTCAGCGAGCACCTTCCCGACCGTCTGGCCGGTCTGCCGTACGCTTGCTCGGGTGGACGCGATGATTCTGACGATGATGCTGGTGCTCGTGGTGGTCGGCGCCGTCGCCCAACGGGTCGCCGGGCTCGGCTTCGCGATGCTCGTCGCCCCGTTCCTCGTGCTCCTGCTCGGCCCGCACCACGGCGTGTTCGTCGTCAACGTGTGCGGGATGATCTCGAGCCTGCTCATCATTCCGCGCGTCTGGCGCGACATCGACTGGTCGATGTTCCGCTGGCTGACCCCGGCCGCGCTCGCCGGCACGATCCCCGGCGCGCTCATCGCCGCCGCCCTGCCCGCCGGGCCGTTGTCCCTCGTCATCGGCGCGGTCGTGCTCGTCGCGCTCGTCCTGTCGCTGCTGCTCAGCCGGGCCGACGTCGTCGTGACCGGGAGGCCGGCGCGCGCGGCGGCCGGCATGCTCTCCGGGCTGACCAACGCGATGGCGGGCGTCGGTGGCCCCGCCGTGAGCGCCTACGCGGTGCTCGCCCGCTGGCCCCAGCGGCCGTTCGCGGCGACGCTGCAGCCGTTCTTCGCGGCCATGGGCGCCGCCGTCATCATCACCAAGCTCGTGCTCGATCCCAGCCAGGCCCCGGAGATCGGCTGGTGGGTGTGGGCGGCGATCACCGTTGCGATCGTCGCGGGCATCTTCGGCGGCGAATGGGTCCAGCGCTACGTCTCCGACCGCAGCGCCCGCCTCTTCGTCCTCTTCATCGCGTTCGTCGGCGCGTTCACCGCCCTCGGCAAGGGCCTGGCCGACGTGCTCTGAGCCGTCGTCGTGTGGTGCGCTTCGCCCGAGTCGTTCGGCCCCGCCGCGCACCGCAGGTGGCACGATTGGAGACGATGAACAAGCCGAGCCTGAAAGAACGCGCGCGCACCGTGCTGCGCGAGGGCATCCCCATGCCGTTGTGGCTCCAGGGCGCCTTCGAGCTCCTCCAGAGCGCCATCATCTCCGCGCTGCTCGTCGTGATCCCGCTGGTCGCCGTCTGGTTCGCCGGCGGCTTCGAGGACCTGAAGCTGGACGATCTCTTCCGGCTCTGCGGCCAGGCGTGGCTGCTCATGCACGGCGTCCCGCTGCAGTTGAGTCTGACAGACGACGGCGGTGCCGCCCTCGCCGGCACGCTCTCGCTCACGCCGCTCGGCCTGGCGCTCGTGCCGTTCCTGCTCTCATGGCGGGCCGGCCGGCGCATCGCCCGGGCCTCCTACGCTGACCAGCTCTGGCAAGGAATCGCCGGGGCGCTCGGCGCGTATGCGCTGTTCGGACTGCTCGTCGGCTTCGTCGCTCCGACGGCGGAGGTGGCCATCGGATGGGCGAGCGCGGGTCTCATCCCGCTGGTCGTGGCCGGGGCCGGCGTCGTCATCGGGTGCCGGCGGGAGGCGGGCTCGTGGGCGCGGCTCGTCGGCGTGAACCTCGTGGACTGGATCGCCACGACCAGCCAACACGCTCGGTGGGCCGGTTCCTACGCGTGGGCCGTCGTCCGCGCCGGCGTGCTCGGCTACTTCGCGTCACTGCTCTTCGCGTGCCTCGTGCTCGCGGCCAGCCTCGGTACGCGCTGGGCCGAGATGTCGAACGTCTACCAGCAGCTGGGCACGGGTGTGATCGGGGGCATCCTGCTCACGATCGGTCAGCTCGGCCTCATCCCCAACTTCGCCTTCTTCGCCCTCGCCTGGGTCAGCGGCGGCGGCTTCAGCCTGGGCGCCGGCTCCACGTTGAGCACCCTCGAGACCACCGTCGGGCCGCTCCCGGCCGTGCCCCTGCTCGCGGCGCTGCCGACCGGCGACGTGCTCTCCTCAGCATGGATGTTCATGGCGCTGCCGGTCCTAGCGGGCTTCCTCGCCGGCTGGTGGTTCGTGCGCGAGGGGGAGGACCACCTCGACGACTGGTGCGCGCTCAAGGTGCCCTACCGGTGGCTCTCGCTCGCGATCTCCACGCTGCTCCTGGGCGCCTTCGTCGGCGCGGGGGCGGGCCTGCTGTCCATGCTCGGCAGCTGGATCTCGATGGGTTCGCTCGGGCTCGGGCGCCTCACCGAGATCGGCCCGGACCTCTGGATGACCGCCGCGTTCCTGGGGGCGGAGGTCGCCGTGGGCACGATGCTGGGCACCCTCTCGGGCCCGCTGCTCGTCCCCGACCCGGTGCTGGACGACGACCACGGACGCTCCTGACGGACGCCTCCGCGGCGTGCCACGATGGGCACGAACGAAAACGCACACTGACGGGAGGGACCCGGACATGTCGACCGAAGACCGCCGCGGGGCGTCTCGCACGCCTGAACGGGCCAACGGCGCGCAGGCCCTCGTCGAATCGCGCGCGCTCATTGCCGGCGGACTCGCGGCGCTGTTCGCGCTCGTCGTCGGGCTGGTCGGGTTCGAGGGATACCGCCCGTCCCTGGCCGGGGACCGCTCCGTCGCGGTCTTCGCGGCGGTCACATCCGGGATCGCCGCAGGTGCGGGCTTCGTGGCCGGCTATCTGCAGACCATCCGTGGCACCCATTCCTGGCTCTCGGCCCGGCCCCTGGCCAGGCAGATCGTGGACGGGGCGGCCCTCGTGGTGGTGCACGCGTCGATCGCCGTCATGTCCTCCCTGGTGGTCTTCCGTATCTTTCAGGACGCGTTCTTCGGCCTGACCGTGGACTCCTACGCGGGCGGCGTGATGCTGGCCATCGCCGCGGGCATCGCCGCCTACGCCGCCTACGATTCGGGCGCGCGGATCAATGCCTCGACCCTCGCCCTGCTGCTGGCCGGCTTCATGGCCTCCGGCATGCTGGTGAGCATGCTCGCCGCGGAGAACCCGCTGTGGTGGCACATCATGTTCAGCGAGCTCGGCACCGGCACGGCGGGCCAGACCTCGTTCTGGACGTTCAACACCACCATCACGACCTCGGGCGTCATCCTCACAACGCTCTCCGCCTTCGTCACGCGCGACCTCAAGCTCTGGGCCGACGCGCTCGACCGGCGCGACGAGGCCGTCGGCCGCGCCCGGCGCCGGTTCCTGCGCCCTCGGGCCGCGGTGGTCCGCTGGAGCCTCATCGGCATCGGGCTGTGCATGGTCGGCATCGGGCTGGTCACGCTGCACGCCTCGGAACCGGTGCACACCTTCTTCGTGCGGCTGCTGAGCGCGATCCTGCTGGTGCTACTGCTGGGCATCCCGTTGTGGGCGCCCGGTTACCCGCGGGCCTTCTACGTGTTCACCTACGGCGCCGTCGCACTGCTCGCCGGCGCCGCGTACCTGTGGTTCCCGCTGCGCTACTACAACCTCACCGCGCTAGAGCTCGCCGCCGCGGGCATCGTCTTCAGCTGGCTTGTGGTGTTCATCCGCAACACGACGGCGGTCACGGGCACCGCAGCCGCGCCCGGCCACGAGGAGACCCAGCCCGTGAACGGGGCGACCCCGCCCGAGCCGGCGTCGTAGTTCAGGCCAGCTCGAGGTCGTGCAGGTGGTGGGCGATGTCGTGCCAGGCGTACCGTGAGAGGGTTTCGACGGTGAACTCGGAGCCGTTGCTGCGCAGCCCGCGGCGGCCGATGTCCCGGGTCAGGACCGAGTCGAAAGCGTCCGCCAGGCCCCGCCCGGCCGAGGCCAGCTGGATCGCGACCGTGCGCGGATCCTGCTCGACGTACCGGTCCTCGCGCGCCGTCGCATCCTGGTCCCAGTCCGGGAACGTCGGCACGTCCTCGCGCAGCATCAGGTCGAGGCGGTAGTGCATGATTCGGAAGACGTCGCGCACGTGGGCCGCGTACTCCAACGGCGACCAGACGTTCGGCTCGGGCCGCGCGCGCAGCGCCGCGTCGTCGGCGGACGTGTCGATCAGCAGTTCGCGCCAGGCCGGCAGGCAGTCGCGGATGGCCGCGGCCACGTCCTGCGGGGACATCGCGGAGACGTCCGCGCCACAGTCGGGGCAGGTCTTGGCGAGGACCCAGGTCCAGTCCTTGGAGTCCGGCACCCAGCCGGCGTTCTCGGCGGTGTTTTCTTCACGCGTGCTCATGGTGGAAGCGTAGCCCGATAAGCTGGTGCGCATGCGAATCGTGGCACTAGTCTCCGGCACAGGATCCAACCTTCAGGCCGTCATCGACGCCGTCGCGGCCGGCCGCCTCGACATCGAGATCGCGGCCGTCGGGGCTGACCGGCCGGGTACACAGGGGCTGGAGCGCTCCGCAGCCGCCGGCATCGAGACGTTCGAGGTGAACTTCAGGGACTACGCCGACCGCGGCGAGTGGAATCACGCGCTGACCGCCAAGTGCCTGTCCTACGAGCCCGACTACGTGGTCTCCAGCGGATTCATGCGCATCGTCGGCGATGAGTTCATCGACGCCTTCGACGGCACCTACCTGAACACGCACCCGGCCCTGCTGCCGGCGTTCCCGGGCGCGCACGGCGTCCGCGACGCCCTCGCCTACGGCGTGAAGGTCACCGGCTGCACGGTGCACATCGCCGACGCCGGCGTCGACACGGGCCCCATCCTTGCCCAGCGCGCCGTCGAGGTGCTCGCGGACGACACCGAGGAGTCCTTGCACGAGCGCATCAAGGTCCAGGAACGTGAGCTTCTCATCGAGGTCTTGGCGGATCTGGCCTACGGTCGTACGGCAGCGTAGAGGAGCATGTCGCGGCGCACGCCGCCGATCTCCTGGTAGCTGCGCAGCAGGCCCTCGGCGGCGAATCCCGCCCGTTCCGCCGTCCTGATCGAGCCGATATTCCAGGGCTCGATGTATAGGGCGATCCGGTGCAGCTCCTCGATAGTCCAGGCGAAGCGCACAAGCGCCACGAGCGCGGCAGTGGCGTGACCTTTGCCACGGGCCGTGGGAGTGACGGCGTAACCGGCGCTCGCCCGGCCCGCCGAGAGCTCTTTGAGCCACAGACCGCAATGACCGACGGCCGTGTCCGTCGCGGACTCCGCGATGGCGAAGGAGAAGCCAGCATTGTCCACGTACCGCTGCTGCTGCCGGCGGACCCAGGCGAGCGCTTCCGCCTCGCCCGTCGCCGGGGTCAACGAGCCGATGGAGATGACGTAGGGGTCGGTCGCGAGCTCGCGGGCCATGGCGGCGTCGTCGTCGCGGACGGGGCGCAGCAGCACGGCGCCGCAGGCAGGCGGCACCTGCGGCCAGGGCGGAAGCGGCGGGGACGTCATGACGCCATTGTGCCCAGTGGCCGGTGTCGCGGCAAGAGCGTCCCGGGCCTTAGCGCGGTGCGCGGCGTCGCTGACGACTGGAGCGACGTCGACCTACATTTGGCCGTCGCCGAACCTGTGGGCTTCGACGCGATCACCTGGGTCGAGGCGATGTCACCGCTGGTCCTCGCGGACCGGATCCCGGTCCTGCCCGGGGCGTTCGTCTTCCTGACGCCGGACTGCGTTCAGCTCGACGTCGTCGTCCACGGCGCCCGCCGGCTCAACGTGTACCTGACCGAAGACCAGCTGCGGGCGCTGACGGCATTGCCGCCGCTCGGACTCGAGCTCGAGCACCTGCTCGACGCCCAGCGCGCGCTCGCGGGCGAGTACCTCGTCCGCGCGCGGGCCCTGGCGGCGCGCTGCCGGTGCCCGTGGCCGGCCGAGCTTGAAGGCGCCGTCCGCGCGCTGTGGGCTCGGGAGCTCGGCCGTCACCTCTGAGTGGGTGGTGAGCGGCGTTTCCGCCGTCGGAGGTTTACGCTGAATCCATGAAGATGATCCCCACCGAGGTCGATCCGCACGCCTTCGTCGCCGCCGTCGACCATCCCGTCCGGCGAGCGGATGCAGAGGTGTTGCTGGAACTCTTCGCTGATGTCACCGGCCAGGAGCCGGTGATGTGGGGGCCGAGCATCATCGGATTCGGCGCCTACCACTACCGCTACGCCTCGGGACACGAGGGGGATGCCCCAGCCGTCGGTTTCTCGCCGCGGACGTCAAACTTGGCGCTCTACGTTCTGACGCCGGGGGACGGCTGCGCAGAGTTCCTGGCCCGCCTGGGCAAGCACAAGCGAAGCGTGGCGTGCCTGTACGTGAACAAACTGGCCGACATCGACGTGGACGTGCTCGGCGAACTCATCGCCGCGAGCTACCGCTACACCACAACCGTCATGCACCAGGAACCCGACAGTGGTGGCGTGACGAGCCGGGCGCGGCCCCGCTGAGGCCGTCTACCCCATGCGGATCACATTGCCGGTGACCCGCCGGCCCGCCTCGGAGACGAGGAACGCGGCCAGGTCGCCGACCTCCTCGGGGTCGGCGAACTCGGCGATCATCAGGGCGCCGGCGCGTGCGTCGACGGCGAACTGGCGGTCGTAGGTCTCCGCCGAGACCCGGCGCAGCGGCCGCCCGGCCCAGTCGGCCTCGGCATCGACGGAGGTGTCCTGCAGCGACGCCGTCGCGTTGTTCACGACGACGTCGTCGCCGTCGTTGGCGTGGAAGCGACGCAGGGCCTCTGGTTCGTGCTCGGGCGCCTCAAGGCGCAGGTACGTGATCAGGACGGCGCCCACGCCGTCGAGTCATGGCTGCTGTTGGCTACTGGACGTCAGAGTCGGGCGGGGCGATCTGGACCGATCGCTCGGCGTCGACCGAGGCGACGCCCTCGATGCTGGCAAACACGACGCGGCAGTCCCCGCCGGCGCTTCCGCACACGATCCCGAGGGTCTTCAGGACGCGGTCGACCCGCAGCCCCGCCGATTCCAGCGCGGCTGTCACGTCGCCGATCTGCGCCCGGTACTTCTCCTCGACGGTGACGATCCACTCGACCTCGTTGGGAGGCGTTCCCTCGTTCGTCTGCTCTGCGTTCACGGGGCCAGCGTACCGCTGGCCGCCGCGAACGACTAGAGACGGGGCGTCAGGCGCCCTGACGGGCGACACCTACGGCTCCGCCGTAGGGCAGAACGCGCTTGACGATGTCGGTCAGGCTGACCACCCCGATGAACCCGCCCTCTGAGAGCACGGCCACGAGCTGCTCGCTCTCCCGGCGAACCGCGGCCAGCGCCTCGTAGACCGGAGTGTCCGCGTCCAAGGTGAAGGCCGGGCGGGCCAGCTCGCGGACCGGGCGGTCCGCCGGCTCGAGCAGAGTGTCGCGCACGTGCAGTAGGCCAGGTGCGCCGGCACCATCACCCTCCACGAGGATTCGCATGTGCCCCGAGGTCGCGGCTGCCTCCTGCACTTCAGAGACGACGGCGGCGGCCGGCACCATGGTCGGGCGTGCATCCGGCGCGATGAGGTCAGCGATCGTCAGGTCTTTGAGATTGATGACGTCGGCGAGGTGGCTGCCGAAATCCTGGTCGAGCGCGCCCGACGAGGCGGACTGCTCCACGAGGAGGCGGATCGTCTCGATGTCCTGGCCACCGACTGCGGCGCGTTCCACGGGTGTGACGCCGGTGGCGCGGACCAGTCGATTGGCGATGGAGTTCACCCAGAGCAGGAGCGGGCGTAGCGGCCAGATGAATCCGCGAGCCGGCAACCCGATGAGCTTCGCGGACGTCTCCGGGTGCGCGATGGCCCAGGACTTCGGCGCCATCTCGCCGACGACGAGGTGCAGGAAGGTGACCAGCAACAGGGAGAGGCCGAACGCCGTCCCATCTGCCAGCTGTTCGGGCAGCCCCCAGGAGAGGAGCACGGGTCCAAGCCAGGCGTCCACGGCCGGTTTGGTGACGGCGCCGAGGGCGAACGTGCACGCCGTGATGCCGAGCTGGGCGCCGGCGAGCATGATGGTCAGCTCGTTGACTCCGCGCAGGGCGGCACGGGCGGACCGGCTGGTCGGCGCCTCAGCTTCCAACCGGTGGTGCCGGGCGCTCAGCAGCGCGAACTCGATGATGACGAAGAAGGCACTCAGGACGATGAGCGCCGTCGTGATCAGTGTGACGATCATAGGGCTGTTCATTCCTGTGCCTCGCTGTTCTGAATCGACGACTCGTGGTTCTTCCGCTCCACTGAGATTCCGTCGACTTCGACGAGCCTCGCTGACAGTCGGTCCGGCACATGTCGCGCGACGGAAAGGACTTCGACTTCCAGCGTGCGCCGGAGCGGGATGTCCGCAACGAAGTCGCCGGGTTCCGGCGGCAGTTCGACGGTCACCGTCGACCCGGGCACGGGCAGCCGGCCGACGACAGCGATCAGCAGCCCCGCAACCGTCTCGTAGTCGCCCTCCGGTACATCGTGGCCGATCGCCCGTTCGAGTTCGTCGATATGGACTTCGCCGGTCAACTTCCACGATCGCCGATCCGCGTCGGCCTCGATCGAGACGGCCGGGGAATCGTCGTGCTCGTCGGTGATCTCCCCGACGAGTTCCTCCGCCAGGTCCTCGACAGTCAGGACGCCGACGAAGCCGCCGTGCTCGTCGATGACGCAGGCCAGTTCGTTGCGGGAGTCCACCAGTTGGGCCAGTGCGTCCGGCAGCGACATCAGGGTCGGCAGCACGAGCGCGGGACGCATGAGGTCGGCGGCTGTGGTGCCGTCTGCGACCGGGGCCTTCAGCAGGTCGTCCAGGTGGACGACTCCGACCGGCTCATCGTCGGCGATCACGGGGTAGCGGGAGTGGGCGTTCGCCATGAGGGTTTTGACCTCCTCCGCCGTTGTCGCCGGGGTCACGAGTCCGGTCTGGGCGCGGGGGATCATCGCATGTTCGATGTCGCGATCCGGGAAGTCGAGGATGCGGTCGATCAGCACGGAGAGCTCCTCCGGGAGGTCGCCGCTGTCCCGGGAGTCGGCGATGATCTGTTCGAGGTCCTCGGCGGTGGCCGTGGTGTCGACGTCGTGCACTGGTTCGATGCGGAAGAGCCGCAGGAGCGCGTTCGCCGACCAGTCGAAGACCGCGATGAGCCAGCCGAAGACGGTGAGGTAGACGAGCGTCGACCCGGCCAGGCGGCGGGCGAGGGGTTCCGGGTCCGCGATGGCGAGATTCTTCGGATACAGTTCGCCGAAGATCATCTGCACGATCGTGGCGACGGCGAGTGCGAGGACGGTGCCGACGGTAATGCTGACGGCCGCCGGCACACCGACGTCGCCGAGCAGCTCGCCGAGGGAGCGGCCGATGAGTGGCTCCGCGACGTAGCCGATCATCAGGCCCGTCACGGTGATGCCGAGCTGTGCGCCGGAGAGCATGAACGAGGTGCGCCGGGTGACCTTCAGGGCGCGTCCGGCAACCTTGTCACCGGCCCCCGCGCGGGAGGCCAGGCGTGCCCGGTCGACGGACATGTAGGCGAATTCCTGGGCCACGAAGTAGCCGTTCGCGGCGATGATCGCCGACATGACGACAACTCCGAGCAAGAGGATCAAGAGTGGCTCAAGCACCGCGTCTCACGCCCGATCGGGCAGGAAGTGCGGATAAATGGTGGGGTTCGGTGATGCGAGTCGAGCTTCGACTGTGCCCCGGCTCGTCGGACGACCGGGGTTCGGCAGAGGATCTGTCCACTGTCTTGTAGTTCACGCTCCGTGATGTAGTTGTCGTGAGCGAAAGTATGCCACGGTTCGTGCCTACGGCCTCGTGCCTGGCGCGTGCTCGCAGGAAACTCCCAGTCAGACTTCGGCAGCGGGAGGCCCGACGGACAGGCCCGAGCCGACATCGACCGAAGCCAGCTCGAGCCGCTCGGCCTCCTGAACGATTTCTGCCCACAGTTCGCGGCCGCGGAATCCCGTGGCTTCGGCCAGCAGAGCGGCCACCCCGGCGACGTGCGGAGTCGCCATCGACGTGCCGCTGATCGTGTTGTAGCGCTGCTCGCCCGGCCACGAAGAGTAAACGTCGACGCCCGGCCCGGCGACGTCGACCTGGCCCCCGCGACCCGGCAGCGTGCGGGCCGAGAACTCCGCAATGCCCAGGGAGCTGTCGAGTGCTCCGACCGCCATCACGAACGGGCTGTTCGCCGGGGCCCCGACGAAGCCGTCGTTGCCCGAGCTGCGGCGGGCATTGTTTCCGGCGGCGGCGATGATGAGCGAGCCCTGGTTGAGTGCGGCCCGCCCTGCAGCCACGTACGGCGGGTGCACCTCGCGCACGTCGGCGCCGAGCGACATCGAGATGATGGCGCACTCGTTCTCGAGGGCCCATTCGATGCCGGAGAGGATCGACGTGTCGGAGCCGGATCCGGAGTTGCCCAGCACCTTTCCCGAGTAGATCTCAGCGCCCGGGGCGACGCCGTATCCGCGGCCGCCCTCGAGTTCCCGCGGCCCGCACGCGGAGCCGATGCAGTGGGTCCCGTGGCCGTGGCCGTCGCGGGCGTCCTCGCCCTCGATGAACGACTCGGCCGTCACGGTGCGCGAGGCGAAGTCGGGGTGGTCGAGGTCGAACCCCGTGTCCAGCACGGCGACGCGGATCCCGGCGCCCGTGTACCCGGACTCGACGGCACGGACCGCCTGCACGCCCCACGTCAGCTGCTCGGTGTCAGCAAACGACGCCGGCGCCGCCCCGCCCGTCTCCGGAGCGAGGGCGTGGTAGATCAGCTCGGGGAAGACATGCAGGCGACGGTGCGCGGAGAGGCTCTTGGCCTGGAAGGCACCCAGCTTGCCCGATTCGCCGTCGACGACCGCGATGCCTAGGCGTGGAAAGTATGTGTCGGTGCCGAAACCCTCGGCGCTGAGCAGCCCGGGCGCATCCGCGGCGAGCGCGTCGACATCGTTGGTATCGAAGACCACGACGAAGCGGTTTGCGGCGGCGGTGACCGTGTAGGTCTCGTTTGGCTCGTACATTTCTTCCTCCTAGCTGAGGTGGCGGCCCCTGGTGGGTCTAGTGCAGAACCCTGCCCTTAGTCTCCGGTGCGAAGCGACCCATCCACAAGACCGAGGCGACGACCAGGACTGCCGCGGTCAGGAACGAGTTCGCCAATCCGATCACGGGCCAGGCGGCCGCGAAGATCAGCGGGCCGACACCTGCGCCGACCCGGCTGAACGTCGAGGCCCACCCGAAACCGGAACCGCGAAGATCCGTGGGGTAGAGCTCTGAGACGTAAGCGTAGAGAACGGGTATGGCAATTTGGATCACGAAGCCGAAGACGAGCAGCCAGATGACCGCCGCCGTCGGGTTGCCGAGCGCGAACGACGTGATGATCAGGACGAGGGCGGCGAGCGGGCCGGAGACGCCGAGCAGCCACTTGCGGCCGACGCGCTCGACGAGCAGCGCCGAGACGGCGACGCCGAGGAGTCCGACCCCGGCCATGCCGGCCGTGCTGAAGAAGGCGCGGATCTGACTCATGCCGGCGTCGGCGAGGATGGTCGGCATCCAGGTCAGCGCGAGGTAGTAGACCAGCAGGATGGAGAAGAAGAGGGACCAGGCCGCCGTCGTAATCTTCCAGTCGTAGCGCCAGACCTTGGCGAGCTGTTCGCCGACCGACCCGGCCGACAGGCGCGGCGCGTCGCGCGGGTCCGGCAGCGTGTACGGGGTCTCCGCGGCGCCGGTGCGCGCGACGAGGTCGTCGATGACCTTCGCCGCCCGCGCGCTCTGGCCCTGGCGGATGAGGTACATCGGCGACTCCGGGACCCCGCGCCGGACCCAGAACACGAGCAGCGCGGGCAGGACCATGACCACGAGGATGAGCCGCCAGTTGTCGAACGTCGACTGGATCACGGCGGTGACGAAGAAGGCGAGCGCAGCGCCGATTGGCCACCAGCCGTCCATCGCGGTCAGCACGCGGCCGCGGGCCTTCGCCGGCGTGAACTCGCCGACGAGCGCGTAGTCGACCGGGATGCAGCCGCCGAGGCCGATGCCGGCGAGGAAGCGGAACAGCACGAAGAGCTCGAACGACGGCGACAGCGCGCCGGCCACGGTGAACACGGAGAAGATCAGCAGCGTCCACGCGAACGCGTTCTTCCGGCCGATCCGGTCCGCGATCGTCCCCCAGGCGAAGGCGCCCACGGCCATGCCGATGAGGTTGGCCGTGCTCAGCAGGGCTGCTGTGCTGCGCTCCAGTCCCCACTCCTCGCTCACGAGGGGGATCAGGGCGCCGTTGAGTGTGACGTCCCAGGCGTCGAACATGAAGCCCAGGCCGCCGATCAGGAAGATCTTTCCCTGCACGTTCCAGCGCCACGGCAGGTTCTGCACGACGGAGGCGCCCGTGGGCAGCTTGCGGTATTCGTTCGTCAACGAGGTTCCTTGATGTCACGGGTGAGCGCGCCGCAACCGCGGCACGCTCCTAGGCTATCGGCCCGGCGCGGTTCCCGTGAGAGCCGCGACACTGGCTATGCTGTGGCGCAGAGCACAGCAGACGACGACGTGCAGCTTGGGGGCCGTGTGGGCGTCGGACAGTAACCCGGGAAGGCATCTTCACCTGTGAGCAACGAATCGCACCCGAGCCACACGCCGGGAACACCGCCACCGGCCGGCGGCTTCGCGCCCGCCTCCGAACTCGAGCCGCCCAAGAAATGGAAGGTCGTCGGCCCCGGACTCGTCGTCGCCGCCACCGGCGTCGGCGCCGCGGACATGGTCGCCACGCTCGCCGCCGGCTCCCGCTACGGCTACGGCCTCCTGTGGGCCGTCGTCGTCGGTGTGATCCTGAAGATCGTCCTCGTCGAGGGCACAGCCCGTTACTCCATCACGACCGGCAACACGATCCTCGAGGGCTGGCGCAAGCTGGGCCGCTGGCCGCTCTGGTACTTCGGTCCCTACATCGTGATCTGGGGCTTCGTGTACGGGGCGTCGGCCATGTCGTCGACGGCGCTGCCGCTGGCCGCGCTCTTCCCCGCGGTGCCCCTGTGGGTCTTCGCGATCGGGACCGCGCTGCTCGGCTTCGCGCTGGTCTGGATGAACCGCTACGCCGTCTTCGAGAAGATCACGGCGGTCCTCGTGGGCATCATGTTCTTCACGATCGTCGGCCTGGCCGTGATCGCGGTGCCGAACATCCCCGAGATGTTCACCGGCTTCGTCCCGCTGCTGCCCGAGGGCGGGATGCTCTACACGCTGGCGCTCGCCGGCGGCGTCGGTGGCACGATCACCCTGGCCGCGTACGGCTACTGGCTGCGGGAGAAGGGCTGGTACCAGCCGAAGTTCATGCGCGTGATGCGACTGGACAACACGATGGCCTACGTCATGACCGGCATCTTCGTGCTCGCCATGATGATCGTCGGCGCCGAGGTGGTTCGCGCGGCCGGCGTCGCCGTCTCGTCCGGGGACCGGGGCCTGCTGGACCTGACCGAGGTGCTGGAGGTCGAGTACGGCGTCGCGATCGCCAAGGTCTTCCTCGTCGGCTTCTTCGCGGCGGCGTTCTCCTCGATGCTCGGCGTCTGGAACGGCGTCTCGCTCATGTTCGCCGACTTCTGGGCGAACTTCCGCGGCAAGGGGTCGGACCACCCGGACGCGAAGGCGCACGGGAAGTACTTCCGCTTCTACCTGATCTGGCTCACGTTCCCACCGATGCTGCTGCTCATGCTCGGCAAGCCGATCGGACTCGTGCTCGCCTACGGCGTCATGGGTTCGCTGTTCATGCCGTTCCTCGCGATCACCTTGCTGCCGCTGCTCAACGGCACGCGGTGGGGGATCCCCGCCGAATGGCGGAACCGCTGGTACACCAACACGGCGCTCGTCATCACCGCCGTGCTGTTCGTCTGGCTGGGCCTCTACGAGCTGGTCTCCAGGGTCGCCGAGGTCTTCGCCGGCTGAGGTGACGCCGGGGCCGGATAACAATACTTTTCGGTTAATCTGGCCCAAATGAGTGTCAAGTCACTCCGGACGGCGGTAATGTCTGGTTATGGAACTCGACTGGAATCTCCTCGAACGCGAGATCCGTTCCGCCGCGGTCAGGATTGCGCGGGAAGTGGTCTCGGAGCACCCCGGACAGACCTTCTACGGTCTGGCGCTGGAGGTCACTGCCACCGCGCCCGATGCCGCTGATGTCGCCGCCGACGAGCCGTTGCGGTTGCCCGTGCTCGCCCTCAATTCGGAGCAGGCGCTCGACCGCGACCTCAGCGACGAGGAGCGCCAGCTGCGGGCCTACGACCAGGAGCTGGCCGCGGGCGTCGACGCCGAACCGGTGGTTGCCGACTTGGCGGCCGACGCTGACGGGACGGCGGACGACGATGATGAGCTCGACGACGCGGGCGAACCCGTCGACGCCGAGGGCGCCGACCCGCTGGGGGCGGACGAGCTCGCCGACGCGGAAGGTGAGCCCGAAGCGTTGGAGGACGACGACGTCGTACTGGATCCGCTGGAGGCTCCGGTGGAGGAGGGCGGCGGATTCTATTCGCGGCGCTGGGACGCGAGCTCGTGGCACTGGTGCTCGATGGATCTTTTCGACGACGACCACGTCGAGGCCTGGAACGAGCGGCTGAACCAGGCCGCGGCCGAGCACGGTTGGGAGAACACCGTGCGGCAGTATTACCGCACGCTCATTGCTGCGGTGATCGGGGTGCGGCAGGAACTGGACCGTAAGCGGCTGCATCTGGTCGCCTTCGTCTCCGACGAGGACCACGCGGAGAAGCTCCTCCAGAAGTGCCTGACCGAGGAGCAGCTGCAGGAGCACTTCCCCGAGCTGATGAACCTCGACGCCGAAACCGTCGGGTAGCTTCGGCTGCGGGGTTCCCGCCGCGCACGCCCCGGCCTATGGTGGAAATGAGGGCCGGAGGACCCGTGCACCCACCGGGTCCGCGACCGGCGCTCGCAGCGGGAGGTATCGCATCATGACGACCACCAGGACCAACACGACGACGCGCGCGGCCCTCCGCTGTGCGGCCTTGGTCGCGGCGGGCACGCTGTTTCTGGCCGGCTGCGGAAACGGCGACGGCGCCGGCGGCGGCTACGGGGGAGGCACGGGGGCCGACGAGACCACGCAGGCGCCCGACGATTCGATGGCGGCCGACGTCGACCTGTCCACGGCCGAGACGGACCTCGGAACCGTGGTCACCGACGGCGACGGGAACACGCTCTACTACTTCACCAACGACACCGCGGGAGCGGACGAGAGCGCGTGCACCGGGGACTGCCTGACGGCGTGGCCGATCGCGGTGGCGACGGGTGCGGAGCCCACTGTCGATGAGGCCATCACGGCTGAGGTCGGCACCATCGAGTCGCCCGACGGCCAGCTACACCTGACGCTCGGCGGAATGCCGCTCTACTACTTCGCGCAGGACGGGGCGCCCGGCGACGTCAACGGGCAGGGCGTGAACGATGTCTGGTACGTCGTGGCACCCGACGGGAAGATGATCACCGACGGCGAGTAAGACGCGTCACGTCTGCTGCCGCCGCGGAGGCAACACTTCTCGGCGGCGGCTGCCGCGCGGCTAGACTGGGGTGACCGACCCGAAGACACCTCAACGCTGGAGACATCTGTGAGCGAAACCGTCCTGGACCGCGTTCCCATCCGCCGGGCCCTGATTTCCGTCTACGACAAGACCGGGCTGGAGGAACTGGCGCAGGGGCTGCACGCCGCGGGGGTCAAGATCGTCTCCACGGGCTCGACCGCCTCGCGCATCGCCGCCGCGGGCGTCCCCGTCACGGAGGTCTCCGAGATCACCGGCTTCCCCGAGTGCCTGGACGGCCGGGTGAAGACCCTGCACCCGCGCGTGCACGCCGGCATCCTGGCCGACCGCCGCCTGGACGACCACGTGCGTCAGCTGGCCGACCTCGACGTCGAGCCGTTCGACCTCGTCGTGGTCAACCTGTACCCGTTCGTCGAGACCGTGAAGTCCGGCGCCGACCGCGACGCCGTCGTCGAGCAGATCGATATCGGGGGCCCGTCCATGGTGCGCGCCGCCGCGAAGAACCACCCGTCGGTGGGCATCGTCGTCGACCCGGCCAAGTACGGCGAGGTCGTCGAGGCGGCCGCTTCCGGCGGCTTCGACCTGAAAACCCGCGCCCGCCTGGCCTCCCTCGCGTTTGCGCACACCGCTGCTTACGACACGGCGGTGGCCCGCTGGACCGCCGCGCAGTTCGGCGACGACGACGCCGACGAGGTGCCTGCCTTCCCGCCGTACGCCGGCCTTGCGCTCGAGCGCTCGGAGACCCTGCGCTACGGCGAGAACCCGCACCAGCCCGCCGCACTCTACGTCGAGGACGGTGCTGAGCCCGGCATCGCCCAGGCCGAGCAGCTGCACGGCAAGGCCATGAGCTTCAACAACTTCGTCGACGCTGACGCCGCCGTGCGCGCCGCCTTCGACTTCGCGGAGCCGGCCGTCGCCGTCGTCAAGCACGCCAACCCGTGCGGCGTCGCCGTGGCGTCGCCCGGCGCAGCCGACCCGATCGCCGACGCACACGCCAAGGCCCACGCAACCGACCCGGTCTCCGCGTTCGGCGGCGTCATCGCCGCCAACCGCACCGTGACGCGGGGCATGGCCGAGGCCGTCAAGGGCATCTTCACCGAGGTCGTCGTGGCGCCGGGCTTCGAGTCGGAGGCCGTCGAGGTGCTCTCGGCCAAGAAGAACATCCGCCTCATCGAGCTGCCCGAGGGTTTCGCCCGCGACACCGTCGACTACAAGCAGGTCTCCGGCGGCATGCTGCTGCAGAAGCGCGACGAGATCGACGCCGAGGGCGACGCCCCGCAGAACTGGACCCTGGCCGCCGGCGAGGCCGCCGACGAGGCGACGCTGGCGGACCTCGCCTTCGCGTGGCGTGCGGTGCGTGCGGCGAAGTCGAACGCGATCCTGCTCGCCGCCGACGGCGCCGCCGTCGGCATCGGCATGGGGCAGGTCAACCGTCTGGACTCGTGCCGCCTGGCCGTGGAGCGGGCCAACACGCTCGGCGTGGCCGTCGACTCCGGGGCGGACTCGGCCGGCGGGGCGGAGAACGTGGGGGGTGCTTCCGCACCGGAACGCAGCCGCGGGGCCGTGGCGGCCTCCGACGCGTTCTTCCCGTTCGCCGACGGTCTGCAGATCCTGATCGACGCCGGCGTGAAGGCCGTGGTCCAGCCGGGCGGCTCCGTGCGCGACGCGGAGGTCGTCGAGGCCGCCAACGCGGCCGGCATCACGATGTACTTCACGAACGGCACACGCCACTTCTTCCACTAAGAGCGGTCGCCGGGGCCGGCAGCGGGCACAATGCCGCCGGCAACCGGCTCCGCGCCGAATAGGCCTGAGCTGTTGACATGAGCCGGGGGATCAAGCCACCCCCTGCGTCAACGGCTCAGGCTTTTTCGTGGGCGTGGGCCGCAGTTAGAGGTGTGGCTGAGTTTCGTGGCCCCGCTTACGCGTCGGCCGTGGCCGCGAGACCGCGCAGCGGGCTGTCCCCGGCGAGGAACGGGAGCCGGGCGGCCCCCTCGAGGGCGTTCGCCGCCGGTTCGCGGATCTCGACGGCGGGCCAGCGCTCCCGCAGCCGCGCGGTGAGGCCGGTTCGGATCCATTCGCCGCGCAGGACGCCCCCGAGCAGGCAGACCGCGGGGGTATCCGACCCGGCCAGGCCCACGCGCCTCAGCCCCGCCTCGACGGAACATGCGAGCTCGGCGGCGGCGTCGTCGCAGATCGCGGCGGCCACCTCGTCCGTGTCGGCAAGCCGGGCGACGTCGGCGGCGAACGCGGCGGTCCGGCTCACCCAGTGCGGGTCGGCCTGCAGGGCGATGTAGGCGTGGTCCAAGTCCCCCAGGTCAGCCCGCACGATTTCCGTCAGGCCGGTCGCCGGGCCCCGGCCGTCGTAGGCGCGCATCACGGCGTCCAGGGCGCGTCGACCGATCCAGTAGCCGCTGCCGGCGTCGCCCATGCTGTGCCCCCATCCGTCGATCCGCGCGGTCTCCCGCGCACCGACGGCGAGCGTGACGACGCCCGTGCCGGCGGCGACGACGGCGCCCGGCGCGTCTCCGAGAGCCCCCACGTACGACGTCACGGCATCGTGCGCGACGTGGGCCTGTGCGACGCCGAGCCCGCGGGTGGCGCCGAGGAGTTCGCGGGCCGTCCGGCCGGCGTCGGTGAGGCCGCTCAGCCCGGCCGAGACGACACCGAGCGTTGCGCCGGTCTCCGCGACGACCTGCCGGACGACGTCGGCGACCTGGGCCGCGATGGGCCGGTCGGTCAGCAGCCCGGGGAACTCCAGGACGGGGCGCCCCGAGGCAGGGGGACCGTCCAGCGTGCGCAGTCGTGCACGAATCCCGCTCTGGCCTCCATCGATGGCAAGTGCAGCATGATCCACGGTGGCGCTCCTCGCTCGTCTGCCCGCCCCGATCTCGGGGTGACTCATCTCACCCAGACTATCGCCGCGTGCGCGGTCGAGACGAGGGCGGAGGGGAAGCGGGCGTCGTCGTACTGGGCGAGGGTGTGAAACCTGAAGATGGGATCGGGGGCACACTCGGGTAAATTGGGGGTGTTTGATGCAGTGTTCGACAAGGGCCTGCAGACCATGACACCCACAGACCCTGAGGGAGATGCCGCGCCAATGGCAAAGATTATCTACACCCACACCGACGAAGCGCCGATGCTGGCGACCTATTCGTTCCTGCCGATCGTTGAAGCGTTCACCTCGACCGCAGGTGTGGAGGTGGAGACCCGGGACATCTCGCTCTCGGGCCGCATCATCGCAGCATTCTCCGACTACCTCGCCGAGGACCAGCGCCAGCCCGACGCCCTGGCCGAGCTGGGGGCCCTGGCGAAGACGCCGGAAGCGAACATCATCAAGCTGCCGAACATCTCCGCCTCGGTGCCGCAGCTCAAGGCCGCCGTCGCCGAGCTGCAGGCCGCCGGCTACGCGATCCCGGACTACCCGGAGTCCCCGGCCTCCGACGAGGAGACGGACATCCGCGCTCGTTTCGACAAGATCAAGGGCTCCGCTGTGAACCCGGTGCTGCGCGAAGGCAACTCGGACCGCCGCGCGCCGCTGAGCGTGAAGAACTACGCCCGCAAGAACCCGCACCGCATGGGTGCCTGGTCGCCGGAGTCCAAGACCAACGTCGCCACGATGGGTGAGAACGACTTCGCCGCCAACGAGAAGTCCGTGGTCATCGAGGCCGAGGACGTGCTCTCGATCCAGCAGGTCCTCGCCGACGGCACGGTCAAGGTGCTCAAGAAGAAGCTTCCGGTCCAGGCCGGCGAGGTCGTCGACGGCACGGTCATGCGTGCCGCCGCCCTCGACGAGTTCCTGGCCGCGCAGATCGTCCGCGCCAAGGAAGAGGGCGTGCTCTTCTCCGCGCACTTGAAGGCCACCATGATGAAGGTGTCCGACCCGATCCTCTTCGGCCACATCGTCAAGGCGTTCTTCCCGGGGCTGTTCGCCAAGTACGGCGACGACCTCGCCGCGGCGGGGCTGTCCGCCAACAACGGCCTGGCCTCGATCCTGGGCGGGCTCGACGACGTCGCCGAGGACGTGCGCGAAGGCATCAAGGCCGAGATCGCTAAGGGCCTCGAGGAGGGCCCGGCGCTGGCCATGGTCGACTCCGACAAGGGCATCACCAACCTGCACGTGCCGTCCGACGTGATCGTCGACGCCTCGATGCCGGCCATGATCCGCACCTCCGGCCACATGTGGGGCCCGGACGGCGAGGAGGCCGACACCCTCGCCGTGCTGCCGGACTCCTCCTACGCGGGCGTCTACCAGGCCGTGATCGAGGACTGCCGCGCCAACGGCGCCTACGACCCGACGACGATGGGCACCGTCCCGAACGTCGGCCTCATGGCGCAGAAGGCCGAGGAGTACGGCTCGCACGACAAGACGTTCGAGATCGCCGAGCCCGGCACGATCCAGATCCTCGACTCGAAGGGCAACGTCCTGATCGAGCACGAGGTCGCCGAGGGTGACATCTGGCGCGCTTGCCAGGCCAAGGACGCCCCGATCCGCGACTGGGTCCAGCTCGCCGTCCGCCGCTCCCGCGAGTCCGGCATGCCGGCCGTGTTCTGGCTCGACGAGAACCGCGCGCACGACGCCAACCTCATCGCCAAGGCCAACGCCATCCTGGCTGAGGAGGACACCGAGGGCCTGGACATCCGCGTCCTGAACCCGGTGGACGCCACCAAGTTCACGATCGAGCGCCTCCGCCGCGGTGAGGACACCATCTCCGTCACGGGCAACGTGCTGCGCGACTACCTGACGGACCTGTTCCCGATCCTCGAGCTCGGCACGTCCGCCAAGATGCTCTCGATCGTTCCGCTCATGGCCGGAGGCGGCCTCTTCGAGACGGGCGCCGGCGGCTCCGCGCCGAAGCACGTCCAGCAGCTCGTCGAGCAGAACTACCTGCGCTGGGACTCGCTCGGCGAGTTCTTCGCGCTCGTCCCGTCGCTGGAGAAGTACGCCGAGCAGGGCGACGCCCCGTCGGCGAAGGTGCTGGCCACTGCGCTCGACGCCGCGACCGCCACGTTTCTGCTGGAGAACCGCTCGCCGGGCCGCAAGCTGGGCACGATCGACAACCGCGGCTCGCACTTCTACCTGGCCATGTACTGGGCCCAGGAGCTCGCGAACCAGACCGAGGACGCCACGCTTGCCGAGGTCTTCACCCCGATCGCCGAGGCCCTGACCTCCAACGAGGAGGCCATTGTGGGTGAGCTCGCCGCGGTCCAGGGCCAGCCGGTCGACATCGGTGGCTACTACCGCCCGGACGACGCCAAGGCCGCCGCGGCCATGCGCCCGTCCGCGACGCTGAACTCCGTGCTCGACGCGCTGGCGAAGACCCCGGTCCAGTAGCCGGAGCACACCAGGCACGACGACGACGACGCCCCGCCCTCCGCTGCACGCGGACGGCGGGGCGTCTCGCATTCCGGGCGCTCGGCCGACGTCAGGGGATCAATACGGTGCCCCGGCACGGGCCCGCCCCGGGACGCCGTATCAGCCCCCGGGCGAAGGATGCGGGGAAGCCGCCAGGAGGGTGCGCGTGTACTCGTGCTGGGGGTCGGCGAAGACGCGCTCCGTGGTGCCGGACTCGACGACGCGGCCGCCGCGCATGACCAGAAGATGGTCGCTGACGTGCCGGATGACGGCCAGGTCGTGGGAGATGAAAAGGTAGCTCAGGCCGAGGTCGCGCTGGAGGTCGTCGAGCAGGTCGAGGATCTGCGCCTGCACCGAGACGTCCAGGGCGGAGACCGGCTCGTCGCAGACGAACACGCGCGGGCCCGGTGCCAGGGCCCGGGCGATCGCGACGCGCTGGCGCTGACCGCCTGAAAGCGAGCGCGGGTGCCGGGCCGCAGTACCGGACTCCAGCCCCACCATGTCGAGCAGTTCCCCGATGCGCGCGCGGTGCGGCCCCGTACGGCGCGTCCGGCCGCCGGAGACGGCGTCAGCGAGTAGCGCCCCGACCGACATACGCGGGTCGAACGAGGAGAGCGGGTCCTGGTAGACCGCTCCGAGCTGCCGGCGGCGCGGCCGGCGGGCCGACTCGGCCACGTCGCGCCCGTCGCCGCGGTCCCCGGCGAACGGCGTCCCGAAGAGGTCGACCGTTCCCGCGTCCGAAGTGAGCAGCCCGAGAGCCAGGCGCGCCGTCGTCGTCTTGCCAGAGCCGGACTCGCCGACGATGCCCAGGGTTGTCCCGGCGGCGAGCGTGAACGAGACGTTGTCCACCGCCCGAAACGCGCGCGTGCGGCCCGACGCGTCGCGGGCCGCGAACTCCTTGACTAGCCCGATGGCCGCCAGCGCGGGGGTATCCGGCGCTGCCGGGCCGGTCGGGGCGGGCCCGGCCGCAGCCGTCGTCGGGTGGGCGGCCTGGGGGCGTGCCGCGACCACTGCCTGCGGGCCCAGCCGCGTTCCGCGGGGCTTCCCGGCGGGCACGGCGGCGAGCAGCATGCGCGTGTATTCGTGGCGCGGATCGGCGAGGACCTCGGCGGTCGGCCCGGACTCGACGACCTCCCCGGCGCGCATCACGAGCACCTTCTCAGCGACGCGGGAGACGACGGCGAGGTCGTGGCTGATCAGCAGCTGGCCCATGCCGGGTGTTGCGGGCGGATCGCCGGCGCGCAGCTGTGCGAGGAGGTCCAGGACGCGGGCGGCGACGGTCGCGTCGAGGGCCGTGGTCGGCTCGTCAGCGATGAGCAGGCGCGGCGCCCCCGAGAGCGCGGCGGCGATGAGCGCGCGCTGGCGCATGCCTCCGGAGAGGGCACCGGGCCGCAGCGCGCCGACGTCCATCCCGGCGCCTGCGAGTCCGACGTCGGCCAGCAGCTCGCGCACGCGCGCAGCCCGGGCTGTGGGGGAGAGCCGGGTGTGCAGCCGCAGGGCGTCGTCGATCTCGCGCGCGATGGGGCGCAGCGGGTCGAGGGAGGTCAGCGCGTCCTGCAGGACGAGGCCGAGCTCACCGCCGCGCAACCGCCGCCACCGGGTCGGGTTCTCCGAGACGCGGCCGTCGCGGCCGCGCAGGTCGTGGCCGGCGATGCGGAACGCGTCGGCGCTCACGCGTGCCCGCGAGCCGCGGCCGCCGGCCAGGCCCAGCAACGCGCGGGCGGTCACGGACTTGCCGGACCCGGACTCGCCGACAAGCGCGACGGACTCACCCGCATCGATGCGCAGGTCCACCCCGGCCACCACGTCGCCGCGGCCGAAGGAGACCCGCAGCCCGCGCACGTCGACGAGCGGCTCACGCGCGCTCACGCCGCGAACCCTTCCGCGCGCCGCTGCAGCCACCGACCGAGCACGGTCGCCGACGCGGCGACGAGCACGATCGCGAGGCCCGGGAACACCGTCATCCACCACGCGAGCCCGAGATAGGTGCGCCCGGCGGAGAGCATGGCCCCCCACTCCGGCGCGGGCGGCGGGGTGCCGAGCCCGAGGAAGCTCAGCGCCGACGCCCACACCACCGCCTGCCCGACCCCAAGCGTCGCGAGCACGGCCACGGGGCCGAGCGCGTTCGGCAGCAGGTGCCCCAGCAGGATCCGCGCGTGCGAGCGCCCGAGCACGCGCGCGGCCTGCACCATCTCCGCATCGCGCAGCCGCACGACCTGGGCGCGGACGATGCGCGCGTACCCGGGCGCCGTCGAGAGACCAACCGCCACGACCGTCGTCGTCACGCCAGGGCCCGCGAACGCGATGAACACGAGCGCGAGCAGCAGCCCCGGTAGCGCGAAGAGCACCTCGAGCACGCGGGAGATCGATGCGTCGATCCACTCAGGGTGCGCGCGGCGCCCGCGCCGGCCCGCGGTGAGCCCGGCGGGCACCCCGAGCAGCAGGGCGAGCCCCAGCCCGACGCCGGTCGCGGCCACGCCGATCGCCAGCGAGGCGCGCGCCCCGTGCACGATCCGGGTGTAGACGTCCCGGCCGGACTCGTCCGTGCCGAACACGTGACCGGGACCAGGCGCGCTGAACGCGGCGGCCGGGTCGATGCCCAGTGGGTCCCCCGGGGCGAGCCACCCCGGCACCGCCACCGCGGCGGCGAGCAGCACGACGACGGCGGTCGCGGCGAGCGCGGGCAGCGCGCCCGCTGCGGCGGACGCCCGGGCGAGCCCGACGGCGCCGGCGCGCAGGACGGGGGTGCGGGGCACGCTCATGAATGACCACCCGCCGGGGCGGAGCCGGGCTGGGGGGCGCGCGCCGCCGTCGTGCCGGCGGATCCGTGGCGCGGGTCCACCAGGCGTTCGACGACATCGGCCACGGCCATGACCACGACGTAGGTCAGCGCCGAGACGAGGACCACGCCCGTGACGAGCGGGATGTCGCGGGCCGTAACGGCGGAGAGCAGGGTGCGGCCGAGGCCGCCACGGGCGAACAGGGCCTCAACCACGACGGCGCCCGAGATCAGCGATCCCAGCGCCCAACCGGAGAGCGAGATGCCGGGCAGGGCCGCGTGGCGCAGGCCGTGGCGCAGGAGGACGCCGGCCTCGGACTCGCCGCGGGCGCGGGCGGCGAGGGCGAAGGGGCTGGTCAGGGCGGTCGCGAGGGATTCGCGCATGACCTGGCCGAGGAATCCGGCGAGCGGGAGCGCGAGCGTGACGACGGGCAGCACGAGCCCGGCGGCCGAGTCGGTGGCGACCGGTGGCAGCCAGCCGAGCCCGGTCGCGAAAACGAGGACCAACACGCTGCCGAGCCAGAAGTGCGGGACCGCGGCGGCGAGGATCTCCAGCCCTGAGCCGAGCGCGTCGGCGAGGCGGGCCAGGCGCGGGCCCGCCGCGAGTGCGGTGAAGAGGGCGGCGGCCACGGCGAGGACCCAGGCGAGAGCCCAGGCGAGGAGCGCGAGGGTCAGAGTTCCCGGCAGCTGCTCGGCGACCACCTCGGCCACGGGCGCTTTGAGCGAGTAGCTCGTGCCGAGATCGCCGGTGGTGAGGTTCGCGAGCATGGTTGTGTACTGGACGACGAGCGGTTGGTCGAGGCCGTACTCGGCGCGCGCAAGGGCGAACGCCTCCGGCCCGGCCTGCGATCCGGGCCCGCCGACGATCGCCTCGACCGGGTCCCCGGGCACCAGCCGGATGCCGATGAAGACGAGCGTGGCGACGGCCCAGAGGACGAACAGTCCTCCGGCCAGACGGGTGAGCAGCCAGCGCAGGATTCTCATGGTTCGCTCCGGCGGGCCCGGCGAGGGGCCCGCCGGCAGATCAGTCGGCCAGCCAGGCGTTGTGGAAGATCGGGGTGGCGACGGCGGTCCTCTCGCCGACCCCGTGCAGGCCGGCGCGGTACAGGAAGTGGTTCTGCTGGTCGTAGAGCGGCAGGATGTAGTACCCCTCGAGCACCTTCGCCTGGACCTCCTCGTAGAGCGCTGCGCGCGCCGCCGCGTCGTCGGCGCTGGCGGCCTGCTCGAGGGCGGCGTCGATCTCCTCATCGCGGACCATCGCGTGATTGGCGAAGTAGCCGGATGGGGCCGGCTCGGTCGAGTCGGAGTGGAAGAGGATGCGCAGCACGTCCGGACCGACCTTCGTGTACGGCGCGGAGACCAGATCGTAGTCGTGTTCGCCAAGCGCGCCGTACCAGCTGCCCAGGTCCAGCAACTCGGTGGTGACCTCGATGCCGGATTCCTTGGCCGTCGCCTGCAGCTGCTCGAACAGCGACTGCTCGGCGGGGACCGACTGGTTCGTTGAGATGGGCAGGTGCACGCTCAGACGCTCGCCGTCCTTGACCCGGTAGCCGGCGGCGTCGGTCTCGTCCCAGCCGGCCTCGTCCAACAGGCGCGCGGCCTCCTGCGGGTCGTAGGCGAACAGCGAGTCGTCCGCGTAGCCCATGGGCTCGACGGAGGAGAGCGGGGAGTAGGAGCGCTCGGCGGTGCCGAAGAACAGGGAGCTGACGGCTGCGTCCACGTCCACCGCGCGGACGAAGGCCTCGCGGACTAACGGGTCGTCGAACGGGGCCTTGGAGGAGTTCAGCTCGATCCGGTTGGAGGCGCCCGGGCGCGGGGCGTCGAGGTGCTCGATGTCGGCGGAGTCGGCCGCGGCCGCGATGGTGTCGGGCTGGGCGTTGTCGATCATGTCGACGGTGCCGCCCTGCAGCGCCGAGTAGCGGGTCGCGGACTCGGGCACGAATCGCCACTCGATGCCCTCGAGGTAGGCGGCGCCGGTGTGCTCCGGGTCGGCGGTGGCCTCGGGGTTCGGGACGGCGTAGTCCTCGTTGCGGACGAGCGTCACCGCGTCCTGGCGCTGCCAGTCCTCGACAACGAAGGGCCCCGTGCCGATCGGGGCGGCGCAGTTCTCCTCCTGGCTGCGCTCCAGGCCGGCCGGCGACATCATCGCGTTCCAGGTCTGGCTGAAGGACTCGAAGAGGGCGGCGTCGGGCGCCGAGAGGTTCAGGCGCAGGGAGGCGGCGTCGAGCACCTCCATCGACTCGACCTTCTGCATCGCCAGGAATCCGGTCGAAGAGCCCGTCTCCGGGTCGAGCACGTGCTCGATGTTGGCCTTGACCGCCTCGGCGTCGAAGGGTGTGCCGTCGGTGAACGCGATGCCCTCGCGCAGGTGCAGCGTGACCGTGGTGCCGTCGTCGGACACGTCCGCCCCCGACGCCAGCCAGGGCACGATCTCGCCGTTCTGGTCCTTCGTGTAGAGCGTCTCGAGGAACTGCGAGGCCAGAAGGGCCTGCGGGTAGTTGCCGCCGACGTGCGGGTCGAGGCAGTCCGGTTCCGCGTCGCCCGAGGCGTAGACGAGCGTTCCGCCGGCGACGGGCTCGTGGGGTGCGGGATCCGGGGCCGCGGCCGAGCAGGCGGAGAGGGCGAGAGCCGAGGCGAGGACGACGGCGGCGGGCGCGACCGCGCGCGTGCGGGACTTCTGCATGAGACCTGGTTTCCTTCACGAGATGCGAGTGGGCGCGAAAGGCCCCTTCAAGGGTAGTTCAACGCCGGAACGGCCCATTCCATGCCCCCGGCGTGAGGGAATCCGTCACAAACGCGTGCTCGTGTTCCTGCCGGAGCGCCGCCGGTGCCAGAGTTGAGCCCATGCCCAACGAACAATCGAGCTCTCCCGTCTCCGCGGAGAGCACCTCACGACAGGATCGCGGCGCCCGCATCGCCGTGACCCTCTTCCCGCTGCTCATCATCGGCGGCGGCGCGCTCGCCCTCGCCGCACCGGCACCCTTCGTGGACCTCGCGTTCCTGATCAACCCCCTCCTCATGGTCATCATGTTCGGCATGGGGCTGACGTTGTCCTTCCCGGACTTCGCCGTGGTCTTCCGGCACCCGCTGCCGGTCGCGCTCGGCGTGCTCGCGCAGTACGGCCTGATGCCGCTCATCGGCTGGGCGATCGCCGTGGCCCTCAACTTGGACCCGGCGCTCGCCGCCGGCGTGATCCTCGTCGGCTGCGCCCCGGGCGGTACGGCGTCGAACGTCGTCGCGTACCTCGGGCGCGGCAACGTCGCGCTCTCGGTGGCGATGACGAGCGTTTCCACCCTGCTGGCGCCGCTGCTGACCCCGTTGCTCACGCTCTGGTTGGCGGGCCAGTACCTGCCCGTCGAGGCCGGGTCCATGGCCGTCTCGATCGTGCAGATCGTGCTCATCCCGGTCCTTGGCGGACTGCTGCTGCGCACGCTCTTCCCGCGCCTGGTCGAGGCCGCGCTGCCCGCGCTGCCGTGGGTCTCGGTTGTGGCGATCACGTTTGTGGTCGTCGTGGTGGTGGCCCGCAGCGCGGACGCGATCTTCACGGCCGGCCTCCTGATCCTGCTGGCGGTCGTGCTGCACAACGCGGCCGGGCTGAGCCTGGGCTACGCCGTCGGCCGGCTCTTCGGGCTGCCCGTCGCCTCGCGGCGGACGATGGCGGTCGAGGTCGGCATGCAGAACTCCGGCCTCGCCGCCGGCCTGGCCGGCCAGTACTTCGCCCCGGAGGCTGCGCTGCCGGGCGCGATCTTCTCGGTCTGGCACAACGTCTCGGGTGCACTCGTGGCCGCCTTCTGGCGCCGCCGCTCGTCCTCCTGAAGCGGAGAGCGTCGAGCCCTCACGCGTCGATCACCTTGCGGCGACGCAGCGCGGGCACGAGGCCGGCCATGGCGAAGAGCGCGCCGACGGCGATGATGTAGCGGAAGTCGACGATGTCGATGACCGCCGCCGCGCATCCGGCGGCGAGCGTCTGCGTGCCGTTGGCGAAGACGTTCGCGGCTGCGGCGCCGCGACCCTGCAGGTGGTCGGGAAGTTGGAGTTGTCGGATCGTCGCCGCGGCGATGATGACCGCGGTGATGCCGAAGGCGAAGGGCAGGATGCCCAGGATCGTCAGCCAGAGGACGCCCGTCGTCTGCGCGGCGTAGCCGAGGCCGAACGCGAACGCGCCGAAACCGAGCGTGCGGGCGAACCCGAACCGGTTGAGGATCTTCGACGCGTTCAGACCCGCGATGATCGAGAAGGCCCCCTGTAGCGCGACGGCGACGCTCAGCGCCTCCGGCGGCAGGCCCAGGCCGCGGTCGACGACGGCGAACGTCGTCGAATTGGTCATCCCTCCGCCCACGCAGGCCAGCCCCATGATGATGGTCGCGATGCGGACGGCGGGGCGGGAGGTGATCGCCCCGAACCCGGCCAGGGTCTGGCGCATGAGCGACTCGCCCTCGTGCTCGCGTACCACCGGCCTGGGGGAGACGCGCAGCAGCAGCAGCGCGCCAAGCAGGAAGAAAATCGCGGTCGCGTAGACCACCGGGGCCATGCCCCACAGCCCGAAGACAGCGGCGCCGGCAAGCGGGGCGACGATCCGCAGGCCGTGGTCGACGCTGGCGAACATCCCGTTGGCCGGAGCCAGCAGGTGCGTCGGCATCAGCGACTTGAGCAGGCCCGACTGCGCGCTGGCGTTCACGAACCCGCACGTCGCATACAGCGCCATGACGACGTAGACGATCCACAGCCAGCCGCTCGGTTCGACGAGCAGCAGTGCGAGCACCACTGCGGCGGTGAGCGTGTTGTTCGCGATCATCAGCCCGCGCCGCGGCACGCGGTCCGCCAACAGTCCGATCCACGGCGACAGGATCGCAGGCACGCCCATGACGAGGAAGACACTCGCGGCAAGCGCGTCCGAGCCGGTCATGACCTTCATCCAGATCGCCGCCGTGATGTACAAGGCGGAGTCGCCGAGGTTGCTGACCGTCCAGGCCGCGAGCAGTCGGCGGTATCCGGGGTGGGCGAGCAGCTCCCGGTTTCCGCCGTGGGCGGGCCCGGACGACGGCGGCGCGTCCGTCGTCGTTGTCTCCGTGGTGGGTGCGGGCGCGGTTGGCTCGTTCATGACCGGTCCTTCCGGCGAGCGTCGGCGACGTCGAGGGTGAGGGCGCCGAACAGGTGCACCCGGCGCGACCCCTCTGGGCGGGAGTCGGGCTCCTGGCCGCGGCCGGCGAAGCGTTCGGCGAGGCCGAGGAGGACTTCGCGCACGTCGGCCATCTCCGCGTCGGTCGCGTAGAAGGATGACGTCGTCACGACGTTGCGATTGCCGTCCTCGGTCGTGAAGGACGGCAGCTGGGCCATGAAGTCCTGCAACCGCTCGGCCTCACGACGGATCGACAGGGCGCCCATGGCGGCGACGGCGTCCGCCCCGCCCGGCTCGTCCGGATCGATGACCTGGGAGAAGGATCCGTACACCTTCTTCCAGGGTTTCTGGCGGCCAGAGGGTTCTCCGGGTTCTACGAATCCGTGCTGCGCAAGGGAGCGCAGGTGGAACGAGCAGCTGGCGACGGACTCGCCGATCGCCTCGGCGCACTCGGTGGCGGTGGCCTGCGCGACCGTGCCCAGGAAGTCCAGCAGCGCGAGCCGCGTCGGGTGTGCGAGCGCGCGGATCTGCGTGGGGTCGGTGCTGACCTTCTCGCCCGGTTTCGGGGTGTACTCGGTGGGTTCCATGGCGCCCACTCTACCTACCTAAAGAAGTCTTTAGCAAGAGTTCTTTAGAATGAGTTCGCCGCCGCCTGCCGTCTTACTGCTGCGTCGCGGCCCGGTGCTGGGCTGCCAGTTCCAGGTAGGTCTCGGCGTTGGTGCCCAAGGACGCGACCTCTTCGTCGGTCAACTCCCGCCGCACCTTGGCCGGCACACCGGCCACAAGCGAGCGCGGCGGCACGTGCGTGCCCTCCAGCACCAGCGCGCCCGCGGCCACGAGCGACTGTTCGCCGATGACGGCCCCGTTCATGATGGTCGCGCTCATGCCGATCAGGCAGCCGTCGCCGATCGTGCAGCCGTGGATCACGGCGGCGTGGCCCACGGAGACGCCGGCGCCCACCGTGCAGGGCACGCCGCGGTCGGCGTGCACCACCACGTTGTCCTGCAGGTTCGTCCCCGCGCCGATACGGATCGCGTCCGAGTCGCCGCGCGCGGAGACCCCGTAGAAGGCGCTGGCGCCGTCCTCGAGGACCACATCCCCGCTGAGCACGGCGGTCGGCGCGACGAACGCGCCCGCGTGAACTACGGGCTTCTTGCCATTGATTTCGATCAGGTGTGCCATGGCTCTCACCCTACTGCCGGCGTCGTCCAGGTTCCGCGCGCGGAACTAGGATTGTCCGCATGCAATGCGACTACTACGACGCCGGCCGCTGCCGCTCCTGCACCCTGATGGGCCAGGACCACGCGGAACAGGTCGCCGGCAAGGAAGCGCACTGCCGCCACCTGCTCGCGGCGCACCCGGGCATCGAGTGGCTCGAGCCGTTCGTCGGTGCCGAATCCGGCTTCCGCAATAAGGCGAAGATGGTGGTCTCGGGCAGCACGCGCCACCCGCGCATCGGCATTCTCGACGCCGACGGCCACGGGATCGACCTGCGGCGCTGCGGCCTCATCACCCCCGGGATCGCCGAGGCGCTGCGCGTGCTCTCGAACCTGATCCGCGCGGCCCGCCTGACCCCGTACGACGTGCTGACCCGCACGGGCGAGCTGAAGTATCTGTTGGTGACCGAGGCGCCGTCGGGTGAGCTGATGGTGCGTTTCGTGCTGCGCAGCGACGCCCTCGTCCCCGTCCTGCGCGAGCACCTGCCCGGGCTCATCGAACGCCTGCCGGCCCTGCGCGTGGCCAGCGCTAACCTGCAACCCGCACACAAAGCCGTGCTCGAGGGCGAATCCGAGATCCCGCTGACCGCGCAGACGTCGCTGACGATGCAGGTCAACGGGATCGGACTGCATCTGCTGCCGCGCAGCTTCTTCCAGACGAATACCGAGGTCGGTGCGGCGCTCTATCGGCAGGGTGCGGCGTGGGTCAACGAGGTGGGGCCCGCCAGCGTGTGGGACCTGTACTGCGGGGTCGGCGGCTTCGCGCTGCACCTCGCCGCGGGCGCGGGAAGAACGGCGTACGACGACGGCGCGCGGCGCGGCGGCGCCCGACCGGACCGCCGCGTGACCGGCATCGAGCTGAGCGCGGAGGCCGTGGCGAGTGCCGAGCTGACGCGCGACGAGCTCGGGCTGGACGGCGTCGAGTTCGCGGCCGGCGATGCCACGGAATTCGCGCTGGGCGCGGCGCCGGACGAGCTGCCGGAGCTGGTCGTGGTGAACCCGCCGCGGCGGGGGACCGGCGCGGAGCTGGCCGGATGGCTGGAGGCGTCGGGGATCCGGCACGTGCTCTATTCGAGCTGCAATGCGGTGACGCTGGCGAAGGACCTGGAGCTCATGCCGTCGCTGAGGCCGGTCAAGGCGCGCGTGATGGACATGTTCCCGCAGTCGAACCACTATGAGGTCATCACGCTGCTTGCCCGCAGCTGAGCATCTCCAGCACGGGGTAGGCCCTGCGACGGCAATAGAACTGACGAGAACGAAGACCAGTCCTCCGATCCCTTGGAAAGGTGGCGGCATGCGAGTCGTCGTTGAACATGATGTCACCGGGAACCGGCGATGTCCCGTCGTGATCGCTCTGGCGGGTCTGGCGTGTGTCGCGCTCTACGCAGTCGCGGGTGCCCTGCAGATCCTGGTCTGGAATCCGCTGGCTGCGGTACCGGGGGCTTCGCTGGCGGACATTGCTGCCGCGATGGATGGGGTGGGGAAGTCCCTGAATGCACCTGTGGTGATCGGGTGGGCCGCCATCGGCATCGTGTTGGCAGCCGCCGTCCTGATCGCTGCGTTGCGGCGGAGAATCTCGACGGGTACGGCGCTCGTGCTCTCACTGCTGCTCCTGCTGCTGGCGGCACCTGCTCATTGGTTCGTGTCGTTTGCGCCCGGGATGATGCTGGCCGATACCTTCTTGATCGATGGCGGCGACTACGCGCCGTGGGGAATGTGGCTCTACGGCGTCAGTGCGGCGGCCGGTGTGGCCCTGAGTGTGCTCGGCATCATGATGGGCCGTCAGGTGCCGCAGTCCTGATTGTTGCCGTGCGGCGCCCTCGTGCCTGACTAGTTGAAGACGACCGTGCGGGTGCCGTCGAGCAGGACGCGGTGCTGCGCGTGCCACTGCACGGCCGTGGCCAGAGTGCGGCCCTCGACGTCGCGGCCCAGGGCCACGAACTGCTGCGGGGTCTGCGCGTGGTTCACGCGGATGACCTCCTGCTCGATGATCGGGCCCTCGTCCAGGTCAGCCGTCACGTAGTGGGCCGTCGCGCCGATCAGTTTCACGCCGCGAGCGTGTGCCTGGTGGTAGGGCTTCGCACCTTTGAAGGACGGCAGGAACGAGTGGTGGATGTTGATCGCCCGCCCGTTCAACTCGCGGCACAGGTCGTTGGAGAGGATCTGCATGTAGCGGGCCAGAACCACCACATCGATCTGGTGCTCGGCCACGAGTTCCAGGAGGCGTGCCTCGGCGTCGGTCTTGTTGTCCTTCGTGACGGGCAGGTGCACGAAGGGCACCCCGTAGAACTCGGCCATCGGGCGCAGGTCAGCGTGGTTGGAGACGATCAGCGGCACCTCGATCGAGAGCATGCCGGCGCGCTGCTGGAATAGCAGGTCGTTGAGGGCGTGGCCCTCTTTCGAACACATGATGAGTGTGCGGGCAGGGCGCGCTGCGTCGAACACGTCGAGCTGCATGCCGAACGCCTGGGAAACCGGCTCGAGCGAACCCCACACCTCAGCCTGGGTGGACGCCGTCGCGACGGCCACGCGCATGAAAAACGTTCCCGTCTCCGGGGATTCGAACTGCTGAGACTCCGTGATGTTGCAGCCCGTCAGCAGCAGGGCGCCGGAGACCGCGTGCACGATTCCGGGCTGATCCGCGCACGAGAGCGTCACGATGAAGTTTCGTGCCGCGGGTGCGGTAGCAGGGGTGTTCTCGCCAGTAGTTGATTCGATGCTCACCCGCACAAGGGTAGTCGCCCCAGGGTGCCCGCGCGCGCAGGAGGTGAGCGCCGATACAGCCGGCACGCCTCGCCCGTTGGAACGTTTCTCGTCATATGACACCGCTGTGACGCGAACGTGACGGGCATGAAATCGAGGCCGGATCCTTGGCCCCATCTCCGATAGAGTGGAACCGTCGCGACTGGCGTGAGGTGGATAACCACCAGGGAGCGGCACCATGAGACCTATCCGGACCGCGCGCCTGGGCCCAGGGTCGAGCAGGGGCCTGCCCACCACAGACGGTGGATGCGCTTCCTGCTGCCCGTCCACGCCGAAATAGAACTGCCTTCTCGACAAGGAGCAAAGATTGAGCACTGACTCGAACGTGACCAACCGTTCCCTCGCTGAGCTGGACCCGGAGATCGCCGCGGTCCTCGAAGCCGAACTGGGACGCCAGCGCAACACCCTGGAGATGATCGCCTCCGAGAACTTCGCCCCGCGCGCCGTTCTCGAAGCGCAGGGCTCCGTGCTGACCAACAAGTACGCGGAAGGCTACCCCGGACGTCGCTACTACGGCGGTTGCGAGCACGTCGACGTCGCCGAGAACCTGGCCCGCGACCGCGCCAAGGAGCTCTTCGGCGCCAAGTACGCCAACGTTCAGCCCCACTCGGGTGCTTCGGCGAACGCCGCCGTCCTGGCCGCACTCATCGAGCCGGGCGACAAGATCCTCGGCCTTTCGCTTGCCCACGGCGGTCACCTGACCCACGGCATGAAGCTGAACTTCTCCGGCAAGCTCTACGAAGTTGCCGCCTACGAAGTCGACCCCGAGACCTTCACCGTGGACATGGACAAGCTGCGCGAGCAGGCCATCACCGAGAAGCCGGACGTCATCATTGCCGGCTGGTCCGCGTACCCGCGCCAGCTCGACTTCGCGAAGTTCCGCGAGATCGCCGACGAGGTTGGCGCCAAGCTCTGGGTCGACATGGCCCACTTCGCCGGTCTGGTGGCAGCCGGCCTGCACCCGAGCCCGGTCCCGCACGCCGACATCGTCTCGTCCACCGTGCACAAGACCTTGGCCGGCCCGCGTTCCGGCCTGATCCTCACGAACGACCTCGATCTGTACAAGAAGATCAACTCCAACGTCTTCCCAGGCCAGCAGGGCGGGCCCCTCATGCACGCGATCGCCGGCAAGGCCGTGGCCTTCAAGATTGCCGCCTCCGAGGAGTTCCGCGAGCGCCAGGAGCGCACTCTCGCCGGTGCGCGTGCCCTCGCCGACCGCCTCAACCAGGCCGACGTCGCGGAAGCCGGCGTCTCGGTCCTCACGGGCGGCACCGACGTGCACCTGGCCCTTGTCGACCTGCGCAATTCCGAGCTCGACGGCCAGCAGGCTGAGGATCTCCTGCACGAAATCGGCATCACCGTGAACCGCAACGCGGTCCCGTTCGACCCGCGCCCGCCGATGGTGACCTCCGGTCTGCGGATCGGCACGCCGGCTCTGGCCACCCGCGGTTTCGGCGAGACGGAGTTCATCGAGGTCGCCGACATCATCGCCACCGCGCTCATCAGCGGCCAGGCGGCGGACAAGGAAGCCCTCAAGGCACGCGTCGACGCGCTGGCCGAGGCCTTCCCGCTCTACCCGGGTCACGAGGAATGGTAAGCGAGGCGGGCACCGGCGCGATGACGGCACAAATTCTCGATGGCAAGGCCGCATCGGCGGCGATCAAGGACGAGCTGGTCGAGCGCGTCGCCGCGCTCAAGGCCAAGGGAATCACCCCGGGCATCGCCACGGTGCTGGTGGGTGCGGACCCGGCGTCGCAGCTGTACGTGGGCATGAAGCACAAGCAGTCCGAGGCGATCGGGATGAACTCGATCCAGCGCGAATTGCCGGCAGACGCCACGCAGGAAGAAGTCGAGGCGCTGATCGATGAGCTCAACGCGGACGACTCCTGCCACGGCTACATCGTGCAGCTGCCCCTGCCCAAGCACCTCGACACCGACGCGATCCTCGAGCGCATCGACCCGGCCAAGGACGCCGACGGCCTGCACCCGACGAACCTCGGGCGTCTGGTCCTCAACGTCAACGGGCCGATTGCGACGCCGCTGCCGTGCACGCCCCGCGGCGTGATCGAGCTGCTGCTGCGCAACGACTACGACCTCGCCGGCAAGCACGTCGTGGTCGTCGGCCGCGGTGTGACGATCGGCCGCCCCATGGGGCTGCTGCTCGCGCGTCGATCGGTCAACGCCACGGTCACGCAGGTGCACACCGGCACGCCGGACATGGCGCCCTTCCTGCAGCAGGCCGACGTGATCGTGGCCGCCGCCGGCGTCAAGCACATCGTCAAGCCGGAGCACGTCAAGCCGGGCGCCGCGGTGCTCGACGTGGGTGTGACCCGCGAGGAGAATCCAGAGACGGGCAAGCAGAAGGTCTACGGCGACGTCGATCCAGGTGTGGCTGAGGTCGCGGGCTTCCTCTCGCCGAACCCCGGCGGGGTCGGCCCGATGACGGTCGCGCTGCTCATGACGAACGTGGTCGAGGCCGCCGAGCGTCAGGCTGGCATCGCCTAGCGGCTACCTGCACACAACGACGACGTCCCCGCACCGAGCGATCTTCGGCGCGGGGACGTCGTCGTTGTCAGGGCCGTAGCGGCGTGAAAAAGTGAAGAGATGGAAAACGACAACGACACCCTGGTCCACCTCGCGTCGCACCACGGGCTGACGATGGGCCCGGACGCGATGCGCGTCATCGAGGCCGGACTCGACTATCAGGTCGCCATCGCCACCGATCACGCGGGGCAGGAATGGGTCTTGCGTGTGCCGCGCCGGGCCGACGTCTCGGCCAAGATTGCGGATGAGCACCGCATTCTCGATTTTGCGCGCCCGCGCCTCAGCGTCGCGATCCCGGATTGGCGGATCGCCACCGAGGAACTGATCGCCTACCCGCTGCTCCCGGGGGAGCCGGGCATGACCCTCGACGAGGTTGGCGCACCCGTCATGCACTTCGACGCGGGCGCGCCCGCGTACCTGCGGTCCTTCGGGCGTCTGCTCGCCGAGCTGCACACCGCGGACGTGCAGCAGGCGCGTGAGGCTGGAATCGTCGTCGAGACGTCGGAGATCGTCCGCTCCGCCTGGCGCGACCGGCTCGACGCCGCTGTGGCCGAGTTCGATGTCCCGGCGGGCGCCCGCGAACGTTGGGGCCGGTGGATCGACGATGACTCGATGTGGTCCGACGCGATGAGGTTCAGCCACGGCGAGCTCTACCCGGCGCACCTGCTCCTCGGGGACGACGCGGGCATTCTCGCGGTCCTCGACTGGACGACGGCCAAGGTCACCGACCCGACGGTCGATTTCGCTCTGCAGCAGTCGCTGTCGACGCCCGAGGATTTCGGGATCGTCCTCGATGCCTACCGGGAGGCAGGGGGAGTCGTGCCGGACCGGCTCGCTGAACGGGGCGCGGCTCTGCTGGGAGCCAGTGCCCTGGCGTACGTCGAGTTCGCGTTGTTGACCGGTGAGAACGAACACCGGGAGGCTGCCCAGTCCTTCCTCGATGCCGGCTGAGCCACGCATCAGGCGCGGAGGGTTCAGGCGTCGGCCTTGCGGACGATGCGGACGTGCCCGTCTGTCCAAGACGACGGCGTCCCCGCACCGAACGCGATTCGGTGCGGGGACGCTGTTGTACAGAATGTGGCGGGCGGCTAGACCAGCGGGCTCGGCTTGCGCAGGTACTCGGTCACCTGCGAGCTGAAGGCGAGCACCAGCCAGTAGACGGTCACCAGGGCGGAGACGATGCCCAGGATCGTGGTGAAGACTGACGTGCTGGCGGCAGTCGGCATCAGCCCGCTGGCGAACAGGCTGATCAGGAAGCCCACCAGGGAGATGATCGCGAAGATGATGCCGAGGACGCGCGCCCAGTTCTTGCGCTTGTAGAGGCCGATGATCACCAGTGCGTAGAGGCCGAGGCCGACGACGAGCATGGCGACCGCGCTGCCGACTGCCATGGCCTGCGTCGCCTGGAGCGTGGCGTCGTCGACGGGGACTCCGGACAACTCCAGCTGCTCGCGCACGGCGCTGGTGTCCATCGCGGCCGGCAGGGAGACGAGCGTCGAGATGAGGTAGAGGGCTGCCGAGACGAGTGTCAGCTTCTTCAGCAGCGCGAACTTCGCGGGCTCGGGTGCGGCGGTTTCCTGGGGTTCGGGTGCCACGGGGTAGTTGCTCATGGGATCTAGTTCCTTCCGTTTGTTCCGGTACTCTGCCGCGAGTATCTCAGATCCACGGCGTAGGGGCGTCAATCCTCAGGATGATTTGCGTGTCGGTCTACTGTCGTTGACTCCCGGTGAGCGATTGGCTTGTATCAATCGGTAGGGCGGCGTACGCTCGCTGTGTGTCCGAAACCACTCCTTCACTTCAATCATCCCCCGCCGGCTCCGCACCGCACCAGACCGAGGCCCCGCCCGTCGTGATTCGCGCCGAGAACCTGGTCAAGCGCTACGGCGACTTCACCGCCGTCGACGGCATCTCCTTCGAGGTGCCCGCGGGGGAGTCGTTCGGGCTGCTCGGGCCCAATGGGGCCGGAAAGTCGACAACCATGCGGATGATCGGCGGAGTCTCGCAGCGCACCTCGGGTCACCTGGAGATCATGGGGCTCGACCCGGAGGAGCAGGGCCCGGTGGTCCGCGCCCACCTCGGCGTCGTCCCGCAGCAGGACAATCTGGACGAGGAGCTGCGGGTCCGCGACAACCTCATGGTCTACGGCCGATACTTCGGGCTCTCCCGGGCGTACCTGAAGCCGAAGATCGCCGAGCTGCTCGACTTCGCCCAGCTCGTCGACAAGGCGGACGCCCGCGTCGACGACCTCTCCGGCGGCATGAAGCGCCGCCTGACCATCGCCCGCTCCCTCGTGAACGAACCGAAGATCCTGCTGCTCGACGAGCCCACTACGGGTCTCGACCCGCAGGCCCGCCACGTCCTCTGGGACCGGCTCTTCCGGCTCAAGGAGCAGGGCGTGACCCTCGTGCTGACCACGCACCACATGGACGAGGCCGAGCAGCTGTGCGATCGCATCATCGTCGTCGACGCCGGCCGGATCATGGCCGAGGGCTCCCCGGCCGACCTGATCCGTCGCTTCTCCACCCGCGAGGTCGTCGAGCTGCGCTTCGGCGCGGACCGCAACGCCGCCGTCGCCCGCCGGATCGAGGACCTCGGCGAACGCGTCGAGGCCCTGCCGGACCGCGTGCTCGTCTACGCGCACGACGGCGAGGCGGTGCTCGAGGCCGTCGCCGCGCGCGGGCTGCGGCCCGTGACCTCGCTCGTGCGCCGCAGCTCGCTGGAGGATGTCTTCCTTAAGCTGACCGGGAGGTCCCTCGTTGACTAGGACGACGACGGGTGCGGAGCCGGCCCGCCCGGCGCCGCCGGCCGAGGTACTCGCTCGTCGCAGCGCGGTCTTCGGCGTCTGGTACTTCGCTGAGCACCAGCTGTTGTCCATGCGCAGCTACCTGTCGGTGATCATCGCCTACTCGATCGGCCACCCGCTGCTCTACCTCGTGGCGATGGGCGTCGGTCTTGCCTCCCTCGTCGACGCCAACGGCGGCGGTGATTTCGGCGGCGTGGACTACCTCGTCTTCATCGTCCCGGCCCTGCTGGCCTCGGGTGCATTCATGGCGGCCTCGAACGAGTTCACGTGGCCCATCATGGACGGTTTCAAATGGCACCGTCTCTACTACGGGCCGCTCGTGAGCTCCCTGCGGCCGTGGCAGATCGCGGCGGGCCACACGCTCGCGGTGGCCATCCGCCTGTTCTCGCAGTCGTTGGTCTACTACCTCATCGTGGCCGCCTTCGGAGCGGTCCCGAGCGGCTTCGGCATCCTGAGTGTGCTCACCGCGACGCTGGCCGGCCTAGCGATCGGCACCCCGCTGATGGCCTACGCGGCGACCATCCGCGAGGAGAAGGCCCAGTTCGTCATGATCCAGCGCTTCGGCGTCATGCCGCTCATGCTCTTCTCCGGAACCTTCTTCCCGCTGACCAATCTGCCGAGCTACCTGCAGCCGATCGGCTGGCTCTCCCCGCTGTGGCACGCCAGCGAGATCGGGCGCGTTTTCAGCTACGGGTACGACGAGCCGCTCTGGCTCTCGATCGTGCACGTGGTCTACCTCGCCGCGCTGGCCGCCGGGGGGCTGGCCCTGGCGTTCCGGACCTATCAGAAACGGCTGGTGGACTGAGATGGCGCAGCCAACGATCCTGCTTTCCCCCAGCCGCCGACCCTTCGCCGGTCTCTACTCCGGGAACGTGCGCGCCGTCGTCGCCCGCGGGCTGATGGCGCTGAAGACCAACAACTGGGCCGTCTTCGTCTCCGGGTTCGTGGAGCCGGTGCTTTTCCTCGCGGCGATGGGAATCGGCCTCGGCCCGCTCATCGGCGCGGTCGCGGGCCCCGGGGGCGCCGAGATGAGCTACGGCGCCTATATCGCTCCGGCTCTGCTCGCCGTCTCCGCGATGAACGGCGCCGTCTACGATTCGACCAACAACGTGTTCTTCAAGCTGCGCTTCTCCAAGCTCTACCAGAACATGCTCTACACGTCGCTGGGGCCGCTCGACGTCGCGATCGGCGAGATCTATCTGGCCCTGCAGCGCGGGTTCCTCTACGCGACCGGCTTCATGATCGTCATGAGCTCGATGGGCCTGGTCACGACCCCGTGGGCGCTGCTGATGATTCCGGCGTCGGTGCTGGTCGCTTTCGGATTCGCGGCCCTCGGCATGGGCATCGCGAGCTTCATGAAGCGCTTCCAGCACCTGGACTGGGTCAACTTCGCGCTGCTGCCGATGTTCCTCTTCTCGGCGACCCTGTACCCGCTCGAGGTCTACCCGGGCGGTATCCAGCTGTTCATCCAGGCGCTGCCGCTCTGGCACGGCGTGGAGCTCATGCGCTCCCTCTCGATCGGCTACTTCACGACCGCCATGCTCTGGCACGTGGCGTACTACGTGGTCATGATCGTCGTCGGCGTTGTGCTGACGACCGCGCGGCTGCGCAAGCTGTTCCTGACCTAGGCGGGTCCGGGTACGGTGTGTCGTATGAAGCGCCTCGCGATGTCACTGCCGCTGGCCGGCCTCCTGCTGCTGACCGCCTGTGCGCCTGGCATTCCGACCGGGCCGTCGGCGCCGGGGGCCACGACCCCGACGCCGAATCCTCCGAGCGCGGTCGGGGAAGCCACCGAGGAGGAGGTGGGCGCCGGCTGGGACGAGGTCCCGGACACGCCGGTTCCCGACGAGGCAGACCTGAGCGACGCCGAGCGAGCGGACTTCCTCCGTCTCCCAGCGACCGACGCTGCGGGCCCGGCGTCCTGCCGGCCCGAGGACCTGACCGGGCAGCTGCGCTATTGGGACGCGGCGCTGGGGCATCGGTTCGGGTCGATCCTGCTGCGCAACGACGCCGACACCGACTGCACGCTCTCCGGCTTTCCGGGCCTAGGAGCGCGCGGGGAGTGGGGCAACAAGTTCCACGTGGAAGCTGAGCAGGAGCTCTATCATCGGCCGAAGGAGCACCTCGCGCGGGACGTCGACGGCGAGGCGCCGCCTCCCGTGACGCTCGCGCCGGGGGAGGTCGCGGAGGCCTACTTCGAATGGACCGGCGCGCTCGCCGGCTCGGGGTCCGAACGGGCGCAGACGCTCTACGTCCAGACCGATCGCGAGGCGACGCCCGTCGCCGTCCCGATGGATCTGCAGGCGATCGTCGAGGATCCGCAGGACCCCATGGCACCGGGTGAGCCCCTGTCGATCGACATCGGGATGTTCACCAAGCTGCGCGTCGGGCCGTTCGAAGCGCCGGGGGAGTACGCGCTCCGGCTGCCCGGCGAGGACGACCTCCGGCTGCCCGACGAGGACGACCTCCGGCCTCCGGGCGACACGCACTGACGCCGGGGCCGGATCCGCCGTCGTGCCCGCCGCAGGCCTTCTCAGCGCCCGCGGGCCGGAGTAGCGTAAAACCACGACCGAGGCGTGACGACCAGAAGGGAGTAGGCCATGATTGGTGCATGGGAATCAGTGGTGTTCGACTGCGAGGACCCGGAGGCGCTGGCATCATTCTACGAAGAGGTGCTCGGCATGGTGCGGGTCCAGACGGACCCCGAATGGATCACCATCGGCGACGGCCCGGACCGGCCGACCATCGCGTTCCAGCGTGTCGACGTGTACGTCCCGCCCGAGTGGCCCGGCCACGTGCACCCGCAGCAGGCCCACCTGGATATCAAGGTCCGGGACCTGGATCTGGGGGAGGAGCAGGTGCTCAAGCTGGGGGCGACATCGATGAACGCCGGCAGCGAGAGTTTCCGGGTCTATCTCGATCCGCAGCGACACCCGTTCTGTCTCGTCAAGTGGTGATCGCCGGGTCGGGCTCCGGGGCAGTGCCCGAAATCGGTGCGGTGACCGACCGCGCGACGACGACGAAGACGGCCAGTGCCGCGACGACGACGGCCAGGCCGACCAGCGTGCTGCCGGTCAGGGCCAGCGCCAGGTAGCCGAGCGTCGCGCACGCCGTCGCGCTGAGGACGTACGGCAGCTGGGTGACCACGTGCGTGATGACGTTGCAGCCCGAGCCGGTGGCCGAGAGGATCGTCGTGTCGGAGATCGGGGAGGCGTGGTCGCCGGCGACGGCTCCGGCGAGCACGGCGCCGAGAACCGGCAGCAGGAAGGTCGGCTCGTCCATGCTGTTAATGATGCCGCCGGCGATCGGAAGCAGCAGGCCGAACGAGCCCCACGAGGTGCCGGTGGCGAAGGACATCGCGGCGGCGACGAGGAAGACGACCGGCACGAGGCCGGCGGCCGAAAGGCTCGAGGCTTCCACCACGCGTCCGAGGAAGTCGCCGGTGCCGACCTGGGAGATGAGGTCGCCCAGCATCCAGGCGGGAAGCAGGATGGCGATCGCCGGCAGCATCGACTTGACTCCCTCGACCCAGCCGCGGCCGAATGTCGCCACCGCGAACTCCGGATTCCTCCGCGTGTTCCGCAGGTAGTAGTAGACCGCGGCGGCGAGGCCGAGTATGCCGCCGAAGATGAGCGCGGCACTGGCGTCCGTGGCGGCGAGAATGTCGATGACATTCCAGGAACCGGCAGCGCGCTGGCCGGTCCAGACGATCCCGGCGAACACGCCGACCACCAGCAGGGCGAACGGCACGATGAGCGCCCGGAGCGCCCCCGGGCAGTGCACCGGGAGGTCATCGGAGAGGTGCCCGGGGACGGTAGCCGCCGGGTCGAAGACGTGGCCGTCGGTGATCGCCCGGCGTTCCTCGGTACGCATCGCGCCGAGATCGATCCGGAAGAAGATCACGAGCCAGACCATCAACGCCGCCGCGATCGCGTAGAAGTTGGCCACAGCGGCCCCGAGGAACGCCTGCACGCTGCTCAGCGACAACGTCGACGCCGCCAGGATCGGAGCGAGGAGGCCCATGATGTAGGCGCCCCAACTGGAGAACGGCGACAGCACGGAGACCGGCGCCGATGTCGAGTCGATGATGTACGCCAGCTTGGCCCGCGAGACGCGGTGCTGGTCCGTCACCGGGCGCGAGATCTGGCCGACGGCGAGTGCGTTGAAGTAGTCGTCGATGAAGATGACGATGCCCAGCACGGCGGGCAGGATCATCGACCCCGGCCGCCGGCGGATGCGCCGCAACGCCCAGGCGGCGAACGCCGTCGTGCCTCCCGACATCAGCACGAACGCGGCGATGACGCCGAGCAGCAGCAGGAACACCAGGATGTAGACGGACCACGTGTTCACGGCGCCGTCAGCCCAGAAGATGGCCGCGAACGACTGCCACACGGCTGCCAGCGCGTCGAGGGGGTTCAGGTCGTGGATCAGCAGGGCGGCCGCGAGCACGCCGGCGCCGAGGCTGACGAGCACCTTTCTGGTGAGGATGACCAGGGTGAGCGCGAGCACTGGGGGCAGCAGTGTCAGGAGCGGGTACGACGTCGTCAGGTCGGTCATGGTGCCTTTCCGCGGGACTTGTCCGCGATCATCCAATTGTTCGGTCGGGCGTCGGCCGGTGAAGCATCGGGCAGGAGCTTCGAATGAGGCGGGGCGGGAAACTTCATTGTCCCCTCCAGCCGGTTCTCCCGGGCGGGTGGCCCTGTGTGGTCTACATTACATCGATAGTGCATCCTGCTTCACCTAGTTGGCAACTTCAGCGCACTGTGACCCGGGCGGCGTGTCGAGGACCTGCCGGACCGTGCACCTTCTCAGTCGATCGTCGCGGCAGTAGCGGGGGCACGGCCCGCCGTGCGATTCGATGAGGAGGGGGCTGGCCATGATCGGTGCTTGGGAAGCGGCGGTCTTCCACTGCGAGGACCCCGAGGTGCTGGCTGTATTCTACGAGGAAGTGCTGGACATGGTGCGCGTCCAATCGGACCCGGGCTGGATCACGACCGGTGACGGGCCGGACCGGCCGTCCATCGCGGTCCAGCGCGTCGACGGTTACGTCCCGCCGGAATGGCCCGGGCACCTGCGCCTGCAACAGGCCCGCCTGGACATCAAGGTCCGCGATCTCGACCTGGCTGAGGCACAAGTGCTCAAGCTCGGCGCGATGTCGACAAACGCCGGAAACGAGAACTTTCGGGTTTGCCTCGACCCGCAGCGCCACCCGTTCTGCTTGGTCAAGTGGTGAACGCTGAGTCTGTGTTCGCCTGCGGCCCAACCGGAAGGATACTTCGCCAGGGTTTGAGACAATGGGCGCATGCAAACTCTTCCCGGCGGATCGGCCGCGACCAACGCGGCTGGAAAGAACAGGACCATGCAGGAACGCAAGATCACCATCAAAGCCAGCACGCTCGCCCTCGCGGTCATGGTGACGGTGTTCCTTGTGGCTGTCGTCTTCGCCGCCAATCAGAACGATGTGATCGGCTGGCTTGTCGCCATCATTTCTCTGGGCTGGCTGCTGCTCTCGGCGTTCCTCGTCTTCGGCATCTCCCGCGGAGCCAAGAAGGTGCACGAGCAGGTGGCGGGCGTGCGCGCCGACATGGCCAAACAGGGCGGCGGGTCGACCACCGTGGTCGACGAGTCGACCACGGTGCGGGACATGAAGTTGGACCACTCGTTCAAGATCGTCGAGGTGCAGGTCGGCGTCGTCAAGGAGTACCTGGACCAGGACGGCGACGAGGCCCGCGGCATGGTCGACCGCGCCCTCGAAACCATCGAGATCACCGCGCACAATGCCCGGGGAATGATGAAGGACGGCAAGGGGTCGAAGGCCGGGGACGGCGAGCCGCTCTCCGGCGACATCGTGGACTAGCCCCTGTTCCGGAACCGGTAATGTGGTCCAGGTGAGTGACGTCGAAACCGCTGAAACCGTGAAGTATTCCGCCAAGCCCGCCGGCGCCCTGCGTGTGGCGTCCGTGAACGTCAACGGCATCCGGGCCGCCTACAAGAAGGGCATGGCCGAATGGCTGCTCGACCGCGACGTCGACGTGCTGAACCTGCAGGAGGTCCGCGCGCCCGACGCGATCGTGCGCGAGCTGATCGGCGAAGGGTGGCACGTCGTACACGCCGAGGCCTCTGCGAAGGGGCGCGCCGGCGTCGCGATCGTCTCCCGGGCCGAGCCCGTGGCGGTGCGCGAGCACATCGGCGAGGTCTACTTCGCTGACTCCGGCCGCTGGATCGAAGCTGATTTCACCGTCGGTTCGGAGACGCTGACCGTCGCGAGTGCCTACGTGAACTCCGGTGAGCTCGGGACCGAAAAGCAGGTCGACAAGTACAAGTTCCTCGAGGCCATGATCGTGCGGCTGCCGCAGCTGAAGGCCGCGAGCGATCACGTGCTTGTCACCGGCGATCTCAACGTCTGCCACACGCCGCGGGACATCAAGAACTGGAAACCGAACCACAACAAGCGGGCCGGCGTCATGGACGAGGAGATCGCCTACTTCGACCGCTTCTTCGGCGAGGAGATCGGCTTCAAGGACGTGGCCCGCGAACTCGCCGGCGATGTCGACGGACCCTACAGCTGGTGGTCCTACCGCGGCCAGGCGTTCGACAACAACGCGGGTTGGCGCATCGACTACCACATGGCGACGCCGAACCTGCTGGCCAAGGCGAGCAACGCCGTCGTCGACCGCGCCCCGAGCTACGACACGCGCTTCTCCGACCACGCCCCCGTGGTCGTCGATTACCAGTTCTAAGCCACGCACCGAGGAAACCATGACCGCTGAAGCGACCAGCACCCACCGTCCCCGCGTCCTCTCCGGGATGCAGCCCTCCGCCGAGTCCCTGCACCTGGGCAACTACCTGGGTGCGCTCGTGAACTGGGTCAAGACGCAGGACGACTACGACGCGTTCTTCTTCGTCCCGGACATGCACGCCATCACCGCCCCGCACGATCCGGCCGCGCTGCGCGAACGCACCCGCCGGACCGCGGCGCAGTACATCGCCGGCGGCATCGACGTCGAGAAGAACACGCTCTTCGTGCAGTCGCACGTGCCGGAGCACGCCCAACTGGCCTGGGTCCTGAACTGCATCACCGGTTTCGGCGAGGCCTCGCGCATGACACAGTTCAAGGACAAGTCGGCCAAGGGCGGTGTGGAGAACGCCGGCGTCGGCCTGTTCACCTACCCGATGCTCATGGCCGCGGACATCCTGATGTACCAGCCGCACGGCGTCCCAGTCGGTGACGACCAGCGCCAGCACGTCGAGCTGGCCCGCACGCTCGCCAATCGGTTCAACCACCGCTTCGGCGAGACCTTCCGCGTGCCCGAGGCGTTCATCCCGGGCGAGGGTGCGCGCATCTACGACCTGCAGAACCCGACGAAGAAGATGTCGAAGTCTGCCGAGAGCCCCAATGGCCTGATCAACGTCCTGGACCCGTCCAAGACGATCGCTAAGCGCATCAAGTCCGCCGTGACCGACGACGAGACGGTCGTGGCGTACGACCGCGAGAAGAAGCCCGGCGTCTCCAACCTGCTCGACATCCTGGCCGCGGTGACCGGCCGCAGCGTCGAGCAGATCGTGCCCGAGTACGAAGGCAAGATGTACGGGCACCTGAAGGTCGACGTCGCCGACGCGGTCGTCGCGGAGATCGAGCCCGTGCGCGAGCGCACGTTCGAGCTGCTGGCCGACCCGGCTGAGCTCGACCGCCTGCTCGCCGTCGGCGCCTCGAAGGCGCGGGCCGTCGCGGCGCAGACGCTCGACGACGTGTACCGCAACGTCGGCTTCCTCCAGCTCGGCAAGGACGCGGCCGCCGTCGTCAGCCGCGCCGGTGCGGCCACCGCCTGACCCACAAGAGAAGCCGGAATCACTATGCTGGCTGATATGGAGCAACGCGACGAGCGAACCGGGCACCGGGGGTCCCGATTCAGTCTGGGCATCGTGATTTCGCTGCCGCCTGCGCTGGGCTTGCGCATCGGCAGGTTGCGTTCCGGCTTCGGCGACCCGTTCGCAGAATTCGAATCGCCCCACATCACCCTCGTGTCGGGGGCCGCCCGCGGGCCGTGGTCTGAGGCGCGCCGGCACGCACAGCGGGTCGCCGCGGCCGCGGACGCGTTCACCGTCCGCCTGCGTGGCACCGCCAGCTTCCGACCCGCGAGCGAGGTCGTCTACCTCAAGATCGCCCAAGGGGCCGAGGCATGCCGGGCCCTGCACGCGCAGCTCTGCGACGGCCCGCTGGAACACCAGGTCGCGTTCGACTACCACCCGCACCTGACCGTCGCGCACGACGCGCCGGCGGAGGGAATGGAACGGGCTCTGCACGAGCTGGCGGACTTCGACGTCGAATTCTTCGTCGACCGCATCGGGCTCTTCACGACCGACCACGACGGATACTGGACGCTAACCGAGGAGCTGGCTCTTGGCACGGACGGACGCGATCTCTAAGCAGTCGACGAGCACGGCGCGGACCTCCGCCGCCGAGATCGAGGCGCTGGACCGGGCACACCTGCGCCGTGAGGCCCTGAACAAACGCACCGACGTCGGCCGGGCAAGGCGCGAGGGGCAGCCCCTCCTCAAGCGCGTGCTGGCCGTGGTCATGTGGCTGTTGGCCGAGCTCAATGCCTCCCGGCCGATGCGGGTCTGGACCGTCTACAGCAAGCGCCACGGTCCGCTCATGGCCGCGGGCGCCTCCTATCGAATGTTCTTCTCCATCGCGGCGCTGCTCGTGGCGGGCTTCTCGATCTTCGGCATCATCGCCTCGGGCAACAAGGAGCTGCAGGACACGATCGTCAACACCGTTGCCGAGACCACGCCGGGACTGATCGACATGGGGGACTGCGGTCGCGAAAGCTGTGGCCTGGCGAAGCCGGAGACGCTCTTCAACAACCAGCGCGGGTTCGGGTGGGCGCTCGTCATCTCCACAGCGGCCATGCTGGTGACCTCTCTGGGGTGGATCAACGGCCTGCGTGAGGGCATGCGCGGGGTCTCCGGGCTTCCGCCTGTGGAGATGAATCCCGTCCTCGCCAAGGCGCGCGACCTGGGCGTCCTGCTGCTCCTCGGCGTGGGCCTCGTCGTCACCAGCGGCCTCGGCTTCGTGGCCGGTGCGGCCCTGGACTGGATCATCGAGCTGGCCAATATCGAGTCATCCTTCGGCCGGGTGATGACTCGGACGGGGCCATTGCTGGTCATGCTCCTGCTCGACACGCTCGTCGCGGTGATCCTGTTCCGGCTGGCCTCGTCGATCACCATGCCCCGGCGCGCACTGCTGGAGGCCTCGCTCATCGCGGGGGTCGGCTCGACAGTGTTGCGCTACTTCTCCTCGGAGCTGCTCGGCAGTGCCGGCCGCAACCCGCTGCTCGCGTCGTACGCGGTTGTCCTCGGTCTTTTCATCTGGTTCTTCCTCCTAAGTCAGGTCTATCTCGTGGCGACGTCGTGGGGCGCCGTGCGTTCGGTCGATATCGAGGCGGAACGGGCGGCGAACGGGGGAGCGCGGTCGCTGAGCCTGCGGCAGCAGGCCCAGTTGCGCCGGTCCGAGTCGTCCCGTCCGGCCGCGGAGGAGGGGTGGAACCGCTAGCTGTCGAAACCGTGGCCGAGCAGGTCGGACGCGGCGTCGACTAGCAGCGCCAGCATCTCGTCTCCCGTGAGGCCGTAGGTCTCGTTGGCTGCCTGCAGCGCCAACCCGTCGACGAGTGCGAGCAGCAGTTGGGCCTGACGGTCAGCAGGACGGGTGGCCCTGACGAGCCCGGCGGCGTGCGCCTCCTCGAGCACGTCGAGGAAGAAGCGGCGCCACACCTCGAGTGCCGTGTTGATCTCCTGTCGCAGAAGCGCGTCGCGTCGCGCCGCCGCGTACAGCTCGAGCCAGAACGACCAGGCCTCCGCGAAGGGCCGCTCGCCGTGCACAGCGAAGACCAGTAGACGCCGGATCCGCTCCATCGGACCGGTTTCCGCCCGGGAGATCGCGAGCCACTCCTGCTCCGACTCGTGGATACGTTGCCGGGCGGCGGCGACGATCAGCTCCGAGCGCGTGCCGAAGTGGTGCTGAATCATGCCGACGCTGCAGTCGCTGGCCTTCGATACCGCGGACAGCGTGCAGCCTGCCTCCCCGGAGCCGGCGATGACCTGCGCTGCCGCCTCGAGGATCGTGCGCCGCCGGGTGTCGATCGCCGTGGCGGAGACCGCGTATCGGCGGCGCCCGTCGTCGTCCGGGCCTTCCATCAGCGCCGGGTCCCGGCGAGGACGCTGCCGTAGCGTTCGAGTGCGCGGCCGAGGCGGTGCGCGCCCTCTTCCAGCTTCAGCGGGGGTTCCAGCGAGTAGGCGAGCCGGAGCCGCCGGGATCCGGTGCCGTCCGCGTAGAAGGAGGCGCCCGGGACGAAGACCACGTGTTCGTCGACGGCGTGCTCGAGCAGGTCGACGGCGCTCCAGCCTTCGGGGAGGGTCACCCAGCTGAAGAATCCGCCGGCGGGGCGCGTGAGCTCGGCGCCGGCGGGCAACAGCGGCGAGAGTGTGTCGTTGAGCGCCCGCGCGCGGAGAGCGTATTCGGCGGCGGCGCCGGCGATTCCCTCGCGCCATCCGCCGCGGGTGACGAAGGTGCGGGCCAGGTCCTGGCTCAGGACGGACGCGCAGATGACGTTCGCCTCGCTGGCCAGCTGCAGCGGTCGGCGCAGCCACGTCGGGGCGGACGCCCAGCCGACCCGCAGGCCGGGAGCCATGATCTTCGAGAAGGAACCCAGGTAGATCACGAGCTCCGGATCGAAGGAGTGCAGCGGCGGCACCGGGCGCTCCTCGAAGCGCAGCAGCCCGTAGGGGTTGTCCTCGATGATGGGCATCCCGGCCTCCCGGCAGATCTCGACGATCTCCGGTCGGCGCTCGGCGGCCAGGGAGATGCCCGTCGGGTTGTGGAAGTTCGGGATCGTGTAGAGGGCGCGCGGGGCCCGGCCCTGCCGGGTGAGCTCGTCGATCCGCTCGCGCAGGGCGTCCGGGCGCAGGCCGTCGTCGTCCATGTCGACGTGCTCGACGCGCACGCCGGCACCGCCGAAGACCCCGAGCGCGCCGACGTAGGTCGGACCTTCGGCGAGGATCGTGTCCCCGCGGGTGAAAAGCAGTTTGGTGATCAGGTCCAGCGCCATCTGCGATCCGGCGGTGACCTGTACCGAGTCGGCGGGCGCGGTCACCGATTCGGCAGCCATGAGCTCGACGATCGCCTCGCGCAGCCCGGCGAGGCCCGTGCCGGAGCCGTACTGGAGCACCTCGTTTCCGTGGTCCGTGATGGAGCGTGCGGCGGCCTCCGCCATCCAGTCGGTGTCGCTGAGGCGGAGATCGGGGTTGCCGCCGGCCAGCGAGATCATGCCGGGTTGCATCGACAACTCCCAGACGTCGCGGACCGGAGAGGGCAGGTATCCGACGGCGGCGTCGGATAGGAACGGGTGGGACACCGGAGGTCTCCTTGCGATCGGGGCCGTAGAGAACGGCCCGCGGGTGGGGACCACAGCATAAGTTGCTTGTATTGAAATTATCAACAGGCAGCCATGGGCCTTCCCTCAGGCCATCTGCCGGTAGTAGTCCTCCTTGACGAGCTCGAGGTGCTGCCACGCCGTCAGGCGCAATACGCCCGGTAGCGCGCGCAGGGCATCGAGGCGTCCCAACAGGTCGCTCGACGTGGCGGCCGCGATCGTGGCCACGACGTCGAACGATCCGATGCACTCCGCGGCGAACTCGATCGCCGGATCCTCCTGCAGGGCGCGAAGGACGTCGGAGGCGTCCGCCCCGAGCGTGATGCCCAGCCCCATCGAGAGCTGGCGGCCCAGCGCGCCACGGGTCTCCACGGCGCTGATGGTCACGATGCCCGTAGCGAGTAGACGCTGCACCCGCGCGCGGGCCGCCGGCGCGGACAGGCGGACCGCCCGGGCCAGCGAGGTGTAGCTCGCGCGGCCATCGCGCTGCAGCAGCTCGACGAGGTGCCGGTCGATCGCGTCGGTGCCGGAGACGCCGTCGTACCGGGGGATGAAGAGCCCCTTGAGGATTCCGGTGTAGCGCTGGGTGCGCACCTCGGTCACGCCGGGGGTAGAGCGGACGCGGTGCAGGGCGGCACCGAGTGCCTCGTTCGAGCCCACGCGGACCTCGAGCACGATGTCGTGCAGTCCGCCGACGCAGGAGACGAGCACGGCCTCTTCGATGCCCGCGAGGGCCCGAGCGACGGGCAGCGCCGCGCGGTCGATGGCGACGGAGAGGTGGGCGATGACCGTCTGCCCGACGAACGCCGGGTCGTAGGCGGCGAGAACGCGGACCGTGCCGCCCCCGGTCAGTGCGTGCAGGCGATCGGAGACGAGGGAGCGTGGTGCGTCGAGCTCTGCGGCCAGCTGCTGGATCGTGGCCCGGCCGTCGCGCTGGAGCGCGCGGATCAGGCGGGCATCGAGTGAGGTGTCACGCTCCGAAATCATCCGAAAACCCCGTTCTGCTCTGCCCGGGAGCGAAGCAATAGGTAGGCGAGGCGAGTTGGCCCAGTTCTGCATCGATTATTCGTCTAGGCGAAACAAAAAGAAAGTCGCAAGCGTGTTTGGGCATATTATGCGTGTTGTGGGCTGTGTCACGCGCTTCTATGGTTGTCGCACAGCCCCGGCCGAACGGGGCGGTCCCCTTGAGGAGAATGCAATGGATGCGAACCCCAAAACGAAGTCCGGATTCGATCACCGGCAGGCGCGCCGTGCCGGCACCGCCGCATTCGTCGGTACAGCGATCGAGTGGTACGACTTCTACATCTACGCTACGGCCGCGGCCCTCGTCTTCGGGCCGCTCTTCTTCCCCGAATCCGATCGAATGGTTGGGATCGCGGCGGCCTTCGCGACGTACGCCGTCGGCTTCTTCGTCCGGCCCCTCGGCGCCATCATCTTCGGGCACATCGGTGACCGTTTCGGGCGCCGACCGTCGCTGGTCATCACCCTGCTCGCGATGGGCCTGGCCACCGTCCTGGTCGGAGTGCTGCCGACGTACGACCAAGTCGGCGTGTGGGCCCCGATACTCCTCCTGGCGCTGCGCGTGGTGCAGGGCCTAGCCGTCGGCGGAGAGTGGGGCGGCGCCGTGCTCATGGCCGTGGAGCACGCCCCGGAGAAGCACAAGACCTTCTACGGCGGCTTCCCGCAGCTCGGCAACTCGGCTGGCGCGCTGGCCGCGACCGGCATCTTCTCGGTGCTGTCCGTGCAGGGCGACGACTTCCTCATCGACGGCGGCTGGCGGATCCCGTTCCTGCTGTCGATGCCGCTGATTCTGCTCGGCTTCTGGGTGCGCTACCGGCTCGAAGAGTCGCCGGTCTTCGATCAGTCCCGCGACGACCAGCCGCAGCAGCTCCCACTGACGTACGCGCTGAAGACCAACTGGCATCCGATGCTGCTCGGCATCGGCATGGCGGGTGTGTCCACGGGCGGGTACTACATCGTCACGTCCTTTGCCACGGCGTACGCGACCGACCCGGCCGTGGGCCTGAGCGAGACGCTCGTCCTGAACGCTCTGGCAGCGGCGGCCTTCGTCGAGTTCGTGACCACCCTGGCCATCGCCTGGCTTGGCGACCGGTACGGTCGCAAGCGGGTTGTCATGATCGGAGTCCTCGGCTCGGGGGCCCTGATCGTCCCGCAGTTCCTGACGCTCGGCGGCGGCTCGGTGTGGGCGATCTTCGCGGCCTTCATCGCCATGCGGCTTGCCATGACCGCCACCTACGCCCCGGTCGCCACCGTGATGGCGCAGATGTTCCGGCCGCAGGCCCGCTACACGAGCATGTCCCTCTCCAACGGCGTGGCCGCCGCCATCTGGGGCGGACTCGGCCCGGTGACAGCGACCTGGCTGTACGTCATGACCGGCACGATCTGGTCCGTCATCGTCCTCTTCCTGGGAATGGTCGCCGTCTCCGCGATCTGCCTGCACCTGGCACCGCAGCACATTGACCCCGCACCCGACGCCGGAGAGCGCCGGGACGCGAACGACGAGTCCGCCGAACTCGGCGTCTGACCTCCCCCCCATCACACCTAACCCCCACCGGAGGAACTTGTGAGAAAGCTCCGCACGTTCGAATCGTCGCCCGTCGACTATGTGCCGCAGTTGGTTCGCGCCGCGACGATCCACACGATGGATCCCGACTGCCCCCGCGCCACCGCCCTGCTGGTCCACGCCGGCCGGATCCTCGCCGTGGGAGACGCGGCCGACTGCTACGCCGCCGCCGAGAGACTCGGGCTGCCCGCGCCGCGCGAGCAGGACCTGGGCGACGCCGTCGTCGTTCCCGGATTCGTCGACGCCCACGCACACCCGCTGATGTATGGCCAGCTCAAGACCTGGGTGGACTGCGGCCCCGATCGGGCCGCGTCGATCCCCGAGATCATCGAGCTGCTGCGCGAGCGCGCTGCTGCGACGCCCAACGGGCTGCCGGTGCGGGGGTACGGCTACGAGCACGTGAACCTGGCGGAAGGTCGGCACCCGACGCGCCAGGAGCTGGACGAGGTGGCGACCGACCGGGAGGTCTACCTCATGAACGCGTCCGGGCACGGCGGCGTCGTCAACTCCTTCACCTTCGAGTTGCACGGCATCACCTCGGAGACGCCCAACCCGCCCGGCGGCGAGTACTTCCGGGATGGTCGCGGGCAGCTGACGGGGGAACTCTCCGACGCGGCCTGCAACATCCTCACCGGGATCGAGGGGGTCAAGGTTGGCCACCACGGGCCCAACTTCCATCTGGCGGACGCGCCGGAAGAGCACCTGCGCCAGCTGCGCATCGCACAGGAGTCGTTCCTGGCGGGCGGCGTCACGACGATCGGCGATTGCCAGGTCTCCCGCCGCGAGTTCGACATGTACCTGAGATTGGCCGAAGAGAATCAGCTCAAGCTGCGGGTCAACATGTACCTGCTCTCGCACCTGCTCGACGAGGCCGCTGACATGGGCCTGCACGGCCAGTTCGGCAACGCTTTCCTGAGCTTTGCCGGGTTCAAGTTCTACGCCGACGGGACCCTCGGCGGGTGGACCGCCTATTTCCCGGACGGGTACGTGGGCGACCCGTGCCGCACCGGGCAGCTCTACCACGACCCCGCCGACTACGCCGACCTGATCTCTAAGGCCCACGGGCTGGGATTGCAGACCGCGACCCACGCGCAATCGCCGACGGCCCTCGAGATGGTCATCGGCGCGATCGAACGGGCCCAGGACGAACGCCCCGACGCCGACGCGCGGCACCGGATCGAGCACTGCGGCCTGCCGACCCCAGAACAGATCCGGCGGATGGCCACCGCCGGAATCCTGCCGGTCAATCAGCCGCAGCACTACTACAACTGGGGTGAGGGCGTGAAGGACGCCGTCGGCACACCCGGGGAGCGGTTCAACCCGTTGGGCGAGTTCGTGGACGCCGGGGTGCCCGTGACCATCAGCTCCGACGCGCCCGTCGCCGAGCCACTCCCGCTCGAGGCCATGCAGGCCGCCGTGACCCGCGTGACCCGCAACGGCCACCGGCTCGGTCCCGACGGCCTGTGCATCACTGCGTGGCAGGCGCTCGAGGCGCACACGATCAACGCGGCCCGCGCGCTTGGCCGCGAGGACGACCTGGGATCGCTGAGCCCCGGCAAGCGCGCGGACTTCGCGGTGCTCGCCGCCGACCCGCTCGCGGTCCCACCGGAACTCATGTCCCAGATCCCGGTCCGACAGACCTGGGTCGACGGGGTGCGCCGCTTCGCCGCGGATCCTACGGCCACCACGACGACGAAGGAGGCACAGCATGTCTGAGCAGCAGGAAGCGACCCGGGTGATGGACCTGCCGGCCGGCGTCGTGCGGGAGAACGTGGGGCTCGACGTGCTCACGCTCCTGCGGGACTACGGGGTGGACACGATCTTCGGCATCCCGGGCACTCACAATCTCGAGTTCTACCGGCACCTGGAGCCGCTGGGCGTCCGGGCGGTCACGGCCCGGCACGAGCAGGGTGCCGGCTACGCCGCCGACGGCTGGGCCCAGCAGACGGGCCTGCCCGGCGTCGTCATCACGACGAGCGGTCCGGGGCTGCTCAACGCGCTCTCCGCCGCGGGCACCGCATACTGCGAGTCGCGCCCGCTCATCCTGCTCTCCCCGGGCGTGCCGCAGGGCCAGGAGTTCGCGGACAAGGGTGCGCTGCACGAGACCAAGGACGCCACGGGGGCCGCCGGGTCGATCGTCGAATGGTCGCGCCGCGTGACGAACGGGGCGGAGGCGGTGCAGGCCGTGCACGACGCGTTCGAGCTCTTCCGGCACGGCCGCCCACGCCCCGTGCACATCGAGATACCGCTCGACGTGCTGGAGGGGCCGTCGCATGTTCCGGCCGGCGACCTGGCCGCGCGCGAGCCGCGCCCGCCGCAGGCGGCCGACCCCGCGAAGGTGCACGACGCCGTCACCGCCCTGCGCGGGGCGCGCAACCCGGCCATCCTGGCCGGGGGCGGGTCCCTGCGCGCCGGCATCGATATCACCCGCCTCGCCGAGGCGCTGCAGGCGCCCGTCGTGACCACACTGAACGGCAAGGCGGCGATTCCGGAGACGCATGTGCTCTCCCTTGGATCTGACGTCCGGCTTCAGGCGGCCCAGCATCTCCTGGAGGAGGCTGACGTCTTGCTGATCTTGGGATCGAAGGTCGGCGAGGCCGAGCTGTGGTTCCGCGAGTTGGAGCCGGGCGGCACCGTGATCCGCGTGGACATCCTCGAGACCCAGCTGGAGAAGAATGCCCGGTGCGACATCGGGCTCGTCGGCGACAGCGCCGCCGTCGTACCGCAACTGCTGGCCGGGCTGGAGGGCCACACGCCCGGCCCGGCACCCGAGCTGGGCGTGCTGCGGGCTGAGCTGCGAGAGGCCGCGCGGGCCCTGTCACCCGCGTTCGCGGCGCTCGCCGGGCAGGTGGCCGCCGCGGTTCCGCAAGACGCGATCATCGGGGGTGACTCCTCGCAGGTCACCTACCTGGGCACAGCGAGTTTCGTGCCGCAGGTGCGGCCGCATTCCTTCTTGTACACGCCCGCGTACGCGACGCTCGGGTACGGGCTGCCGGCCTCCATCGGCGCGAAGATTGCCGCGCCCCAGCGGCCGGTGGTGTGTGTCATCGGTGACGGCGCACTCATGTTCGCCGTCCAGGAGCTGGCCACGGCTGTCGAACAGCGGCTGGACCTGGTCCTCGTGTGCGTCGACAACGGCGGCTACGGGGAGATCCGCGCCAACGAGACCGATCGCGGGATCGCCCCCGTTGGAGTGGACCTGGTGCAGCCCGATTGGGCGGCGCTGGCCGGCGCTTTCGGCGGGCGCGGCGTTCGCATCTCGCACGCGGACGAACTAGCGCCCGAGATCGAGGCCGCAATCACCGGGGGCGGAGTGCGGATGATCCACGCGCCCGCCGAGCTGTTCGCCGGCTGAGGCGGAGCGTGGGCCGGGCGCGGGCGGCGGCTACTCGGCGGCCGCGAAGTACTGTTCGGCCCACGCTGCGATCATGTTCGCGGCGCGCTGGCCGTGCACGCGCTGGGTGAGCAGGTGGTCGGCGCCGTCGAGGGAGAAGAACGATTTAGGGTGCTTGGCCTTGACGAAGATCTTGCCCGCGTTCTCCAGGCCGACGGTGTTGTCGGTCGGCGCGTGGATCACCATGAGAGGGGCGCGCAGGCTGGCGATCGAGGCGGTCAGGTCGTGGGCCTGGACGTCCTCGATGAACGCCCGCGTGATCTCGAGCCGGCGCGGACCCAGCTTGAGTTCGGCGCTGCCGGAGGACTCGATCTCCTCCATCAGGTGCTCGAAGTTGTGCGTGACGTGACCGGGGTCGAACGGGGCGCCGATCGTGGCGACCGCGTTCGGCTGGATCTCCCGGGCCGCCGCGATGACCGCGGCCCCGCCCATGGAGTGCCCGACGAGCAGCTCCGGCTCGTGCCCGCGATCGCGCAAGGCCTGGGCGGCCCGGACGGTGTCCTGGACCTTGAGGCTGAACGAGGTGTCCGCGAAGTCGCCTTCGGATTCACCGAGCCCGAGGTTGTCGAAACGCAGCATGCCGATTCCGTGCTGGGCCAGACCACGGCAGACACGGGCCGTGGCCAGCGAGTCCTTGCCGAGCGTGAAGCCGTGGGACATGATGCCCCAGCCCTTGACGAGGCCCACAGGCTCGTCGATGACGGCGGTCAGTCTCGCGCCGGACGCGCTAGTGAAGGTGAATTTGTCGCTTGCCACGCACACAGTCTAGGTCGGCCGTGAGGCGAGCCCAAACAACGACGGCGGGGCCGGCAGACTCGTGGTGAGTCCGCCGGCCCCGCCGGTACGTCAGAGGCTCCGGGCTAGATGGAGCGGGCCAGGACGGCCTGCTTGACCTCGGCGATGGCCTTGGTCACCTGGATGCCGCGGGGGCACGCCTCGGTGCAGTTGAAGGTGGTGCGGCAGCGCCACACGCCCTCCTTGTCGTTGAGGATCTCCAGGCGCATGTCGCCGGCGTCGTCGCGGCTGTCGAAGATGAAGCGGTGCGCGTTCACGATCGCTGCCGGGCCGAAGTACTGGCCGTCCGTCCAGAACACCGGGCAGGACGACGTGCACGCGGCGCAGAGGATGCACTTGGTGGTGTCGTCGTAGCGCTCGCGGTCCTCGGGGGACTGGTAGCGCTCGCCCGAGGGCTCATGGCCCTTGGAGACGAGGAACGGCATGATCTCGCGGTAGGACTGGAAGAACGGCTCCATGTCCACGATCAGGTCCTTCTCGACCGGCAGGCCCTTGATGGCCTCGACCGTGATCGGCTTGGCCGTGTCCAGGTCCTTGAGCAGGGTCTTGCAGGCGAGGCGGTTGCGGCCGTTGATGCGCATGGCGTCGGATCCGCAGATGCCGTGGGCGCAGGAGCGACGGAACGACAGCGAGCCGTCGTGCTCCCACTTGACCTTGTGCAGGGCGTCGAGCACGCGGTCCGTGCCGAACATCGTCAGCTGGAAGTCCTCCCACTCGGCCTCCTCGGAGACCTCGGGGTTGTACCGACGGACGCGCAGCGTGATGTCGAACTGGGGGATCTCGCCGCCGCCAGCGCTGGCCGCGAGGTCGATCTTGGATGCTGGTTCTGCTGCTTCAGTGGTCATTAGTACTTACGCTCCATCGGCTGGTAACGGGTGAAGGTGACCGGCTTGGTATCGAAGCGCAGGCCCTTAATGCCCTGCATCTCAGCGGTCTCGTCCTTGTACACCATCGAGTGCTTCATGAACTTCTCGTCGTCGCGATCCGGGAAGTCCTCGCGGAAGTGGCCGCCGCGCGACTCCTCGCGACCCAGAGCGGACACGGACATGACCTCGGCGAGGTCCAGCAGGAAGCCGAGCTCCACTGCCTCGAGCAGGTCCAGGTTGAAGCGCTTGCCCTTGTCCTGGATGCTGATGTTCTTGTAGCGCGCGCGCAGGTCCTCGATGTCCTGGACGGCCTTCTTGATGGTCTCGCCGGTGCGGAAGACCTGCATGTTGGCGTCCATCGTGTCCTGCAGATCCTTGCGGATCGCGGCGATGCGCTCGGTGCCGTTGCCCTGGCGGACGGTCTCGAGGAGGGCCTCGGTGTCGCCCAGCGGGTTCTCCGGGATCTCGACGAACTCGGCGGTCTTCGCGTACTCGGCCGCGTAGATGCCGGCGCGCTTGCCGAACACGTTGATGTCCAGCAGCGAGTTCGTGCCTAGGCGGTTGGAGCCGTGCACCGAAACGCAGGCCACCTCGCCGGCGGCGTACAGGCCGGGCACCGTGGTGTCGTTGTCCTGGAGGACTTCACCCTGGATGTTGGTCGGGATGCCGCCCATGACGTAGTGGGCCGTCGGGAAGACGGGGACCGGCTCCGTGTACGGTTCGACGCCGAGGTAGGTGCGTGCGAACTCGGTGATGTCCGGGAGCTTGGCGTCGATGTGCGCCGGCTCCAGGTGCGTCAGGTCGAGCAGGACGTAGTCCTTTTCGGGGCCGCAGCCGCGGCCCTCGCGGACCTCGTTGGCCATCGAGCGGGCGACGATGTCGCGCGGCGCGAGGTCCTTGATGGTCGGGGCGTAGCGCTCCATGAAGCGCTCGCCCTCCGAGTTGCGCAGGATGCCGCCTTCGCCGCGGGCCGCCTCGGAGAGGAGGATGCCGAGGCCGGCGAGGCCGGTCGGGTGGAACTGCACGAACTCCATGTCCTCGAGCGGGATGCCGCGGCGCAGGGCGATGCCCATGCCGTCGCCGGTGAGGGTGTGGGCGTTCGACGTCGTCTTGAAGACCTTGCCGGCACCGCCGGAGGCGAAGACCACGGACTTGGCCTGGAAGACGTGCAGTTCGCCGGTCGCCAGGTCGTAGGACACGACGCCGGCCACGCGCTTCTGCAGGTAGGTCGAGCCATCCTCGCGGGTGGCCTCCTCCTCAACGGTGAGCAGGTCGAGCGCGTAGTACTCGTTGTAGAACTCGACGTTGTGCTTGACGCAGTTCTGGTAGAGGGTCTGCAGGATCATGTGACCCGTGCGGTCGGCTGCGTAGCACGCGCGGCGCACCGGAGCCTTGCCGTGGTCGCGAGTGTGCCCGCCGAAGCGGCGCTGGTCGATCTTGCCCTCGGGCGTGCGGTTGAACGGCAGACCCATCTTCTCCAGGTCGAGCACCGCGTCGATGGCCTCCTTGGCCATGACCTCCGCCGCGTCCTGGTCGACGAGGTAGTCCCCGCCCTTGATGGTGTCGAACGTGTGCCACTCCCAGTTGTCTTCTTCGACATTGGCGAGCGCGGCGCACATGCCGCCCTGCGCGGCGCCCGTGTGGGAACGCGTGGGGTAAAGCTTGGTGAGTACCGCCGTGCGCGCGCGCTGGCCGGATTCGATGGCCGCGCGCATGCCGGCGCCGCCAGCGCCGACGATGACGACGTCGTACTTGTGTACCTGCATACCGGTTGCTCTCTCTTTTCTAAAAGCTGGTTCGGCCGGGGGCCGGGGTTACTTGCAGACCTCGAGCGTGGAGCCCGGAATGCACGGGTCGAAGGTGAAGATCACCAGCGTGCCCAGGACGATGATGACGATCGTCGAGAAGTACAGGACGGCCTTCAGCCAGAAGCGGGTGCGGTCCTTATCGGCGTAGTCGTTGATGATCGTGCGGACGCCGTTGGTGCCGTGCAGCATGGCCAGCCAGAGCATGGCGAGGTCCCAGAACTGCCACACGGGGTTGGCCCACTTGCCGGCGACGAAGCCGAAGTCGATGGCGTGGATGCCGTCGCCCATGAGGAGGTTGGTGATCAGGTGGCCGAAGATCAGGACGATCAGGAAGAGGCCGGAGATGCGCATGAAGAGCCATGCGAGCATCTCGAAGTTGCCCTTCTTGCCGGGGACCCGGTTGTACTTCTTGTCGATCCGGCCGGAACGAGGAGGAACGAATTCTGTCGTCGTCGACATGGCTTAGTGACCTCCGAGCGCGAGGGTGAGGTGGCGGATGCTGAATCCAATGGTCGCGACCGCCCAGACGATGAGGACGCCCCAGAGCAGCTGGCGGTGGAACTTGGGCCCCTGCTTCCAGAAGTCGACGAGGATCAGGCGCAGGCCGTTGAAGGCGTGGAACAGGATGGCTGCGACGAGAGCGGTCTCGCCGAAGGCCATCAGCGGGTTCTGGTACGTGCCGATGACCGCGTCATAGGCGCCCGGGGACACTCGCACGAGGGAGGTGTCCAGGACGTGTACCAAGAGGAAGAAAAAAATGACAACACCGGTAATCCGATGCCCGACCCAGGACCACATGCCTTCGCGGCCGCGGTAGAGGGTGCCTGACGAAGTCTTCGACACTGAAATAACCTCCATGCATCGCAGGGCGCTTGTGCGGCTTCCGCACAAAGAATTAACGCCGGTGCGTGAGCGTTCTTGCCCCGATCTTAGTGCACGAACATAATCCCCCTCCTCCATTCCCGCACAGCATGTGACGAGGCTCACCCTCAGGCGGGGGAACCCGCGTTAATTCGCGGATCCGCGGGGCAATTCCGCAACAAAAGCATGTGCTAAATAGCGGCCAGCCTGCACCGAAAACGAAACTGCGTCGTTTAGCCTTTTAGGCATGGCCACAGACATTCTTGATCGTTTCTACGGCGTTATTCCCGCAGGCGGGGTCGGTACCCGACTCTGGCCGCTCTCCCGCGCCGCGGCGCCGAAGTTCCTGCATGACCTCACGGGCAGCGGCAGCACGCTGATCCGTGCCACCTACGACCGGCTGACCCCGTTGGCGGGGGAGCGGATCATGGTCGTGACCGGCACCGCGCATCGCAGTGCCGTCTGCGAGCAGCTCCCCGAGCTGGGGGAGAACAACCTGTTGCTCGAGAGCGAGCCCAAGGACTCCGCTGCCGCCATCGGCCTCGCCGCTGCCATCCTGCACCGCCGAGACCCGGAGACGATCATGGGATCGTTCGCCGCCGACCAGGTCGTGGGCCCGCTCGAGGTCTTCCTCGAGGCCGTGCGCGAGGCCGTGTACACCGCGGCGAGCGGGAAGATCGTCACGATCGGGATCCGGCCGACCCTTCCCGCCACGGGGTTCGGCTACATCCGGGCGGGCGAGCGGCTGAACATCGCGGGGGCTCCGAGCGCTACGGGGGTGGCCGAATTCGTCGAGAAGCCCAGCGAGGACGTCGCCCGCTCCTACCTCGCCAGCGGCGACTACCTCTGGAACGCCGGCATGTTCGTCGCCCCGACCGCACTGATGCTCTCGCACCTCGAGCTCAACCAGCCCGAGCTGTACGCGGGGCTGTGCGAAATCGCCGACGCGTGGGACACGGGTGAGCGCGACGCCGTCGTCGAGCGCGTCTGGCCGACGCTGCCGAAGATCGCCATCGACTATGCCGTCGCCGAGCCGGCAGCCGCCGCGGGCGACGTCGCGATGGTGCCCGGGGTCTTCACGTGGGACGATGTCGGCGACTTCGCGGCGATCGGGCGCCTCAACCCGGCGAGCGAAAACAGTGACCTCACGGTCCTCGGCGAGGGTGCGCGGGTCTACTCGGACCAGGCCTCGGGCGTCGTCGTCTCCGACTCCAAGCGCGTGATCGCGCTCATCGGCATCGACGACGTCGTCATCGTCGATACCCCCGATGCGCTGCTCGTGACGACGAGGGACCACGCCCAGCAGGTCAAGCAGGCGGTCGAGGCGCTCAAGGCCTCCGGCGAGGTCGACGTCCTCTGATTCAACCCACGCATGGCGGGCCGACGAAATCAAAAGCGGCCCGCCGCCGTCGTACGTATTAAGGTGTGGACTGTGAATGGCTCAGGCGACAACGCAACCAAGCATCCGGAAGGCGCGCCCGGCCGCGCCCTGACCACCGCGGGAGTGCCCGCGGTTGGCCCCTGGGTGGACCCGCTCCTCGAGGACCTCGTCGCCTTCCGGCGCGACGTGCACGCGAACCCGGAGCTCTCCTTCCAGGAGTACCGCACCACGGAGAAGGTTGTCAGCATCCTCGCCGCTGCGGGCCTTGACCCCCAGCGGCTCGAGGGTACGGGCGCGTGGGTCGACGTCGGGGACGGCCCCGTTGCGCTCGGGTTGCGGGCCGACATCGACGCGCTTCCCGTCGTCGAGGAGACCGGGCTCGACTACGCCTCCATCACGCAGGGCGTGTGCCATGCGTGCGGCCACGACATTCACACCACTGTCGCGCTCGGCGTTGCACTCACGCTGAAGAAGATGCACGACGCCGGCAAGCTCGCCTCCCGCGTGCGCGTCATCTTCCAGCCCGCTGAGGAACGGATGCCCGGCGGCGCCCTGGCCGTGATCGAGCAGGGTGTGCTCGACGACGTCCCGCGCGTGCTGGCACTGCACTGCGACCCGCGCATCGACGCCGGCACGATCGGCACCCGCATCGGCGCGATCACCTCCGCCGCCGACACCATCAAGCTCGAGCTCACCGGGCGCGGCGGGCACACCTCGCGCCCGCACCTGACTGAGGATCTCGTGTTCGCGCTCTCCAAGGTCGCTGTCGACGTGCCGGCGGTCTTGAACCGCCGCGTCGACGTGCGCAGCGGCGTCTCGGTCGTGTGGGGGCAGATCAGCGGCGGGTCCGCGCCCAACGCCATCCCTTCCGCCGGGTATCTGGCCGGTACGATGCGCTGCCTCGACGCCGAGGCGTGGGAAGCCGCGGGTGACATGCTCGATGACGTCGTTCAGCAGGTGGCCCAGCCGTTCGGCGTCGACGTCAAACTCGAGCACCTGCGCGGCGTGCCGCCGGTCATGAATGCCCCCGCGGAGACCGAACTCATCGAATCCGCCGCGCGCGCCGAGATCGGCGCCCACGCAATTGTCCTGACGCCGCAGTCCATGGGGGGCGAGGACTTCGCCTGGATGACTCAGAAGGTTCCGGGGGCGATGCTTCGGCTCGGCACGCGCACGCCCGGCGGCGAGACCTACGACCTGCATCGCGGCGACTACGCTCCGGACGAGCGGGCGATCGGCATCGGGGTGCGCGTCATGGCTGCCGCGGCCGTGCGTGCCGCGCTCGAGGCCGCGACCGGGCGGCTCGCGGAGTAAGCCTGCTGTCGCCCCTTCGGCGACGCCGCTCGGAGAATCTTCTCGTCAAGGTGAGAGCCGGCGGGCCCTTGCTGACGCGCCGACGCGCAAGTCAGCCCCTGAACCGCGCGATCCTTTGCTTCTACGGCGCGAGGTGGGCCGCCTCTGGGGTATTGCATGCAACTGTTATTCATGGTTGTATAACAAGTCACAGCTGAGAGTGGTGCACATCACCAACATCGGATCGCCGAGTTTCCGCGGCGATAGGCTGACAGGACGCACGCAAGGGCGTTACTCTTTGTTACATTCACCACCTTCGGTGGGGACGCATCCGCAGCCCCTACCGGGTCTCCCACCGACTCGCACCGGTGTCCCGAGATCCGTTCCAGAAGGCGGTCATGAGGGGCTAGTTCAACGGAGGAACATTGAAGAATTCACTGCGTATCAAGAGGTCCACTGGCGTAGCCGCCGCCGTTCTCGGCGTCTCCGCGCTGGTTCTGTCTGCCTGTGGCGCCGCACCGGAGGAGGGCAACGGCGGCGACGTCGAGCCGATCGACTACACCGCGTGCATGGTCTCCGATGAAGGCGGCTTCGACGACGGTTCGTTCAACCAGGCTTCCCATGAGGGCCTCACTCGGGCCAAGGCCGAACTCGGCGTCGAGACCCGCGAGGCGGAGTCGAACGCGTCGACCGACATGGGCCCGAACATCGACCAGATGGTCGACGCCGGCTGCAACATGATCATCACGGCCGGCTTCATGTTCGAGGACCTGCCGCTCACTGCTGCTGAGGCCAACCCGGAGACCAAGTTCGCTGTCGTCGACTACGGCTACGAAGAGGTTCCCGAGAACATGCGCACCCTGAACTACAACACCGCCGAGGCCGCGTATCTGGCCGGCTACGTTGCGGCCGCGTACTCGAAGTCCGGCAAGGTCGGAACCTTCGGCGGTGCCGAGATCAGCACGGTGACCGACTTCATGTTCGGCTTCGAGAATGGCGTCGAGCGCTACAACGAGGACAACGATGCCGACGTCGAGGTCGAGGGTGTGGACACCTTCGTGGGCGACTTCTCGAACACCGTCAAGGCCAAGCAGATCTCGGAGAACTTCCTGCAGTCCGGTGTGGACGTGCTGATGCCCGTCGCCGGTCCGCTAGGCCAGACCGCGGTCGACGCCGTGAATGAGTCGGCCAACGAAGACGACGCCGTCGTGTGGGTCGACACCGACGGCCACGAATACGCCAACGGCGGCGACACCGCGGTGCTGACCTCCGTGATGAAGAACATGGGCCTGACCGTCTTCGAGTCCATCGAGCAGGACGTCAACGACGAATTCGTTGCGGAGGCGTACGTCGGCACCCTGGAGAACGAGGGCGTCGGTATCGCCCCGTTCTACGACTTCGAGGCCGATCTGCCCGACGGCCTGCAGGGCGAGCTCGACGCACTGCGCGCGGAGATCATCGCCGGCGAGGTCGACCCGCTCGACTGATCCACCGTCCGGACGACGGCGTGCGGCCGGGGGCGAATGGATCGCCCCCGGCCGCACGTACGTCTCCGTAGCGGCAACTGACACAGGCCATGGAAACAACGCTCGGGAAGACCCCATGAAACTGGAACTCAAAGGCATCACGAAGGCCTTCGGCGACTTCGTAGCCAACGACGGCATCGACCTGGTCGTCGACGAGGGGAAAGTGCACACCCTCCTCGGCGAGAACGGCGCCGGCAAATCGACACTGATGAACGTCCTCTACGGGCTCTACGAGCCAACCGCCGGCGAGATCCTCGTCAACGGCGCCCCGGTGCACTTCCGCGGCCCCGGTGACGCGATGGCCGCGGGTATCGGCATGGTGCACCAGCACTTCATGCTCGTTCCCGTGTTTACTGTTGCCGAGAACGTCGCCCTCGGCGACGAACGCACCAAGGCCGCCGGCATCCTCGATCTCGAGAAGACGCGCCAGGCGATCCGCGAGATCTCGGAAAAGTACGGATTCCATGTCGACCCGGACGCGCTCGTCGAAGAGCTGCCCGTCGGCGTCCAACAGCGCGTCGAGATCATCAAGGCGCTCGTCCGCAAGGCCGACCTGCTCATCCTCGACGAGCCGACGGCGGTGCTCACGCCGAAGGAGACCGACGAGCTGATGGACATCATCCGCCAGCTCAAGGCCGACGGCACCTCCATCATCTTCATCTCGCACAAGCTGCGCGAGGTCAAGGCCATCTCCGACGACATCACGGTGATCCGCCGTGGCAAGGTCGTCGGCAACGCGGACCCGAGCGCGGACGCCATGGAGCTGGCCTCGCTCATGGTCGGCCGCGCCGTGGACCTCTCACTTGGCCGCCAGCACTCGGACGGCAGCGACGTCGCCCTCGAGATCCGCGACCTGACCGTCATCGACGATCTCGGCGTCCCGACCCTCGACCACGTCTCGCTTGACGTGAAGAAGGGCGAGATCCTCGCCGTCGCCGGCGTGCAGGGCAACGGCCAGACCGAACTCGTCGAGGCCCTCATGGGCCTGACCGAGCGCACCACTGGCTCGATCCGGCTCGGCGGCAAAGAACTGCTCGGCCGCTCGACCAAGGAGATCATCAACTCCGGGGTGGGATACGTGCCCGAGGACCGCAGCACCGACGGCGTGATCGGCGACTTCTCCATCGCCGACAACCTCGTGCTCAACCGCTACGACCGTGCCCCGGTCGCCAAGGGCGGCTCCCTGCAGCCGAAGTTCATCGCCGAGAACGCCGACGCCAAGATCGAGGAGTTCGACATCCGGACCCAGTCGGCGATGCACACGGCCAGCCAGCTCTCCGGCGGCAACCAGCAGAAGGTCGTCCTCGCCCGCGAATTCTCCCGCGACCTGAACCTGTTCATCGCGGCCCAGCCCACGCGCGGTGTCGACGTCGGCTCGATCGAGTTCCTGCACCGGCGCATCCTCGCCGAGCGCGACAAGGACGTGCCCGTCGTCGTGGTCTCGACCGAGCTCGACGAGGTCGCCGAGCTCGGCGACCGGATCGCCGTGCTCTTCCACGGGAAGGTCATGGGCCTGGTCCCCGGCAACACCAGCCGCGACGTGCTCGGCCTGATGATGGCCGGCTCGACGGCCGAGGAGGCCTTCGCGGAGGCTGAAGCGGCCAACCTGGCCACGAGAGAAGACGACGAGCCGCAGCTGCCCGGAGGCATCGCATGAGTTCCATCACTCCATCCCTGACCGACCGCCTGCGTCGGTCCAACGCGTTCATCTCCGTGCTGGCGATCTTCGCCTCGTTCGTCGTCGGCGGCATCCTCATCGCCATCACCGACGAGAAGACGGCGTCGTCCGCGTCCTACTTCTTCGCCCGCCCGCTCGACACGCTCGCCGCCGCGTGGGACGCGGCCGCGAGTTCCTACGCAGCGATGTTCCGCGGAGCGGTCTTCAACTACAACGCCGGCACGTTCGCCGCGATGATCAAGCCGCTGACCGAGACGCTCACCTACGCGACACCGTTGCTGACGGCGTCGCTCGGTGTGGCCGTCGCTTTCCGCGCGGGCCTGTTCAACATCGGCGCGCAGGGTCAGATCATCCTCGGCGCGATCTTTGCGACCTGGGTTGGCTTCACGCTTGAACTGGCCTGGCCGGTGCACCTGCTGCTCGTCGTCATCGGCTCCATCCTCGGTGGCGTGCTCTGGGGCGGCCTCGTTGGCTGGCTGAAGGCCCGCACGGGTGCGCATGAGGTCATCCTGACGATCATGCTCAACTACGTCGCGCTGAACCTTGTCGGCTACCTGTTGAGCACTCCGGCGCTGCAACGGCCGGGCTCGACGAACCCGGTCAGCCCGCGCATGCATGAGTCCGCGATGTACCCGGAGCTGCTCGGTCCGAACTTCCGCCTGCACGCCGGCTTCCTGGTCGCCCTGGCCGCCACAGCATTCGTGTGGTGGCTCATGAACCGCTCGACGCTTGGCTTCGAGATCAAGGCCGTCGGCTCCAACCGGCACGCCGCGCGCACCGCCGGTATCAACACCTTCAAGATCACCGTCCTGGCCATGGCCATCGCCGGCGGTTTGGCCGGCCTCGCTGGGGCCGCGCAGGTCAACGGCACCGAGCGCTTCCTCACCGAGTCCGTGGCGGCGTCCATCGGCTTCGACGCGATCACGGTCGCGCTGCTGGGCCGCTCCCACCCGATCGGCGTGTTCTTCGCGTCGCTGCTCTTCGGCGCCTTCCGCGCCGGCGGTGGCGCGATGCAGATCGCGACCGGCACGCCGATCGACATCGTCCTCGTTGTCCAGTCGCTCATCGTCCTGTTCATCGCGGCCCCGCCGCTCGTGCGCTCGATCTTCGGGCTGGGACAGCCGAAGCGTAAGAAACCGAAGGAACCCGGTGCGGATCTCGCCGCCGCCACCACCGCAGGAGGAGAGAAGTGAGTACTGCAACCGCCTCCGCGACCGGCGCGGTCCATGTCATGAACAAGCGGGCCCTGGTCCTCTACGGCGTCGGCGCCGCCGTCGCGCTTGTGCTCTTCGGCTTCCTCTCGCCGGGCGGCACCGCGTCTTTCCGGCTGTCCTCGGCGGGCGACGCCGTCCAGTTGCCGCTGTTGACCATCCCCGTCACCGCGACCGGTTGGATCATCGCGATCCTGCTCATCGCCGGTGCCGCCTACGCGTTCTGGAGCGAAAAGACGGCGCGGCGGCTGGCCGGATGGGTTCCCGCGCTCTTCGCGCTCCTGTTCGTGATCGGGATCCTCGTCTGGCTCGTGGGTTCCTCGCGGGCCTCGGCCATCTCCCTCCTCTCGCTGCTGACCGGTTCGCTCGCCCTCGCGTTGCCGATGGTCTACGGGGCGATGGGCGGCTTGCTTGCCGAGCGCACCGGCGTCGTGAACATCGCGATCGAGGGCCAGCTGCTCCTCGGTGCGTTCGCTGCGGCTCTGGGCGGGTCCCTCTCCGGCTCGGTCGTCGGGGCGATGGTCTCCGCGGCGCTTGGCGGTGTGGTCGTCTCGAGCCTGCTCACGCTGTTTGCGGTGAAGTATCGCGTGAATCAGCTCATCGTCGGCGTGGTCCTCAACGTGCTTGTCTCCGGCCTGACCGGTTTCCTGTTCGGGACCCTGCTCTCGAACAACCGGGCCCTGAACTCCCCGCCGCGACTGTCGTCGATCGCGATCCCGGGCCTGAGCGAGATCCCGATCCTGGGACCGCTGCTCTTCAAGCAGACGATCCTCGGCTACCTGATGTTTGTCGTGGTCGCTGTGCTGTGGTTCGCCCTCTACAAGACTCGTTGGGGCCTGCGCGTCCGCGCCGTCGGCGAGCACCCCAAGGCGGCCGACACGGTCGGTATTAACGTGAATCGCACCCGCGTGATCAACGTGCTCATCGGCGGCGCCGTCGCGGGCCTGGGCGGCAGCTTCTATACGCTGGTTTCGGTTTCGCAGTTCTCACGCGACATGACCGCCGGCACCGGCTTCATCGCCCTCGCGGCACTGATCTTCGGGCGCTGGAACCCCCTCGGGGCCTTCTTCGCCGCACTGCTCTTCGGTTTCGCGACCAACCTGCAGTACGTGCTCAGCCAGGCCGGCACGGACGTGCCGAGCCAGTTCCTGGCGATGTTGCCCTACGTCATCACGATCTTCGCCGTTGCCGGGCTGGTCGGTGCCTCCCGTGCTCCCGCGGCGTCCGGCCAACCGTACGTGAAGGGTTAGTTGTGGCTACCGAGACGATGACCGACGCCGACTGGGGACGCCTCCAGGAGGCCGCCGTCGATGCGATGCGACGGGCCTACGCACCCTATTCGAAGTTCCCGGTCGGAGCCGCCGCGCTGACGGACGACGGGCGCCTCATCAGCGGCTGCAACGTCGAGAACGCAGCCTACGGCGTCGTCCTCTGCGCGGAATGCACGATGATCGGGCAGTTGCAAATGACGGGCGGCGGCCGGCTGCGCGCGTTCTACTGCGTCGGCGGCGACGGCGCGGTCCTGATGCCGTGCGGCCGGTGCCGGCAGCTGCTCTTCGAGCACCGCGCGCCGGGCATGGAGCTGATGACCGTCAGCGGGATCAAGACCATGGACCAGGTCCTGCCGGACGCGTTCGGCCCGGACGACCTCGTCGAGTACTGAACCACCGAAAGGCACACCATGAGCAACGAAGCATTCGACGCCGTCGACATCATCCGCACGAAGCGTGACCGCGGCACCCTGTCGGGGGAACAGATCGACTGGACCATCGACGCGTACACGCGTGGCGTGATCGCCGACGAGCAGATGTCTGCGCTGAACATGGCGATCCTGCTCAACGGGATGGATCGGGCGGAGATTGCCCGCTGGACGGCGGCCATGATCGCCTCGGGTGAGCGGATGGATTTCTCGTCCCTGCGCACTCCGGGCGGGGCGGTCAAACCCACGGCCGATAAGCACTCGACCGGTGGCGTCGGCGACAAGATCACGTTGCCGCTCGCCCCGCTCGTCGCCGTGTTCGGCGTTGCCGTCCCGCAGCTCTCGGGCCGCGGACTCGGGCACACCGGTGGCACGCTCGACAAGCTGGAATCCATCCCCGGCTGGCGGGCGGGCCTGTCCAACGAGGAGATGCTCTCCCAGCTGCAGGACGTAGGCGCCGTCATCTGCGCCGCCGGCTCCGGGCTCGCGCCCGCGGATAAGAAGCTCTACGCGCTGCGCGACGTGACCGGCACGGTGGAGGCCATCCCGCTCATCGCCTCCTCGATCATGAGCAAGAAGATCGCCGAGGGCACCGGCGCGCTCGTGCTCGACGTCAAAGTCGGCTCCGGTGCCTTCATGAAGGACGAGGCATCCGCACGCGAGCTGGCCGAGACGATGGTCGCGCTCGGCACCGACGCGGGAGTGAAGACTGTCGCGCTGATGACGAACATGCGCACCCCGCTGGGACTGACGGCCGGCAACGCGATCGAGGTCGAGGAGTCGGTCGAGGTCCTCGCCGGCGGCGGGCCCGCCGACGTCGTCGAGCTCACCGTCCGCCTCGCTGAGGAGATGCTCGCCGCCGCGGGCGTGCACGACGCCGACCCCGCCGCCGCGCTCGCGGACGGCCGGGCGATGGACGTGTGGAACGCGATGATCGCCGCCCAGAGCGGGGATCCGCGCGCCGCGCTCCCAGTTGCCAAGGAGTCCGAGGTGCTCTACGCCCCGGCTGACGGCGTGCTCGCCGAACTTGACGCGCTGCAGGTCGGCGTCGCCGCTTGGCGGCTCGGCGCCGGCCGCGCCCGCAAGGAGGACATGGTCCAGGCTGGGGCGGGTGTGCGGATGCACGCCAAGCCGGGCGACGTCGTCCGCCGCGGTCAGCCGCTCATGACCCTGCTGACCGACACCCCGGAGAAGTTCGACCGGGCCAAGGAGGCGCTGGAGGGTGCCGCCGTGATCGTGCCCGAGGGCGACCGGCCCGACCAGCAGCTCATCATCGACCGCATCGCCTGATCTGCACCTGGGGGATGACCCCGGCTCGCCCCTGAATCCTTCCTGAGGGGGAACCGAAAGCGGCCGCGACGCGTCAGAATAGGGGAGAGGCGTCGCCCGCATCGGGTGCAGGCGCTGCAGGAGACCGGCGAGTAGCAAAGGGGCACGCGTGCTCGAGGCGATCAACGACGCGATTATGGCCGCGTCCGGGGAATGGTGGGTCCTCGGCGTCGTCTTCCTCTTCTGCGGAATCGACGCCTTCTTCCCGATTGTTCCCAGCGAGTCTCTGCTCGTCGGGCTCGCCAGCGTCGCCGTGACGGCCGGAACGCAGGACCTCCTGCTGCTCGCCGTCCTGGGCGGCGTCGGAGCTTTCATCGGCGACCAGGTGGCCTACCGGATGGGTGCCGCCATCGGCGTCGACCGGGTGCGCTGGATGCGGGGGTCGCGTGCGCGAAAGGTGCTCGCCTTCGCCCGGAGAGAGCTCGTGGTCCGCGGGGCGCTGCTCATCTTCACTGCGCGCTTCATCCCGCTGGGGCGCACGGCGGTGAACTTCACGGCCGGGGCGACGAAATACCCGTGGCACCGGTTTGCGGTGCTCGATGCGATTGCCTGCACCGTCTGGGCGGCGTATTCGGTGGCGATCGGCGCCCTTGCCGGGCGCTGGTTCGCGGAGCACAAGCTGGTCGCCGTCGTCGTGTCCGTTCTGGTCGCGTTCGTCATCGGCTACCTCATCGACCGGATCATCTACGCGCTTCTGCGCCGCCGCCAGGTCCGTCGCCTGGCACGCGGTATGGCTCCCGATGGGGTTGAGCTCTGACCCGCGACCGTCAGGTCTGCTTGAGGGTCAGGTGCCCCGCGCGGGCGGGGACCACGCACTTGGAGAGGTAGAAGCCGGCGTTTCCGCGCGCCACGGTCTGGGTCAGGACGAGCACCGGGTCATCCGCGGCCAGGGCGAGCGGCTCGGAGCGCGTCGCCCCCACGGGCGCTGCCGAGATCTCGCACGTCCCGCGCCCGAAGCCCGGGCCCAGTGCGCGGATGAAACGCGCCAGGAGCGTTGACGTGCCATCGTTGTCGGTCGTCGCAGCAATGAGCGCGTCGGGTCCCTCGACTGCTGAGAGGGCGACGTGTTCCTGCAGGTGGGCCACCGGCTCGCCGGCGCGGGCGAGCACCGATTCGAACAAGACCGACGCGGAGCCGTAGGCGAGTCCGATCCGTTCGGCGACGAAGTCGGAGGCGGGCTGGTAGGCGATCGTCTGGGAGACGAGCTCGGCGGGCCCGCCGTCGTGCGAGAAGACGTCCTCGTACGGGTGCACGCGTTCGATGCCGATGCGAGGCAGGGACGGGGAGACGAACCGGCCCACACCGCGGCGAGCGCGCACGAGACCGTCCTCCTCGAGCAGCATGAGCGCCTCGCGGACGACCGTGCGGGAGACGCTCATCAACTGCCCGAGTTCGCTCTCCGTCGGCAGGAGCGCCCCCGGCGCCAGCTGGCCGTCCCGGATCGCCTCGGAGATGCGGGAGTAGGCGGCTACACGCAGGGGTACCCCAGGGGTCGATTGGACAGGCTGCGCCCACGGGAAATCGCCGGCAGAGTACATGGCACCTCGAGTCGAACGGATCTGATGCGGTCACGTTCAGTCTAGGTGAGGCGTGCCACTAACGCCGGACGTGATATTGCATCCACTTGTCATTCATGGTTGTATAACAACTCACACGCGAGCGTGTCAGACATCACCTCACGAAGGAGTGAAGAGCCGTGCCAGAATCAGTGACCGCGCCGAGCGCAGACCGGGGAGCCGTCGCCGCAGGGGTGCGCCCCGCGGCGGCTGCAACCGAGAACGGTGCCGGCAGCGGCGGCCGCCGGGCCACCGCCGCACTTGTGGCAGTCCTGCTGCTCGGGGTCGTTTCCTTCCAGCTGAACGCGTCCATGGTGACGCCGGCCCTTCCCGATATCGCCCGGCACTTCGGCGTCGGCCCCGAATCCGTCGCCCCGGTGCAGTCCCTCTTCTTCCTCGCAGGCGCGATCTCGGGCCCGCTGATGGGCCGCTGGAGCGACTTCATCGGCCGGCGCACGGCGCTGCTGCTGGTCATCGGCGTCATGTCGCTGGGCACGGTGCTCTGCCTGCTGGCCCCGACGCTGCCGGTTCTTGTTGCCGGGCGTTTCCTTCAGGGCTTCTCGAGCGCGATCTTCGCGCTGAGCTACATCGTCATGCAGGAGAACCTGTCCCGCGCCGCCTTCGGCACCGCAGTGGGCGTCCTGGCGTCGATTAACGGTGGAGTCGCCGGCTTCGACGGTTACCTCGGCGGCCTGATGACGGAGGCCTTCGGGTTCCGCTCGATCTTCTGGGTCATCCTCGCTCTGGCCGTCGTCGCGGCGGCCGCCATCGTCCGCGTCGTGCCCGCCAAGCACGCCCAGGCCTCCTCGGGGCGCATGGACTGGTGGGGTGCGGCCCTGCTCTCCGCGTTCCTCATCGCCCTCACGTACTTCGTCAACAGCGGTTCCGAATCCGGCTGGGGCTCGCCGAAGGCGCTGACGCTGCTCGCGGTCACGGGTGCCGCGTTCGCCGCCTTCGTCATCGTGGAGAAGCGCCGGAGCAGTCCTCTGATCGCGGTGCACCACCTGCGTTCCCGCCCCGTGTGGACTGTCGTCGCCTGCACGGTCCTGACGTTGGCCGGTATCTTCGCCACGATGAACTTCACGATCGTGGTCCTCAGCCAGGACTCCGACTACGGGTTCGGACTCGAGCCGTCAATGGCCGCGCTCCTGTACCTCACGCCAGCGGCCCTGATCGGCGTCTTCGCCGCACCCTTCGCCGGCTGGCTGACCGCCCGGATCGGCTGGAACACGACCCTGCGCATCGGCTCGGGAGCCACCCTGCTGGCCGCCGCGTCGGCAGCGTTCTTCGTGGAGGACCGCTGGCTCGTCCTCGTGGCCGTCGCCGCCCTCGGCATCACCTACAACGGTTTCTTCCTGACGGCCATCAACGGGCTCTCGGCGCTCCTGTCGCCGAAGGAGGCGCCGGGAACGCTGCCTGGAATCAACGGTGCCTCGTTCGGTATCGGGGCGAGCCTCGGTGTCGTCCTCGTCGCCCCGACCGTGGCCCGCGCCGCCGACGGCGGCTACGGCCCCGCGCTCTGGATCTCCGTGAGCATCGCCGCACTCGCCTTCGTCGTCGCCCTGCTGGTGCCGAAACCGGCCGCCGCCTAATACCCTCCCTGTGAAAGGACCCGATATGGACAGCATCCCCGTCTACCTCGATTGCGACACGGGCATCGACGACGCCCTCGCCCTCGCCTACCTCATGGCCCAGCCGGAGGCCGACGTGCGCGGCATCGGCACCGTCAGCGGCAACACCGACTCCGGCACCGCCGCGCGCAATACGCTGGACCTCCTCGCCCTGCTGGGGCACGACGACGTCCCCGTCGCCGTGGGTGAACACGATTTCCTCGCCGCGCCCTACACCGGGGGCGCACCCCACGTGCACGGCGCGAACGGGATCGGCGGGGTGCAGCTCGCCCCGAGTGACCGCGAGATCGAGGCCGAGAGCGCCGCGGAGATGCTCGTCTCGCTCGCCCGCGCTTCCGCCGGCACGCTGCGCGTCATCGCCATCGGCCCGCTGACCAACCTCGCGCGCGCCCTCGAGCTCGAGCCACGCCTGCCGGGGATGGTCCACTCCGTCACCGTCATGGGCGGCGCGGCGCTGGCCCCGGGTAACGTCACCGCCGTCGCCGAGGCGAACATCGCGAACGATCCCGAAGCCGCCCACGCCGTGCTGACGGCCGGCTGGCCCGTGAACCTCGTCCCCCTGGACGTCACCATGGCACACCTGTTGGAAGAGCCGCACCGGCAGCGGCTCGCGGAATCCGAGAAGCCGGCGGCCCGCGTGCTCGCCTCGATGCTCGGGCACTACTTCGAGTTCTACCGGGACATCTTCGGCCGCGGCTGCTCGGCCATGCACGATCCGCTCGCCGTCGCGATCGCCCTGGGCAGCGTTGTTGCCGAGTCCGCCCCGCGGGTGCACGTCGTCGTCGATACGGGTGACGGGCCCGGCCGCGGGCAGACGGTGTGCGACCTGCGCGGCAAATACCGCGGATACGAGGACCGCCACGGGGCGACGTGCCGGGTCGTCCTGCGGGTCGACGCGGACTTCTGCGAGCACCTCACCCTGTCCCTGACCGAGCCGGCGACGTCGGCTCCTTCGCCCGCCGCGGCGTGAGCTCGCGGCCGGGGCGCGGGGGTGTCCGCGCGCCCCGGCCCACCCCTACACTTGGAGTTGTGACCAACGAGATGATCCACACCGCGTACTCGCCCGAATTCGACTTCCGAACCCTCCCCAAGGTCTCGCTGCACGACCACCTCGACGGTGGATTGCGACCTGCCACGATCATCGAACTGGCCGCCGAGATCGGCCACGAACTGCCCGCTACCGATGCGGAGGAGCTTGGCCGCTGGTTCTTCGAGTCCGCGGATTCTGGTTCCCTCGAGCGCTACCTCGAGACGTTTGACCACACCGTCGCCGTCATGCAGACGCGCGAGGCCCTGACTCGCGTCGCCCGCGAGTTCGTCGAGGACCTCGTCGCTGACGGCGTGATCTACGGCGAAGTGCGCTGGGCGCCGGAGCAGCACCTGCGCGAGGGGCTCAGCCTGGACGACGCCGTCGAGGCCGTGCAGGCCGGGCTCGAGGCTGGCATGGCCGACGCCGAGTCGGCCGGGTCTCCGATCCAGGTCGGCCAGCTCATCACGGCGATGCGCCACGCGGACCGCAGCACCGAGATCGCCCAGCTGGCCCTGCGCCACCGCTCGCGCGGCGTCGTCGGCTTCGACATCGCCGGCGCGGAGAACGGCTTCCCGCCTTCCCGCCACGCCGAGGCCTTCACGCTGCTCGCCGAGAACATGTTCCCGGCGACGGTGCACGCGGGCGAGGCAGCCGGCCTCGACTCCATTCGCGAGGCCCTCGTCATCGGCCATGCGACCCGGCTCGGCCATGGCGTGCGTGTCGCCGAGGACATCGAGATCGAGTTCGGGGGAGTCGACGACGACGGCGAACCAGTCGACGAGTCCACCGGTCTGGTGTCGCTGGGACCGGTCGCGAACTGGGTGCGCGACCGCGGCATCGCGCTCGAGGTCTGCCCGTCCTCCAACCTGCAGACCGGCGCGATCGCCGAGTTCGGCGACAGCATCGAATCGCACCCGATCGACCTGCTGTACCAGACGGGTTTCAACGTCACGATCAACACCGATAACCGCCTCATGTCCGGCGTCGGGCTCTCGGACGAGTTCGAGCTGCTCGTGGAGGCCTTCGACTACGACCTCGACGACTTCCTCGAGCTGACGCTCAACGCCGCCGAGGCCGCATTCCTCCCACTCGAGGAGCGCGAGGTGCTCGTCGACTACGTGAACCAGGCCTACGCCGAGCTCGGGGCCGGCGACGACGAGGACGACGCGTAGCCCCCCGCCATGACCCAGCAGCCTGGTGCCGTCGAGCGGCTCGTGCAGATCATCGCCCAGTTGCGCCAGCATTGCGCCTGGACGCGGGCGCTGACACACGAGTCGCTCGTCGAGTACCTCGTCGAGGAGAGCTACGAACTCGTCGAGGCCATCGAGGAACGGCACCCGGATGAGGAACTGCGCGGCGAGCTCGGCGACGTCCTCTATCAGGTGGTGCTGCACTCCGCCATCGCTGCCGAGCGCGGGTCCTTCACCATGGAGGGCGTCGTGGACACGCTGAGCGAGAAACTCATCCGCCGCAACCGGCACATCTTCGCCGCCGACGGTTCACTGCTGGGGGACTACCCCGACTCCATCGAGGAGATCATCGCCTCCTGGGACGCGGCCAAGCGGGCCGAACGCCCGGAGCGGCGGGACCCGTTCGCGTCGTTGCCGCGGCACCTGCCCGCCCTGACGCTCGCCGACAAGACGCTCGGGCGGGCCGAACGCGCCGGCGCGGACGACGCCGTCGAACCGGCGGGCGGCCCGGGAGCGCCGGGCGCCGACGCGCCCGGAAGTGTTACCCCGTCGACAGAGGCCGAACTCGGCGAGCAGCTGCTGCGGACCGTGGATCTGGCTAGGCGAAACGGCTGGGACGCGGAGCGCGCGTTGCGCGGCGCCGTCGCACGCTTTACCGAGGACGTCACACGCGCGCTAGGCTAGGTGATGTGGCCCACCGGTGTGCCCAGTGATTCGGCCAAATACAACCTGTTTGAGGAGTTCCTTCCATGGCCCTGATTGATGCCATCCACGCCCGCGAGATTCTCGATTCCCGCGGAAACCCGACCGTCGAGGTCGAGGTCCTGCTCTCCGACGGTTCCCTCGGACGGGCCGCCGTGCCCTCCGGTGCCTCCACCGGCGAGTACGAGGCCGTCGAACTGCGCGACGGCGACAAGGGACGCTACCTGGGCAAGGGCGTGCAGAAGGCCGTCGACGTCGTCATCGACGACATCCAGCCGGCCCTGATCGGCATGGACGCGACCGACCAGCGCGCCATCGACCAGACGATGATCGACCTGGACGGCACCCCGAACAAGGCCAAGCTGGGCGCCAACGCCATCCTGGGTGTCTCGCTCGCCGTGGCGAACGCCGGCGCCGAGGCCTCCAACCTGCCGCTCTACAAGTATCTGGGCGGCCCGAACGCCCACGTGCTGCCGGTCCCGCTGATGAACATCCTCAACGGCGGCTCGCACGCCGACTCCGATGTCGACATCCAGGAGTTCATGATCGCGCCGATCGGTGCGGCCACGTTCTCCGAGGGCCTGCGCTGGGGCGTCGAGGTCTACCACTCGCTGAAATCCGTGCTCAAGGAGCAGGGCCTGGCCACCGGCCTCGGCGACGAGGGCGGCTTTGCCCCGAACCTGCCGAGCAACCGCGCGGCGCTCGAGCTCATCGTCGAGGCCATCAAGAAGGCCGGCTACACCCCGGGTGAGCAGATCGCGCTGGCCCTGGACGTCGCCTCCTCCGAATTCTTCGAGAACGGCGCCTACCAGTTCGAGGGCAAGGCCCTCTCGGCGCAGGAGATGAGCGACTACTACGGCCAGCTCGTGGCCGACTTCCCGCTGGTCTCCATCGAGGACCCCCTGGACGAGAACGACTGGGACGGCTGGAAGACCCTCACCGACGCCATCGGCGACAAGGTCCAGCTCGTCGGCGACGACCTGTTCGTGACCAACCCGGAGCGCCTGGGCGACGGTATCGGCCGCGGCACGGCCAACTCCCTGCTCGTGAAGGTCAACCAGATCGGCTCGCTGACCGAGACCCTGGACGCCGTCACCATGGCCCAGCGCGCCCAGTACACGACGATCACCTCGCACCGCTCCGGCGAGACCGAGGACACCACGATCGCCGACATCGCCGTGGCCACCAACGCCGGGCAGATCAAGACCGGTGCGCCGGCCCGTTCCGAGCGCGTCGCCAAGTACAACCAGCTTCTGCGCATCGAGGAGGAGCTCGGCGACGCGGCGGCCTACGCCGGTCGCGAGGCCTTCCCGCGTTTCAACGGCTAGCAGCCGGTCCCAACGCGTAAAGTCTGAGGGGAGTCGTCCGATAGGGCGGCTCCCCTCAGGCGTCCCCGGAGCAGGCCGGCTGCCCGAGGCGTAGTCGAAGAGTCCCCCACCGTTGCCGAGTCCCGTCAGGAGCCAGCCGTGCCGACCCGCCGCCCGAACATGCCGCGCGTGAACCGCGATGCGCAGCGTGCCTCCGAGCGCCGGGCAGCCGAGGAACGTGCTGCTGCGGAGCGAGCCGCGGAGCGTGAAGCCGCCGAGGAGCGGGCCCGGCGCGAGGCCGCGAAGAAGAAGCCTGCCGGCGAGGTCCGCGACGCCAAGGTCGTCAAGCTCCCCAAGTCCCAGGCCCGGCTGCGCGAGCGCGCCGCGCTCTCCGACGGGATCCGCTCCGGCGGCCCGCGCCCGGCAGGCGAACCGCCCACGGCCCGCGACGACGTCGACCCGGTGCCCATGCGCAGCTTCTCCGGCCGGTTGATCGCGCTCGCGGTCGTCCTGGCGGCCGTCACGATCATGCTGCTGCCGACCGTGGGCGTCTACATGGACCAGCGCGAGGAGCTGCAGGAGTTGCGGGCCAACATCGAGCAACTCGAGGAGGAGCAGGACGGGCTCGAGACGCTCATCGCGCGCTGGGAGGACCCGGCCTACATACGGCAGCAGGCGCGCGAGCGGATAAACTTGGTGATGCCCGGCGAACGCAAGTACATGGTCGTCGGGGAACCGGCGCCCGAGGAATCCCCGCTGCCGGAGAATGCCAGCCCGTCCGAGGTGCGCACCGACCTGCCCTGGGTCGACGCGCTGTGGGACTCCGTCAAGCGGGCGGCGACCGACTAGAAACGACCTTCCAGAAGGAGACCCGTGCCCGAGACGCCCGGAAACGGCGGTCAGCCGACCGAACGCCACGAGACCCTCGACGCCGAACAGCGCGTGCCGACCGAGCAGGACCTGGACACGCTGAGCCGGCAGCTGGGGCGCCCGGTGCGCGACGTCGTCGAGATCGGCGCACGCTGCGTCTGCGGGAACCCGCTCGTCGCGACGACGGCCCCGCGGCTGAGCTCGGGCATTCCCTTCCCGACGACGTTCTACCTCTCGCACCCGGTGATCACCTCCGCGGTCTCCCGACTCGAAGCGGCCGGCCTGATGGCCGAGATGAGCGAGCGGCTCGAGGGTGACGAACAGCTGACGGCTGCCTACCGCGCCGCCCACGAGGACTATCTCGCCGCACGCGACGCTATCGGCGCACGCACCGGCGTGGGCGAGGTCCCGGAGATCGCCGGAGTCAGCGCCGGCGGCATGCCCAGTCGGGTGAAATGCCTGCACGTGCTGGTGGGGCACAGCCTCGCTGCCGGCCCGGGCGTTAACCCGCTCGGGGACGAGGCCCTCGCCGGCATCGCCGAGTGGTGGACCGCAGATCGCTGCTATTGCGACGGCGCCTGGCCGACCACGGGCGAGGCCCCTAACCGCGATCGCAGCCGCCACGTGAAGACGCAGGAGCTGCAGGACGTGGAGGCGAAGAAGCGCGACCGGGCTGAGGCGCGCCGCCGTCGTGCCGAACAGGAGCCGGAAGGCTCCGGAGCCGAGTAGACTTCGGGGCCGAAGCGAATCCGCGCCGCCCGGGTCCCGGACCGGCCGAACCGACCAGGAGGTCACCCATGCGCGTCGCCGCTATCGACTGCGGAACGAACTCCATCCGTCTGCTCATCGCGGACGTGATTCACGACGACGGCGTCGCCCGCCTCGAGGACGTGGCGCGCGAGATGCGCGTCGTGCGACTCGGCCAGGGCGTCGACGCGACGGGCCGGTTCGACGACGCCGCGCTCGAGCGGACTTTCGCGGCCCTCGACGAGTACCACGAACTGATGACGCGGCACGATGTGCCGGCGACGGCCGTGCGTTTTGTCGCGACGAGCGCGACGCGCGATGCCGAGAACCGCCAGGAGTTCATCGATGGCGTGCGCGATCGCATCGGCGTCGAACCCGAAGTCGTGACGGGTGACGAGGAGGCCGGGTTGAGCTTCGCCGGTGCCGTCTCGGTGCACCCGCCCCGCGCCGGCGAGCAGGTGCTCGTCGTCGATCTCGGCGGCGGATCCACCGAGTTCGTCCTCGGCGACGAAAAGGGCGTCTCCGCCGCCCGCAGCATCGACATGGGCTGCGTCCGGTTCACTGAGCGGTTCCTGCACGGGGATCCGCCCACCGACGACGAGATTGCAGCGGCCGAGAGTGAGGTCGCCCGCTTCATCGACGAGGTCCAGCTCGACGTCGACCTCACGCGCGTGGACCGGCTGATCGGTGTCGCCGGCACGATCACGACCATCACCGCGCACGCGCTCGACCTCGATGAATACGTCCCCGAAGAGATCGACGGCGCCGCGCTGCCCCTGGGCGTCGTCGCGGCGGCGGCCACCGAGCTTCTGGAGCTGCCGCGCGAGCGACGGGCCGCACTTCCCTTCATGCACCCGGGGCGGGTCGACGTCATCGGCGCCGGCGCGTTGATCTGGCGGTCGGTCGTGCGCCACCTCGCGACCGCGACTGGCGGCCGGGTCGTCGCGGCCGCGACGAGTGAACACGATATTCTCGACGGGATCGCTTTGAGTGTCCCCGTGGTCGCGCAGTAGTCGAGCCGGCCGGCGGACCACCCGCCGAGCCGCACTTGTGAGGAGTATGGATGGCCCAGCACGCCGCCCGATCGAGTCGGGCCATGCGCCGCGCCCTGGGCGCGCTCGCCGTCCTGGCCGTCGCTGCCGGTACGGTCCTGATCGGCCCGCCGGCGAACGCCGCGCACCCGCGTGACAGCCAGTACTGGCTCGAGGACTACGGTGTCGAGGAGGCTTGGAAGACCAGTCGCGGCGAAGGCGTGAAGGTCGCCGTCATCGACACCGGGGTTGACGACTCGCATCCCGACCTCCGCGGCGCCGTCGTGGGTGGCACCGACTCCTCGGGCGCGGGGTCGCCCGACGGAACCGAGGCGATCGGCCCCCTGCCCGAGCACGGAACGCTCGTCGCCACGATGCTCGCCGGGCGCGGGAACAACGAGACCGAGATCAAGCGGGCCGAGGCCGACGCCGAACGGCAGGACATCGCCTATAAACGCGCCAAGAAGAAGGCCGAGGAGGAGGACGAGGACCCGCCGGAGAAGCCCGAACCCGTCGAGATCCCCAAACCGGGCCCCGGCGACGACGGCATCATCGGCGTCGCGCCCAAGGCCGAGCTCCTCACGGCGTCGGTGTGGCTCGGTGCCGAGAATCCCGCGGGAGTGGGCATCGAGGAGCAGATCCCGAACGCGGTGCGCTGGGCCGTCGATCAGGGTGCCGACGTCATCAATCTCTCGATGGGGTCCACGAGCACGTCCTGGCCCCAGTCGTGGGACGACGCGTTCCTGTACGCCGAGGAGCACGACGTCGTCGTGGTCGCCGCGGCCGGAAACCGCGCCGGCGGCATGACGCAGGTCGGCGCCCCCGCGACGATCCCCGGCGTGCTGACCGTGGCGGGCGTGGATCGCGAACGCAAGGCCAGCTGGGATGCCTCGACCCAGGGCATCACGATCGGGGTATCGGCCCCCGCTGATCCGCTCGTCGGCGGGCTGCCGGGCGGCGGCTACGCGGGCTGGTCGGGCTCCTCCGGGGCCGCGCCGCTCGTGGCCGGCGTCGCGGCGCTCATCCGCTCCGCCGAGCCCGACCTGCCCGCCGCCGACGTCGTCAACCGGATCCTCGCGACCGCCGACGACGCGGGGGACCCGGGCTTCGACAACATCTACGGGTACGGGATCCTCGACGCCGAGGCCGCGCTGACCACCAACGTCCCCCCGGTCGAGTCCAATCCGCTCGGCACGATCGCCGAGTGGATCCGCGTGCACCGCCGTGCGGACGCGGCCCCCAGTACCGAGCCCGCGGCACCTGACCAGGAGGCGACCTCCAGCATCGACCCCATCGATGCTCCGCGTGCGGCAGCCCCGCCCGAACGGGGAGAGGTGCTGGCGCCTGGGTTGCTGTTCGGGTTCGGTGCGCTGGCGCTGTTCGTCATCGTGTTCGGCGCCGCCCGGACGGCTCGTACCCGCCGGCTGCTGCAGGCGCAACGGGTCAGCGAGGGAACCATCGCGGACGCGGAATGGAAGGTGGGGCGGGGGCACGACCCCTTCGACGATCTGCCCGAGAAGATCAAGTGAAGGACCGACCCGGCCCCTCGTGAACTTTTTCACCCAGCCCAAGTGAATGTTTTCACAAAAGGCCGAAACCGCGCTATGCTGGACGTATGCCTAACACTCACCAGCTTTCCGACCGTCCGCGCATCCTCGTCGTTGGCGGTGGCTACGTCGGCCTCTACGTTGCGAAGAAACTGCAGAAGAAGGTCAAGGCCCACGGCGGCATCGTGACCGTTGTCGACCCGCTGCCGTACATGACCTACCAGCCGTTCCTGCCGGAGGTCGCCGGTGGCCAGATCGAGCCGCGCCACGCGATCGTCTCCCACCGCACCCACCTGGGCGACGCCGAGCTCGTGACCGGCCGCGTCACGGCCGTTGACCACGCCAACCGCAAGGCCGTCGTCGTGCCGACCGAGGGTGAGCCCTTCGAGCTCGAATACCAGGACGTCGTCATGGCCGCTGGCGCCGTGACCCGCACCTTCCCGATCCCGGGCCTGGCCGAGAGTGGCATCGGCCTGAAGACGATCGAAGAGGCCGTCGCGCTGCGCAACAAGGTCCTCGAGCGCGTCGAGACCGCGTCGATGCTGCCGGCCGGGCCGGAACGCGAGAGCGCGCTGACGTTCGTCGTCGTCGGTGGCGGCTTCGCCGGCATCGAGGCCATCACCGAGATCGAGGACATGGTCCGCAAGGCCGTCTCCAAGAACAACCGCGTCGAGCAGGACGAGATCCGCTTCAAGCTGGTCGAGGCCATGGGCCGCATCATGCCTGAGGTCACCGCCGAGCAGGCCGAATGGGTCGTGGACCACATGCGCTCCCGCGGCATCGAGGTCCTGCTGAACACCTCGCTGGCCAAGGCCGAGAACGGCAAGCTGGAACTGACCGACATGACGGACAAGTCCTCCGCCGGCACCTTCGGCGCGGACACGCTCATCTGGACCGCCGGCGTCATGGCGAACCCGATGGTTCGCTCGACCGACTTCGTCGTCGAGCAGCGCGGCCGCCTGGTGACCGGGCAGGACCTGCGCCTGACGAACGAGGACCGCACCGAGGTCATCGAGGGCGCCTGGGCTGCCGGCGACATCTCCGCCGTCCCGGATGTGACCGGCGGCCTGCCGGACGGGACCTGCGTTCCGAACGCCCAGCACGCCGTTCGCCAGGCGAAGCTGCTCGCGAACAACATCTACGCGCACCGCTACGGCGTCGGCCGCATCAAGAAGTACGTGCACAAGAACCTCGGCGCCGTCGCGGGCTTCGGCTCCTGGAAGGGTGTCGCCAAGGTCATGGGCATCAAGCTGAAGGGCGCCCCGGCCTGGCTCGCCCACCGCGGCTACCACGGCCTGGCCATGCCGACGTTCGAGCGCAAGTTCCGCGTCGTCGGCGGCTGGTTCCTGTCCCTCTTCTTCAACCGCGACACCACGCAGATCTCCGATCTGCAGGACCCGCGCGGGGCGTTCGTCGAGGCGGCCACGCCGAAGCCGAAGCCGGAGGCCAAGAAGGACGACGCCAAGGCCGAAGCGCCGAAGACCGAGGCGAAGGATTCGACCGCCGAGGCCGCCGACAAGGCTGAGGTCGCGGCCTGATCCGAGTACAATAGCGAGGCGCCCCCATAGCCCAATTGGCAGAGGCAGGAGACTTAAAATCTCTGTGTTGTGGGTTCGAGTCCCACTGGGGGTACGCCGCGCGAACAACGCGTTTCCGAATCAGCCCCGCGAACCGGCTTTGCCGGCCCGCGGGGCTTTTTCGCGTCCGCGCCCCGATTCGGCTCTGGGCGCAGCCCGAAGCCGGGAACCTGAGATGTCTGCCACGCGTTGAACCGGTAGGCTGAGATGCAAGAACTACTATCGAGGAGCACACTCATGGCACTTGGGGGAAACCCGGTCTTCAACTCGCGGAACTTCCGCGAGCAGACGGGAGGCGGCGTGGCCGCTGGCCCGCGTCAGTCGCAGGACATGAGCGCCGACCAGCTGCGCGATCTCTACACCCAGCCGTCCGCGTCCCCGGCCCAGACCGGCCGCATGACCTACGGCGACGTCATCAACAAGACGATTCTCTGCTTTATCGGCATCCTGGCCGGTGCGGTCGTCGGCTGGCAGCTGCCGGGCTTGATGCTCATCGGCCTCATCGTGGGCCTGGTCCTGGGCCTGGTGAACAGCTTCAAGAAGGAGCCGTCGCCAGCTCTGATCATGTTCTACGCGGTGGCCGAGGGTCTGTTCCTCGGTGGCCTCACTGGAGTGCTTAACGCCCAGTTCCCGGGTATCGCCACCCAGGCTCTCGCGGCCACCCTCTCGGTGTTCGCCGTGACGCTCGTGCTCTACCGCTCGGGCAAGTACCGCGCGACCCCCAAGATGACCCGCATCTTCATGATCGCGATGGGCGCCTACCTGGTGTTCTCGCTCGTGAACCTCGGGCTCATGATGTTCGGCGCGATCGACGGCATGTTCGGCATGCGCGACGGAGTCCTCGGCCTCGTCATCGGCGCCCTCGCCGTGTTGCTGGCCACCTACGCGCTGGTCCTCGACTTCACCTCGATCCAGCAGGGCGTCGAGAACGGTGCGCCCGCCAAGTACTCGTGGTCGGCGGCCTTCGGCCTCACCGTGACCATGGTGTGGCTCTACGTCGAGATCCTGCGCATCATCGCGATCCTGCGCGGCGACGACTAGTCCCGACGTCTCTACGACGACGGCGCCCCGACGTGTCCGTGTTCCCCCGCCGCCGGGCGGTGAGGGAACCGGCGTCGGGGCGCCGTCGTGTTTCCCGGGTCGTTCGACACCGTGCCCGCCGTGGCCAGCGAACATGCGTCAATCTGACCAGCTGCGACCCGAAGGTGTCACGCATTCCGTGTGTTTCACGTTTCAGCGCTAACGTGGTGCCATGACCGCGCGAGAGTATTCACCGAGCAGTATGGACGCACCCCCGGCTCCATCGGACGCCTGCCTCTCCGGCGAGCAGTTCTCCATCCGGTGCGGGGGAGCGGAGGCCACCATCGCCTCCCTCGCCGGCGCGCTGCGCCAGTACCGCCGCGACGGCGTCGACCTCGTCGAGAGCTTCGACGCGGACTCGACTCCGCCGTTCGCCTCCGGCATCCTCCTCGCGCCCTGGCCGAACCGCATTGCCGGCGCCGTCTGGGACCTCGACGGCGCGCCCCAGCAGCTCGACGTCACCGAGGCCGCCACCGGAAACGCGATCCACGGCCTGCTGCGCAACACCGGCTACCGTGCTATCTCCCACGAGACCCACGCCGTGACGCTCGCTGCGGAGATCTTCCCGCAGCACGGCTACGGATACCGCCTGACGCACACCGCGCGCTTCGAACTCGACGCGGACGGCCATCTGACCGTCACCCAGCGCCTGGCGCACCGCGGCTCGCTCAGTGGCGGCCCGGCCCCCGCGGCGCTCGGGGCCCACCCCTTCCTGCGCGTCGGCGACGTGCCGACGGACGACCTGCGCCTGACGACCTCAGCAACCACGTTCCTGCCGGTCGACGCGGTGATGATTCCGGTCGGGGCCGAGGACGCCGTCGGCGACATGGACTTCCGCTCCGGCCGCGAGCTCGGCGGCTTCCGGACGGACACCGCCTTCGGCGGTCTCGAGCTCGACGACGACGGCCGCTATCACCACCGCCTCGACGCCCCCGACGGCCGAGGCGTCGAACTTTGGGCCGACGCTACATGCCCTTACGTGCATATCTTCGTGACCGACAAGTTCCCGGGCCGGGAGGCCGCCATCGCGATCGAGCCGATGACTGCCCCGGCCAACACCTTCAACACGGGTGAGGGGCTGACCTGGCTCGCCCCCGGCGAGGAGCTCGTCGCACGTTGGGGAATCACCTCGTGGCTGTAACGCCCGAACCGGGTGCCCTGCCGCGCCGAGACTCTGCCGACTCCGTGTCCTTCGGCGTGCGCATCGCCGCCTCCTGGGCGTGGCGCGTCGCCGTCGTCGTCGGCACCGCCGGCCTTCTGGTCTGGATGCTGGGCCACCTCTCCTTGCTGGTTGTCCCGCTGATGATCGCGGCCCTCCTCTCGGGGCTGCTGAGCCCGATTGTCTCGCGCCTGCGCCGGTTGCGGGTGCCCGTAGGCATCGCCGTCGGCATCACGCTGCTGGGTTTCCTCGGCGTCGTCACGGCGCTCGTGACGATTGTCAGCCGGACGATGGCCCGCGGGTTCGAGCCGCTCTGGCAGCAGGCCGTCGCCGGTCTCGAGACGGTCGAGGAATGGATCTTCACGGGCCCCCTGCAGTTCTCGAACGACGACATGGCCGACCTGACCAACGAGACGCTTGAGCAGCTGCGCAACAACAGCTCCGAGATCCTCTCCGAGGCGCTGTCCTGGGGCTCGACGCTGGGCCACATCGTGGCCGGAATCCTGCTGGCGCTTTTCGCGCTCATCTTCTTCCTGCTGGAGGGGCAGCGGATCTGGGCGTTCATCGTCCGCCTGCTGCCGGCCGATGCGCGCCGACCCGTCGATGGCGCCGGGCGCCGCGGCTGGAAGAGCCTCGTGAACTACGTGCGCGTCCAGCTCTTCGTCGCGTTCGTGGATGCCGTCGGTATCGGCCTCGGCGCGGTCATCCTCGGGGTACCGCTTGCCGTGCCCCTCGGCGTGCTGGTCTTCCTCGGCTCCTTCATTCCGATCCTCGGCGCACTCGTCACCGGCACCGTCGCCGTGCTCCTGGCGCTCGTGGCCAACGGCTGGGTCAACGCCCTGATCATGCTGATCGTCGTTCTCGCGGTGCAGCAGGCGGAGTCGCACATCCTGCAGCCGCTCGTGATGGGTAAGGCTGTCAGCCTGCACCCACTGGCCGTCGTGCTCGCGGTGACCGGCGGAACGTTGCTCGCCGGCATCGCCGGGGCGCTCTTCGCCGTCCCGCTTCTGGCGATCGCCAATGCCGTCATCAAGTACCTCGCGGAACGCGGCTGGGAGCGCGATCCCATGCTCCCGCCCGCGGCAACGGGACCACCCGTCGGCCCTGCGCCAGCGGCCGGCGCCGTGCCGGCGTCGGGGGCTGCGTACGCCTCGTCGTCGTCCGCCGACGATTGGCCGGCCCCGGCGGACCTGGACGGCGAGGAACCGCCCGTCGCGCAAGAGACCACCACCAGAAGTCCGAGTGAGAGGCACGGAGCATGAGCCCCACCGACACCCAGAAAGTCCAGATGAGCACCCACGAAGCATTGCCCGTGTCCCTGACAGACGTCGAATCGGCGGCCGAGTTGCTGTCCGGTGTGGTGGACCGGACTCCGGTCCAGCACTCGCGGGCGCTCGGGCTGCTCAGCGACAGCGAGGTCTTCCTCAAGTGCGAGAACCTGCAGCGGGCCGGTTCGTTCAAGGTGCGCGGTGCCTACGTGCGCATCGCCCGTCTCTCCGATGAGGAGAAGGCGCGCGGCGTCGTCGCGGCCTCGGCGGGGAATCACGCCCAGGGCGTGGCGCAGGCCGCGCGCGCCCTCGGCATCAAGGCGCGCATCTACATGCCGCTCGGCGTGGCGCTGCCGAAGCTGACCGCGACCAAGGACCACGGGGCGGAGGTCATCCTGCACGGCCACAACGTCGACGAGGCGTTGGCTGAGGCCAAACGCTACGCGGACTCGAGCGGGGCCGTGTTCGTGCACCCCTTCGACAACACCGACATCATCGCCGGGCAGGGCACGATCGGGCTTGAGCTGCTCGAGCAGCTGCCTGACGTCGACACGGTGGTCATGGGAGTGGGCGGCGGCGGGCTGCTCGCGGGCGTCGCGACGGCCGTGAAGGCCAAGGCCCGCGAGCTCGGCCGCGAGATCCGGGTCGTGGGTGTGCAAGCCGAGAACGCGGCGGCGTACCCGCCCTCGCTCGCCGCCGACGCGCTCGTCCCGCTCGAGAAGGTCTCCACGATCGCTGACGGCATCGCCGTGGGCACGCCGGGCCAACTGCCCTTCCAGATCATCAAGGAGCTGGTCGACGACGTCGTCACGGTCTCCGAGGACTCGCTTGCCCAGGCGCTTGTCTTCCTGCTCGAGCGCTCGAAGCTCGTTGTCGAGCCGGCTGGCGCCGTCGGTGTGGCCGCGATCCTCGAGGGCAAGCTGGCCGAAGCCGGCATCGACTCCAAGAAGACGGCCGTGATCCTCTCGGGCGGCAACATCGATCCGCTGCTCATGCTCAAGGTCATTCAGCGCGGCCTGTCAGTGGCCGGCCGCTACCTGACGGTCCGGATGATGCTCGACGATCGTGCGGGCGAGCTCGCGACCATCTCCCGCGTCATCGCGGAGTCGGATGCGAATGTCACGCGCGTGGACCACACCCGCATCGGCGGTTCGCTGTCGATGGGCGACGTCGCCATCACGATCGACATGGAGACCAAGGGGCACGTGCACTCGGAGACGGTGCTCAACAACTTGCGGGCCGAGGGCTTCCAGCCGGTCATCGTCAAGCTCTAGCGGGCGGCACCAACGACGGCGGGGCGGCCACCTGTGAAAGGTGACCGCCCCGCCGTCGTGCTGCTGAGGTGCGCGGAGGCTAGCCGGTGAACGGCTTGGCACCGAGGATCTCGACCTCGATCTTGCGGCCGTTCGGCGCCTGGTAGGAGAGCTTGTCGCCGATCTTCTTGCCGTGCACTGCGGCGCCGATCGGGGACTTCTCGCTGTAGACCTCGAGGTCCGTGTCTCCAGCCACCTCGCGGCTGCCGAGCAGGAAGGTGGTCTTGTCGCCGGCGATGATCGCCTCGACGAGCGTGCCGGGTTCGACGGTGCCGTCGTTCGCTGGCGACTCGCCGACGTGCGCCTTCTCGAGCAGGTCCTTCAGGTACAGAATGCGACCCTCGGCCTTGGACTGCTCCTCGCGAGCCGCGTGGTAGCCGCCGTTCTCCTTGAGGTCGCCTTCGGAACGCGCCTGCTCGATGCGGTCCACGATCTCCTGGCGGCCCGGACCCTGCAGGTGCTCGAGCTCAGCGCTGAGGCGGTCGAAAGCCTCCTGGGTGAGCCACACTGCGGCTTCGTTGTTCGTAGACACGTGTCTCTCCTTGGTATGTCATGGATCACGGAAAATATCCGTGAGTCATTCGAAGTATCTTAGCCAGATACGGGGAAAGTCCCAAAGAACGCGGCGTCACCGTGTCGAAAACGGGACAAACGTGCGTCGGCCGTCAGCTGTGGTTACAGTCCGCGGTTTTCAGCGGCGCCTTGTTCGCTACAGCGACCAGCAGTCGCCAACGTTACCCGAGACGCCGAGGTATTCCGTGCGCACCTCGACGGTGCGCCGCGTCGATTCTCGCCCGCTCTCGCCGCTGGCCTCGAACGTCACGGTCTTCCAGCCGACGACGGCGTACGTATCGTCCAGCACCTGCACCCCGCACTGCACGACGTCGGCCGCGTTCTTCTCGACGTGGAAGGTCACCTGGGCGGTGGTCTCGGACTCGATCTGGAACGCGACGTCGTCGTAATTGATCTGGTGGGTGTTGGCGATCCCGGCCCAGGCCGCCAGCCCGACGCCGACCACGAGAGCGCCCGCGCCCAGCCCGATTTTCAGGCGCCGGCCCATGGGCCGCTTGGGGGCGCCATAGCGATTGGCTAGGCTGGGGGACGGATCGGTGGATCCGGCCCCATCGGGCGCGGTCGTCGCGTTTTCGGAGGATCGGGAAGTCATCGGCACCAGTTTACGTTGTCGGAGGGTAGGAGGGTGTCGCGCAAGCCGCGCGTCACCCGTCGACGCCGGCGGCGTATCGACGAACATGGTTTGAGGGAGACGCACACGCGTGGACAATTCTCGGAAAATCCCAGTCCCAGACTCGACGGGGCTTCGGCTCCTTGCGGTGCATGCGCACCCGGACGACGAGTCGAGTAAGGGTGCGGCCACGATGGCCGCCTACCTCGCCGCGGGAGCCCGCGTCATGGTCGCATCCTGCACCGGCGGCGAGCGCGGTGACATCCTCAACGCGGCAGTCGGCGAACTCGCCCACGCCCACCGCGACCTGCCCGGCGTCCGGCGCATGGAGATGGCGGAGGCGGCGGCCGCGATCGGCATCGAGCACCGGTGGATCGGCTACGTCGACTCGGGTCTGCCCGAGGGTGAACCCTTGCCCCCGCTTCCGCCGGGGTGCTTCGCGTTGCAGCCCGTCGAGCGGGCAGCGGCGCCCCTGGTGAAGCTGATCCGCGAGTTCAAGCCGCAGGTCATGACGACGTACGACGAGAACGGCGGCTACCCGCACCCGGACCACATCCAGTGCCACAACGTGTCCGTCTTTGCGTTCGAGGCCGCGGCCGACCCGGAGTTCCGCCCCGAGCTGGGTGAGCCGTGGAGCGTCTCGAAGATCTACTACGACCGCGGGTTCTCGCCAGATCGCTTCCTGACCCTGCACCGCGGCATGCTCGACGCGAACCTGGAGTCCCCCTTCGCCGAGCGCGTGAAGTTCCTCGAGGAGAACCCCGATCACCAGCTGTTCAGCTGGGTCAAGAGCCACCCGACGACGACGAAGGTGTACGCCGGCAAATTCTTCGACACGCGGGATACCGCGCTGCGGTCCCACCGCACGCAGATCGACCCCGACGGGTTCTTCTTCGCCGTTCCCAACGAGGTTGCCGGCCTGCATTACCCGTGGGAGGACTTCACGTTGGCCCAGAGTCGGATTCCGGGTTACGAGCTCGCCGACGATGCGCCTGAGTCCGATCTCTTCGAGGGACTGCGCTAGCCGAAGCCACTTCGACGTGAAGTAGAACTGCGGGCGTAGAATGGTGTGGGGTCTCTCGACGTCGGCCCCCGCCCCGCGCCCTGCAAAGAAAGTGTGAGCAATTCCGTGAACTTCATGCTGGTCCTGGCCTCGGCCGATCCGTCCCTAATGGAGGCGCCTACCGGTGACGCCGCCCGCTCGATCGGACCTGGCTTCGTCGGGTTCGTCGCGACGGCCTTCATGGTCGTCGCCGTCATCTTCTTGATCCGCGACATGGTGCGCCGCATCCGTCGTGTCCGCTATCAGGGCGAGGCGCAGCAGCGTCAAAGCGACCTTATGGACAAGGGCAAGCAGTACGGGCAGTACGACCCGGAGGCCGACAACGCTGCCGGCGCCGACGCGGAAGCCACTGGCGAGCAGGGGCAGCCCCCGCGCTCCTAGCCGGTGTCCGAGCGCATCGGACGGCTAGCTGCGGGTCATAACCGTCAGTCCTTGAGCAGCTCATCGGATGCGGCCCGGATTGCGGCGTCGTACTGGTCTGCGTCGAATGCGATGACCCGTTGCGGTTGAAGGTATTCACCGAAGTAATCATCGTCGGAGTAATGGACGGCCCAAGCGAAGTTGCTCCACAGGACACGGTGGTCACGCCGTGTGACGCGTACGCTGATTCCTCCGCACCCGGGATCGCCGCAGGCGCAATAGAGCAGCCACGGATCGCGTCGCAACTCGTGTTCGGTCTCGCCCAGGAGCGCGGAGAGTTGTTGCGACGTCGTCTCCGGGGATGCGATCCGCAGCAGGGTTTCGCGCTCGGTGGGCCCGACCACGTCCTCGCGATCGTTGAGGAATTCTGGCAGCATGACGCCGTCGACGCAGTACTGGTAGTACACCGAGGGCGGGCCGTCCAGCCCGAGTGTCTTTTCCGTTTCCCCGTCTAGGACCTCGACGAACCCAAGCACCGACGGTGCCCCTCCGGGATCCACAGCCTCTTTCTCGGCTCTCGCGAATCCGCGCGTATCCGCGTCCCGGGCCATCCATTCGAAACCCGTAAGGCGCAACAGTCCGGAGGGTCCCTCAAGCGTCGCCGCACCCTCCAATCTTGCCAAGTCCTGGACACGATCTACGAGGAAGTCAAAGGTCGCACGGGTACCGCAGGGTGCGTCCGGAAGCAGCGGATCCGGGGCACGGAGTGGGTGGTGGAGACGAGAACCACGTACGACCCGGCCCGAGCGGAACGTGACGTCCCAACTTTGGAGCCAGGGAAACTTCCGGTGGCACGTGATGCGATAGTCCGCGCTCCGGTAGCGGTACGCGGTCACGGTGCGATCGAATGACCCGGACCAAACCTCGACGGATTCGATCTCCACCCCGTCCCCTTCCTACCAACGACCGCCTCATCCTAGCTTGCTGGGCTCGAAGGAATGTGGCCGTCGGCGTAGAGTCGATGGGACGGTGACGAGAGCAGGAAGACGAGGTGATGGCATGACGAATCGACTAGCGGACGCGCATTCGGCCTACCTGCTCCAGCACGCCCATCAGAGCGTGGACTGGTGGCAGTACGGGCCGGAAGCGTTCGCCGAGGCCTCCCGTCGTGACGTGCCCGTCTTCCTCTCCGTCGGCTACGCCGCCTGCCACTGGTGCCACGTCATGTCCGCCGAGAGCTTCGACGATACGACGATCGCCGACTACCTCAACCGGAACTTCGTCGCGATCAAGGTCGACCGCGAGGAGCACCCCGACGTCGACGCCGTCTACATGGCCGCCACCCAGACCCTCACCGGCCAAGGCGGTTGGCCCATGAGCGTGTTCGCGCTGCCCGATGGCCGCACCTTCCATGCCGGCACCTACTTCCCGCCCGCCCCGCGCCACGGCCTGCCGTCCTTCGGGCAGGTCCTCGCCGGCGTGAACGAGGCCTGGAGCCAGCGCCGCACCTCCGTCGAGGAGCAAGCCGGCCACCTCGCCGCGCATCTCGGCGACATGGCCGACGCCCAGCGCGACCTGCTCGGCCTCTCAACCCCGCACGACGACGGGGCCCCCGGAACGCTCGAAACCGTGCACGCCGCCGTGCTCGCCCGGCTCGCAGCCGACGAGGACCCCACCGGTGGGTTCGGGCCGGCACCGAAGTTCCCGCCGTCGTCGACCCTCGACTACCTGCTCGAACTCGCCTCCGCAGGGGAGCATCCCGAGGCCCTGGACCTCGCCGGACGCACGTTCGAGGCGATGGCCGCCGGCGCCCTCGTCGACCACGTCGGCGGCGGCTTCGCCCGCTACTGCGTCGACGCCGCCTGGCGTGTGCCGCACTTCGAGAAGATGCTGTACGACAACGCCCAGCTGCTGCGCCACGCCGCCCGGTTCGCCGTGCTCTCCGACGATCCGGGCCAGCGGGATCTCGGGGCCCGGCTCGCGAGCGGCACCGCGGACTGGATGCGCCGAGAATTGTTGCTGACGGATGCGGACGGGCAAGCGGCCGGCCTGGCCTCCTCGCTCGATGCGGACACCGTGATGGATGACGGCTCCCACGTCGAGGGTGCCACCTACCTGTTCAGCCGTGCCGAGCTGCGCGAGGTCGGTACGGCCGCCGGAGTCTGGGAGACGCTCGAACCGTTGCTCGCCGGCCGCTCGCCCGAGGAGCCTGCGGCGCCGGCGGGGCGCGTCGACGCCCTCGGGTACGACGACGTCCAGGTCACCGTGGCCTTCGCCCGCGTCCCCGACGCCGCGCAGTGGAGGGCGTGGGACGCCGTTGTGCCGGCGCTGCAAGAGGTGCGGGCAGGACGGGCCCAGCCGCGCCGCGACGAGAAGGTCGTTGCCGGCTGGAACGGGCTTGCCGTGCGGGCGCTGGCCGAGGCCGGGCTGCTGCTCGAGGAACCGGAGATGCTGGACCTCTCCGCGCGGTTGGGCGAGTACCTCTGGCGTGATCACTTCAGCGTCGCCGACGCCGCCCTGGCCCGGCTGGCCTACCGCCCCGGCGGCGGCCTGCTCGAGGACTATGCGGGAGTCGCGCTCGGCTTTCAGGCGCTCGCGACGGCCGCGGGGCACGTGCCGCGGCAAGGGACCAGGCCGGATGCGTCGGGCGGGGCGGAGCTGGAGGCCGGTTCCTCACCAGGCGAGTGGGTGCGGCGCGCGGGTGAGGTGCTGGCCGCGGCCGAAGGCCGCTTTGGGCTGGCCGCCGGTGGGGAGGCGCGCGACGCCCCGATGACCGAGCTGCTCTCAGCGGCCCGCGGTGGCCGGGCCCCGATGGAGGGACTGGATTCGGCGACGCCGAGCGCGCTCGCGCTGTACGCCACGGCCCTGCTGAACCAGGGCGGGTTCGAGGCGGAACCGGCGAAGGTCCGGCGCGCCGGCGAGCTCGTCGACCACGTGCGGCGCGTGGGCGCCAAGGCCCCGGCGCAGTTTGGTACGGCACTCGCGGCGGCCGTCCGCGCCGAGCGGGACGCGAGCCTCGCCGTGGCCGGCGGCACCGCCGCCGAACGGGCGGCGTGCCTTCGTCTCGCGGTGCGGGGCGGGGTGATCGCGCTCGAGGCGGGCGTCGACGTCGTACCCGAGTCGCGGGACGCGCCCGCGCTGGTGCGGGGCAAGACGCCCGGCGACGACGGCGGCCTCCGCGCTTATCTGTGCCGCTCACACGTGTGCGCGGCGCCGGTGGGCGACGCGGCCGCGCTGGAGACGGCTATGCGCCGACGACCGCGATCATGATCGCGATGTAGTGGCAGACGAAGCCGCCGACCGTGAACGCGTGGAAGAGTTCGTGGAAGCCGAACCACTCCAGATGCAGGTTGGGGCGCTTGAGCGCGTAGAAGACGGCGCCGGCGATGTAGGCGGCGCCGCCGGCGCAGACGAGCACGGCGGCCGGAACTGACGCGGCGAAGAAGTCGCCGATGAAGATCAGGGACGCCAGCCCGAGCAGGATGTAGACCGGCACGTAGAGCCAGCGCGGCGCGTGGGTGAAGAACAGCCGGAAGGCGATGCCGGCCAACGCGCCCGACCAGACGCCGGCAAGCAGCCAGGTCGCCTTGTCCTGGGGGAGCAGGAAGGCCGCCAGCGGAGTGTAGCTGCCGGCGATGATGAGCATGATGTTGGTGTGGTCCAGCCGCTTCAGGACCAGCCTGACCTTCGGCGACCAGTTGCCGCGGTGGTAGACCGCCGAGACGGAGAACAGCAGCAGGCCCGTGAGGGCGTAGATCGAGGTTGTGGCCTTGCCGAGGGTGCCCGGGGCGAGGGCGATGAGCACGATGCCGGCCACGAGCGCGATCGGGACCATGGCCGCATGGATCCAGCCGCGCAGACGCGGCTTGAACTCATCGAGGTTGCTCCGCTGGATCTTCAGCCGGTTGCGGAGCCGGCGGGCGGACGCCGTGCTCAGCGGTCGGCCGGCGGGGGCGGTGTTCTGCATGCATCGAGCCTAACTTACTAGCTGGTAACAATCTGTGGTGCGCGTCTCGATCAGGGTGTGACGCGGATCGGGGCCCCGGAGGCGGTAGCGTATGAGGGTGCACCACGGGCGCGAGGTGACGGAAGGAGGCGCCGTGAAACTGCCAGCGGTCCTCTACCGTTACTACGAACGACGGCTGACGAAGTTCCTCACCCGCGAACTCCCTGCCGACAAGTTGCCCGCCCACATCGGGATGATGGTCGACGGCAACCGCCGGTGGGCCAAGCTGGCCGGGGCACCGACGTCGCACGGCCACCAGGCCGGAGCCGACAACATCCTGCAGTTCCTGGACTGGTGCGACGATCTTGGCATACGCAACGTCACGCTGTACATGCTCTCGACCGACAACATGAAGCGCTCGACCGCGGAGCTCGAGACGCTGGTCTCGATCATCGCGAACCTGCTGGACCGGCTGGGGGAGAACCCGAGCCGCCGCGTCCACCCTGTCGGCGCGCTCGAGCTGCTGCCCGACTACCTCGCGGACAAGCTGTGTGACCTAGCGGACCGCACGCATGGCGCGGGTGGGCTCGTCGTCAACATGGCGGTCGGCTACGGCGGGCGCCGGGAGATCGTCGACGCGATCAGGGAGCACGTACGCACCGAGGCGGCCGCCGGCCGCAGCGCCGAAGAGATCGCCGACGCGCTCGTGATCGACGACATCTCCCGCTACCTCTACACGCGCGGCCAGCCGGACCCCGACCTTGTCATCCGCACCTCGGGCGAGCAGCGCCTCTCCGGCTTCATGACGTGGCAGAGCGCCTACAGCGAGTTCTACTTCTGCGAGGCCCTCTGGCCCGACTTCCGCAAGGTCGATTTCCTGCGGGCCCTGCGCGACTACGCGCGCCGCCAGCGCCGCTTCGGTTCCTGAAGACCCGGCCGTCGTTGTGCGTTTACGCGGAATTCACGGTCGAAACGGTAGCTAGCCCTAGGCAAATTACAACCATGGGATTAGCGTGGGCCTCAGGACGGTAAACCGCCGCCCACCGGAAACGCCACCTGAAAGAGCCCGATCATCAGCATCTTGCTCAGCACTCCAGGGAGGCCGGTCCCGGCCTCACGGCCGCCCGGCGAACCCGAACCAAGCCGCCGGAGGCCTCGCGCCCCTCGGCGGGCGAGAGATGGGGAGTGACTGTGGCTGCAGAGACTGAAACCACGAACGAGCGCACGATGCCGGATGGGGAAGTCCGGGATCAGGGCGCGTCGGATCCGATGACCGGGCCGCTCGCGGCTGCGGCCGAGGCCGCCTCGGTCGCCGAACGCCAGAGCGTCGGCACCAAGTCGTACGTGCTCGACACGTCGGTCATGATTTCCGATCCGAAAGCGCTTCTGCGCTTCGCCGAACACGAGGTGATCGTCCCGATCGTGGTCATCGCGGAGCTCGAGAAGAAGCGGCACGACGGTGAGATCGGCTACTTCGCCCGTCAGGCGCTGCGGCTGCTCGACGAGATGCGCGTGAGCTCCGGCGGGCTCGACAAGCCGATCGACCTGCCCGGCGGCGGGTCCCTGCGCGTCGAGCTCAACCACGTCTCGACCGAGGTTTTGCCCGTGGGGTTCCGCGGCACCGACAACGACTCGCGGATCCTCGCCGTCGCCAAGAACTTCGCCGACGAGGGCCGCGACGTCACGGTCGTCTCCAAGGACCTGCCGATGCGCGTGAAGGCCTCGGCCATGGGTCTGCAGGCCGATGAGTACCGCAACGAGCTCGTCGCCGATTCCGGCTGGACCGGCACCGCCGACGTCGCCGTCGTGGACGACGACGTGAACGACCTCTACAGCGGGGAGGCCGTCCACATCGCCGAGGCCGCCGTCATGCCGACCAACACGGGCCTGGTCCTTCAGTCCAGCCGTGGTTCGGCGCTCGGCCGGGTCGGCGATGACGGCCTGACGCGGCTCGTGCGCGGGGACCGGGAGGTCTTCGGCGTGCACGGGCGCTCCGCGGAGCAGCGCCTGGCCATCGACCTGCTCATGGACCCGGAGGTCGGGATCGTTTCCCTCGGCGGACGCGCCGGCACCGGCAAGTCGGCCCTCGCGCTCTGCGCCGGCCTCGAGGCGGTGCTCGAGCGGCGCGAGCACAAGAAGATCGTGGTCTTCCGCCCGCTCTACGCGGTCGGCGGCCAGGAACTCGGCTACCTGCCCGGATCCGAGAACGAGAAGATGAATCCCTGGGCGCAGGCGGTCTTCGACACGCTCGGCGCACTCGTCAGCCCGAACGTCATGGAGGAGGTCATGGAACGGGGCATCCTCGAGGTGCTGCCGCTGACCCACATCCGCGGGCGCTCGCTGCACGACTCGTTCGTGATCGTCGACGAGGCCCAGTCGCTCGAGAAGAACGTGCTGTTGACGGTCATGAGCCGCATCGGCCAGAACTCGAAGATCGTGCTCACGCACGACGTCGCCCAGCGCGACAACCTGCGGGTGGGACGGTACGACGGCGTCGCCGCCGTCGTCGAGACGCTCAAGGGGCACCCGCTCTTCGGGCACATCACCCTCACCCGGTCCGAGCGTTCGCCGATCGCTGCGCTCGTCACCGAGTTGCTCGAGGGCCCGTCGGCCTGACGTTCCGCGCCTGCCCAGCCGTCCGGTCAGGGCAGGCGCAGAAACCCGGCGACGGAGTCGTGGCCGGAGACCCCGAGCTCCCAATTGGGGCGCCGAAAGGTCTCCGGGCTCACGTGCACGTACTGCACGTCCTCGACCTGGTCGCCCCACAGCTCGCGGCGCACCCCGTTCGGTGTGTAGCCGAGGGCACGGGAGACGCCGAGCGAGGCTTCGTTCCAAGCGGCCGCCTCGGACCCGGCCGCCGTCGCCCCGAGGTAGTCGAAGGCGTACGCCAGCCCGGCCGCGCGCATCTCCTTGCCGAGCCCGGCGCCCTGCGCGGAGGAGCGCAGCCAGGAGCCGGTGCCGACGCAGCGCAGCGCCCGGAAACCGGTGGCCGTGATGTCCTGCACGCCGACGAATGTGCCGTCCGCCCAGGCCCCGAGGGGCAGCGTCCACGCGTCCGGGTCGGTCGCGGCACGGGTGCGCCACACGTGTACGGCCGTGTTGGTCGGCAGTTCGGCGGCGGTCGCCGACGTCCAGGGGAAGGCGAACGGGTTGCGCTCGGGCGGGTGGATGCCCGAGAGAGCGGCCTCGATCATCGGCTCGAGATCCTCATCGCGGATGACCCGCAGACGCAGCCGCGGCGTCCTCAGCTCCAAGTCGAAGAGCGGCCAGTGCCCCTTTACCACTCGCCGACCACCCACGGGATGTGGTCTCGTACGTCCGTCAGATCTACCGAGTGCTCGACGAACAGGTCATCGAGCATGTACTCGTCGACGGCGTGGATGCTCAGCGAATGCCCCGCCCCGGCGCCCTCGCCGTCGAGCACCTCGGCCTCGACGCAGACGCTCGTCGCCGCGTCGATGCGCACGCGGGTGCGCGGCGCGGGGGTGCCCAGCCCGATGAGCGGCTGGCCCGCGTGCGCCGGTTCGAAGGACCGGTTCGGGGTGAGCACGGCCTCGACCGCGGGGCGTCCGAAGTGCGTGACCGGGGCCAGCCCGTGCAGCTCGACGACGTTTTCGAACGCGGTATCGACCGGCACGTCGGAGTTGCCGGCCAGCTCCACGGGGTCCAGCATCGCCGCCCAGCGCCCGTTGCCGAAGACTGGGTCGCCGTACTTGGCCTCGGGGCGGCGCTGCACGAGCCCCTCGTCGTCGTAGACGGGCGCCACGAGCCGCGGCGGCAGCAGCCAAGGCGAGCGCGATCCCGTGACGTAGAAGGCATCCTTGGACGCGTTGATTTGGGTCGTACTGAACAGCAGGCGGGCGTCGTCGGACTCGACGCGCAGCGCGTCCGGGCGGCGCAGCCAGGCGTTCACTCGGGGGACGGGTACGACGTCGTCGGCCGCCGCGTGCGGGGCCCGCCATTCGACGCTGAAGCGCAGCGCCTCCCAGCGCCACGGCGAGGAGCGGCAGAGGCGGCGGAACCGCGTGGCGTCGCCGCCCGGGACGTTCACGTCGTCCAGAGCATTCGGGGTAGCGGCATCGGGGGACATATCCACAGCCTAAACCTTCGCGCCCGCGGCGTCACCGCCGGTGCAGTAGCGTGATGAGTATGGTCTCCGTGTTCTCCGCGTACGCGTCCAGCGCTCTGGCCTTGTGGCTGTTGGCGCTCGCCGTCGTTGTCTTCGTCTTCCTCGGCACGCGCCTGGCGATCATCGACGCCCGCACCCACCGGCTGCCCAACAGGATCGTGGGCCCCTGGTACTTGGTGGCCGCCGGGTTGATGGGGTCGGCGGCCCTGTTCGCCGGGCAGGGCTCCGATGCGTGGCGGATGCTCGCCGGCGGCGGGATCCTCTTCGGCCTGTACCTGGTGCTGCACTTGATCCAGCCGAAGGGTATGGGCATGGGGGACGTGAAGCTTGCCGGCGTGCTCGGTATGTACCTCGGCCTCGCCAGTTGGCAGCACCTGCTGCTCGGCACGTTCGCCTCGTTCCTACTCGGCGGCCTCTACGCGATGGTGCTCGTCCTGACGAAGAAGGCGAATTTGAAGTCGTCCATCCCGTTCGGCCCGTTCATGATCGTCGGCACCGCGGCCGCCCTGCTCGTCGGGTAGGCGCTAGGCGTTAGGCCCCGTCATGGTGGTGACGTCGAGGGCCTCGTCGAGCTGCTGCTCGGTGAGCTCGCCGCGCTCGACGTAGCCGAGGGCGATCGTCGCCTCGCGGACGGTGAGCGACTCGGCGACCGCCTTCTTCGCGATCTCCGCTGCGTTCTCGTAGCCGATGAGCTTGTTCAGGGGCGTGACGATGGAAGGGCTCGCCTCGGCGAGGAAGCGCGCCCGCTCCTCGTTGGCCTTCAGCCCGTCGATCATCTTATCGGCCATGAGCCGGGCAGTGTTTGTCAGCAGGCGGACCGATTCGAGTAGGTTCGCCGCCATCACCGGGATGCCGACGTTCAGCTCGAAGGCGCCGTTGGTCGAGGACAGTGCGATCGTGGTGTCATTGCCGATGACCTGGGCGGCCACCTGGATGGCTGCCTCGCTGATGACCGGGTTGACCTTGCCCGGCATGATCGAGCTGCCCGGCTGCAGGTCGGGGATCGCGATTTCGCCGAGGCCCGTGTTCGGCCCCGAACCCATCCAGCGCAGGTCGTTGTTGATCTTGATGAAGGAGTAGGCGATCGTGCGCAGCTGCCCCGAGGCCTCGATGAGGCCGTCGCGGTTGGCCTGGGCCTCGAAGTGGTTGCGGGCCTCGGTGATTGGCAGGCCGGTGTCCTCGGCCAGCAGCGCGATGGCCTTGGCCGCGAACCCTGGCGGGGTGTTGATTCCCGTGCCGACGGCGGTTCCGCCGAGCGGTACCTCCGCGACGCGCGGCAGCGCGGACTCGATGCGCTCGATGCCGTAGCGGACCTGGGCCGCGTAGCCGCCGAACTCCTGGCCCAGCGTGACCGGGGTCGCGTCCATGAGGTGGGTGCGCCCGGACTTCACGACGTGCGCGAACTCCTCGGCCTTGCGCTCGAGTGAGGCAGCGAGGTGGGCGAGGGCGGGGATGAGATCTGCGGTCAGCGCACTGGTCGCAGCGACATGCACCGACGTCGGGAACACGTCGTTCGAAGACTGCGACGCGTTCACGTGGTCGTTCGGGTGCACGGTCTTAGTGCTGCCGTGGTTGGCCAGGTGGCGGGTCGCCAGCTCGGCGAGGACCTCGTTGGTATTCATGTTCGACGACGTGCCCGAGCCGGTCTGGAAGACATCGATGGGGAAGTGCTCGTCGAACTCGCCGCCGGCGACCCGGTCGGCGGCGGCGATGATGGCGTCGGCGACGTCGCGGTCGACGACCCCGAGGGCGGCGTTGGCGCCGGCCGCGGCCTTCTTCACCCGCGCGAGGGCCTCGATGTGTTTGCGTTCGAGCCGCTTGCCGGAGATGGGGAAGTTCTCCACGGCGCGCTGCGTCTGCGCCTTGTAGAGCGCGTCCGCGGGCACGCGGACCTCACCCATGGTGTCGTGTTCGATCCGGTACTTTTCACTCGTCGTCATTCTCACCACGTTAGCCCCGCCCCCACCTCGCAGACTAGGGGCTGGGCCATAGTCACGTGTGACGACTGCGACGGAAGGACGACGTCGAGCTCACACGCTGCCGTGCTGGCAGACCAGCTCGGCTTTGCCCTCGGCCAAGCGATAGGTCACGCCGGCGATCGCGGTGCGGCCTTCCTCCACGGCCTCGCTGAGGCTCCGGGACATCTCGAGCAGCCGGGTGGAGGTCTGCTTCACGTGCTCGACAACCGTGCTGTTGACGTCCTTGACGTCCTGACGGCGGGCGGCGACGACGCTCGGGGTGATGCGCTCGACGAGGTTGCGGATGTAGCCGGGCGGCATGTCGCCGGTTCGGTAGGCGTCGATTGCGGCCGTCACGGCCCCGCAGGAGTCGTGGCCCAGAATGACGATGAGCGGAACGTTGAGGACGTCCACCGAGTATTCGAGCGATCCCAGAACCGCCGGGTCGATCACCTGGCCGGCGGTGCGGACCACGAAGACGTCGCCGAGTCCGACGTCGAAGATGATCTCGGCGGCGAGCCGGGAGTCGGAACAGCCGAAGATGACGGCGAACGGGTTCTGCGCGTCGACGAGTTCGTCGCGGCGCGCAGCGTTCTGGTTCGGGTGGGCGGTTTCGCCGACCACGAAACGGGCGTTACCCTCCTGCAGTAGTTTCCAAGCTTCGGCAGGGGTCAGCGCAGAATTCTTGACTTCAGACATGACTCACAGGTTAGCGGCAGTCACGGCCGGGCCGTGAGTTCTGTGACCGGTGGCTACTCCGCGAGGACGGCCACAGCGGCGGCCTCGAGGGTTTCTGGACCCGAATCGCTGGCGAGCAGGACGGTGGTCCCGTCCACGGTTCCCACGAGCGTGACGTGCGGGGCGCCGTCGCCGTCACGCACCGAGCGCTCCTCCCACACCGTCCCGCCGATGCGCCGCTCGCCCGTCACGGGCGCGGACTCGGCGTGCTGGGCGATCCACGTCGGGTTCGCCGCGTCGGTCTGCTTGAGCCAGACGAAACCCTCCTCGTCCGTCACATAGCCGACCTCCCAATAGGCGACCCCATCAGCGCCGCCGGACTGCCAGCGCGCAAAGTTCGGGTACCAGCCGGCGGGAACGTCCGCATCGAGCGGCGTGAAGTCCGCGGACTGGCCCGCCTGCGCGGCGATGCCGGAGACGTCCACGTCGGGATCGTAATTGTTGCCTTGGTTGAACGGGTTCATGAACATCACGGGGATCACCACCGCGAGGGTGAGCAGCACCGAGATCACCATGCCCTTGAGGGACTGGTTGGCGCGTTTGGCCTGGGATTCGGTCAGGATCGGCTTGGGGAGTTGTTCGTCGCTCACTTAACTATTGTGACGGATGCCCGCGCCCGGAGGCGACGCGGGGGCCGCACTCGATATGATCGACAACGCGGGGAGCGCCCGCGAATACATCTCAAGGACGAGGACCGTAGTGACTGAAGACACGAATTTCGCCCAATTGTCCCCACGACTCTCCCTCGGCGACGCCGAGCCGGACCGCAACCTCGCACTCGAACTGGTGCGCGTGACCGAGGCGGCGGCCATCGCCTCGAGCCCGTGGGTGGGTCTCGGGGACAAGAACGCGGCCGACGGCGCCGCGGTCGACGCGATGCGGTCGCTGTTGTCGACGGTGAACTTCAACGGCGTCGTCGTCATCGGCGAGGGTGAGAAGGACGAAGCCCCGATGCTGTTCAACGGCGAGCACGTGGGCAACGGCGGCGGGCCCGAGGTCGACGTCGCCGTCGATCCCGTCGACGGCACCCGGCTGACCGCCCTCGGCATCAACAACGCGATCTCCGTGCTGGCCGTCGCCGAGCGCGGTTCGATGTTCGACCCGTCGTCGGTGTTCTACATGGACAAGCTCGTCACCGGGCCCGAGGCGGCCGACATGGTTGACCTGCGTCTGCCTGTGAAGCAGAACCTGCACCTCATCGCGAAGGCCAAGAACAAGCCGATCAGCCAGGTCACCGTGTGCGTGCTGGACCGCCCGCGCCACCAGGGCCTGGTTGACGAGATTCGCGCAGCGGGAGCGCGCACTAAGACGATCCTCGATGGCGACGTCGCGGGCGCGATCGCCGCGACCCGCGAGGACACGGGCGTCGATGCCCTCATGGGTGTCGGCGGCACCCCGGAGGGTATCGTGACGGCGTGCGCCATCCGCGCGCTCGGTGGCGTCATCCAGGGCCGCCTGTGGCCACAGGACGACGACGAGAAGCAGCGTGCCATCGACGCCGGCCACGACCTGGACCGCGTGTTGACGACCACCGATCTGGTTACGAGCGACAACTGCTACTTCGCGGCGACCGGCATCACCGATGGTGACCTGCTGCGCGGCGTGCGCTACAAGAACAGCACCATCCGCACACAGTCGATCGTGATGCGCTCGAAGTCCGGCACCATCCGCTTCGTCGACGGTGAGCACCAGTCGCGTAAGTGGGAGCCCTACACCCGCTAAGGCGGGCGGTTACTGCACCGGCGGCGGCAGGGTCACAGCGTAGGCTGTGGCGCTGCCGCCGTCGTCGTCTCCGGGGGTTGCGCGGGCGCTCTGCGCTAGGCGCGCGACGACGGGGGCCGATGTTGCGGGCAGGAACACGGATTCGCCGCGGGAGACGAGGATGTCGCCGGTCGGCGCGTCCAGCACGAGCGCGCCGGAGGTCACGAGCACGACGGCGGGGCCGCGCTGATCAACTGGCACGTCGGAGCCGGCGCGCACCTCGAGGACCTGCAGCTCGAACTCCTCGAATCCGGGCCGGTAGATGCGCTGGCCGAACTCCGTTTCGAGGGGCTCGACAAACGGGACCGGCAGCGGCCGGAAGTCGACCGTGGCCAGCAGCTCACCGACGTCGACGTGTTTCGGTGTGAGCCCGCCGCGCAGTACGTTGTCCGAGCTGGCCATGACCTCGATGCCGAGCCCGCGCAGGTACGCGTGCACGTTGCCGGCCGGCAGCGCGATCGCCTGCCCGGGGGAGAGCGTGACATGGTTCAGCAGCAGCGAGATCAGCACCCCCGGATCGCCCGGGTAGTGCCCGTTGAGGACGCCCAGCTCGGCCAGCCCGGGATCGATCCGCTCCCCGTCGGCCCGCAGGCGTTCGACAGCGGCAGGGGCCTGAACGACGAGGTCTAGGACCGGCGGTGAGACCTCGCGCGTCCGGCCGCCTAGGAGGGCGGTGAAGGCACCGGGGAGGTTGTCGGCGCCGAGCAGGGCGCCGATCTGCTCCGCGGCCTCGCGGGCCGACTCGGAGAGGGCGCCGGAGCCCGCGAGCTGCGCGAAGAGGGCCGCCGCGACCCGCGGCTCGCGGAATCCGCAGAGCGCGGTGAACTCCGAGAGTGCGAGCAGCATCTCCGGCTTGTGGTTGTCGTCTTTGTAGTTGCTTTCCGGGTGCTCCGCTGCCAGCCCGGCGGCCTGTTGGGCGGCGAAGCCGGCGCGGGCACGCTCCAGGGTCGGGTGCACCTGCAGGGACAGGGGAGCGGCGGCCGCGAGCACCTTGGCCAGGAACGGCAGACGCCCGTACCGGGCGCCCGCTTCGTCGCCGAGATGCGCGACGGGGTCGGCGGCGATGACAGCGTCAAGGCGAACGGCGCCGTCGTGCTGTTCCTCGGTCCGACGCAGCACGCGCGACGGGGCGCCGGGGTGCGCCCCGATCCACAATTCGGCCTCCGGTCCGCCTGAGGGCACGCGCCCCAGCAGTCCGGCGATGAGGTCCGTGGAGCCCCACGCGTAATCGCGGACGATATTCTCTAGGTGGTACACGGCGCCTCCTGGGAGGTGGTCCTCGAGGTGGGTGGTGCGGTCAGGTCGTGCATTCGTCGTTGCCGCCGGCGATCAACTCCAACAGGCCGGTCTGCCCGGTCTGCTCGAGGTAGATCAGGTAGTCCTCGGTGATGGGTGAGCCATCCGGCTGAGCCGTCGGAGCCTCCGACGCCCAGCCCTCGATGTCGTCCTGCTTGTCCGTCGACTCGGTGGACCCGGCCGTGCCACCGGCGTCGGGGCTTTCGCCGCCTGCGCCGCCGTCGCTGCTGTCCCCGCCGGAACCGCTTGATCCGGCGTCCGAGGTGTCGTCGCTCGGCTCGGGCTTCTCCTGTGGGGTCGGTTCGGGGGCCTCGCCGGAGGCCGTGAGCAGGAGCTCGTCTACGCGCTCCTCGATCAGGTCGAAGTCCGGGTAGGTCGAGAACCTGTCCGAGCTCGTCCCGAAGTCCGGTGCCCCGAGGGTGAGGCGCTCCATCGGGTTGTCCCGGGCTTTGTCGGCCAGGTTCAGGAAGCTGCCGAGCTGGTCCTGCGGGATGTTGGTCTCCACGAGATCTTCTCCGGCGGACATGATGTCCCCGAATCGGGTCAGGACCGTCTGCGGGTTGAACTGCTTGATCATGGCCTGCTGCAGACACTGCTGCCGGCGGATGCGGTGGTAGTCGGTCGTGAAGTAGCGGGACCGGGCGAACCAGAGGGCCTCGGACCCGTCCATCTTCAGTTCCCCGGGTTCGAACCAGCGCGTCCGCACGTACATGTCATCGCGCTGCGGGCCGCGGAAGGGCACCCACCCGCCGGATTGAACCGTGACGCCTCCCATGGCGTCGATGAAGGTCTCGAAACCTGCCATGTCCACGAGGACGTAGCCCTGGACCTCGACGCCGGTGATGCCCTCCGCCGCGTCCATCATCGCCTCGGCTCCCGCGTTGGAGCCCTCCGGGTAAAGGTCCGCGTAGCTTTCCTCCACGACCGGGTAGAGGGCGTTGAGGATGCACTCGTTGCCGCAGTCGAATCCGGTGGGGAAGACGTCCGCGAGCGGCGAGTTTGCGGGGAACTGCGCGTTCTGGAAGTTGCGGGGGAAGGAGATGATCGCGGTCTTGCCGGTCTTCGCATCGACGCTGAAGAGCATCATGGTGTCGGGACGCAGGCCCTCGCGGTTGGCCCCGGCATCGCCGCCCATGACCATGATGTTGTAGCGTCCGTCGGCCGGCTCCATTTCCGGGCCGGAGGCGAAGACGTTCTTGATCGTGTCGCGGCCCGTGTTGAGCACGAACGAACCGTAGCCGAGCGCGCCCGCGGTGCACACGAGGGCCAGCACGGTGGCGCCGACGAGGATCCCGCGCGCCCCCGGGGCGAGCAGAGTGGGCCGGATGATCGCGATCGTGTTGATGAAGAGCAGGACCCACCCGATGGCCAGCAGGAGCAGGAAGATCGCGAGGGCGAGCTGGGCCGAAGGCCGGGCCAGCAACGAGATCAGGATGGCCCGATCCAACACGTAGACGGCGACCGTCAGGATCAGCAGGGTCCAGCACGTCAGGGTGATGACAAGGGCGCGGCGGCCGATGCGCCGGTTGCCGGCGACGACCTGCGCACCTCCGGGTACGAGGATCGTCAGGAGCAGGAGGAAGAACGCCCGCTTGGTGCGGACCGGTGCGGGCGCCTGCTCGGGATGCCGGACCGGGTCGGTGAGCCGGCCGCCGGGGTTCGAGGGGTTCTGATTCGTCGAAGGCTGCATGGGTTCTCGGCTAGCGCCCGTCGCCCGCTCGCTGCTCGGCGATCGACGCGCGCAGCGCGGCGCCCTTGTCGGCGGCCACCTGGCGCAGCCCGGCGGCGAAGTCGACGAGGTTCGAGCGGAGGGCGGCCGCCTCCTCGCCCGCGCCGCAGGCCAGGATGCGGGCCGCGAGCAGCCCCGCGTTGCGCGCGCCGTTGATCGAGACGGTCGCCACCGGGACACCCGCGGGCATCTGGACGATCGAGAGCAGGGAATCCATGCCGTCGAGGGTCTTCAACTGCACGGGCACGCCGATGACGGGCAAGGGTGTCACGGAGGCCAGCATGCCGGGCAGGTGGGCGGCCCCGCCGGCGCCGGCGATGATCACGCGCAGTCCGCGCTCGTGGGCGGCCTTGCCGTAGGCGATCATGTCCTCGGGCATGCGGTGCGCAGAGACGACGTCGGCCTCGTAGGGGATGCCCAGCTCGTCGAGGGCTTCGGCGGCCAGACGCATCGTCGGCCAGTCGGAGTCCGATCCCATGACGACGCCGACCAGTGGCTGCGTGGTGCTCATGCTCATTCCTTCGTTCTTGGACCGGCCGTGGTGACGGTGGCCGGTCGACGGGGTGGCGGGCGCTTACTGCCCGTCTCGGATGAGGGCGGCGACGCGGTTCGCGCGCTCCCGTACGGAGGCGACGCTCTCGCCGGGCTCGGCGACGATGTTGACGTGCCCGATCTTACGGCCCGGCCGCACGGACTTGCCGTAGGCGTGGACCTTGGCGCGCGGTTCGGCGGCCAAGGCCGCGCGATACATCGAGTAGAGGTCGTCGTTGGCGCCGCCGAGGTAGTTCTTCATCACGGTGGTCCCGCCCAGCGGAGACGTATCTCCCAGGGGCAGGTCCAGCACGGCGCGCAGGTGCTGCTCGAACTGGCCGGTCACACAGCCGTCCATCGACCAGTGGCCGGTGTTGTGCGGCCGCATGGCGAGCTCGTTGATCACGAATCCGGCGCCGTGGCCGGGCGTCTCGAAGAGCTCGGCGGCCATCGCGCCGGTGACGCCGAACTCGCGGGCAATCGTCAGCGCCGCTTCGCGGGCTGCCTCTTCGACGGCCGGGTCTAGCTCGGCCGCCGGGGCGATCACCTCGTCGCAGACGCCGTCGACCTGAATCGTGTGTACGACGGGCCAGGCACGGGCCTCGCCGCCCGGGGTGCGGGCCACCATGGCGGAGAGCTCGCGAGAGAAGTCGACCTTCTCTTCGGCGAGCAGGGCGTCGAAGCGGCCGGCGTCGAACCAGTCGGCGCACGCGTCCGCGGCAGCGGGGCCTTCCACGATGCGTACTCCCTTGCCGTCGTAGCCGCCGCGCGGGGTCTTCAGTACGACGGGCCAACCGGCCTCGTTTCCGAACGCCACGAGTTCGGCTACGGAGGCGACGGCCGCCCAGCGCGGGTTCGGCAGTCCGAGGGCCTCGATCGCGCGGCGCATGACCAGCTTGTCCTGAGCGTGGACAAGCGCGCTCGGCCGCGGCTGGACATTCACGCCCTCGTCGATCAGGGTCTGCAGGTGCTCGTTCGGCACGTGCTCGTGGTCGAAGGTGACCACGTCCTTGCCGCGGGCGAAGGCGCGCAGCGTCTCGAGGTCCGTGTAGTCACCCACGGGCGCGGAGGACACCGCCTTCACCGCGGACACGTCCGGGCCCTCGGCCAGAACGTGCAGATCGAAACCAAGATGGACAGCTTGCGGGGCCATCATTCGGGCCAGCTGTCCGCCACCAACAACGCCAATCACAGGAAAACTCACCCGCCCAGCCTACCGAAGGCGGCCGCCGCGGCCCGTACGGTGACGGACGACACCGAGAAATCCGGCAGGATTCACAGTAAACGTGCAGCGGACACACCTAGACTGGCGCCTAAAGTGCCTACCGGCCGGCGCGGCGTTTCGACGTCGTGTCCGGGTGCCGGCGGGGCGACCGAATGCGTGGAGGAATATGTTCAGCGGACTCATCGAGCGTGTCCAAGGACTCGTCTCAATGCTCTGGCGCGAGGTCATGAAGTTCGGAACGGTCGGTGCCGCCGCCTTCGTGGTGGACAGCAGCATCTACTTCTGGCTGATGTCCGGGCACATGGCGGGTTCTGAGGTCAAGGCCAAGATCGTCGCCGGCGTCGTCGCCACGTTCTTCTCCTGGGGTGCCAACCGCTACTGGACGTTCCGCCACCGCCGCCAGGCCAACATCGCCCGCGAGCTGGTCATGTTCCTGATCATGAACGCGATCGGCCTCGGCATCGCCGCCGCGTGCGTGTGGGTGACCAAGTACATGCTGCACCTGACGGACACGACCAGCCTGTTCATCGCCGGCAGCGTCGTCGGGCTGGTCCTGGGCACGATCTTCCGCTTCTTCGCTTACCGCTTCTGGGTCTTCACCGCCGAGCTTGACGCCGAACCCGAGTTCGCTCACGACCACGAGCTGCTTCACCCGCACGAGCACGAGCAGGAGGCGCTCGTCGTGGACGGCCCCGCGCGGGGCCCGGGAGCCTAAAGCTCCGCCCGCTCCGCTTAGATCCGCCGCACGGCGCGCTCCTGCGCGAGCAGCGTCTCGCGCGCCTCGACGCCGCGACCAAACAGGACCAGCGCGTCGCCACGGCTGAACTGAACGACGGCGGCGCGCAGGGCCGCGCCCAGCGCCGGCTCGTCCGCCTCGTGTTCGTCGGCGACGAAGGCCGCCGTTCCGCCGTCCCCGCTGACCGGTGCGACGAGCTCGCTGAAAGTTACCGTTCCGGACGCTGTCGTTAGCGCCTCGGCGCCGGCGGCGACCGATTCCGGGAAGGCGACGTCGCCGAAGCTTCGCACCTCTGCCGCGTAGTCGAGGGCGCCGGGCGGCAGTTCGGCACCGAAATTCAGGGCCAGCGAGCCGAGCGCAACGGCCAGGATCTCGTCGGCCTCAACTGTCTGGGGCGCGTCCGTGACGACGACGTCGGCGCCCAGGTTGGAGGCTCCCTCCGCGTTGGAGACGACGACGCGGGCACCCAGCTGCCAAGCCGCGAAGGCCAGCGCCAGGGTCTTCCAGTGCGCCGGCGCGGAGAAGGCGACGCACGTCCCCGGGCCGGCGTCGTACTCCTCGGAGAGGAGGTTGGCGGATTTGGCGACCCAGTTGTCGAACACGCGGCCAGAGAGCTCGACGCGCTCGCCCGACGGCCCGTGCCAGATGAGCAGGGGAGAGGGGCTCGATCGCAGCGGAGCCAGGATCGACTCGATACCGTGTAACGATCCGTTCTGAGACGACATTGACAAACTCCTTGTGATGCTGTGAAAACCCTGAGAATCCGCGGAAGTAGAGTCTTCCGTGGTCTGACGGGGATTTCGCCCGGCGTGGCGTGCGACGACACGCGGTGGATTGGTCTATAAAATCACCTGCCCGCTTGACGGAAGGCGAGTTACACAAGTGTAATTAGTCCCGTGGAACACTCATGAGCTTCCCTCATACGTTCTCACGAGATGACTCGCACTCGAGTTGAGAGCCAAGGCGCCTACCGCGCTGGTGGCGGAATACGAGAAGCAAGTACAGCCGAACAGCAAGTCGAAGGGCTCAACAATGGGGACACCAGAACGCATTAACGAGCACAATACGAGCCAGGCGCAGGCCTCGAAGCACTACGGCTCCCGAGGGGTGCCCGCCGATTGGTTCCTCGATCCGGCAGACGACGCGGCGGCCGATCGCTTCCGTGAGGCTTCGGACCTCAAGCTCGAGGATCAGGCGACCGCCTTCCTCGCCGCGCACGAGAGCGCCGAGGAGGATCCCGCCGTCGAACCGGCCGAGGGCCTTGTCGCACCGGTGCGCGAACTGCCGGCCGAGAAGGAGACCGAGGGTGCGCCGGAGCGCGGCCTCTGGCTGAACCTGCTCGGCTACGAGGAGGATGAGGGCGAACTCGGCTGGCAGACCGAAGCCCTCTGCGCCCAGACCGACCCCGAAGCGTTCTTCCCGGAGAAGGGCGGCTCGACTCGCGACGCCAAGAAGGTCTGCGGGGCGTGCAACGTGCGTTCCGAGTGCCTCGAATACGCGCTGTCCAACGACGAGCGTTTCGGCATCTGGGGCGGGCTCTCCGAGCGCGAGCGCCGCCGGCTGCGGAAGCGAGCGGTCTAATCTACGAGCACCTCCGCGTAACCGCCGTCGTTGCAACGCGCGACGGTGCCGCTTTCCTTCCCCGCACGTTGGAGGCCCTGACGGGCCAGTCCCGCCCGGTCGACCGTTTCATCGGCGTCGACGCCGCCTCCCGCGACGAGTCCGCCGAACTGCTGCGTGCCCACCTGCCCGCCGACGCGACGATCGTTTCGACGGGTGCACACGGGTTCGGGCACTCCGTCGCCGCCGGCCTCGCCGCCGGGCCGGAGCCGACCGGAGCACCTGAAGCGGAGTGGATCTGGCTGATCCACGACGACTCCGCTCCCGCCACGGACGCCCTAGAGAAGCTCCTGGACGCCGTCGAGGCGAGCCCATCGGTCACGATCGCCGGCTGCAAGCAGCTCGACGCCGATCGGCCGCGCCACCTGCTCGACGTTGGCCTGTCCATGAGTCGTGCCGGCGAACGCCTGACGATGATTGAGGCCGAAGAGCTCGACCAGGGGCAGCACGACCGCCGCTCTGACTCCTTCGCCGTCAACTCCGCTGGACTCCTGATCCGCCGCGACGTCTGGTCGGCGCTCGGCGGGTTCGACCGCGCCCTGCCCGGCGTCGGCGACGACCTCGACCTGTGCTGGCGCAACCGCCTCGCGGGCCACCGCGTCGTCGTGGTGCCCCAGGCGCGGATGTACCACGTCTCCGACGCCGTCAAGCAGCTGACCGGGCCCTTCGCTGCCCGCCGTTCGCAGGTGTACCTGCGTCTCAAACACGCCCCCCTGCCGCTGGTCCCGTTCATTGCGCTCCTTGCCGTCCTCGGCGGGCTCGGCCGCTTCCTGTCGGGCCTCGTCACGAAGGACCCGGGCCACGGCGTCGGCCAGCTCGGCGCGTCCCTGTTGGCCGTCCTGCGGCCCGTCAGTCTGTTCGCCTCCCGTCGCTCGGCCGCGCGGACCAGGAAGCAGCGTCGCTCCGCGGTCGCCTCCCTGATGACCCGGCGGAGAGACGTGCGCGAGCACCACCGTCACCTGCTCGCTGGCCACGAGCCGGAGTCCGCACCCGATGAACCGAACGCGGCCAGCGAGGCTTCCAACCCCTCCGGCGATGACCGCGACGACTTCGCCGAACTCGCCACCACCAGCCGCACGAGCGCCGCCGTCAGCGCTCTGGTCGCGGTCCTCGTTACGGCCGGGCTCTCGCTCGTCGGTCTGCGCCACCTCATCGGCGCGCAAGCGCTCACCGACGGGTCGATGCTTCCGCTCTCCGCCCGGTTCGGCGAGATCTGGGCCAACGCGACCGATTGGTGGCAGGCCACGGGCAGCGGCACGCCGGGCGCGCCCGACCCCTTCGACTACGTCCTGACCCTCATCGGCGCCGCCGGCGGCACGGCCCCGAACACGGCCGTGACCGTCTTCGTGCTCGCCGCGATGCCGCTGTCCGCGCTCTTCGCGTGGCTCGCGCTCAGCGCCGTAACCGGCTCGCGCGGCATCCGCCTTTTCGGCGCCGTCGCTTACGCCCTCGCGCCCACCCTCCAGGTGGCGCTGGGCAGCGGCCGGCTCGGCGCCGTCGTCGTGCACGTGCTGGCCCCGCTCGTCGCGCTCGGCGTGATCCGTAGCATCGGCGGCGCCCGCCGCCGCGGCCTCGCAACGCTCGACGACGACGACGCGCGCGCCGCACGCCGCCCGGGCGTCGCCGGAACCATTTCGTGGACGGCCGCGGCCGGGGCCGGGCTGGCGTTCGCGCTCGTCGTCGCCGCCGCGCCGGCGCTCCTGCTGCCTGCGACCCTCGCGATCGCCGTCGTCGGCGTGGCCGCCGGCCGGCGCGCCAAGAGCCTCTGGTGGATCCCCGTTCCGGCGCTCGCCATGGTGGCGGGTCTGGCCGTCTCCGCGTTCACGAACCTGCGGGTGCTTTTCGCCGACCCGGGTGTGCCGCAGGCGTTCCACGCCGCGCCGTCCTGGCAGCAGCTGCTCGGTTTCCCCGTGAATCTGGACACCGCCGTGCCGTCGGCCGGGCTCGCCGCCCTGCCCGAGGGCGTGCCCTGGCTTGTCATCGCCGCCGTTCTCGTCGCGCTGCCCGCCCTCGCCTTCACGGTCGTCGGCGCGCTGGGCCCGGACCGCGCCGGCTGGACCGCGCGCGGCGCGCTGGCCGTCGTCGTGCTGCTCCTCGCCGGGTCGGTCGGCTCCCAACTGATCGCCACGAGCATCGACTCGGGCCGGGCGGTGACCCCGTTCACCGGGCCGTTCGTCTCCGGCATCGTCCTCGCGTTGCTCCTGGCCGCCGCCGTCGGTGCGGGGCGCCTGCGCTTCGGCGAGGCGCCGGGCCTGCGTGCCCAGACACGCGAGGGGCGGGCCGCACGCGCCTGGGCCGGCATCGCGGCCGCCTTCGCGGCGGTCTCCGTCCTCATCGCCGGCGCGGGATTCCTCGCCGGCGGCGCCGGATACGGTGCCGAGCCGCAGCTGACCGCGACCACGCCGCGCAGCCTGCCCGCAACGGCCGCCGACCGCGGACGGAGCGCGTCGGAGTCCCGGACGCTCGTCGTCACCCAGAGCGAGGGCGGCGTCGTGCAGACGTCTCTGGCCTCGGGAGCGGGCTCGACCCTCGACTCCGTCTCGGCGGTCGCCGAGGCCGACGGCTACTTCGGCCCCGTCCTGCAGGCGGAGCGCAAGCAGGACGACGACGCAACGACGGTCCTACGGGGCACCGTCGCCGCAATTGTCTCGGGCCAGGCGATCGACCCGCGTGGCGACCTCAGCGCGTTGGGTGTCGACTACATCGTGCTCACCAACGTGGACTCCTCCGGAGACTACGTCGCCTCCCAGATCGACGTCGTCCCTGGCCTGGCCTCGGTCGGTCGGACCGACGCCGGCTGGCTCTGGCGCGTCAACCCCATCCAGGCCGGCGGATCCGAGGAGTCCGGCGACTTCACGGCCCGCGTACGCGTCGTCGACTCAGACCTGCAGACCGAGCACCTGGTCGCCTCCCACCGGGCCCGGGTGCTGGACCAGGACGTGCCCGCGGGCTCCGACGGGCGCCGCGTCGTCCTGGCCGAGCGCGCCGCCACGGGCTGGTCAGCGACCTACGACGGGCGCCCGCTGCGAGCGACAACCCTCGGCTGGGCCCAGGCCTTCGAGCTGCCGGCCGAGGCCGGTCGCTTGACCATCCAGTACTCCAACCCGTGGGCGGTGCCCGTGCTGGCGGTCCAGGGCCTCGTCCTGCTCATTGCGTTGCTGCTCGTCCTGCCGGTCCGTGCCCGCCGCCGCGCGGCCCTCGTGCAGCCGCGCTGGCGCACGAGCGACCATGTCTCCGACGAGCCGGACGCGGAGCCGGACGACGACGCGGTTGAGGACGAGCATCTCGCCGCAGGCGCCGAGCCGGCGGTACCGGAGTCGACGACGAAGGAGCAGCGATGACGGACACCCCAGAGCCGACGACCGGCCGGGCCGCCCAGCGCGGCGCCGGAGCGGTCGAGAGCCGACGTGCCCGCCGGGCCCGCCGCCGCAGAATGCGGAAGATCCTCGCCGGCTCCGTCGGCGCCCTGCTCGTGCTCGGCACGGGTGGGGGAGTCGCTGCCGCCGGGTTCGTCGGCTTGCCCACCGCCGCGCGCGACCTCGGCATCACGCAGTCCGAGGTGCCGGCCGGCGAGGCCGTCTTCTCGTGCCCGCCGGCCCCCCGCGTCGTGGAGGGAAGCACGGCGGAAGGTACCGACCCGGAGTTCGCGGCCGAATCGGATTCGGCTGAATCCTCCCTGCGCGCCCTTGTGGTCAGCGACGCAGCAGAGCGGCTGCCCGGTAGCGCCGTGGCGACGCTGGAGGGGGAGAGCATCAAGCGACTCGCCCCGCAGCTGGACGAGGCCGAGGCTGCCGAGGCATCGGGAGCGAGCGCCGACGGCTACAGCGGACAGAAAGCCTCCGTCCAGGACGACGTTCGCGACGCCGGATGGGCGGTCCTGCGCGCGCAGCCGCTGGGCGGCCTCAAGTCGTTGGCGGGGCAGTCCCGCACCTACCGTGCCGACGACGGCGACCTGGCCGGGTTCGCCGCATCCTCCTGTCGGTCGCCGTCGAATGACGCGTGGATCACCGGCGCATCCACCGAAGTCGGCCGGACCGCGCTGCTGATGCTCGCCAACCCCTCGGCCTCCGCGGCGACCGTTGACCTCGACGTCGTCGGCTCCACCGGCCGCGCCGATGCCGGCAACCTGCGCGGCATCGTGCTCGGGCCGGGCCAGACCAAGAACATCGTGCTCGCCGGCTTCATCGCCGAGGACCCCGCGGTCAGCGTGCGTGTGCGTTCCACTGGCGCACCCGTGAACGCCGTCGTTCAGCAGTCTGTACTGCGTGGCCTCACTCCCGGCGGCGTGGAATACCTCGAGCCGGGCGAGACCGGAGGCGCCTCGCAAGTGGTGCCCGGCGTCGTCGTGCAGAACGAGTCGAACACCCCGAAACCCACGGGCGACCTCTCCGACGCCCGGCCGGAACTGCAGATCACCAACCCCGGATCGCGGGACGCCGAGGTCAACGTGCGGATCTTCCGCACGAGCGGCGAGGTCGACGTGCCCGGTGGCGCGAGTGTGGAGGCGCCGGCGGATTCCGTGACGACCATCCCGCTGGACGAGCTCGAGGAGGGCACCTACACGGTGGCCCTGCAGTCGAGCGAGACGGTTGTCGCCGGGGCTCGCTCGGTCCGCGGCACCGAGGACAGCGGCCTCGACTTCGCCTGGGCGGCCTCAGCCACCCGGCTGGGCAACCAGCACGTGCTGGCCGTGCCGCGCTCGGCGCGCACGCACCTCGTCTTCGGGTCGGCCGGCGGCGCGTCCCAGGTGACGATCCGCCCGATCGCGGCCGACGGCGGGATCGGCAAGGCCGAGACGATCGAGCTCGACGGCGCCGCGACGGAGCTCTTCGACGTGCGCGACCTTGATCCTGAACCGGTCGCCTTGCTCATCGATGCCGCGGGGGAAGCCGTGTACGGCGCGCAGCGCGTGCAGGCCAGGAACAACGGCATCTCGACCCCGTCGATTCCGCGGGCCAGCGAGGGCCAGCGGAGCATCGCCGTGGACGTGACCCGCTAGGGACCGCGCAGGTGGCTGCGGCCGTACGTTGAATCGACCTGCTCCGGGCTGAGGTTCAGCAGCTCGGCAACCAGCTCGATCACCACGTCGTGCACAAGTTCCGGCAGCTCCGCTGGCGACGGCGACAGTTCCTCGATCGGCCGCCGATAGAGCACGACCTGCTGCTGTCCGGCGACGGAGCGTTGACCGTCCGGCGTCGCGACCGATTGCGGACCGACGCGGAGGCTGCGTCCCAGCGGCGTCGCCTCGCCGCGCGCCGTCGCCCGGTCCAGTCCGGCTTTGTCGGGCGCGAAGGCGACCATGAACTGGATCGAAGCGATCCGGGTGCCGTGCAGTTGCTCGAGCCGCATGCTGGACTCGGCGACGAGGTCCTCGAACCGGTCCTGCCGCGTGCGCGCGCCGGGCAGCGAGAGCGGCATCATCGGCCCGCGCATGCCGCGGCCGTGCCGGTTGCGGCGGCGCTGATGGAACCCGCGCCCGCCCGAGGGGCGGTGCTCGGGGCCGGAATCGAACGTGAATGAACCCATGCTCCGAGCCTATCCCGCCGGCCGTGCCGCTCCACCGTTCCGCGCCGGGTTGCAGGTAGGGTGGGGGCTCGTGGGATCAAATCGTCTGTGTTCGCGTTCGGGCTGCCAACAGCCGGCCATCGCTACTTTGACGTACGTGTACGCCGATTCCACGGCGGTGCTCGGCCCGTTGGCCACGTACGCGGAGCCGCACTGCTACGACCTCTGCGCCGTCCACGCCGGCCGCCTCACAGTGCCGCGCGGCTGGAACGTGCTCCGTCTCGACATCCCCGACGCCCCGCGTCTGGCCTCCGACGACCTCTCCGCCCTCGCCGATGCGGTCAGTGAGCGTGGCGAGGCGCCCGCCCGCGAGGACGACGCGGTCCGGACGACGGTGCCGGCCGACGCTGATGGCGAGGGCCGCCGAGCCGCGGACCAGCAGCTGACACCGCCGGCGGACTCAGGCATCGAGTCCACGCCGCAGCCGGGGACGAAGCCACGACTGCGCATGCTGCGCGATCCCAGCCAGTAACGACCGCGCCGCGCGGCGGCCCCTCGGCCGTCGCGGCCGCGTCAGCACCTAGACTGGCACCATGGCCCATCTTTCTGCTGATCTGCTCAAGATCCTGCGCTGCCCGGTCACCGGGTCCGCACTCGAACGCCGTGGCGACGAGCTGGTCTCGACGCGGACGGGCGACGACGGCGAACGTGTCGCCTACCCCGTGCGCGACGGCATCCCCGTCCTTCTGCCGCCGACCGCGGCCTAGTCCTCCCCGTCACGAAAGGAACTGCATGAGCGAGAAGGCGAAGAGCGGAAGCACGAGCGAGGCGGCCACCGAGCCGATCGCGCGGCCCACGGGCCCTCGTGCCGAGGACGCTCCGAAAAGCGCGGAGTCGACGAACACCGCCGCCTTGCCGCTGACCGAGAGCCGTCGCGGGCGGCGCTCGGCCGACTCCGCCCAGGACGCGACCGACACCGAAGAACGCAAGACGGTGGGAGCGAGCGCGCCGGCGCCGGCCGATATGCTCGACGCTGCCGTGGCGGAGCCCCGCCGCGAGGCCGGATCGGCGACGAAGATTCTGCGTTCCGCCGAGGCGGCGGC